>JAUQQQ010000006.1:19473-130049 GCA_030549815.1 bacterium | reverse complement strand
AAGGTAAATGGTTAGTCTTAGTATCCCATCCAGCTGCTTTCACATCTGTTTGCCAAGACGAATTAGTAGAACTATCAAAAATATACAACGAATTCCAAAAATTAGGAGCAGAAGTAATGTCCATAAGCACAGACAGTCCTTACACATTAAAAGCTTGGAAAGAATCAACAGAATCAATGAAGAATATCCAATTCCCAATGCTCTCAGATTCAACTCACAACATCACTTGCTTATTTGGTACATATGAAGAATCAGTAGGATTAACAAGAAGAGGAACAGTTATCGTAAATCCAGATGGCGTAGTAATGCACATATGTGTAAATGACTTCTTTGTTGGAAGAAACACAAAAGAAATTCTAAGAACCTTAAAAGCTTGCAAATATGTTTATGATAACCCTGGTAAAGTATGCCCACCTAACTGGGAAGAAGAATTAGTTAGCAAATAAATAAACAAATATAATAAAAAATCCTATGGAATTTCCAATTGTAGTGATATTTTTAGGTATATTATTCTTCGTAATTGGTATTATTTTATATTTCGTCGTTACTTTACAAAAGAGGGTACCTCCAGATAAGGCTTTGATAGTAACGGGAAAAGGTAGAAAAAGAGTTGTTGGAGGTAGTGGTACTATCTTTTCACTTTTTCCCCAGAAAGTACAAAAATTATCATTAGAAGCACTCGTTATAAATGTTATCGTTCCACAAGTACTTACTTCTGATAAAATACCAATAGGGATAGAAATTGTTTCAACGGTTAAAGTTGATTCATCATCATCAGAAAACATTATTAAAGCAGCAGAAAGATTTTTAAGCAAAACTGATAAAGAATTAAAAGAAAGCATACAAGAAGTACTTAGAGAACATTTAATAAAAATAATATCAGAAACAAAATTTATGGAGTTATTAAACAATAGAGAAACATTTTTAGAAGAAGTAAGTAAATCTGCTGAGGCTGATCTAAAAAATATTGGATTAAAAATTGATGCAGTTACAATTAAAGATATTTTTGATGTTAAAGGTTCTATGTCATTAGCATTATCAAGTTCAGTTATAGAAATTGATAATCTAAAGGTAATTACTCAAAATCAGGATAAATTTAAAATTAGAGCGGTGTGTACAATTAAATTTAATTTGCAAGAATTAGAAAAAGCAGGTGAAAATTTTCTTAACTTAACAAAAGAAGAAGCATTGCAAGTAATAAAAGAATTATTAGAAAATAAAATGAGGAAATATATATCAACAATTAAATCAGAAGAAATATCAAACGAAGAATTATTATCTCAAAGAATAGAGGAATT
The DNA here is from genome assembly GCA_030549815.1 of bacterium. Lineage (GTDB taxonomy): Bacteria > DRYD01 > DRYD01 > DRYD01 > DRYD01 > DRYD01. The sequence continues at coordinate 128,751 of JAUQQQ010000006.1, read as the reverse complement.
GTTAAAAAATGATGTAAAAGAATACAGCTTAATAATCGATTCTTTCAATATAAAAGAAATACAAAAAATTTAACAAGGAGATGAAAAAATTATGGAATTACCAATTTTAGTAGTGGCTTTAGGAGTTGCGTTCTTCGTATTTGGTATTATTTTTTATTTTGCTGTTACCTTATATAGAAGGGTGCCTCCCAATAAAGCGTTGATAGTAACGGGATGGGGTGGAAAAAGAGTTGTCGTTGGAGGTGGTACCACTGTATTACCATTGGTACAAAGTGCACAAGAATTGTCATTAGAAGCGAGAATTATCGATATAAAAAGTCCTCAAATATTAACCCTTGACAAAGTTCCTCTATCAGTAGAAGCAGTTGCTACAGTTAAAATAGATTCATCAAATAATGCTAATATATTAAGTGCAGCAGAAAGATTCTTAGGAAAAAGTGATCAAGAAATTGACAAAAATATTAAAGAAATATTAGAAGGTCATACAAGGGAAGTTATTGCAAGAACAAGATTACAACAATTACTGCATGATAGAGATACATTTATTCAAGAAGTCAATAAATCAGCGGCTAAAGATTTGGGAACATTAGGATTAAAAATTGATGCTTTTACTATTAAGGATATTCTTGACCCTATAGGTTCTATCAAATTGGCTTTAACAAGCTTAATTATTGATGTTACAACAGCTAAAATTTTAACGGCAGATAAAATTCCTGTTAGTGTCAGTGCAACTGCAGCAGTAAAGTTCAATCTAAGCGATTTAGAAAAAGCTGGAGAGAGGTTTTTAAACCAAAAATCAGATCAAGTTATAGCAAGTATTAGAGAAATATTAGAAGGAAAAACAAGAGAGGTTATTGCTGCCGTTAATTTGGAAGAACTGCTACATAAAAGAGAAGAAATTGTTAAAAAAGTTGAGGAAGCTATAAAAGATGACTTTGCAAAAATGGGATTAATTTTAGATACGTTTGCAATTAAAGATATAGGCGATCCAGAAAAAGCAATAGAATTCAGAGTCGCTCCACAAATAAAAGAACAAGAAACACAAGCAAGAATGAAACAGGCAGAATTAGAAAAAGTAGCTAAAAATTACGAATTAGAACAGGCATTAGAAATAGCAAAGAGACAAGCAGAAACTGAAAAGGAAAAGAGGATTTACACAGCTCAACAAGATGCAGAAGCAAGAGCTAGAGAAGCAGAACAATTAGCAGCAGCAAGAAAAGCAGCAGCAGAGGCAGATGCACAAGCTGCCGAAAAAGAAGCTGAAGCTGATCAAAGAAAAAGAGTTGCACAAATCGAAGCAGATATCAGAGTATCTGAAGAAAGAAAAACCGCAGAAGCCAAAAAAGCAGAAGCAGATATGGCATACTACTTAACAGAAAAGGAAAAACAAATAGAATTACAAAACTTGGAAGCAATGAGAAAAGAAAAAGAATTAGAAGCAACTGTTAAAAAACCAGCAGAAGCAGAAAGGTTCAAAATTGAGCAGTTAGCAGAAGCTGAAAGAATTAGACAAATAGCATTGGCACAAGCAGAAGCAGAAAAAATTAAATTAAGCGGGCAAGCAGAAGCTGAAGCAATAAAAGCTAAAGGTTTAGCTGAAGCAGAAATAACAGAAGCACAGGGTGTTGCTATAGCAAAAGCAATGATGAAAAAAGCAGAAGCTTGGAGAATGTACAACAACGCCGCTATAGCAGAAATAGTAATTGAAAAACTACCAGAAATCGCAGAAAAAGTAGCCAACCCATTGAATAAAATTGAAAGAGTTATAATGATCGGTGGAGGTAATGGTGCAGGTTTCTCTAATTTAACCAAGGATATAGCAGGAACAGTTGCAACAGTTCCAGAAGTCCTTAAAAATTTAACAGGATTGGATCTAATCGAAATACTTAAAAACCTATCGCAACAAACTCCTCAAAGTACCCAACAAACCCAAACAACATCACAGCAACTTTCTCAAGGTACCATAAAACCACCACAAATAAAGTAATCAAGAAATAGACAAGTAAAAGGAGGGGGCTTTCAGCCCCCTTTTGTTTTTAATATGCAAAACTATATAGAAGCAATAGAGCTACTTGAAGAGTATATAGAGGAATACAAAAAATTGTTGGAAAATCAACAACTAAATAAATTCAATGCACCTTTAATACTACAATACAGAAGCGATATTCAGGATATAATAGATTTCTTTTACAACAACCAAGAAAATGTTCCTTTTAGTTTGTACCAAGATTTTCAAAAATTAATCGAACATATTGGAGAATTTGATCAAAAACTTGTTGATATAATGCCCGAAATAAAAAGATTAATAAATATAAATCATTACAAGAATAAATATCCCCAAGATCATTGGTGGTGGTACAGCTGAAAAAACTAATCCTTTTTAGTAGTCCAATAGGAAATCTAAAAGATTTAACGATTAATTTTATCGAAAAGATAAAGGAAGTAGATATAATTTTTGCTGAAAATCCAAACCAAACTATAAAACTACTAAATCATTTAAATATAAAAAAAAAGATGATAAAATATCACGAATCAGAGGTGAAAAATCAAAGAATGATAAACATAATAGAAAACAATGATAAAGTAGGTTTTATTAGTTCAGCAGGAGCACCAAACATAGAAGATCCATCGATTAACCTTATTAAATATGCAATAGAAAACAACATAGAAATAGAAATAGTGCCAGGAGCAAGTGCTCTATGCTCTGCTTTAATGCTAAGTCCACTACAACATACCCCCTTCCTATTCCTTGGTTTCCTCGATAAAAAAAATAAATACCTAAAGACAATCGAAAATTCACTTAATTTAGTAAAAAGTATCGTTTTCTTTGAATCTTGTCATAGAATAAGAAAAACCATTAACAACCTAAAAAACAATTTTCCCGAAAAATTTATCCTAATTCTACATGAAATGACAAAAATAAACCAAAAAATAATTTTTACCAAATTAAAAAATTTAGACGAAAATAGCTTAATCGAAAAAGGAGAATACACATTAATACTATACAATAAGGAGGATAAAAATGATAACAATAGCAGGTAATTATCCAAGATCAGAAGAATTAATTCAAGCAACACGAGATTTCGATAGAAATAGAATAGATCAATATAAATTAGAACAAGCATATGAAAAAGATTTTTTTGATTTTCTTAAAATACAAGAAAAATTAAACTTTCCTTTTATTTCGACAGGACTATTTAACTACCAAGACTTAATTAGACCATTTTCAATTTTCATTAAAAATTCAATAGCTAACACTCTACTTAGATTTGAAGAAACAAACGTGTTTTGGAGAAAATTAGAAGTAAGTAAAATAGAAATAGATGACCAAAATTTTGATAAATACCTTGCAGAATATTTAAAGTTAGATAGAATGAAAAACTACAATTACTTAATTTCACTGCCCTCCCCTCTTACCCTTAGCAAATATTCAAATCTTAACATAGAAAACTCCACAGAATTACTAACAGAAATATTCATAAGAATCACCGATAAATGGAATTCTAATAATGTTATGGCTTTCGCATTCATAGAATACACCGAAATTGAAAATTTAGATAAACTTATCACTTTTTCACAAAAAATTAAAAATATATCAGTAGATAATAAAAATACACAACTATTTCTGTTTTTCAAAAACAAAATAAAGAATTTCAAAGACATAGAAAAATTGAGTTTTGACGGAATCTCAATTAATTTCTACACTAATCCAATAAAGAAAATAGAGTCAGATCAAAATTTCCAAATAGAAAGGTTAAATTCCTTCAAATATTTGTTTGCAGGAATTATAAATACAAATACCACACGGTTAGAAGATACAACAAAAATACAACAGTTCATTGATTACATTAAGACAAAATACAAAAATACTCTTTACATAACAGATGATTTCTATGCTGAATTACTACCACGAGAGATAATGGATAACAAAATAATAAACATTTCTAAAATCTTTGCACAAATTTAAAAAAAAATATGCAATAAACTTCAATCTTTTTGCTATTAAGGGCTTTTTCTATTTTCATCTTTTGTGAAGAAATTACTTCAACTTTCTATAGCACATGTTCCAACTATTCCTCTTTAAAAACTACCTTTTTTCTCTTTGTAGATATAATCTGAATTTGTATGAGTAGTTAGTTTGTCTTTTGATTCTCATTTTGCTTTGTCTATAGTAATGCTTTTTCTTCAGATGTCAAGTTTATTGTTGCTTTCAATTTCTACTTCGAAAAGTAGAGACTTCAATCCTAAAATTTCTTAAAACTTTATTCTCTTTATTGCCAAATTAACACCAATTATAACAAGTATTATCCCAATTATTTGGTTTATTTTGAGAAACTCTTTAAGAATTATAGAAGAGAGCAATATTATGGTTGGTTGCTGAAACATGTTTAGTAAAGAAACTTTTGTAGAACCCAAAATATTAAGAGCATATAAAAAAGATATGTTTGCTAAGGTACCTGCAATACCCCCGTACAAACCTACTACAAATCCCTCTTTTGTGAAAATAAAAAATTTATTGAAAATACTAAAAATGGTTAATACCAAAAATGAATTAATTAAAAATATATAGGTAGATACTACTATGGGAGTGTATTTATTTGTTAATTCGTCAAGTGTTGTTCTATAGAGCGATGAGGATAAAACACCTAAAAAAGCTAAAAGACAACCTACCAAAAATTTAATATTAACAGCAAAACTATTACTATAAATATCAAGTAATAAAGTAATTCCAAAGAAAGCAAGTAAGAATCCCAACCAAAAAACAGTATCAGTTTTTTCCTTTCCCTTTATGGAATTTATTATACTTACAAAAGCAGGGGTAGAAGTAAATATGGTTAGCATTATAACAGCAGGAATAAATTTTAATGAAATAATCATCATTGAAGTCGTAAAAAGAAGTAATAAAGAAACTCTTGAAATATTAATTATATCTTTCAATTCCAACAATTTAAATTTATTACCTATTAGGGTTGTCAATGGTATTATTAAAATTCCTCCTACTAAATTTTTAAAAAAAATGATAGTAATGGGATTAATATTTGAATGATTATAACCATATTTAACGATAATTGGTTCTATTGAAGCCAAAAAAATTGCTAAAATAACAAAAAGAGCACCCATTATTCAATCCATTTCTTAAGATTATTGCTTTTTATTATATCCAAATTTATTTGATTGATTAAACCAAGTAAAAATAAAGTTATAACCATGTTTGTTCCACCATAACTTATCAATGGTAGAGGAAGTCCAGTAATCGGCCCTGACATAGTATTCATTGCTACGTTAATAAAAGATTGTATAAATACAACAGCAGCTACAAACAAACTAATTATCTTATACTCTTGTTTATCAGTATTTTTGAAAACCAAAAGAATACAAATAATAAGTGTAATAAAAAGTAAAATAATAAATAAAGCGCCAATTAGTCCTACCTCTTCTGTAATTAAGGAAAAAATGAAATCGGTATCTTTTTCAGGAAGAAAGCCAAGTTTAGATATCATTCCTTTTCCAATCCCCTGCCCCCAAATCCCCCCATTTATTATACAATTAACACTTTGAATAGTTTGCCATCCATTCCCTAATGGATCTTTATACGGATCAAGAAAAGTTGTTAATCTTTCAACTTGATAGGGTTTCATTACTAAACTACCTGCAAAAACTGCACCAGACAAAACAAACAAAACTAAAAAACCGTTAACACCTATACCATAATTCATAATTAAATTTGATAAAAATAAAAGAACAGAAAATCCTAAATCCGGTTGTATAAATATCGGTAAAATAGTTATGGATACAACAAACAAAGAAACAAAAAAGAAAACATTTTTTTCTTTTACTAAATTATATAAAAAGACAAAAAGAAATACAAGAGATAATTTGGTTAACTCTGCGGGTTGAAATGAAAAATTACCGATATATATCCAACTTCTCGATCCGTTAACGGTAGTCCCAACAAATAAGTTCAATACAAGAATGAATATAGAAAAAATCCATAAAAATAAAGCGTAATTTTTTACCTTATCTATCTTAACAATTCCAATAGAAGCTAATATAAAAAATACTAAACCTACTAAAATAGAAAAAATATGTTTAATAAATTTTTGGTCAAAATTATTTGCAACCCCTACAAATATGACACTAACTAAAAGAAGCAAAAATATTGAAAGGTTAAAAATAACTAGATTAACCACTTACATATAGAGCCCACCACTAATGTTTATAACTTCACCTGTTATGTAAGATGCCAAATCTGAAGCAAGGAATACAACTAAATTTGCGACATCTTCAGGCAACCCAGGTTTTCCAACAGGTATATTACCTATTATAGTTTCTTTTATCTTTGTAGCTAATTTTGACGTCATATCAGTTTCTATGTATCCTGGACAAACAACGTTAGATGTTATATTTCTCTTTGCGTATTCTTTTGCTATTGATTTTGTAAATCCGATAATACCTGCTTTGGCAGCGGCGTAATTAGCTTGCCCTGCTGACCCCATCAAACCAACTATGGAAGAAATGTTAATTATTCTTCCCCATCTACTGCTTAACATATCTTCTAAAAATACAAAGCATGTATTGTATACAGAATAAAGATTAGATTTTATTACGCTATCCCAAACATCATAGGTCATATTTCTAAGTAGCTTATCATTAGTAATACCTGCGTTATTGACAAGTATTTGTATAGGTCCCAATTCTTTTGATATTATTTCTTTCATCTTTTTAACCTGCTCGAAATCTCCGACATCTGCTTGAATAGGAATAGCTTTAACGCTAAATTCTTTGGAAATATAATTTGCTAAATTTTCGGCTTCTTCTTTACTTGATCTGTAATTTATAATTACGTTGGCTTTTGCTTCTGCTAATTTTATTGCTATTGCTCTTCCTATTCCTCTTGAAGCACCTGTTATTAAAGCGTTTTTTCCTTCAAGATTTATAACCATCATCGATTACTCCGATTTTCTTAAATAGTCGATTGCTTGTTGTGTATTTTCAACTATTTTAAATACCTTAAAAAGACCAGTGATTTCGAATATCTGGTTTATGTAGGAATTTGGAGAGACGATAATCATTTCTCCTTCTTTTTCTTTAACTTTTTTAAGAACTCCAATTAAAATACCTAAGCCCGTACTATCTATAAATTTAACTTTTTCCATCGATATTATTATCTTAGGTGTTTGCTCAACAACTTGTAATATATCCTGTTTTATCTTAGAAGAAGTATATGTATCTACTTCTCCATCTATTTCAATTAATGTTATATCGTCAATTTTTTCGGTTTTAACGCTTATATTCATAATTAAATCCTCCTGAGCATCCAACCCTTTAAAGGAGTTATTCATTTTTTGCTTCTACTTTTTTCTCAAACTGTTGACTTATCTTTTCAGTAATTTCGCTTGTAACCTTTGATACTTGTTTTTTTAGTTTATCAAATTCTTCTTTTAATTTTTCCACTTGTTCGCTAATTTCTTCTTTTGCTTTTTGGCTTTTTTCAGATATTAATTTTCTTGTTTCTTCTCCGCTTTGTGGTGCATATAATATTCCTATTATAGTTCCGACAGCAACACCAATTAAGAATGCTCCGATTATATCACCTGTATTTTTCATACTATCTTACCTCCTTTTTCATACTACTTGCTTTCCTCTTTTAATTTACTTTTTAGCATACTTTTAATCATTTCATTAAATTTAGAAATTCCCATATTAGCAGTTTTTTCAATAACCTCAACCGATATCCTTCCTTTTTTAACGATAAAACTAACATCTCCGGTAATTTCAGAAACATTATTGGTTATCTTTTTAACATTCCCGCTAACTTCCTGTAGATTATAAAGGATAGGTTTTGCTGTTTCCATAACCTCCTGCATTTTCCTCAATGTCTGATTTAATTCATCTGTAGTATTTAACAACCTATCTATCTTACTGTTTAATGAATTCAAAAAACCATTTAATACAAAAAATATCAAAAAGCCCACTATTATAAAACCTATAATGATTGATACCGATATTACCAATGCTTCATTCATCGTCTATAATCATAAATTCTGCATTTAAAACTAATATCCTTCTTTTTACCAATTAATTTTTTACCAAATTAAATTCGGCGAAGCCTCCCTTCGGGTAGGTATTACCAGCTTGTTCTACATGTTGTGTCCTCTACTAAATTTGCATCAGTAGTAGAAGTATTAGCATTTTGTAGATTTGTAATAATATTAGAATAGACTGTATAATTTAAATTACTACTAAAACTCAGATTATTTAAATCTTGTGAAAAGTGAAAATTATAAATATCATTGGTATCTACTATTGTAGGGCATGTAGGTGGATTTAATAAACTATCTAATGACATTACAACAGCATCATAAGGATAACCACCAAGGAACCCAGCAAAAATAAATCCTCCAGATACAGGAATTACCGATCTAACCTCCATCTTTATTATTTTCTTACTGATAATCGTTAAATTACTATCAAGCAAAACAACCAAAGAATTGTGACCACTACTCAAGGTAAGTAAATATTTACCATCCGGAGTTGGTATTAATTTAATATCAAATAAACTGTTTGAAGAGAATAATTTACCACCAACAGTTGTTAAATTTTTATCCATCTTAATAATTGCAATTGTTTTATCATTGTAATTTTGTAAAACTCCTAATATATCCGCACTATCATTAGAAACTGCAGGAGAAAGACATTCAAAATCATAAGAAAAAGAAGGTAAATTGTATATATCTTTAAAAATAGCAAATGTGCCAGTATCTGGGGTATCACTTGTTGCATCAACCCTACCTATAGTGCTACCTGCAAAATAAGCAATAAAAACATAATTTATATTATTATCTTTGAAAGGTAAAACATTACTGGCAAATTGGAAGAAACCATTGTTTACGTTAAATTGATAATCCCACTTTATAGAATTAGAAGAATCAAGATTAGTAGTTAATGATACTTTAACTAATGTATTATTAACACTCATTATTATCTTCCCGCTATCAAGAGGAAGGATTGTTACACTACCTGCTGGTTCAAAATACAAAATATTTACAGTATTTCCATTTTGATCAAGTTTTGAAATAAAACTTTTTGGATTCCCATTAACGATTGCAGCTCCAGAACCATAATAGTATCCATCATCCATTTGGATGAAAGAATATGCTTGGTAACCAATACTTCCCAATTTTTTCCATAAAGTTTGTCCTGTCGAAGATATTTTAACAAACAAAGCATCATTACTTGCATAATAAGCACCACTTAGTAATATTCCTCCGTCAGAAGTAGGGAAAACAGAATTAAAGTATTCACTTTGATTATTAGTTGTATAAAAAACTTTTGGGAAGGATTGGAGTAGATTACCGCTTCCTCCACTTCCTCCACCATTTCCCCCAGAATTACTAACAAATGAATTAAAGTTAATTCCTCCTCCTTTAAAACAACTTAATAGTAAAATTAGCATTACTGTAAGGATAAATGATGTTAAGAGTATTTTTTTCATTTTAGTCACCTCCTTCATAGGTATTTATGTTTATACTATTCACCATTCTTCATCTTCTTCTTTCTCTTGATACAAAGATTGGTATTTTTCGAAGTCTTCAAATTCAGTTATACTCAGGCCGCAGCTTGGGCATTCCTCGAGTAACCTCAATCTTTCAACTTCGATAACTTCTCCACAACTCGGGCATATAATTAGGTCATCCTCAGAAATAAAGAAATCAGTATCTTCCATTTCACTGTATTCATCTTCTAAATCCTCTAAATCTTCAAGATCAGTTAAACTATCAATGTTCAACTCTTCTTCTTCTAATTCTATATTTTGTTCTTCATTTTCCAAGCTTTCATCTATTTCGTATTCATCTTGTTTTCCATTAGTTTTTGTTTTTTGGTTTTCCTTATCAGTATTTTTCTTAGTTTTCTTAGTTTCAGATTTACTTTTTTCTTCCGGTTTGTTTTCATTTTGTTTTTTTCTTGGCATAAATATCCCCCTTCGCTTTTTGAAAAAATTTAATTTTTGTTTTTGATTTTTTGGATTTTTTCTTTAATTTTGGAGTAGTCATTATATAAATATGAAGCACATACTATATAGTTTGCCCCCCTTCCTAAAACTAATTTATAATTTTCTTCATTAATTCCTCCATCAACAGATATGAAAATTTTATTTTTCCATAAATCTGTCATTTTTTTTACTTTTTCTATTTTGTTAAGTGTATTAGGGATAAATTTTTGTCCTGCAAAACCAGGCTCAACTGTCATAACAAGAACATTATCTATGTACCCTTCTAAATTTTCCAAAAAATCAATATTAGTGGCAGGATTTACAGCTATACCAACCTTTACTTTACTATTAACAGATTTCATTAATTCTATAATTCTAATTGGAAAATGAGTAACCTCTATATGAAAAGTAATCATCTCGCAAAATTTAGCAAACTCCTTATATTTTTCAGGATTTAATACCATTAAGTGTATATCAATAGGTAATGAAGTTTTTTTTCTAATACTTTCAACAATTTGCAAACCAAAAGTTATGTTAGGTACAAAATTACCATCCATAATGTCTAAGTGTATCCAATCCACTCCATTTTCTTCTGATACTTTTATAACTTCTTCGATATTTAACAAATTACCTCCTATTATTGACCCTGCAACAATTACATCCATACTCTTTTTCCCCTTTCTGTTTTTTTATTTTTCTATAAACAACAAAAAATACCTTCATTATGTAGGGAATTTATAAAAATGTGTAGAAATTTTTATTAAGTAGAATAAAATGGAGGGAGGAGAAATGAGTAAAAAGTATGTAGAATTGCTTGAAATTTTGTGTTGCCCATTTTGTAAATCAGACCTTGAATTTATTGAAAAATACCTTTTCAACCAAGAAACAGAAGACGAATTACTAAAAAAAATCAAAGGTCAAGAAATAAGTGGATACAAATGTAGCAAATGTAACTTACTTTTCCCTATAATAGAAGAAATACCAGTATTCTTGGAAGATAAAGTTATAAGATTAAATCAATGAATAACACCAAATTAATAGGGATAACAGGAAACATAGGAAGTGGAAAAAGTGTAGTAGCTAACTACCTGAAAAGTAAATCGTATTTCGTTTTAGACGCGGATGAAATAGTGTCTAAAATATATGATTCATCAAAATACCAAAAAACAAAAGAAAAAATAAAGCAAATATTACCTGAATGTGTAAAAAAAGGTAGATTAATAAAAAAGTGTATCAAAAACATTATATTTAATAATAAAGAAAAAAAAGAACAGTTGGAGTCTATTATTCACCCAATAGTTATTGATGAAATTATAAAAACACAAAAAAAAATTAAACAGAATCCTAAATACAATAAAAGCTTTGCTTTTTTTGTTGTCCCTTTACTGTATGAAAAAAAGTTAGAATATTTGTTCGATGAAGTTTGGATGATTTTCGCACCTACAAATATTTGCATAAAAAGAATAATTAAAAGAGACAAAATAAATGAGGATTTGGTAAAAAAAATAATGGAAAACCAAATAAACCCTTTAGAAAAAGTTAAAAAAGCAGACAAAGTTATTATTAATGATAAAGATATCGAATCATTATACAATCAGCTTGACAAATTAGTTCCATGAGTGAAATAAGAAAACTCATACTAAACAGTGAAATACAAACAGCTTTATTCTTTCTATTTGCTAATATCGTGATTTTACTTAGCCTCAATACTTTTACAATCAACTATTTTTTTGATACGGCAATTCTGGTTATCGCACTTTTAATGAGAAAAGATCTATACTTTCACCGTAACATAACTTACAAAATAGATTTTTTTAGACTTCTGGTATTGTTCTACACTTTACTAAATGGCATTGCATATACTATAATAATCTCCAGCATAAGCATAATAATAGTTTTTATCATTAAGATTTTAACTATTGAGGAAAAACAAATGTTTGATATAAAAGATAAATTCCCGCAAATTCACACAATTCAGAAAGAATTAATAAAACAGCAGCAAGAAAAATATTTTACTGAATACATTATTTTCTTTTTATCATTCTTTACTACATTCTTACTTTTTGCACAATTACCTTTGCTTAAGAATAATGGTATATTCATTTTTACGATTGCTTTTTTTATTCTTTGGGTAGTATTAGAAAAGATTTTTCAAAATTTTATTAATAATCTTCATTTTGAAACTTTAAACCCCTATATAAGAAATTTATTAACAAAAAAAAGAAATTTATACAATAGCAATTTATCAATAATATTAGAACTAATTTTACATTTTATTTTTTTCATTTGCCTCTTTTACACTTTTATTGATTCCCAAATTTACTTATTACTTGTTTTTTTTATCTTTCTTATATCATTAAAAGACAACAGTCACATTTCGGGGCAAGTTTTGACTTTTATAACACTAATCGTCGATTTATTAGAAAAAAAAGATCGATATACATTTGATCATTCATCAAGAGTTGCACTCATAAGCTACAATATAGCTAAACAACTTAATTTAGGATTAAAAGACGTTGACAGAATATACAAAGCTGCAATGATTCATGATGTAGGAAAAATAATAGTACCCGATGAAATTCTACAAAAAAAGGGAAAATTAACTCAAGATGAATTCGAAAAAATTAAATTACATGTTAAAGAACTGAAAAATATTTTAAGTGATGTTTATGAATTTATAAAAGAAATTGTTGATGTTGCTGAACTACATCATGAAAGATTAAACGGTCAAGGATATCCCTATGGATATACTGCAAAGGACATACCTTTAGAAAGCAGAATATTGGCAGTAGCAGATACTTTTGACGCCCTTATAATAGACAGACCATATAGACCAGGATTCTCCTTTAGCAAAGCAATACATATACTTAAGGAAGACGCTGAAAAAAATAAACTCGATCCATTTCTTGTCGATACATTTATTAAAATCATTCCACAAACCGAAATTATGGAAAGTGTTAAGAGAGTTAAAACAATGTTAAAAATATACCAAGGAAAAATAATAAATAATATGATAAGTAGCCTTACAGATTTCATCGACGAAATTATATAGGAGGAGTTTAAATATGTATAATTTTATTAAATTACTTGAATTAATGAATGACAAAGATGTTAATGCTACAGATCTACACTTAAAAGTTGGATTACGTCCAGCATATAGAATAAATAAACAACTTGTTTTTTTTGGTAAAGAAGTATTAACAATGGAAAATATGATTCAAATTTTAAAAGAAAACTTTGACCCTAAATATTTGAAAGAGTTAGAATTAAACGGGTCTTTCGATTATGGAATAAGTGTAGGAAACATAAGATTTAGATTAAACGTTTTTAAAACCCAAGGAGCTATTGGTATATCTGCGAGAAAAATTCTGGAACCCCCATCAAATTTCGATTCGCTTAATTTACCATCCGAATTAATTGAAAAAATAATTCAGAAACAAAAAGGTTTAATAATAATATCAGGTGTTGCTGGTAGTGGAAAAACAACCACCGCAGCCGCAATCATAGAATACATAAACCAAAATTTAGCTAAAAGGATAGTAACAATTGAAGATCCTATAGAATATGTTTTCACAGACAATAAATCCTTTATAACCCAAAGGGAAGTTGGTATAGATACACCTTCTTTTGAAAGAGGTTTGAGAGATGCTTTAAGGCAAGACCCAGATATAATATTTTTAGGTGAGCTAAGAGATTCTCAAAGTGCATGGATAGCAATAAACGCAGCAGAAACTGGACATATGGTCATCACTACTATACACTCCGATACTACTACAAAAACTATCTATAGAATAATGGATATGTTTAAAGAAGAACAAAGAGATATAGTTAGAGAAGCTTTAATGAATTCAATGACAGCTATAATATGCCAAAAGTTAATAACAAGCATAAAAACAGGTAACCTAATGCCAGTAGTGGAAATAATGGTATCCACACCAACAATTAGAGGACTAATAAGAGATAACGATCTACCTAAAATATACGAATACATACTAAACGGAGAATATGATGGAATGATAACCTTTGGTAAGAGTTTGAAAAAATTAGTAGAAGAAGGCCATATAACGAGAAATATGGCGATAACATTAACTGAACATCCTGAAGAATTAATGCATGCACAGGAAAATAAAGATTCCGGTTTTCTTTGGTAATTTTCACAAAAATTTTACATATCCAATTGGGAAATGTAAATATGGCAGACCTCGATTTTATGATTAAAAAATAGGAGAAATAATAAATAAATTCTCTCTAAAAATGTTATGGTAATAATATCAGATCATGACACAGGATGACAAAGTGCAATAGACGACATAATACCTATATTAGAAACATGAAACTCAAACAAATTAAAGAAGCTTAAAAAAATTAACTGAAATAGAAGGCAAAAAAAATAGATATCTTAGGATGGGACTCATACTTAATAGGAATGTTTGAGGTTGGATATTAGCTAAAAAACTACGTTAATTACGAGGATGAAAATATACCAGAAACTCCAGCTAAAAAAATTGTCAAATCATCTATAGATTTTCCTTCGATAAGAACATTATTAGCTGTCAATCTATCAAAATCAGAAGAATTAGCCAAAAGCATAGATGAACTATCATTAACCATACTTAAATACTCTGAATATTTCCCAACAATAAGGCAAATCTTTATAAACACACAAAAATTTTATATGGGATACAGAGATTTAGGACACTTCTTAGAATCATTGCAAAAATCCAATGTAAATCAAGAAATAAAAGAAAAAGCCTCCAAAACAATGGAAAAATTAAAAGAATATGTAATACAGAATTATCATAATCAAGAATATCCTCATGCACATGGAGTATCTATGGAAATGCCACTTAACCCAAGACCATACGAATACGCAAAAACAGATTTTACAACATCAACACATTGGGATAAAATGTATTATACAGTAACAGGATATAATCCCCCTCTACCAATACCTGCTTAATAAAATTAATCCTCTATAACGTATCTCCATTCAACTTTTTTTAGAAGGGTTTTTATAAAGATTTTATAAAAATATAATAACAGAAATAAAAAACAAGAAAGAAGGGGATAAAAATGCTTTTAATCATTGGAGCAGGATTAATCGTAGGTTTATTTGCTTCCAAAAAATTAATAACAAAAGAAAAGAAAGATAAAGAAATATCAACAAAAGCAATAGTAAGCATAAAACAAGCAATTAATGATTTTAAAAATTCTACAATAATTTATTTATCAAAACTAACAAAAACAATAGACGATATTCCCTACGTGGTATTTAAAAGAATACATTCAATAACAGGAACAATTTTCATAGGAGGATTCGTAATAGCACACTTCATTAATAATACACTCGCATACAACCCAAAAAAATTAAATAAACTATCAAAATCTATTCATAAAAACCCACTCTTTCCACTAATAGAAATCGTTGGCATCTACATACCATTAACTACACACATCATAATAGGATTAATTCTGCTAAGAAAAGGAAAGATTGACACAAGAATAAAAAGTGAAACAAATTATAGATACATCATGCAAAGATTATCAGCTTACATAATACTAAAAACTCTAATATTCCACTTAGTAACTATTAGGTTCAATGAATATATACCTGATTTTATAAGAAAACCATTAAACATTCCTTCCAAAAGAGATTTGACTTTTCAAAAAGTAAATGTTTGGTTTAGACCTCCCTTATCGATAATAGGGCACATAACATACAGATTTTTCATAATATCTATATCATATCACTTATCCAATGGATTATGGACATCTGCAATAACATGGGGCTTAGCAAAAACATATGAAAAACAAGTAAAATTAAGAAGATTATCGAATTGGATATTTGCTGCTCTCGTCTTATGGGGAGAAAAAATCATAAGTTTGTACACTAAAGAATACAAAGAAAGGGAAGAGGAGGATTAACATAAATGCAAACCAAAACAAGATGGAATCTCAATTCTATTTATCCCTCACTAAACTCAACAGAATTGTCAAAAGATATAGAGATTCTTAAAAATTCAATAGAAAGTTTTCATAATAAATTAAATACATTAACAATCGATAAAATTAAGGACGAAGAAATAGTTGATTTGATTAAAGAATATGAAAAAATAATCGAGAAAAATAGAAAAATCCAGACGTTCATAATTTGCGTTTTATCAGTTGAAAGTAAAAATGAAGAAGCACAAAAAATAAAAGGATATCTCTACAATTTATCATCTTCTCTAAAATTACTCGATTTAAAGTTAGAAAAAATAATCTCACAAACTAACATCAACATACCTGAATACAAATATTTTATCGAATTATCCATTGAAAACAATAAACATAGAATGAAAGATGAAGAAGAGGAGCTATATAGCTTACTTTCAGTATCATCAAACTCAGAATGGAAATCACTTTATAACGAGTTAATATCAAACATTAAAGTCGATTTTGAAAACCAAATTATTTCAATAAGTCAGCTAAGAAACTACTATAACCACTCAGATAGAGAAATAAGGGAAAAAGCATATAAAAAGGAAATAGAGATATTCAAAGAATACGAATACATTTTTTCAAGAATTTTGAACAGTGTAAAATGGGATTCAATAGTAATTAGTAAGAAAAGAAATTTTAGCAGTGTTTTAGAACAATCACTTTTTTATAATCAAATAGACAAGGAAATATTGGATGTTGTTATAAACACTACTTTTGAGAATTTAAGTATTGTGAGAAAATATTTTCACAAGAAAGCCAAGTTTTTGGGATTAGAAAAATTAGATTGGTTCGATTTATCTGCACCAATCTTTGAAAAAGAAACAGAAATCTTTGATTTTGAAAAAGCTCAGAAATTCATTTTAGAAAGTTTTGCAGAATTTTCAGACGATATGTATTTGATGGCTAAAGAAGCTTTTGAAAATGGATGGATAGATGCAGAGCCAAGGATTGGAAAAGCAGATGGGGGCTTCTGTATATATGTTTTTGATAAACAATCCAGGATATTAGTAAATTTTGATAATTCCATTAAATCTGTTTTAACGTTGGCTCATGAGTTAGGACATGCCTATCACAATTGGGTAATGTCAGAAAATACTCCCCTATTTCGACATTCACCCTTAATATTAGCAGAAACAGCAAGCATACTTGCAGAAACTATAACAAGAAAAAACGCAATTAAATTAGCAAAAAATCAATATACAAAAGCACAAATTTTGGATGGATACCTATATACAGTTAGCATAGTAGTAGTCGATATAATGTCACGCTTTATATTTGAGGATAAAGTAATAAACATAAGGAAAGAAAGAACATTAAGTCCTTCTGAACTATGTAGTATCATGCTTGATTCACAATATGAAGTTTATGTTGATAGCATAAACTCATACCATCCATATATGTGGGCAAACAAGCCACATTACTATTCCTCCAACTACTACAACTATCCTTATCTTTGTGGACTGTTAATAGGACTATCATTGTATAATCTCTTTGAAAACAAAAAAATAACTGCAAATGATTACAGAGATATACTAAAAAACACTGCAAAGGATAAGCCAGAAAGAATATTAAAAAGTATAGGTTTAGACATAAGGACAAAAGAATTCTGGCAAGAGGCTTTTAATAGAATAGAAAAAGATATCCAAGAATATTTAGAATGAGAGGTGGTTGTTTATGTTAAACCAGAAAAATGAATTGATGGAATTGGTTGAGCCAATAAAACTGGATGGTTGGGCCATAATATTAGGGGCATCTTCAGGATTTGGTGCTGCAACCGCTTTGGCTTTAGCAAAAGCAGGAATGAATATCGTCGGAATACATTTAGATAGAAAATCAACTCTACAAAACGCAATGGATATAAAAAATAAAATTATTGAGATGAAAAAAGAAGCAATCTTTTACAATACAAATGCAGCGGATTTACAAAAGATGGATGAAATTATTGGTGAGTTAAAATCAAAAATAGGAGT
Source organism: bacterium (assembly GCA_030549815.1). Classification (GTDB taxonomy): domain Bacteria; phylum DRYD01; class DRYD01; order DRYD01; family DRYD01; genus DRYD01. Next base: position 110,805 of record JAUQQQ010000006.1, on the reverse strand, counting down.
CAAATCTGTTCGTGTTCTTCTACATTCCCTTGCTTTCGGATCTTTAAAACCATACATCGGGAAAGATAAGGTTAATAAAGAACAGTTGGAAATGACACTCGATGTAATGGCTAATAGCTTAGTTTATTGGGTTCAAAAATTATTTGATAATGACATGTTTTGTGAAAACGCAAGAATATTTGCAATGACGAGTATAGGTTCAAGTAGGAATTGGAAAAATTATGGTCCAGTATCCGCAGCTAAAGCAGTATTGGAAGCACATATAAGACAATTGGCTTTAGAATTAGCTCCATATAAAATCACAGCTAATGCAATTTGTGCAGGCGTTACCGAAACCCCAGCAATCCTGAAAATACCAGGGCATGAAGATATGATAGAAAAAGCAAAAAAATATAATCCACATAAAAGATTGACAACACCAATAGATGTAGCAAATGCTATAATGTTACTCTCTCACCCTGCTTCTTATTGGATAACCGGAAATACTATTTTCGTAGACGGCGGAGAATTTTTAACGTAATTAAAAATAAATAGAAACAAAAAGGAAAGGAGAAAAACCGTGAGCTTCTTTAAGGAAGTTAATTCATTCATAGATTATGCAACAAATTATGTAAAAACTGACAAAAAATTACTTGATTTAATAAAACAGTACAAATCTGTTTTAAGTATAACCTTTCCTATAAAAAGAGATAATGGGGAAATAGAAACAATATATGGATGGAGAGCACAACATAGCTTTCATAAATTACCCACAAAAGGCGGAATTAGAATAAGTGAAGATGTTAATTTAGATGAAGTGATGGCACTATCCGCTTTGATGAGTTATAAATGTGCAATAATGGATATACCATTTGGAGGAGCAAAGGGTGGGATAAAAATAAACCCCAAGAAATATTCATTAAACGAACTTGAAAAAATAATAAGAAGATATACTTTTGAATTGTATAGGAAAAATTTTATAGGTCCAGCTATAGACGTACCAGGACCAGATATGGGGTCCGGAGAAAGAGAAATGGCTTGGATACTTGATACCTACGCTACTTTATCTAACAGAGAAGTAGATTACTTAGCATGCGTAACAGGAAAACCAATAGAACAAGGAGGAATTAGAGGAAGAAAATACGCCACAGGATTAGGTGCGTTCTACGTAATAGAATATCTTTTTAATGAAAGAAAAGATATTCTCAAGAAATTCAACGTAGAAAAAGATATAGAGGATATTACCGTATCAATCCAAGGATTTGGTAATGTAGGATACTACTTAGCTAAATTTTTATTTGATAAAAAAATAAAAATAGTAGCTATATCAGATATAACAGGAACAGTATTCGATGAAAATGGAATAGATGTAGATAAACTGTATGAGTACAGCAAGGAAAAAGGTGGAGTTTTGGGATTTACAAAGAATTCTTCTCCTAATCCCAATGATTCATTGTTTTTAGAAGTCGATGTACTAATACCTGCCGCTTTAGAAAATGTTATAAATGAGGACAATATAGAAAAAATCAAAGCAAAGATAATAGCAGAAGCGGCAAATGGTCCTACTACATTTAAAGCACACTACAAATTAGTAAATGAAAAACTTATAATACCAGATATTCTCTTTAACTCAGGAGGAGTAACAGTATCCTATTTTGAATACTTAAAAAATCTCTCTCATGTTAGATTTGGGAGATTAGAAAAGAGATTAAGAGAACAAAATAATATTAACCTTATAAAAGAAATCGAGAAAATAACAGGCAAAAAAATTGAATACAAAAATATCCTAAACGGTTTTTCAGAAGAAGATATAGTGAGATCAGGGCTTTATGAAAGTATGGTTAGTGGTTTTAATAACATAATTCAGAAAGCTGAAGAGAAAAACATAGATTTGAAAACTGCGGCATTTGTTTTAGCTTTAGAAAAAATAAGTGTTTCATACAGTCAGTTGGGTATTTTCCCATAGAAAAAAATTAGGTTTTTGGGAAATTTTTACAAGAAGGGGGGCTAAAAGCCCCCCTTCTATTTTCATTAATCTTCTATTTTATAGTTTTGTTGAGTATTTTCAGATGTAGATTGTCCTTCAGTTGAGCTTGCTGTTGCACCGGCTGCTGCACCAGTAGCAGCGTAAGCACTCGAAGAGAATTTAGACAATGCCATTTGTAACCTATCAACTTGTCTATTTATTAAACTTATATCTTCAGAATTCATTATGTTTTTGGCTTCTTGTATTTCTTTTTCTAGTTCTGATTTTAAATTTGGATCCGCATTCTGATATTCTTTTAGAGCTTTTTCTGACAAGTAAATGATATGATCCAATCTATTTCTTGCTTCAACTAATTCTCTATATTTTCTATCTTGTTCCGCATACTGCTGTGCATCTTTGATCATTCTGTCTATATCTTCTTTTGATAGTTTTGTAGCTCCGGTTATTGTTATCTTTTGTGATTTACCAGTGGATTTATCTTTAGCAGTTACGTTTAATATTCCATTTGCATCTATTTCGAAGGTTACTTCAATTTGTGGTATTCCCCTTGGTGCAGGAGGTATATCAGAAAGTATAAATCTACCTAATGATATATTATCTTTAGCCATTGCTCTTTCACCTTGCACGACGTGTACTTCAACATTAGTTTGGAAATCTGCTGCAGTTGTGAATATTTCAGATTTTTGTGTTGGTATTGGTGTATTTCTTGGTATCAATACGTGAGTCATTCCACCCATAACTTCAACACCTAAGGAAAGAGGAGTAATATCAACTAAGACGATATCTTTGGTTTCTCCTTTAATGATTGATGCTTGGATTGCTGCACCAATAGCGACAGCTTCATCAGGATTTATATCTTTTGCAGGCTCTTTTCCAAAGAATTTTCTGACAAAATCTTGAACCATGGGCATTCTAGTAGATCCACCAACAAGTAAAACTCTATCTATTTTGTCTGGAGTTATTTTAAGGTCATCCAAGACTCTTCTGCATGGTTCTTCTAACCTTTTCATAAGATCCTTAGACATTTCTTCAAATCTTGCTCTTGTTAATTTAAGTTGAATATGTTTTGGACCTTTTTCATCGGCATATATGTATGGTAAGTTTATTTCAGTTTCTAATTTAATAGATAGTTCTTTTTTAGCATTTTCTGCTGCTTCTCTAATTCTTTGCATTGAAGCTTTTTCATTTCTCAAATTTATTCCGTGTTCTTTTTGGAATTCTTCAAGTATCCAGTCAATAATTTTTTGGTCCCAGTCATCTCCACCCAAGTGGTTGTCTCCTGCAGTTGCTTTAACTTGGAAAACTCCTTGTCCTATTTCTAAGACTGATACGTCAAATGTTCCTCCTCCTAAGTCAAACACTAAAACTGTTAGTACTTGATCTTGTTTATCTAACCCATAAGCCAGTGCTGCTGCTGTAGGTTCGTTAATTATTCTTAAAACATTAAATCCTGCTATAATTCCTGCGTTTTTTGTTGCTTCTCTTTGGGGGTTATTAAAATATGCAGGTACGGTAATAACAGCGTCTTGGATTGGTTCTCCTAAATATGCTTCTGCGTCTCTTTTTAGTTTTTGTAGAATAAAAGCAGATATTTGTTCGGGTGTATACTCTTTTCCTTCAATTCTTACCTTATAATCAGACCCCATTTTTCTTTTAATTGATATTACAGTGTTTTCAGGATTTAGGATTGCTCTTCTTTTTGCATGCTCTCCAACGATTATTTCATTATCTTTGAAGGAAACGACTGATGGTGTTAACCTTGATCCTTCGGCATTGGGTATAACAACAACATTTCCAGAAGCATCTTTATAAGCTATAACTGAGTTAGTGGTTCCCAAATCTATTCCTACTGCTTTTGGCATTTTTATCACCTCCTATTTTATATTTATACATTTTTATCAAAAATTCCTTCCTTCTTTTTATAAAATTTTTTTTATAAATATTTTTATAAAGTTTTTTAAAAATATTTTATAAATTTTATTTAGAACATTTTTTTAATATTTGCTCTAATATTAAATAAAATCTTTATCTTTTTTATACTTTTTCACAACAAAGCTACATAAAAGAAAGTTCTTATTTTATACAAAAATTCTATTACTCCCTAACAAAAACAAATCTAAAACATTTTAATATAATAAGATATTTTTGTTAAATATTTGATTTCTTAAATCTTTGGTAATATAATTAAAACAAAATTCCTCTTTGAATTTATCATAAAATAGTAATAATCATCGTTTTCTTTTACAAAAAATACTCCTTTGGACTCAAGATATCTTTGGTTTATCTTTAGCCTTCCAAATTCCTCTTTACTAATTCTAAAACTTATTCCTTCCAAACTATCATTATTGTACAATGAAACAAAAATAGAATTTTGTTGTTGTTTTATATCAAATTCAGTTTTTAAAAATCTAAAGAAAAATTTTGCGTACTCATCCATTGTTAGTGTTTGAATCTTTCCCTGCTTTATCTCTAATTCTAAATAATTTAAGAACTCTTTATAGGCATTGGGATATTCCAGAACATCATAAGGATGAGTATAATACAAACGAATAGTTTCATTTTTTATAACATAATCAATAATTGATTTTAAAAAACTTTCTACTTCTTCCTCTGGAATATTTCTTTTTTTCATTTCCCCCAATGAGACAATAGTTTTATAAGGAATAACAGGAAAAGCCAAAACTTTATTAGAAACTACTTGATTGTTATAGAAAGTTAGATTAGGCTGGCTACCTAAATCACCAACATAATAATATGAATTCATTTCCAATTCTTCCAAAATTTTAGTACTAATAGGTTGAGGATAAACACCATTAGGAGCTGAATATTCTTTTATTTTATATTTAACTATACTTTCCAAACATTCGTTATTTTTTTTAATGTAATTCTTTATAAAATTGTGCAAATCAACTTTTTCTGAATCATAAAGGATAGTATAAGAAAAGTAGTTATGAGCCCATCCTCCATGAGAGCCTATTTCTCCATAATTTTTAATAATCTCAACATATTTTTTCCCTTTCCCACAAGCATCAAATCCTAATCCATCCCCCTCCCTATCCCTAAAGTCTCCAGCAGTTACATGAAACGAATTTTTTACATTTTTAGTAAAATACCCATTACTATACAAAAATTCAATAGATTTCCAATCAATACTTGAATCCAAATGATAGTTTATTATAATACAAGGTTTACAATTGGTAATATTTAATACAGAACTAACCTTGCAAATCCTATAAAGAAAAGTTCTTAAATTAACTCTTAAAATTAAATCATCAGAATTAGCTTTTAGATAACCTACAGGAGTATTAACATAGTATAAAATCCCATTACTATATTTTTTATATGCTATGAAAGGTAAATTATAGTTTTCAGTTTTAGCCAATACCACCAATCCTTTTTCATCCAATTTTTCCACATTAGCAACATAATATAATTTTTTAGGATACTTATAACCAACAATTAAATCATTATCAAGCCTAAAAGTAGGAAATCCTAAAAATTTTGAATCCAAAACTTTAACCTGATCAACCAAATAACTATTCTCTTTCTCTTTTTCATATGTTATGTAATTTAAACCTAAAAAATCTGAAAATATACATTCTTTTAGGTAGTTATCATATCTATCTTTAACTCCAACATCATAACTAAGAAATACATTTACACCAGATTCCAAAAATCTCTTTACAATAAAATAATAATCGTATGGTAAAAACTGATTTATTTTATCAGGGAAAATGAGACCTTTTATATAAGGATCATCCAGGTATAGTTTGTAATTAGACAAGAAAGAATAAGAATCTACTGTCTTAAAGTTAACTCCTTCTTCTTTTAACGAATATTGAAAAGCAAGTAAATTATGCTTGTAAAGCTCATAAAAATCTGGATTGTATATAATTATAATTGGATAGTATTGCTTTTCCAAATAGTAATTACTATTTTTATTGATCAAAAAAAGAAATAAAGTTAAAACAGCAAAAAAAACAAAAAATACAGAGTATTTAATAATTTTAATAATATTGCTATTTACAGACAAATTAAGGATTGATAATTGATTCTTGTTCAGAATGGACATAACCATATATTTTAACTTTTCCGTTAATTACAACTTTTTTTCTTGCAACCACTGATTTTATTTTATTAGACACCCCAACAATTACACCATCTGACAAAAATATATTTTCTTGAGAAAAAACATTATTCTTAGCCCAAACATTGCCTGCTAATTTAAGATCACTATTACAAATCAAATTACCATCAATTATAACATATTTCTCTTTTGATTCTATATTTAATTTACCTTCAACTTTCATATTACCTGATATTTCTATTCTTTTGTTTTCTTCCACATTTAAATATTTATGCTCATCTATATCTTCTTTTGATATAATTCTTGGAGAGAAAATTCTCTTGTAGGCAACAGGAGCAAGAACACTAATTGAATCCGAAGCATAGAAAATATTTCCTATATTAATTTCATTATTAATAAATACTTTACCCTCAACATGTAAAAATTTTAAAACCCTTGTTTTCGAATTGATATAAAGGTCTCCCAAAACTATTAAGCTATTGAAAATACACTCAGAATTTAAGATCAAATCACCGAATATAATTACTTCTTTATCAAAAACAAAAGATTTATCCAATACCGAGTTGTTAGTATTTAAGACAATAAAATTTATTTTCTTGGCATTGGTTATTTTTTCTATGTTTTTTACAAAATCTTTAGTGATAAAAAATTTATCTTTACCTTTGTCAAAACAAAAATTTAATTCCAATAAGACATCAGCTTCGATATTTTTTATGTCATCAAAAGATTTTATATTATTTAAATTATTAGAAAGGGTACATAGCAAAAGATTGAGATAAGATTTTCCCCAATAATCAGGAGACCGTGAATATAATAGATCTACATTAAGTTTTCCTTCTTTTTTTCTCCATAATTCATAAAGAGGAAAAATTAATGGAATAGCAAAAATAATAGCAAAAATTAAAACAATCTGCCACAAAGCAAGATGCAAATTATCAAAAATATATTGAAAAATAAACAAAAATGGATTATTTGTTATTATCATCTGCTTTTACATCCTTATCTTTCCTAAACCTTAATGTTTTATGCCAAACTGGTTTTCTTTTTAAAATGATATCAATAACAGCATCAACAAATCCCAAAGAAGTATAAAACAAATTAAAAACAAAAGAAAAGAAAAATAAAGGTATAATTCTAACTGAGTATACTCTTCCATCTAAAATTGCAGCAGTAACAATTTGGAAAAACGGAGCAAAATTACCATATGAATTATAAGCAAAAACCGCTAATAAAAACAAGTAATAAGAAGAAATCGTCATATCACCAAGAAAAAACAAAATCAAAGATGCAAAAAAACCTAAAAGAGTAAAAAAAGGAACAGCATAAACAAAAAGTAAAAACAGACCGTCTATTTTTTGGATTAATCTCAATTTGTCAGAAAGAATTAAAGGAATAAAGTATTTGAATAAAACCTGATTATGTCCTCTTGACCATCTTCTTACTTGTTTTGCTCTTATGTACCAATCCTCTGGTGCTTCTTCATAACATTCTAATCTGTTTGCATAAGCAACTTTGTATCCATTAAGGAATATCTTAAAAGTAAGTTCTGTGTCTTCTGCCAATACTTTGGGGTCAAATTTTCCTAAATTTATAAATACGTCTTTTCTAAAAGCTCCAACAGTTCCACCATACTGAGGAATAAGATCAAGCTTGTATCTCGCTTGTTGATCAACCTGATATCCAGCAGATCTTTCTAAGTCAAGCATCATCGTCAAAAAATTAGATTCAAAATTAACAGGCACTACCCTACCCATAACGGCAGCAACCTCAGGATCTATAAAAAATTTTATCATATCTTTCAATTGTCCTTTTGGAACAATATAGTCAGCGTCATAAACTACTATTATTTCTCCCTTTGCTACTTCAACAGCATCATTCAATGCATTCTGTTTTCCTCTATCACCACTATATCTATGAAATGGCTTTATAAAACTGTATTTGGAAGCATAATTATCCAATATTTCTTTAGTCTTATCCGTTGAATGATCATTAACAGGGATTATTTCTAATTTATCTTTAGGGTAATCAGTATTTATAAGAGAATTAAGAATAGTATGAAGAACTTTTTCCTCGTTATGCATTGGTATTAAAACACTTATAAAGGGCAAATCTGAATCAATAATGTCTTGATAATACATTCTTTGCTTACCGAATAACCTGTTAAAACTAAATACATAATGCCTTATTGCATATAGTGTAAGAATAATCATTAAAATAAGCAAATATATTTTTAAAAATAATTTTAATATTTCTGTCATTTTTTAACTAACAAATTTCCATAACATCGAATTTCTCATAATATTTTTCATTAGTAAAGAAATATACAAAGTATAAAAGGAAGTAAAATATAAAAAATCAAGTGATGGCCCAAATGTAAAAAATAAGTTAGCCATATACAAATATGACATCTTATTTAATACAAGCAAAAAAACAAAATACCTTAAATATCCAAATAAGAAGATATAAAAAATTAGCAAAAATGTAAAAATAATGTTAGTAAATGTAGTCCAAAAACTAAAGCTTATAACTGATATGGAAACAGCAATGATAAATACAAAAAAGACAGTTATACCATATTGCAATAAAGTATAAAGAATTGAAAATTCCCTAACAGTATAAGGAAAATAATTTTTAAAAAAAGTAAAATAAAAAACAGAAACGATAAACGGAATAGAAAAGAAAACATACCACATAAAAAATGCTAATATCTTTCTCCTATAAATAAATAATAGCAATCCCAAAATACTAATAAAAAGAAGTGAAACTAAAATTTCGAAATTATTTGGAAATCTACCAAGTATTATCAAATAATGCAAATTTATAGTATAAAATCCAAAATTTATGAATAAATTTTCAATAACATATTCATCAAAATATTTAGATAAAAAACTAATAAAAAAATGATTGATTTCATCATATTTATAAAAGGCAAGGAAAAAAGCAAGAATTAAAATAATAAAAAAATTTAAAATTGAAAAAAATAAATTAATGTGGAGTCTCCTACCAAAGCGATGATAATAAATATATTTCATTAAATTTTTTTTCATTAATTCAAATTCTTTTTCAAAATTCATAAAATACTCCTACCATAAATCCATTCTTATAGTAACTATTTTTTAAATTTAATTTATTGTATTCTATAATAATTCCTTTGTTATCCTTAATCCATGTTCTGTAATTTAGTTGGTAGAAGCTAAATTTAGAATCAAACCTAAAAGGGATTGAATAAAAATTACTTATATAAGATTGATTACCATAATTATAAGTTAAGTAGAGCCAGTATTTTTTTTCAAACCCCAATCCCAAACTATATATATCCGTGTATGATCTGGTTGAGCCTGGATTTATATTACTTTCTAATTTTTTATAAGTAAAATTCCAGCCATTAGAATAATAAACAATCCCATATGAAAATGTAAAGTCTTGGTATTTATTATAATATCGAATATAATACGCTCCAATACTAAGCAATAATTCTTTACTTTTCCCTGTTTTATAGAAAAATTCATGGTCTATTCTAAATTTTGGTAGATAATCTGCCTTAGTTCCAAATGAAATAGATGAATACGAAAACAACCTTTCACTCCAATCTTTATACACTCCTGTAACAAAAACATTACCTTCTTTATTATTAGGAGGATTATGAAAATATAATTCAAAGAAATTAGTTTGCTTTTTACTTATTCTGTCAAAATATCTAATTGCATATGTTTTATAATTTCCATAGCTTTCCTTTGGTTTAAAGTAATCATAATAAAAAATATATTCCAATCTTTTATCAGCAAAAACAAATGAAAATAAAAGTAAAATAAAAATAAAATTAGCAAATACAAAACCTTTCATTTATTAATAATTTTTTTTATTTCTCAATAAATTCTTTTGAATTTGTAAAAAAAATGTTAAAATTTTCTTTCTAAAGAATGAAAATAAAAAAAATGATTAAATATAATATAAAGGAATAAAAATTGTAAAGGAGGAAAAAATGAAAAAAATAATAGCCTTAACGTTAGTAATATACTTTATTCTATATACAATCTTTGCTCAAAAGATTCTTTACCAAAATATCAAAATTTCGGAAGAGGTATACGGAAATCAAACTGATGAAAAATCCTATAACCTCTACTCATCCATAAATTCCACCCGAATAGATGTTTTAGATAAAAACCAAATTACATACACAAACCTGATGTTTTTCAATAACTACCCCAAAATCCTAACAATTTTAATCGACCACAAAAATAAATCCTACACAAAAAAAGAACAAGATATAAATGACCTGATAAATAACACAAATCAAATTCTATCAGATCCAACAATATCTGAAGTATTAAAAAATCTACAAATAAGTAAAACATCAACTCAAACCCAAGTAAATCAAAAAAATATTAATGCGACACATTACAAAATTTCATTCCAACAAACCAACTTTATGGATATAACAATAGCACACAAAAACCAAATATTTAGCGAAGAAGATTTAAAAAGTTATAATACTATAACCAATTCCAATTCCTATAAAATTTTCGATTTATTTCAAAAAGTGCCTTTCTTACAAGAAATCAATCAAAAAATACAAGAGGGATATATAATAATAGAAATATCTTCAGAATATGGAAAATATAAACAAAAATTAGAAACAATAAAAATAATTGAAGAACCAGAAGATTTCTTTTCTATTCCCAATGATTATAAGGAAATAAAACAAAATGGAAATAAAAATCAATAATCAAAAAATAAACATTTATACGACAGATAGTAATATATTCAAAGATATTAAAATTATTGACGATATTAATTCAACTAACGATAAAATAATAATTAGAATAAATAAGGATTATCTAAAGGAAACGGAAAAAATAAAAAATATTCTGCTTGAACTTTTTAACAAAACAGAATTACATTTTACTCCATTTATAGAAGGATACAAATACACACCCCCAAAGGTTCATGTCGTATTCTGGAAAACAGTAAGAGGTACCCTACTTGTTCTACCAATAAATGAAAAACTAAAACAATCTATACAAGAATTTATAGGAGAAAAGATGAAAAAAATAGAAACAAAGTATTTCGAACAAAATCCAAAACCCTTACCTCAACAGGGAATTATTGAAATAATCGGAGATTCCCAAAAAAATTTTCAAACTCTACAAAGCACATTGCTAAAATACAATATAAAACTATTACCATTGGATAAAAATAAAAACAAATATATTGAAGAAAATAAAACAAAATTATTTCTAAACCATTTCTTATTAGGAAATAAGAATACTTTTGAAAAAATAGAAATAATCAAAAATATTATCAAATCTGGAGGATTAATATCAAAAGAACTACGAAAAGAAACAGGAATAAATAGTAATGGAATAGGATCATTTGATGAATACGGTGGAGGAAGTAACTATGTATTCTTCAGGCTATCCAACGAAAAAGACATAGGAGATCTTGTTTTTAGTATTGAACCTATAGAAATACCAAATAGTATTATACACCAAGTAGATGCTTGGGGAGACACCACTAATAATAATATCCGCCTAAAACCCGAATAATTAAATGAATTATTCATAGGAGAAGTTCTTATCCCTCACTTTGTGCCACTAAAATATCTTTTACAAATAAACGTAAATACAGAAGAAAAAAAACAGATGCTTATAAAAAAACTCAAAGAAGAAGGTATAGAAAAAATAAATGATAAAAACTTGGAAGAGGTGATAAAGGTAAAAAGCAGTACAGAAAAGGGCAAGGAAAAACACCTTAAACTCCTAGTTAGAATCTTTTCTTTCGTAATATACCCTTCAATAGGATGGATAGATAAAAAAGGAATAACAAGTAAAATATTAAGGAAGATTTATGATAAACTTGTATAGAAAGATAATTATCCTTTTTTTATCTTTTGTTTTAATCATAAAATCTATTAAGAAGCACGAGATAATCTTTTAGGTGTCTTGTTATGAGGAATCTATTTTTGACGTATTCTCTTACCAAATCTCCCATTCTTTCTCTCATTTCTTTATTTGTGATTAATTGGATAGCTCTATAGGCAGCTCCATCTATGTTTTTAAAGCAAAACCACTAACCTGTTCATACTATTTACTTAATAAATTAACAATCCTCCCCGATAAAGCATCATAGTATATCTAAACCACATTTTCATTGCAATCCTAAAAAAACAAAGTATTATAATCTTTATAAGCATCGAAATTATCCTCATATTTTTCTGGAATACTAATTAAAGGCTCTGTTGTATTAGCAATAGAAAAAAGTAATAAACAGAATAAAAATCCAAGATTTACAAATAAAAATTAATGATTTATTAATGTATTCTCAATAAACTTCCTTCAATTTCATTCCAATAATGTTCAAGGGATCGAAAAGTTTTTAGTAAATTTTGATACAGATCAATCGAAGGAGAGAAGTTAAGTAACTTTCTTGCCTTTTCAATATTTGCCCAAGTAGAGACGGGTTCAAAACTTGCATACTCCCCTACCACAACCTTAGTTTCCTTCTTCGCAACCTCAAACATAACCTTAATCAAATCCAGAACTTTTATAGGGTTGTCACTACCAATATTTATAATCTCAAAAACCTTTTGATTTAATGTAAACAATTTTGTTGCTTGGAAAGTAGCTTTTGCAGCATCTTCAACATATGTAAAATCTCTTTCAATATCCTTCCCTCTTACATAAATAGTTTTACCTTTCAAAATTGATTCAAAAAACTTATAAACTGCCATATCAGGGCGATTAAGAGGTCCATAAACAGTAAAGTATCTTAATACAACAACATTAAAATCATAAACTGAGTAGAAAAATCTTGCAATATTTTCAGATGCAAATTTGGTATAAGCATAAGGTGATCTAAATTCTTTTATACAAAGATCTTCATTAAAAGGTAAAGGATTACCTGTATAAACCGAAGAAGTAGAAGCTAAAATAATATTTTTTTTAAAATAAGGGTGTTTATTAATAAAATCAAACAGATTTTGAGTTGCTACTATATTGTTTTTAATATATTTCTGAGGATTTTTTAAACTATACTGAACACCGGGATAGGCAGCCAAATGAACAACATATTCTATTTCCTCATTTTTTAATCTATCAAAAAGAAATTTGACATCTTTTTTTACTGATAAATCAAAATACAGGTGAGTATAACCTTTATTTTGAGATAATAATGTTAATCTATGGTTTTTCATTAATTTGGAATAATAATCATTAAGATTATCAACTCCAAAAACTCTGTAATTATTCTTAAGAAATTCTAAACAAACAAAATACCCGATAAACCCACAAGAACCAGTTATCAATACATTCTTTTTCATTTACTTCCTCTACCTGATAAACAATATTTCTTGCTACTACTTTCAACAATTTCTTTTGGTACTAACATTCTATTTATTAAAATTTTTCAAAATAAAAACACACCACAAATGTAAAAAAATTGTAAAAATAAAAAATAAATTTTTTATTTTAAAATAAAAAATTAAATTTTTTAAGAAGGGAAAAGAAAAATTATCAAAGAAATATTTCATATACTACTTCAAAGGGGAAAAACAATATGAATGAAAATGATAAAGAACAAGAAAAAAAATTAGAAACTGGAAATTCATTCTTACAAAACAAAATTGTACAAATGGGGATAAAAATATTATCATATTTTGCTATCTTATCAATCCTGTTTCTTTTAGCAAATATATTTGAAACAAACAAAATCATCAGAGGAATAATCGGGTTAACCTTTATTTTTACAACATTATTTTTCCTTAGTGAAAATGTAAAAGCAATAAATTATAAAACATTAATCGTTGGTTTCTTATTCCAACTAATCCTTGCTTTGCTATTGTTATTAACTCAAGATTTTGTAGGAATTTTTAAAGCAGCAAATGATGTATTTTTAGCACTTATGGAATATGCTAAAAAAGGAATTAATTTCCTGTTTGCAAGTTTCGTTACAGGAAATTTAGAAAATCCACTAATTAATTTTACATTCATCATTCTACCTACGATAGTATTCTTTGGTGCTTTAATTTATTTCTTTTATTACATTGGTTTAATGGAGTTAATAATAAAAGCATATGCTTGGATAATGATGAGAGTTTTAGGGACATCCGGGGCAGAATCCGTCGTTGCATCAGCAAAGTTATTCGTTGGTCAAACTGAAGCACCATTGATAATAAAACCATTTCTTGCATTGCTTACTCGATCCGAGATTTTCACAGTTATGTCAGCAGGAATGGCAACTATGGCTGGAGGAGTCATGGCAGCCTATGTTGCTATGATTAGTCCCTACATACCCACAATAGCAGGACACTTACTAACAGCTATAATCCTTTCAGTTACAGCATCCGTTTATATGTCTAAAACCCTGATACCAGAAACAGGAGACCCTGTAACAAGAGGAGATATAAAAATAAAATTAGAAAAACCAGGAACAAACCTATTTGAAGCCATAACCTTAGGAGCAAGAGATGGGATGTTTTTAGCATTCAACGTAGGCGCAATGTTATTAGCTTTCATTAGTTTAATCGCACTCCTAAATGATTTAGTATTCAATATAACAAGTTGGTTGTTTACTATTTCACCAATTAAATCTATTAACCTACTTTCCTTTAGTTTTATTCTTAAGCCATTTACCTTTCAAGATATACTTTCGTTTATAACTTACCCTATAGCTTATCTATTAGGTATTCCTAAGCACGAAGCTTTTTTAGCAGCAAACTTTATAAGCCAGAAAATAGTAATAAATGAGTTTGTTGCTTATAGTAATTTTGCTAAAACGATAGCAGAAAATCCAGATGTATTATCAATGCAATCTAAAATAATCTTAAGCTATGCTTTAGCGGGGTTTGCAAATTTTAGCTCCATAGGAATACAGATAGGTGGGATCGGGGCTTTAGAACCAAAAATAAGGCCAACGATAGCACAGCTTGGACTTAGAGCACTGATAATTGGAAACTTGGCCAATTTTTCATCTGCTGTAATCGCAGGAACCATAATGTCACACACTAATTTTTAAATTTTTAATCTAAATTTTTTAAATTTTTAAATAAGAGGGGGTGGAAAAGTGAAAAATTGGGAGGAAATAGTAGGGGGAAGGCTATTTTTAATTCTTGCAGTTTTCTTTGTTATTCTATCTGCAGGTTATTTTTTGAAAGAAATATGGAATGCTATATCACTACCCTTAAGATTTCTGCTTAGTGCAATAATAGGAATAGGATTTATTACAACAGGAGGACTAATCAAATCAAAAACCCAAAAAATATTCTACGAAGCAGTAACTTCAATTGGTTTTTCTATACTACTTACAACCAATTTTGTTGCAGTATTTTTCAAAACTATCGACTTATCATTGGCTTTTGTTTTTCAGGCAATAATTTTATTTGCTTTAATTATTTTTACTATAAAGTTCAGTTCTGTATTTTTGTCTTTCATTACAATCTTAGGTGGATATTTTCCCATATTCTTTTTTGGAGTTAATCCGAATTTTTCACTTCTATACATAACTTTGCTAAACTTAAGTGTAGTTTTTACATCAACATACAAGAGATTTTCAACGATTGGGTACATCAATTTTTTTGTTTTCATCATCTCATTTTCCTTTACTTTTTACAAGATTTTTAATAATTTTCTTCAAGACCAAATCTCTTTACCAATATTACTTACCTATACCTTAATAAACTATGTCATTTTTTCAGCAAGTATATTAATTTATTCGATAATAAAAAAACAAGATATAATTCGTTTAGATCAAGATTATCTTTTTATTATCAATTTTATTTTCTACATAATCGGACAACTAATTATTAACAATTATGTTGAAAATTTCGCATTTTTATATTCAGGATTATATACTATGTTTTTCTTTTTTACTAACATTGGTATTTATTTTTTATCGAGAAGCATTGGGGAGAATTTGGAAAATTTAGCGACAGTATTAAGTTTAAATACTGGCTTTTTAACAGGTTTATCTTTCTTATTAATTTCAAACTTTGATTACTTGTGGATTCTATATTTTTTAATTACTGCAATAATATTTTCATTGATAAAAGATAAAAAAGGTAACTTCTTTTATTACTCACTTTCTCACATAATTATTTCATTTTTTGTGTTTATATTTTATTTCATTTTTAACATAGGCAGTTTGAATTTCGGAAATATTTTACTCTCATTTTTTATCATTCTTGCAGTTTTTTGCTTAATTACTTTTAATTATGAAAGAGTTAAAAGCATAGATTATGTTGAGCTTAGTAAGTCATTTTTTCTTGTGGAATTTTTTGTAGGAAGTTTATTGACAATTTGGGCTAAATATATACCTTTTATAAAAAAATTGTTCGAAGCAATTGAAAAAATAGATTACCTCCTTTCTGATATTACTTTCATTATCATCCTTTCATGTATTTATTTTATTGTATTACCTATTATTTTTTCACTTCCATTTATTTTAACATTTTTAGTTACAAGTAAAATTATAAAGGAGCAGGAATATCTATTTTACTCTTTTTCTTTATGGTTTTTCCCTTCAATCTTAACTTCTATAGTTTTATTAAGTGACATTATGGGAAAAAGCTTTTCATTATTAATTTTTCTATTATTAATTTTTATCAACGGTATTATTTTATTCAAAAGGATATTTGCATCGACAAAAATTGGAGATCTTAGAATATGGTTAATTGGTTTGATTATATCCGTCATCTATTCATTTATTCTAAATATCTTTCAGATTCCACATGATCAACAAACATGGTTTGCAATATTACATTCGATTTCAATAATATTTGCTATACTTGGGGTTGCGTCAATTTTATTATACGATTACTTAAAATACAACAAACAAATAGATGACATATTTATAAGGTCTGCAGGAATTTCGTTTTTTATCAGCCTGTTATTTATAGTTATTAGTCTTCTTATTGTACAAATTATACCAACTATTAATGAAGAATTTTACCTAAAATACACAAAAGAATGGTATCCATTTTTTAATATAAGGTTTATTAGTTTTATCTTTCTTATAGCCGCGTCTTTATTTTTATATCATCGATCAAACACAATGTTAAGTAAAAGTGAAGAGATGGCAATAGATTACAAAATATTGGGAGATACAATGATTATTTTTATTAATCTATTTGTTTTAATAGGCTTCAGCCAAGAAATTTTACACATATTCTATAATTCTAATTTACCAAACTGGAAAATATATTACACTCTCGTGATATCAACAATATGGATCATCTATTCATTTTTTGCTATATACATTGGAATAAAAGTTAATTCAAAAATATGGAGACAAGCAGGTTTTGCTATATCTTTACTTGCTATAATTAATGCATTTACTGTGATTTTCTATGATATACCATCCATTTTCAAAGCAATTCTTAGTTTTATAATGGGATTGTCTCTTCTTTTAGTTGCATACCTATTTAATAGAGTTGGAATAAAAACAAATGAAAATCACAATAATAGTAAAACCTAACAGAAAAAAACAAAGCATAAAAAGGGATGGCAATAATTTTATTATCGAACTAAAATCTCAACCAATTGACAACCAAGCAAATAAAGAATTGATAGAAATTTTATCAGATTACTTTAAAATCCCAAAAAAAAACATAAAGATAATAGCAGGAGCAAATTCTCGAAAAAAGATAATAGAAATAATGAAAGAATGAAATTTTTATTTAGGTGAATTTCCTGCTCTTATCTTCTCTTGTAAGACCATACAGCCATGAAGCAAAGCTTCTGGTCTTGGTGGACAACCAGGAACATAAACATCAACAGGAACTATCACATCCGCTCCTGGCAGCACAGAATAACACTGATAAACATACGGTCCTCCCCTTATTGTGCAAGTACCCATTGCTATAACATACTTAGGATGCGGCATTTGCTCATACAATACTCTGACCCTGGGTGCCATTTTCCAGGTAATCGTCCCTGCCAATATCATTAAATCAGCTTGCCTTGGAGAAGCCCTAAAAGGCATACCTAATCTTTCAAAATCAAACCTTGAAGCTCCAGTAGCCATCATTTCAATAGCACAACAGGCTAAACCAAATAAAAGATACCACAAAGATCCCGCCCTTGACCATTTTAAAACATCATCCACTTTGGTCATTATTAACTGACCACCGGGTAACGATTCTAAATATACAGGAATTTTGTCCCTAATCGAAAATTCCTTTAAAGCAGGTAATCTTCTAAGCTTAGGAACTACCTCCATCCTACTTGAAGGTATAGGCAAATCCGACCTACTTTTTATTTCAAAATTCAAAACTAATCACCTCCATCTTAAAGCATCTTTTACAACAGCATAATAAAGCCCAACCAACAGAATAGCAACAAAGATAAGCATTTCAATTAAAGTTATCCATCCAATTTGTTGCAAAGTTATAATCCATGGAATAAAAAACAAAACCTCAATATCAAATATAACAAAAAGAAGAGCATACATATAGTAGTGTATATTATATTGAAATCTTGCGGGTATAGGATTTATTTCACCAGATTCATAAGGAACAGTTCTCCATTTTTTGAAAATCTTTAATTTTTCATCCTTTTCCTCCCAATCCTTTGGAGCAATAATAAGAGGAATAATAAGATTGAATACAGCGAAAACAAGAGCAACAAATGTAGCAAAGAATATAAAAAAATATCCCAAATTCATTTGAATTAACATTTTTTCAACCTCCTTACCTACTTCTTACATCAAGCTTCACATTAATAACTTTCATTATGTTATTACTATAAACGGTAACCTTTATAAAATCACCTGGTTTCTTCGATTCTATCAATGTATTAAACTTTGCTATACTATCAACAATTTTATCATCTAATTTAATTATTATATCTCCTGGCATTATTCCATATTTATCAGCAGGTCCATCAGGTATAACGGATTTAACGTATATTCCATAATTTACAGGTAAAGAATATCTTTCTGCCAATTGAGGAGTTATTTCTATTGGTTCTATACCCAACCATGCTCTTTGGGGAACAAGAACTCTTCCCTTAAGTATGTCATTAGCAACATATCTTGCTTTATTCGAAGTAATAGCAAAACCAACTCCTTCTGCTCCACTTTTACCTCTATAAACCAGGGTATTTATTCCCACGACTTGCCCTGCTAAATTGACAAGTGCCCCCCCTGAGTTACCTTTGTTTATAGCAGCATCAGTTTGAATAAGGTTTTCATATATTCTGTTATCAACTTTTATGTTTCTATCAAGGCCACTTACTATACCCACAGTGCACGTCCAACCAAAATTCAAAGGATTACCCACTGCTATAACAGTTTGACCCAGCTTCAGTTTATCAGCATCAGCGAATTTTGCAGGAACTAAGTTTAAACCTGCTGGATCAACTTTTAAAACAGCAATATCATACTGGTCTGAATAATCTACCAGAACTCCTACTTTTTTTTTACCATCAAAAAATGTAACGTTTATATTATCAGCATCTTTAATAACATGAGCATTTGTTATAATGTGCCCCTGGTTAGTAAATACTACACCTGATCCCAACTCTCTCGGCTTTCCCTCGCTTGACCAGGCATCAATTCTAACAACAGATTTTTTTATCCTCTCTATGGCACTTATAACTTTTTCCTCGTGTTCAGAGTAAGCTTTCTGAGAATTAGTTGATATGATATATTGTTGAAAGATGATAATAATAAGGAGTAAGGAGATAATAAGTTTGTTTCGCATGTTATTTATTGAGGCGACGCCGGGATTCGAACCCGGGAATCGAGGCTTTGCAGGCCCCTGCCTTGCCGCTTGGCTACGTCGCCCCCCATTATCTTATTCAACTATCCTTTATATTTCCCTTTTCATTTAATACTTTGTTACTGTTCCAACTATACTTGCTATAGGCAAGAAAACTGCAAATAGGATTAACCCTACAACTATACCTAAAAAAACAACCAAAGCAGGTTCAAAAAGTGATAATAAAGCATCTATCTTATTTCTTATTTCAAACTCTAAATTCTGGCATATCTTTTCAAGCATAACTTCTAATTCTCCTGTCTCCTCCCCAGTCTTTACCATATCAATAAAAAAAGGAGAAAAGAATTTAACTTTATAAAGAGCAGTAGTTAAATATTCTCCTTCTTTTAAATACCGTTGTAATCTTATTGAAACCTCTTTCATAATACCACTATCAAAAGATTGTTCTAAGTTTCTCAATCCTTCCAAAAAAGACATCCCACTTCTTAAAACCAACAACAAAGCCCTTGCAAACCTTAATTCATATATTTTATACATAATATTACCAATATAAGGAATAGCAAAGATTATTTTCTCTATTAAAATTTTTGTCTTAGGAGAAAGCTCTGTAAAAAACCTAAAAAGTAAAGATGAAATAAAAATAAAAGTAAATCCCATACCTAAAACCAAAGGATTAGAAAGAATTTGTGAAAGCTTTAATAAAATTTGTGTTAAAAGAGGAATAGGAGCGTCAAAACCTTGCATTATTTCAAATAATTTAGGAAATATAAAAACAATTAATCCCCAGACTATTAAAAATGTAATTAATAAAACAAAAATTGGATAAATAAGAGAAGATATAAGCTTGCTTCTTATCTTATGTTCTTCTTCGGAATACTTCGCTAATTCTTCCATAACATCAAAAAGTTGCCCCGTTTTTTCACCTACTCTTATAAGAGCAATATAAACAGGAGAAAAGATATCCGTGTATCTTTGCAATGCCGTACTTATTGCATTACCTGATTTTAAATTCTCTTTTATTACCAAACATATCAATGCCAATTTCCTGTTGTATGTAGATAAAGCAATAACATCAAATAAACGAGCTACAGGAAAACCTGCCTTCAACATTTCTGCTACTTGACGAGTAAACAACATAACCTCTTGCCTACTTATCTTAATAAAATTAGCAACTATGTAATGCTGGAATGGAGTTAACTCCTTTAGTTTAATGTTTCTATATCCACCACCTGCAAGTATTCTTTCTGCTTCTTTTTCAGAATAAGCCTCAATTAGTCCTGCATATTTTAAGCCCGCTTCATCAAAAGCTATATAATTATAAACTTTCGTTTTCTTCTTATCCTCTACCATATAATTATATAATCTTACAAAAAAAAAATCTTTCCTCCTAAGTTCTAATATCTATTATATTTGGTACTTTTTTTAATAACATTAGTTTTAATTTTTCTGCATCAATATTTCGGGTAACTTCTAACAAAACATTTATCTGAGCTAAACCATCCGATGTTTTAGCATCAACACTTAAAACATTCAACGCTTTTGATGATACAATAGTAAGTATATCTTGTAATAAACCTTTTTTATCAGAAGCAAAAATTTTTAAACTAAGATTTTTCTTTTCCCTGATTTCCTCCCACTTTAAATTTATAATCTGTCCGTTAAGATTTTTTATATTCCTACAATTGTGCAAATGTATTGATATTCCATTACCCCTTGTTACATACCCCACAATTGGCTGAGGAAATGAGGGATTACAACATTTTGCAAACCTGTAAAGAACTCCTCCTCCTAATATAATATCACTACTCTTTTCTTGAAATTTTTTATCGACTTTCTGCTCCTGTCTATCAATTAGTATTTGTTTAATTTTTGCTTCGATTGATTCAATTTTTACATCACCAACTCCAACAGCTAAGATAAAATCTTCCATTTCTTTGTAGGCATTTTTGTAATATTTATCAAATATTTCGTTTAGAATATTATCAATGGTTATTTCTTCTCTTCCTCCTTTATTCCTTTCTGTTATATTTTTGAAAATATTGTTAATTAATTCATTTGCTTTTTGTATATATTCCTTTTTATTTTTATTCTTTAGAAATTGCTTTATTCTTGTTCTTGCATAATTAGTTTTAACGATTTTTAACCACTCAAAAGTTGGAGAAGCCGTTTTAGAAGTAATAATTTCAACAATATCACCGTTATTTAATTTATAATCCAAAGAGACCATTTTTCCGTTAATTTTGCACCCAGCACATCTATTTCCAACTTCAGTATGTATTCTATAAGCAAAATCAATGGGAGTAGAACCTGCTGGTAAATCTATGCAATCACCTTTAGGAGTAAAAACAAAAATATTTTCAGAAAAAATTTCTTCTGGCAAATTTTCAATATTTATATTTTCTATTTTTTCTAATTCCTTTTTCCAGTTTGTTATTACTTTTTCTATATCGCCCCACGGACTTACACCCTTGTATTTCCAATGTGAAGCTACACCATATTCTGCAGCATAGTGCATATTCCATGTTCTTATTTGAAACTCAACAGGATAACCATTATATATAACAGTGTGTAAAGATTGATAACCATTTGGTTTTGGTTTAGCAATATAATCTTTTATTCTATCTTGAATAGGTATCCACAAATTATGTATGATTCCCAAAACAAGGTAGCATTCATTAACATGATTTACGATTACTCTCACAGCACCGATATCCATTATTTCATCGATAGGCACACCTCTTTTAACCATTTTATTATAAACACTATAAACCGTTTTTATTCTACTTTGAATAGTAGCTTCCACTTTTTCTTCATCCAACTTTCTTCTCAAAATATCTATTACTTCATGATAATTTTGTTCTATCTTTTCTTTAATATGGTTTATGTATTGCAAGATTTTATTATACATTTGAGGGTCGTAAATAGAAAAGGCTATATCTTCCATCTCGGATTTTATTTTCCAAATCCCCAATTTTTGCGCTATTGGCACATAAAATTCCAAGGTTTCCAAAGCTATTCTCCTCTGTTTATCAGGAGAAAGATAATTTATAGTTCTTAAATTATGCAATCTATCAGCAAGTTTTATTATTATAACTCTTATATCTTGAGAAGTACTTATAAATAATCTTTTTAAATTAACAAGAGTAATTTCCTTGTTTTTACTACTATCTAAACTTTTATCAATAAAAGGAGTTATTTTCTGTAGCTTTGTTAAACTCTCGACGATAAATCCTACCTCTTTACCAAAATTATTGTATATATCATTAATACTAACAGAAGTATCTTCAACAACATCATGCAACAAAGCAGCAGCAATCGTAACATCATCCATGTAAAAATCAGTAAGGATTATAGCAACTTCAAGTGGATGAATTATATATGGTTCTCCTGAAATCCTCCTTTGTCCTTCGTGACTAAGCGAAGCAAATTCAAACGCTTTCCTAACTAAGGATAAATCATCTTTATAAGTTTTTAATTTATTTATTAAACTGTTATATAATTCTTGTACTTTATCCATCCTACTATTCTATTATACAAAAATAAATAAAATATCCTCTTTTTAGTTTTACTTAAAGTATTTTTGAAATAGAACAAAGAGTAGAATAGGAATAACAATAGAAATGGTAATAGCAGCAGAAAAATAGGAAGGTTCGAATATTAGTGATTTTGAAATATAGTTTATCCCAACCTGAACAGTATATTTTTTATCACTTTGAATAACTATTAACGGCCATAAAAAATCATTCCACAAATTGAGAAAGTTTGTAATAAAAGCAGTTATAAAATAACTTTTTAAAACAGGTATTTGAATAAGGAATATTTTTTGGAGCACATTAAATCCCTCTAATTCTGTTTGATCGTCTATATCAGAAGAATAAAATCTTAATGCCTGTATAAATAACAATAAATTAAAAAGAACAGAAATAAATGGTAAAAATAAAGCAACCAAATTATCCAATAATTTTAATTGTTTTATAATGATGAAATTAAAAATAACTTTTGCTTCCTGAGGAAATAAAAAAGATACTATTATTAAAGTAAGCAAGATTTTAGAAAAAACAGATCTTGATTTATAAAAATAATACGCTGCTAAAAAACAAACTAAAACGGAAATAAAAGACCCAATTAAAGAAACAAACAAACTGTTAAAAATGTAAACAATGAAATTGTAATTTGTCAATACTATATAATAGTTATTAAAGAAGTTATTTTTAAGGGAGAGGAAAAAAACAAAAAAGAGGGGGTGAAGGAAAAGAAGAGAGATGAAGAGGAGGGAAGCGGAGGCTATAATTCTTTGGTAACTACTAAAAATACAGGATCAGTGGGCCGCCAAGGAATCGAACCTAGGACCCCTTGCTTAAAAGGCAAGTGCTCTTCCACTGAGCTAGCGGCCCCCTTCCTTTTTTCCTTAACAATAATATTATTCTATAAAAATTAAATCCTACCTCCTTTTTACAAAGATGATACTTTTGAACAAATCCTATCCAATATTCTCTCCAACCTCAATCTTCTTGAACCCTTTATGAAAATTAATTTCTTCTTATTACTGAAAATTTCCCTAAACATATTTTCAGGCAAATTATTAAAATCAACAAAATACCTTACATTTTTCTTGACAATCCTATTACTATAAAAACACTGACCAATAAAAAAAATCTTTACTTTATTTGGATAACCCAAAACTCTATTTATTATTCTTCGATGGTAAAAATTAGAATACTTACCCAATTCTAACATATCACCAATAAATAAAAATATCTCTTCAAAATAGTTAAACATTTTTTCAACTGTTTCTAGATTCGATTTTAACGAAAGATAATTGCTATTGTAAAAATCATTTATAACAAAAATATTATCATAGATTTTTTGGAAATAAAATCTATCATTTTCTATTGACTTTAAAATTATTTTGTCAGCATTTTCAATTACCCTATCAATTATTTTTTCCTCATTTTTCAGAACTCTTTGCAAAAAAAGCATACACATAAGGAAATTATCGATAATTGCCTTGGATAGAATAGTATCAAAAAACAAATCGAAATACCTATTATTTATTTTTATCTTTGTAAAAGTCCTAAAAAAATCATTTTCCACAAGTTCAATCCTAAATTCCTTAATTAAACATTTTTTAGAAGGATAATAATCAAAATAGTGATAATCTTTGAAAATTTTTTTAATAGATGAAGGTACAAGAAAAAATCCTTGTTTTTTTATTAAATAATTAGTCAGTTCTGTTTCTGCTTTTATAACTCCCTTTACATTACCCACAAATTCAAGATGTTCAGGTCCTATCGCGGTAATAATTCCATAATCAGGGTCGGAAATTGAACATAGGTAATCAACTTGTTTAAAACCTCTCATTCCCATCTCTAAAACCAACCATTCAATATCCTCGTTAACTTTAAATACGGTTAAAGGAACACCAATTTCATTATTAAAACTCTTCTCAGATGCTACCACTTTAAACTTCAAAAAGTCAAGAATATTCCTAAGTAGGTTTTTGGTAGTAGTTTTCCCAGCAGCACCAGCAATCCCCACAACTTTAAAATCCTTATTTTTTTTCTTTAAAGATTCTATTATCAATCTCGAAACATTACCCAAAAAACTTATACTATTCTCTACAACTATAAAAACAACGTTCTTTAGAAAAGGATCATTTTTAACAGAAAGTACTTTACTTTCATTATCGATAACTATCACCTTTACTCTTTTATCAATTACTTCTTTAATAAAATCATGTCCATCAAAATTTTCCCCTCTAATACAAACAAAGATCCCACTTTCTCCTTCCTCTATCTTTCTACTATCGGTAAAAATATTATCAATATAAAAATTATACCATTCCTCCGATTTTTTAAAATCATCTTCATTTTTTTTAAAATCAATGATCTTCAAAGGTTTAACATAATCGATAATTTGTCCAAGGCTCAATTTTATCATTTTATCACTCCTTATCTTGCTTTCCTTCTTCAGCAATTAACTTCTTTTCATAGATTTTAAGAAAAGGTAAGTAGATAATAACTGATAAAAAGATATTAAGTAAATTGAGCAGAATTGCCCTTATGTCGGTAGTTGATAAGAAAGCACCGATAGGTGAAGGAAACATCCATGGCGCCTCAATATAAGGTTTATTTACAAAACCTAATAGAAAAAACAGAAAACTAACAGTTCCTAAAATCAATGGAGTAATAATAAAGGGAGCCAAAAAATAGGGATTTAAAACAATAGGTAAACCAAAAAGCAACGGTTCATTGATATTGAAAAAAGAAAAGATAATCGAAGATTTCCCAATGTTTCTTAAATGGGAAGATTTAGAGAATAAAAGGGCAATGTTTAGCCCCAGAGTTGCTCCTGCACCACCTATCCAAACAAACCACTGAAAAAAAGGATAAGCAGTTATATAAATAGGATCTTTATGATTAATAACCAAATCAGCGTTAACAGCTAAATACTTTTGCCACAAAGATAAAAATACACTATTAATCAAAGAAATCCCGTGAATACCTAAAAAATTTGTTAAGTGTAAAAACAAATTTGTAATCCAAACAACAACAATGTTATCTCCATAATTTTCAAACGGCTTTAGTAAAATAAGAATAAACTCATTAAAATAAAAAAAATGAGATAAAACAGCTACAAAAAAGACCACTAAAAAAAATGGTATTATTGAATTTAAACTTATCAAAACATACGAAGGTATAGATTTATCTTTAAAAATATTTATTTCAAGCTTGGTAAAAAGATAACATGAAACGAGTGAAATAATAACACAAGAAAACATATTTTTAACTCCGAGGAAAGATAAAAATTCTTTGGCATTTATTGTCCAATCTTGATAAATCAATGCAGAAACAACAAATGAAGATAGGCTAACTAAAACAAAAATACTGCTCTCTTTTTTGTAATACTGTCCGTAATTGTATCCAATAGCAGCAGAAAGATACAAAGAAACCAATCCCATAGTAAGTAAGTATAATTTCTTGATAAATTCTGTATATTCCTGAAAAAATCCAAATTGTCTAAAAAATACCAAAATAAGAAGAAAAAAACTACCAACAATTATAATCGGAACAACGTTTATCATTGAGTTTCTCAAAATAATGATAAAAGGATAATTTGTAATCTTCTCTATATTTGATAAAAATGTAGTTAATTTTTTGTATTCCATGCTTTCCAAAAATTGTAGTTAGTTAAGTAATCTTTATTTAATCTACAAAGATTTTTTCTTAAAAACTCAGGTAAATAACCATATATTAACTTACTATAGAAATTTATCCCTAATTTCTCCAGTATCTTTTTATTCTCATATTTTTTATAAAATCTTCTTAAATTTTTAACTGACTCAATTTTGTTTTCTATCCTTTTTTCAATCGGTAAAGGGTGCATGTGAATAGTTAAAGCATTAGGATTAAAAATTATATCTATCCCGAGCTTATCAAATCTATATCCTAACTCCAAGTCCTCAAAGCCATAGAATACAAAGCTTGTATCAAACATTCCCGTTTTTATAAAAAATTCTCTTTTAGCTGAAAGATTACCTGTAAGAAATTTATACCATTCTAATTTTCTTCTTTTTAAAACCTTCCTGCTTCTATTAGAAAAACTATAAACAAAAATTTTTTCTAAGTCTGTTTTGGTTTTAACTCCATCCAAATATGCCTTTATTTTTTGGTATTCGATTAGCAAAATAGTTCGCAATTCTAAACCTACAACAGCAACATCAAACTTAAGTAATTTCAAATGTTCATTTACTAAATCGGGGTGCGGAATCATATCAGAATCAATAAAAAGTATATATTTTGATTTAGATAAATGAATACCTAAATTCCTTGCAAAAGCCTTCGTTCTTATTTCATCTTTTCCCAAACCTTTAAAATAATTGTTACAATTAACATAGTTAAGTTTATATTCAGTTTCGAAAGGTAAACAAAAATCAGAATTTAAAGATGTATCAACAACAAAAACATCAAAATCTTTATTTTCTTGAAAATTGAGTAAATAAAGAGTTTTTATTAAAACCTCATTAATTCCTAAAGTTGGTATAATAATACTGAGATTCATTTAAGGGGTGTAGGAGAACTATTTTTTATGAAATGCTCCCATCTATTTTCTATTTGATCTATAACCTTTTTTTCATCATAAAACAAAGTAAATTGATAAACATCATTGAGATTTTTAATAACATCCATACTATACCTGCATTTTCTTATAAACTGTATGTACTTATACTTTCCATATTGAACTATTAGAAAAGATGTAAAAGAAAGAGCACTTTCATAAAAATTTCTAACGTCATCTTTAGAGTTAAAAACAGGATATAGCATATCTTGGAATTTTAACTTATTAGAAGGATGTATAGTAATTTCCTCCAGACCTGTAAGTAATCGGTATTCCATATACTGTGCTACCCCTTCCTGTATAAACTTTGTCCTAAAGTCCATAACATTTTCCTTCCAGTGAAGAGCTAAAATAAGGTGTGTTATTTCATGGGGTAATACTCTTTGAACAAGAAAAGAATCCCTTTCATGAGCATAGATAACAAAATTAGGTGTTGGTGAGAAAAAATCAAAAACGAATGCACCAGTGGACCAATCCGGTACCAAATTGAATTTTTTATAAACTTCATCAGTAGGAGCCAAATATATCGGAACTTTATAGTTTAATCTATACAAATCAGAATACCTAAAATCAAAAAAACCAACTATGTTTTCATAGTAGGTATCCAAAAGATTAGACAAAATCAATCCAAGTTGGTAGTTAGTATAAAATAATTTAAAATATTTTGTTTCCAAAGTCCTGTAACCTTCTACTTTTATATTATTGTAATTATTAGTTACATTTTGTAAATCCTGCTGTTGATATCTTAGAGTATTAACGTCAATTATCTTTGTTTGATCATTCTTAATGAGAATTAATTTATCTTTATTATCTTGACAAAGTGAATTAAGGGAATAAAGTCTTTTTGATACATCAAAATATTTTTTTAAATTTTTTATTTCCACTTTTTTTTGAATCAAATGAATAACTTTTTCATCTATCCATATGTTTTCTCCTTCAATTAAATAATAATTTGAATCAATGGGTAAGTTAAAAATATATAATAAATATTGCTGAGATTTAGCTTGTAAAATTAATAAAAAAAAGAAAGAGAATAAAAAAAGAAAAAACTTCCTTGTTTTTATTCCCAATCTCATTCTTAGTACTTAATCAATGAAAAATAAGGGTACCCTTTTATTTTTTCATATCCGTTTAAAAATGTTAGTTCTATGATAAAAGCAAACCCAACCACTACTCCCTGCAAGTTTTCAACTAATCTTTTTGTAGCTTCTGCTGTCCCACCTGTAGCAATAAGGTCATCAACGATTAAAACTCTTTCACCAGGTTTAATCAAATCCGTATGTATTTCGAGAATTTCTTCACCATATTCGAGTTGATAAGCAGCAGAGAGCTTCTCAGATGGTAATTTCCCTTGTTTTCTAACAGGAACTACACCAGCAGAAAGCTTGTAAGCAATTGCAGAACCAATTATATATCCTCTTGCTTCTATAGGAACAACTATATCAATATTCTTATCAACGTAATAATTAGCAATGCTGTCAACAACAAATTGAAAAGCCTTTTTATCTCTTAAAAGCGGAGTAATGTCTTTGAAATTAACACCTGGTTTTGGAAAATCAGGAATTTCTCTTATTAAACTTTTTACATAATCTATTGTTTGTATCATAGAGATCCCCCTTTTCTTTATTAATCTTTCAAAAATTTCACATATAAATTATTCTAAACATTCTATTAACTATCCTTCTTTGATTAATAAAAATATAAAATTCAAAAAAAGAGGGAAAAAATTGTGGATGTAGTATTAATATAAATAGGAAAGGGCCCCTAGCTCAACGGCAGAGCATGCGGCTCATAACCGCAGGGTTCTAGGTTCGAATCCTGGGGGGCCCACCAACAAAATGATCATACCTATAAACCATCCCGTAGCAAAAATCAAATTAACTATCCTCAGAGATCAAAACACACCTCCAGATCAATTCAGGAAATCATTAGAAGAATTATCCTACTTATTCGTATTCTACTGCTTCGAAAAATCAGAATTAAATGAATTCCAAGTCCAAACACCCTTAGACAAAGCACCAGGTTTCAGTTTAAAAGATAAATACATAGTTATTCCTATCTTAAGAGCAGGCTTGGGATTATTACCAGCATTTACAAAATTAATACCAGACATCGTTGTTGGAATAATCGGCTTAACAAGAAATGAAGAAACCCTAACCCCAACACAATACTATACAAACCTACCAGAAAATTTAACTAATTTTACAGGAATAATACTAGAACCTATGATCGCAACAGGAGGTAGTATAAATAAAGCAATAGAAATCCTGTTAGAAAGAAAAATATCAAAAATCAAAGCCTGCTCAATAATAGCATATGAAAAGTCATTAGTAGAATTAAACGAAAAGTACCCGTTTATTGAATTTTTTGTGCTTTCGATAGATAAAAACTTGAATAATAAAGGTTTCATAGTGCCCGGTTTAGGAGATGCAGGCGATAGAACTTTTGGAACCCTGCAAAGCTATATCTACCCCTAATAAAACAAAAATTTCAAATCTTCCAATAGGTAGTTAGCCAGGATTACCATTATTAAGTAACCTTACAACAAAAGCATCCAAATCTTTCCCATTCCAAACACTTCCAACTATATATATCCTACCAATTTTATCAACAAATATCGAATTTCCTATGCTATTATTACCTAAACTTAAAACTCTATCAATAAGTAATTTTCCATTGTCCCCAAAGTCTTTATCAAAATTACCATCACTATTTAATTTTATAACATAAGCAACATAATTTTTTCCACTCCAACTAACTCCGGTAATATAGATTTTCCCTGATTCATCAACATATAGTGACGTAGCAGAATCTTCTCTACTACCTCCTGCAATATTATCAAATAAAATTTTCCCATTATCTACAAAACTATTATCAAATTTTCCTTCTTTATTTAGTTTTATCAAATAAGCATCAAGATCCAATTTTCCCTTTTCAATATCTCCAACAACAAATATGTTTTCGTTTTCATCTACAACCATAGAGTTAGGGTATGAATTCTCATCCAGGATTACCTTTCCTTGTTCTCCAAAATCATTGTCCAAATTTCCATTTTGATCAATCCTAATCACAAAGGTTTTTTTATTTTTACGACTAACACTCCAACCTGCAATATAGATCTTTCCATTTTTTTCATAAACTGCACTAATGTGATCATCAGAATATTTAATTGCAATATCATCAAACTGTGCTATTCCATTTTTACCAAAACTACTATCTACTTTACCATCGCGATTTATTTTAATTATGAATACTTGGTAGTTTTTTCTATTCCATGCTGATCCTGCAATATATATGTTTTGACTTTTATCAACAAAAATCGAGCGTGATATATCACTAAGATTAGCTTTGGGATTATTAGTTGCAATACCATTGAAAATTAATTTTCCTCGTTTTCCAAAACTTTTATCTATCTTACCATTAGTATCGAGTTTTAATATATAAGAATCAAAATTTTTTCCGTTGAAAAAATAACCAGTGATAAGAATTTTTTGTTCCGAATCTAAAGCCATTGATTCAGCGTAATCTTTCCCCTTACTATTTAAAACTTTAGATAAAATAATTTTACCATTATTTCCAAAAGTATCGTCAATCTTTCCATCCTGATTAAGTTTCACTATGAAAGAATCATAATCCTTATCGCTACTTCCACTATATCCAGCCAAATAAGATTTTCCATCCCTATCTACAATTATTGACCATCCTACGTCATCAGATTTCCTTTTAGAAACATCGTAAATTACAGTTCCGCCAGATAAAAAATTACCGTAAAAATTAACCCTATCATAATATGATATAAGGATATAGATTAATCCAATTATAATCATTGCCAATCCTAAAATAATAAAAAGTAAAAAGAAAAATGAACCCCTTTTCAAAAACCTCTTCATTGATATGTTATTAGTTTTAGACGTTAGTTTTACTAAGAGATAAATTATCCAAAAAATCTTTTATTTTATTTATTAATTCCTGTCTATCATTTTCATTATCCCGATAGAATTTCCCATCTGTTTCTACTACAATAACAGGTATATCAAGATTGAAAATATTGTTATATAGGAATTCATCATAGTATTTGTTTAATCCTCTAATATAATCAACTGTTATGCCATCTTTTTGTAGTTCTATTTCCCTTGACCGTTGGAGAATTCTATTATATAGTGTTTCGGGTTGTGCTCGAAGATAAAGAATAAAAGTAGGTTTTTTCAACAATTTCTCAGTAAGGAATTCAAACCATTTGGTATAACTTGCCCATTCTCTATCGTTCATATAACCATGTTCATACAAATACCGTGCAAAAACATATCTGTCAGAATAGACAGATCTTTCAAGAAGTAGGTTTTCGTTTGTATTATTCTGTGCTTCCATATGCCTGATAGCCCTTATAGTAAAGAACTCCCATTGGGTAGAATAAGCCCATCTTTTCTTGTCTTGATAAAATAAATCAAGGAAATTATTTTCATACCAAGGTTCATCAACTGGTAAAAATCCTAGTTCTTTTGAAATTAAGTTAAGAACAGTACTTTTGTAAGCACCTATATTTCCATCAACTACTGCAAACACTCTACATCCCCCCATATTCCTCACTTCCTTCTTATAAGAATTATACAAAAACAAATAAAAACCTATCAAATTTTTATTGATATTTTCAGAAAAAAATTGTAAAATATTCGCTTATATAAAAACAGAATAGATAGCTTTGGTTTCAAATTTTTCTTTTTTAAAAGAAATAGCATTTTCAAGTATTTTTAATGAATTTTCCAAAGACCTATTATCTTTTGCAAACAATTTCATTATTATTTCTCCTTCTTTAACATAATCCCCTGCCCTTTTATACATTATTATCCCTGCGTTGTTATCAATTTTGTCTTCCAAAGTTTTTCTGCTTAATCCCAACTCTCCTGAAGCCAAGCCAATAAGATAAGTGTCAAAACTTATAAAACCTTCCCCCTTTGAATAAAAAGAATACTCAACAGAAGGATTAAAATATTTATAAGGATCATCAATAACAGAAGTATCTCCCCTTTGGAATTCCACTATTTGCTTAAACTTTCCTAAAGCCTCCCCACTATCTATAATTTTTTTTATATTCTCATCACTAAAATTCAAATTAATTTCTTCTATTCTCCCTTTCTCTTTTATAGTATCAATATTTTCAAGAATATATTTTGCAGCTTTAATAACTGTAAAACAAACCTCCTTCAATTTTGGATAGTTCGAATAATTTCCTTTTAAAAAATCAATAGCAGCTATAACCTCAAGATAATTACCGATATGAGTATTAAGTGGTTCGTTCATATCAGTAATAATCGTGCTCGCAATTTTATTAAAATTCTTGGCTATATTCAACATTGTTTTAGATAGTTCTACAGCTTCATTATAATCATTCATAAAAGCTCCATTTCCAACTTTAACATCAAGAATTATAACATCAGCATTTGATGCTATTTTCTTGCTCATTATACTGGAAGCTATAAGTGGAATACTATCTACATTTGCTGTAACATCTCTTAAAGCGTATATTTTCTTATCAGCCGGGGCCAGATTAAGTGGTTGACAGATAAAAGCACCTACCCTTCTCAAAGCTTCCTTCATTAAATCAATTTGCAAATCTGTCCTAAAATTAGGTATTGATTCAAGCTTATCTATTGTCCCACCTGTATGTCCTAAAGCCCTACCAGATAATTTAGGGACCTTATAACCCAAACATGCAAGGATTGGTATAACTATTAAGCTTACACTATCACCTACACCACCTGTTGAATGCTTATCTATTTTTATTCCATCAACATCATCAAAATTCATAATTACTCCAGTTTCAACAATAGATTTAGTAAAATAGAAAATTTCTTCTTCATCCATACCATTAATTACTACACTTGTTAAAAATGCAGCCATTTGGTAATCAGGTATGTTAGAGTTATAGTAGTTTTTTACCATAAAATCTATTTCCTTCTCATTTAACTTTTGGCCTTTTCTTTTTTTTCTCAGGATATCATAAATGTTCATTTCTCTATTCTCCTTTTTTATTTTTTTACCTTTTATTCTTCAGTAGTATTTTCCCATGGAAAAGTGTTGTAATCCACTGTTGTTGTTGAAGAAGTTTGTCGGTTATTAGTCTTAGTGTTTTGAGTAAAAGTATTTTCATTATTTTTATCTTGTGTATTTTCATTAATAAATGTTGTAGTATTTTTACTTTGTTCGTTCTTAAGTAAAATTTCTCTTCGCTGATCATTCTTTTTGGTGTAATATTTGTATGCAGCAAGAATTGATTTTTTCCAAATTTCAGCAGGTAAAGTTGCTCCGTAAACGTTATATAGTTGAGAATAATCATCATTACCAACCCATACAACACAGGTAAAATCATCGGTGAATCCTGCAAACCAAGCATCCCTATGATCATTGGTAGTTCCAGTTTTTCCATAACAATCAATACCTTGTATTTTAGCAGAGTATCCTGTTCCCTTATCAACAACTGCTTTCATTAAAACTCTCATATTAGATGCAACTTCATAAGGTATAACCTGCTTATAAGTGTTTTGTGAATAAAAAATAACTCCACCATACCTATCTTCAACCTTACTAACAAATTGAGGATCTATAAGGTAACCATAATTTGCTATTACTGAAGTAAATGTAGCTACCTCTAAGGGAGTTAAAACAGATGATCCCAAAGCAGTAGAAAGATATGGCTCCAATTGGGTTTTAACCCCCATATCATAAGCAGTTTTAATGACATTATCAATACCTACATTATTTGCTAAGTAAACAGCAACAGTATTTCGAGAGAAAGCAAAAGCGTCAGCAAGAGTCATCCTTCCCCAATATCTCTTATCCCAATTAACGGGAGAATACGGTTTGCCATCAGCACCTGTATAAGTATATACCCTGTCTTCAACTATGGTATTTGGAGTAAATCCATATTTTAATGCAGTAGTATAGACAACTATTTTAAAAACAGATCCTGGTTGTCTATATGCTTGGTAAGCCCTATTGAATTGATCAGAAATTTTATATTCATATCCTCCAACCATGGTTAAAACTCTTCCCGTATAGTTTTCAATCAATATAACCGCACATTGATTGACATTATAACTTTTTCTATTTTTGTCTATTTCACTTTTAACAATATTTTGAATATCATCCTGTATTCTCGTGTCCAAGTTTAAATAAACTTTTAAACCCAATGTTTTTAATGATTCATAATCAATGTTTGTGATTTTTTTAAAATTTTGAATAACAAAAGATGTATAATAAGGGTAGAGTAAATTATTTTCTTCCAATTTTTCTCTTTTTAACTTGATAGGGTAATTTTTATAGATTTGATATTGATTAGGTGTTATATATTTGAGTTCCACCAATCTTCTAAGGACATAAAGTTGCCTTTGTTTAGCCATGTTGTAATTGACGTAGGGAGAATAAACAGAAGGAGCAGGTAATAATCCGATTAGCATTGCAGCTTCTGGAATATCGAGCTGTTTAGCGCTTTTACCAAAATAAACTCTGGAAGCCGCTTCGATACCATAAGCACCTTCACCAAAATACACTAAATTCAAATACATTTCCATGATTTCTTGCTTAGAGAAATTTTTTTCCAGTTCTACTGCAATTAAAGCTTCCTTTATTTTTCTTCTTATACTAACTTCGGGAGTTAGAAATAAAATTCTGGCCAACTGCTGAGTGATAGTGCTTGCTCCCTGTGTAACCTCTTTCTTTTGAATAATATCAATAATTCCCCTTAAAACCGCTAAAAAATCCACACCTTTATGAACATAAAATCTTTCATCCTCAGAAGCAATTAGACAAATCTTAACAGAATTAGGTATTTCATTTATTGGAATCCAATACCTATTTTCTACATATACTTTCGCTACTCTTTTATTGTCAATTGAAAAAAATTCACTAGACTGAATAGGAATTTTTTTTCTAATTTTACTTACATCAATCATTTCTTTTTTTGCTTCATTTATAATCCCAACTATAAAGTAGACCCCAAAAAATATTGCTAATAATAAAATAAATAAAATAGTCTTAAGAGAAAAGCTAAGGAAAGTTAGGATGATACTATATACTTTTTTCAACATTGGAAACAAAAACAGGAATTAGCTTATAAAAATTTTTTCTACAATATTTTTTTGCCAGCCTTATATAAATGTATGCCAGCAATTTAGGTTCTATATCTCCTTTCTTTATTTCAGCAAATAATAACAGAAGTAGAGCTCTTTCCATGTAATTCATTACAAAAAAATTCGATCTATACAAAGCTTCCCATACTAATTCATTATATCTATAATAATTCAATATAATTTCATTAAGAATTTCAACAAAATATTGAGAAAGAAAAAAAGGTAAGAAAAACCTATTAAAAAATATGTATTGAAATACAATAGACAAAGCTAATTCTCTCTGATATTTCTGCGAATAATTATATTTTAGTTTCAATACTTGGTTTAACATTGTATTTACTAGAAATATCATTTACTATTTTCTGTATATCTTCTTCGCTTCTTTCTATTAATAAAATCTTTATTATTACCTTATTATCTTGCATTTTCATTCCCATGGATTCTACTAGCATAAGCTCATGATAAATTTCCATTACCATTTTTTCCAAACTTTCATTAACTGTTGTTTCAATTGTTAATATTTTATGTTTATAATTACTTCTGACACTTGCATAATACTCTTCAAACTGCTCCAAACTATATACGAATGAAGGTATTTTAAAATCTATACTTTTTGATGTTTCTTTAACAACTTCATTTTTATTTTCATTAGCTTCTGATAATACTTTAACTCCTGCAATAGTAGTTTTATTTTTTCCTGTTCTTTTTGAATAATAGAGTGCTTCATCCGCTGCTTTTATTATTTCATCAATACTCTTACCATGATCAGGATAAGTAGCCAAACCCAAGGATATAGTAATGATAGTAGGGACATTTTCAAATCTTTGAGAAGAAACCTCAGTTCTAACTCTTTCAGCTATCTCAAATGCCTTATCAGTAGGGGTATTTGGCAGAATTATCCCTATTTCCTCACCACCATACCTAAAAGGCCAATCGAAGAATTCTCGTGCAACACCCTTAAATACTCTTGCAACTGCTCTTAAAACTTCATCCCCCACCTGATGTCCATAAGTATCATTAAATTTTTTAAAATTATCAATATCACATAGAATAAAAGAAATTTTCTGATTAGTTTTAGAAGCCTTTCCTATTTCCTCCTCCATTTTTTGGTACATAAATCTTCTGTTATAAAGCCTTGTCAATTCATCTAAAATAGCAGCTTCCTTAAACCTAACAGAAATAACATCATTAGCGATTTCTTCGGCAACCTCACCAATTACTTCCTTATATTTTCTTAATACTTGAATTATACTTTGTTCTTCTTCCTCATTTTTAGCACCAATAAAAATAACACATTGCAACAACCCTCTACTCATACAAGGAATTAAAAATAATAGCCTTTGTTTTTTAAACATTGTTATATTCTTACCCCCAAACCATTCATAAAAGATATTATTATTTTGTAGTTCCATTAAATGAACAGGGGTATTAGCATACTCAGAAAGCCAAGCCGAATATTTAGGGTATATATATAAAACATCTGGAACTTCAAATAATCGGCTACTAACGTAAAGATACATCACATTATCTTTTCGTGGGTCAGAAACATAAATAGCCATAAAAGAAGTAAAATTACGAACTTCACTTAATATATTTTCATTAAAGAATTCCTGTATTAAACTAACAAGTATATCCAAGTTTTCTGCTTTAACAGAAACTGTCTCTTGGTATTTCTTCTTAATATTTTGTATGCTAATTTTCTCTTCCTTAATTTTCTTCTCTTTAATATAGAACAAAATAAATACTCCTATAACCATTATAATAACAAATCCTAAAACAATAAAGAAAATATTCCTAAAATTAGAAGCTTCTATTTCTTTTTTTATTATCAAAATTTCATCATCTTTAGTATCTGCAAATCTTTGCTTTATTATATCGTAAGCTTCCTTATACCTTTTCTGAGAATACAGTATTTTTACTTTCAATTTCAAGTAATCAAGGTTATCAGGAAAAGATGACAAAGCTTTTTCAATAAAATCTAAGGCTACATTATAATTACCAAGATTATAGTTTAATAAAGAAAGCAAGTAAAATGATTTATCATCATTAAGAAAAGATTGATATTTATCAGCAAATTTCTTGGCCTCGTCAAGCTTATCAGATTCAACATAAAGTCTGAATATTAAATAAGCAAAATCCTTATTTATATATCCTCTATCAAGTATCTTTTTCGCAACATCTAAAGCATCATCAAAATTTTTCTTATTAATATACAAGTCAAGTAATAACCTTAAAGATGGTAAAAAATAAGGGTCATTCTGAAGAGATTTTTTTAGATTTACTTCAGAAGAAGCATAATCACCCATACTAAAATAAACCCAACCCTTGTAATAATAAGCTCTTGCATCATAGTAATCAATATTATTTATAACATAATCAGCGTATTTTAAAATCTCATTATAAATTTTTTGTTTATCAGAAGATGAAGTAATATTCCTTATTAATATCTCAGACAATAAATAAAAAGCATATCTATTTCTTGGATTAACGTTTTTAATTATGTAAGCACAAACTATATAAGCAGATTTATCGTCAAATTTATTGTAATAATCAACTGCCATATTATAAAGTTCGTTTTCACTTTTACCTTCCAAATCCTGAGGACTAATTGCCCATGAAGCAAAAATAGTTATGAATAACAATATAAAAAATATTACTATTCTCACTCTTACCTCCTATTTTTCATATTCTCCTTGTATAATCCACAATCCTCTCAAATTGGGAATTTTTTGAAGATTTTGTAATCTTTTGACCTTTTAATTCCCTAATTTCAACGCTATTAATATCAAACAAATCCTTAAGACGATCAACGATAGTACTCGACTTATTTTTTAATATCTTAACATAAACATCTTTCTTATTAGATTGAAAAATAAAAACTAATTTTCCTTCCTCAACAAGAACACCTTCAACATTACTAATCGCATTATATAATAATTTATCATTCTCGAATATCTTTAATATTTTTTCCTTAACAGATTTAATATCTTTATGAAAATCACTATTTTCCTCATTATTTTTATCAAAAGTATGATCATGTTCTTCATCTCTACTATCTCTCATTTTTACATCCATATTTTCCTTAGTTTCAGTAATTTCTAACTTTTTTTCTTTCTCTACTTTTTCCTCTTCCTTCTTGTCAATCTGTATACCTCTTTCAAAAATCAAATTAAGAGAATAAATTTCAAAAAGTATATAATCATTCTCCGATTTATAAAAATTAAGCATCATATTCAATGAATTCATCATCTTTCTCAAATCTTCAATTTTAGCATAAGAACTAATGCCTTTGTAATTTTCTATTTGAAAAGAACTAAATTCATCTATTGGGCCAACAAACTTGTAATATATACAATTTTTCAATTCATTAACAATCATATACAAAAATTGATAAAGGTTAACAGAGTAAAATTTTACCTTATTGATCAAATCAATAAAAGAAACTACATCACCCCTCAAGATAAAATTTATATAATCATATACCCATTTTAAGGAAACTACAGAGAACATTTGTAACACATCTTTCAAAGTAATATTATCAGATATATTTCTTACTTGTTCCAATAAGCTAAGTGAATCTCTAACTGATCCATTAGCAGCTTTAGCTAAAAACATTAAAGCATCTTCATCTATTACAATTTTCTCTTTGTCACAAATACTCTTTAAATGCTCAAATATTATCTTATGATGGACTTTTTTGAATTCTATTTTTTGACATCTTGATTGTATAGTTATCGGAACTTTATGAATATCGGTAGTAGCAAGGATAAATACAACGAAAGAAGGCGGTTCTTCAAGACTTTTAAGGAGAGCATTAAAAGCTTCTATAGTAAGCATATGGACTTCATCTATTATGTAAATTTTGAACTTGTCTTTAATAGGGTTCAATTTCAAATTTTCTCTTATTTGTTTTATTTCATTTATACCTCTATTAGAAGCAGCATCTATTTCTATACAATCTGGGAAACTCCCGTTATTAAAGGAAATACAATTTTGACAAGCATTGCAAGGTTCAAAACCCTGCCTATTTAAACAATTCAAAGCCTTTGCGAATATCCTTGCCACCGTTGTTTTTCCAGTTCCTCTTGTCCCAGTAAACAAATAAGAATGGGAAAAATTTTCTTTCAAAATAGAATTTGTTATTATTTTTACACTAATATCCTGTCCAATTACTTCTGAAAATTTTTGTGGCCTGTATTTTCTGTATAAAGTTATATAGCTCATATATTTATCTTTTCAATCTTGTAATTCTTTTTTAAATGTTCAACTGAAATTTTTGTATATATCTGTGTAGTACTTAAATTAGAATGTCCCAACAATTCCTTAATAGCAACTATGTCAGCACCATTTTCCAACATTAAGGAAGCAAAAGTATGCCTCATAACATGCGGTGTTAATTTAAACCTATAACTAATTATTTTTGAAATCCTCTGAAAAATATACTGCACAGTCCTAACGTTTATTTTTTTCTTTCTTAAACTTACAAAAATGTAATCACTACTACAAAATTTTTCCCTTAGCTTCAAGTAATCATTTAGATTTTCTTTAACATAATCACTAAAAATTACTATTCTTTCCTTATCACCTTTACCTTTAACTTTAAGAGTATTATTAGAAAAATCAAAATCAGATAATTTAACATTTACCAATTCAGAAACCCTTAAACCTGTAAAAACTAAAAATATAAATATTAACCTATTTCTACTTTGTATAAAATCTCTATATTTAAGCGAAATTTTTGAAAAAACTAAGTTAATACTTGACAATATTTCTTTAACATCCTCTAAAGAAATAGCCTTGGGTAAAGTTTTTGGGGTCTTCATACTCTCAATTAAGTCAGAATAGTTATTTTCAAATAATTTTTCTTTCCACAGGAATTTAAAAAAAGATCTTAAACTCGATATTTTCCTATTTATTCCCCTACTCGAACAATTTTTTTCTGTTTTCAAAAATACTACATATTTCTTGATTGCCGCAATAATTTTTTCAACATTATTCTCATCTATAGTTTTGATACCTGCATAATCAAAAAATCTTTTTACATCGAGTATATATTCCCTTACTGTTCTATTGGAAAGCCCTAAACTAATAAGATAATACTTAAAATCTTCTATAATGTTAAAAACTTCTTTTCGCAATTTTATTTTTTATTCTTTTAAGCTTAACCCTAATTCCTCTAATTTTTGCTTAATTTCTTGTATTGATTTTCCACCTAAATTTCTTATAGTAATTAAATCATCTTCACTGTATTTTAGTAAATCACCCACAGTATTAATACCTATTCTCTTTAGTGAATTCAGAGTTCTCGAAGAAAGATTCAACTCTTTAATATTTTTACTTAATATATCACCACTGCTTGATAAAATATGGCTTTCTTCGATGAGATCTTTCTCCTTACCGTACCCATTAATTATATTTTCAACAAAATTTTTAAGGAGTCCAAGTGCTTTTATAAGCGCATCTTTTGGAGAAACACTTCCATCCGTCCATATTTCAACATATAATTTATCCATTAGTTCATTGTTTTCATTCCTCTCATTCTCTACGTAATAGTTGACCTTTTCTATAGGAGAAAATATGCTATCAACTTTTATATATCCAATAGCTTTAGCTTCTTCATCCAATACTTGATCTTCAGTAGAGACGTATCCAAACCCTAACTTTACACCAGCTTCAATAGTCAAAGCAGTACTTGTAGTTATAGTAGCTATATGTTGATCAGGATTAACCACTTCAACCAAAGCAGGACATTTTATATCCTTTGCTTTAACTTCAGCAGGCCCTGTAACATTAAGAAAAACTTTTTCACTATTGTTGCTTGACCTATATTTAAACCTCACTTTTTTTAAATTAATAATTATATCAATGACATCTTCTTTTACTCCATCTATACTTTCGTATTCATGTAAAACATTATTTATCTTAACATAAAATATTGCCGCTCCAGGTATATAGGAAAGAAGTATCCTTCTCAAGGAATTTCCAATAGTAATACCCATACCATAAGGTAAGTTATCTATAAAAAACCTTCCATAATTAGGCTCTATAGCTAATATCCCAGTGCTAATTTGATTAACAGTAAGCATACTTAATTAACCTCCTCTACCTTGAGTAGAATTCGACGATCAAGTTGTCTTCTATTGGATATTCAACATCGTTTCTTTCCGGTTCTCTAAGGACTTTAACTGTTAGATTATTAAAATCTACATTTAACCAAGAAGGGATAAATGAATTTTTAGCACTATCTAAATGATCCTTAATAATATTCAAAACTTTTGGTCTAAATTTTATTACATCACCCATTTTAATCAAGTAAGATGGTATATCAACATTTTTATCATTAACTAAAACAAATCCGTGAGAAATAATTTGTCTTGCTTGCGCTCTTGATACTGCTATTCCTGCTCTATATAAAACATTATCCAACCTTCTTTCCAATATTTTTAATAAGTTTTGTCCTGTAAATCCCTTACCCAACCTTGCTAATCTCTTTGATTCATCAAAATATTTTCTAAACATTTTTTCACTAACACCATATATTCTTCTAACTTTTTGTTTTTCTCTTAATCTGACACCAAAAGTAGTTAATTTGGGTCTTCTTTTAACAAATCCATGTTGCCCAGGTGGATAGTTTCTTTTTTCCAGAGGGCATTTATCGGTAAAACATTTTTCCCCTTTCAAATACAACTTTATTCCTTCTCTTCTGCACAGCTTACATTTAGCACCTATGTATCTACCCATTTTTTCCTATATTCCTTGTTTTCACAAGGGCTGGATAATTTATATACCGCTTCTATCCAGCAAGCGGTGATATTACACTCTTCTTCTTGAAGGTGGTCTGCAACCATTGTGTGGTATCGGAGTAGCATCCTTTATATCACTTATTTCTAAACCAGCAGCTCTAAGAGCTCTTATCGCAGATTCTCTTCCCACTCCAGGACCTTTGACAATTACTTTAACCTCTTTCAAACCTTGTTGAATTGCCTTTTCAGCAGCCTGCCTTGCAGCCAATTGCGCTGCAAAAGGTGTGCTTTTTTTCGTCCCTTTATATCCAACAGTTCCACCACTTGCCCAACTTACCGTATTACCATGCTCATCCGTTATAGTAATAATCGTATTATTAAACGTTGAATGAATATGAGCTACTCCCGTGCTACCAACTTTTTTTAACTTCTTTTTCCTCTTTACAGCCATAAACTAACCTCCATTATTGCTTTTAAAATTACTTTCATTACACTCTACAATATAAAATATTCTACAAAAAAACAAAACTACCCTGTTTTTCAAAAACCTAAATTACTATTTTAATGACACGACAATAACACATCCAGAATAATAATTGGAACTTAAAGATTTTATAATACCACTATTTGGTAATCCATCATCTAAAAAACTATCAACATCAACTATACTTTTAACAGGTACAACACCATCGTTACTAACAGTCTTAATCTCAGCATAGATATTCTTTCCTAAATATAGAGTTATATCAGTCTTATAGGAAGAAAGCAAAATGATTTTATCCTTATCCCAATAGGTAACATTAAAAACATTAGAAATATCCTTTATTATTCCGTTATCTAAATGACCATTAATAACAATTTCTTTGATAAACTTGATTTGGCTAAGAAAATCCATGTAAATTCTATCACTTGAATAAGGTGAATAAACCCAAAATATACCTAACAAAATGATAAAAAATATAGCAGATAAAACTATTTTAGAAAAAAAGTTATCAAAAATCATCAATACCCCTATTTATTCTTTAAACAAAATGCACAAAAAACCCTTACTAATTAAAGATAAAGATTAATCTACAAAACAAAAGATTATCAGGTTTTTTATATTTTTTATCCACTTTTTATAATAACAGCCTGATTAAATTCAGCCAATATTTTCTCCGATATTTTTACAGGTTCTAACCCATAATGATTAAATAAAACATTCATTGCACCGTGTTCAATAAATTCATCATTCCATCCAAATCTCAAAACTTTCTTAAATATTCCGTTATCGTTTAAGAATTCCAAAATATAACTTCCAAATCCCCCAGCTAATATATTGTCTTCTAAACTAACGATTAAATCAAAATCCTTAGCATCCATTAAAACATTTTCATCCAATGGTTTAATTGAAATACAATTGAAAACTTTCAAATTCACATCATTTTCTTCTAAAATTTTGGAAATAGAATTAATAAATCTCCTCATTCTTCCCGTTGATAAAATCATTACTTTTTTAGAGTAAGACTTATTTTCCTGTGTTT
The DNA here is from genome assembly GCA_030549815.1 of bacterium. Classification (GTDB taxonomy): domain Bacteria; phylum DRYD01; class DRYD01; order DRYD01; family DRYD01; genus DRYD01. The sequence goes on along the minus strand of JAUQQQ010000006.1, from coordinate 66,528 downwards.
CATAAATTTTTTGCCACTTGTATAAATCGATTTTTTGAAAATCTTGGATTTCTAATCCTTCGACAAAATCCCGTGGATATCTTATGAAAGTTGGTTTTTCAAGTTTATTGAGTGCTGTATATAAAATGTTTCTTAATTCAACTTCATTAGATGGAGCAAAAATTTGAACATTTGGGATCATCCTTAAGTAAGATATGTCAAAAACTCCATGATGAGTAGGTCCGTCCTCACCAACAATTCCCGCCCTATCTAAAACAAAAAGAATTGGGATTTTTTGCAAAGCGACATCATGAATTAACATATCAAAAGCCCTTTGTAAGAAAGTTGAATATATAGCAACGACAGGTTTTAATCCTTGTAAAGCTAATCCACAAGCAAATATAACAGCATGTTCCTCAGCTATACCAACATCAAAAAATCTATCTGGGAAAATTTTAGAAAAATTTACTAATCCTGTTCCCGATGGCATAGCAGCAGTTATAGCAACAATTTTTTCATCTCTTCTTGCCAATTCAACGATTGATTCTCCAAATACCTCAGTGTAAGTTTTATTATTGCTTTTTGTAAAATCATCCACTTTCATCCCTTCATCGGTGCTAAAATAAATAAAGTTTCCTGGTTTTACTTTTCCTTTGGCAACTCCATGCATCCTTTCAGAATGGCTTTCTGCTTCACTATTACCTTTACCCTTTTGGGTTATAGCATGAATTATAACAGGCTTACTTAAAGATTTAGCAAACATGAATACTTCGTCTAACATTTTAACATCGTGTCCGTCTATCGGTCCAATATACTGAATTCCAAATTCCTCAAAGATAATTCCGACAAGTGAAGGGGAAACCAACTTAGTAAAACCTTCTTCAACCCAATTCTTAGTATCTCTAATCCATTCTTTTATTACGCTATTAACAGGCATTTTGGTTAATACTTCGTCAATTTTTTCCTCTACTTTCAAAACCAAAGGATTATTTCTTAATTTTTTTAGGTACATTGATATAGCTCCAACATTCCTTGCTATAGAATATTCATTGTCATTTAGAACAATGATAATTTTTGTTGGGTATTGTCCAATATTGTTTATAGCTTCAAAAGTAACACCACAAGTTAGGGCTGCATCTCCAATGATAGATACAACTTCATGCTGTAAATTCATTAAATCTCTGGCTTTTGCATATCCTAAAGCAGCAGAGAGTCCTGTGCCTGCATGTCCCGCACCAAAATGATCAAATTGGCTTTCTTTTATTTTTGAAAACCCTGAAATCCCTCCAAATGTTCTTAAAGTCTTAAATTTTTCTTTCCTGTCAGTTAAGATTTTATAAACATAAGATTGATGTGACGTATCAAAGATTATTTTATCTGTTGGGGGATTAAAATTTCTTAAAAGAGAGATAGTAAGTTCAACAACTCCTAAATTACTCCCGTAGTGTCCCCCGTTGTGATATATAACCTCCGTTATGTAATCTCTTATTTCCTGAGATAAAACAGAAATTTGTTGATAGTTTAAATCTTTTATAGTTTGGTAATCGATGTATTTAAGGTATTTAGTTTTTTCAAAATTGACTTCACTCATGATTACCCCTCTAAAAATTAACTTCTTAATTATTATTTTACAAAAAAGCCTCCCTTTCCTTCCTCGAATTTTTTACCACTTAAAAAACCTAATTTTGGTTATTATTAATCGTCATTACCAACCAAGAAATTTGCAAAAGAAATATAAAAAACAGAAATATAAGAGAAAAACAACCACCCAAACAATTGTCAACAGTTTTTTTTCTTTCCTTGCTCGGGTTATATCATAACCTTTCGTTTTATATTTTATTGTTTCTTCCACAGAAAATCCATTATTTTTCCATTTTACAGCTTCCTCAAGACTAACATTTGATTTTTGCAGTTTTGCTGCTTGTTCCCAATTGAATCCATATTTTTTCCATTCTTTTGCTTCCAAAGGGGAAAATCCAATTAAGAGATCAAGATTAAAAGGATAAGAAATAGAATAAAAAATGAAAAAAATCAAAAGAGGTGGAAATAATAAAGATAAAAGTAATAATAGGCATCCACTTGCTGCATTATTATTATTCTTTAATCCAGACCATTCAAAAGCTTCCTCTAAATAAAACCCATTATTTTTCCATTCCATAGCTCCCCTTGCTGTAAATCCCTTTTCCTTCCAAAGTTTAGCATTAATTACGTCAAATCCACACTTTATCCATTCACTTATTTCATCCTTAGTAAATCCTTGTGATATCCACATTTCCAACTCTTGCTTTCTTGCATCTACAGGATTAAAACCTTTTTCTTTCCATTTTTTTGCTTGCTCTAAGGAAAAATCTTTCTTTATCCACTGTATTGCTTCATTAGGAGTAAATCCTGCTCTTTTCCACTTTATCGATTCATTAGGGTCAAAGCCTATTTTTTTCCACTGCATTGCATCAATAGGTCCAAAACTCATTTCTTTCCATTGATAAGCTTCTGTAATACTAAATCCTACATCCTTCCATTTCTTTGCCTCAGAGATAGTAAAACCATACATCTCCAATTCAAATTTTTCCTCTATAGATATTCCAGCATCTGATAATTCTTTTCTTAATTTAACAGCTTCCAACAGTGAAAAATTTCTTCTCTTTAGTTCCACTATTTCATCAATATTAAATCCACAAGATATCCATTCTTTTGCTTCCTCCACTGACAATCCATTCTCCTTTAATAATCTTGCCGTTGAAGGATTAAATTTTTCATTTTTCCATTTCCCTGCTTCCTGTGGAGTAAATCCATGTTTCTTCCATCCCAAAGCATCATATCCACTAAACCCTTTTTTCTTCCATTCTACTATTTCCTTTACGGAAACACCAAAAATAAGTAATTGTAGAAAATCCTCTAAATCCTTAACAGTAAAACCTTGATTGATAATTTCTTCTATAGTATCTAATGAAATATTTCCTTTTACTAACTGTAAAATGGATTCCTTTTTTATTCCCATTCCCAATATTCTCTGAATTTGTTCTTCCCTCAGATTACCCTTTATTAGATATGGAATATCATTCAAACTAAAACCCATATCTATCCATTTTTTTAATGAAACCAATGGAATATTTTCATTTACCAATTGTATAATATCTTGAACATTTAAGCCTCTTGCCAATAAATCCTGTGCAATATTTGGAGGAACTTTGCTTTTTATCAATTTTATAGCATTCTGGAAAGAAACCTTAACTTGACGCCATTCTAAGAAATCACTGACAATAAATTTTAAATTGTTCTTTTCAAATTCTTCCTTCCATTCTATAACTTCTGCCAATGAAATACCTTTTTGTTTTATTTTAATTGTTTCAATAGCAGACAATCTTAATTTTTTCCATTCCTTTGCAATTTCAGGTTTAAGATTCGTCTGTTTCCATTCAATTATCTCCTCTTCATTAAATCCATTTTTTATCCATTCTATAATCTCATTCTCAGGTATTTTCAATAAGCTTTGGTTAAAATTTGCCAATTGTTTTTTCCATTCCAATGCCTCATCTAAACTAAGATTACTATTCTTGTATTTTATAATTTCTTGTAAAGTAAAACCCTTTTCAAGCCAAACGAGATATTCTTTTAAACTTATTCCATTATCCAATATTTCTATTATTTGATTTACCTCATAACCCTTTTCAACAAAAACTATTATTTCATCAAGGCTTATATTCTTGGAAATTAATTTTTCTATTTCTTGTGGTTTTATTGATTTTTTATCAAAAACTTTTGCATATTTTGGTGTTATCCCTAACTTTACCCATTCTTTTATACTCTGCACATTTTTTATTCCTTCATTTATGTATTCTTTAACTTTTTCATCTTCAGTATTTAAAGCATAGAAAACTTCTATATTTTCATCTCCTTTCAACCACGTATATATTTCTTTATCCTTCCATCTTAAGCTTGGATCTCTTGTAAGTAGTCCCATTAATAATTTTTTCAAAGATTTTCTATTTGTTTTTTTCTGTCCATAAACAATTTCATCAATATCTTCAGGTATGGGAACCTCACGGGTAAATAAGTTATTCATTATTACTTGCCGCGGAAGTAAAGCAAAAGGATTTTGACCTGTTATTATTTCAAGTAATACCATTCCAAATGACCAATAATCTGCTTCTTTTCCAAAAAATCCCGAAAATGTCTCGGGAGCACTGTAAAGGAAAGTTCCCCTAACATTCTCTGTCAAAACTTTGGATACATCTTCTTCTACAAAAGAGGAAATCCCAAAATCTGTCAAAACAAGATCCAATGGATCCATCTTTCTAACAAGGATATTCTGTGGCTTTATATCCCTATGAATTATATTACTTTTATGTAGAGCAGAAAGGGCATCCGTAATTTCACTAATTATTTTTTCTATCAACTCGATATTCTTTTGAACTTCATATTTAATACAGAAATCTTTAAGGTTACATTCGGCGTATTCCTGAATTTCAAAAAACCTTCCTTTATGCTCCCCATAATCTACAATTTGGATGATATGCTGCGGAAATTCTTTTGATAGTTGAAGTATTTTTTCAAAATTTCTTGGCTTATAATTCCTGCGATAATATTTTAAGAAAAAATACTGGTTATTTTTACTTAAAAGAAAGTAATCAGCTTCTGCTCCTAAAAAATCCAATTGTTTTTCAATTTTGTATTCATGAAAATCTCCTTCTAACTCACTCTCTTCTTTGTTTTTAGTTGTTCGTTCTTCTTTTTGTAATATCTTGGATTGATGAATAGTTTTTTCTAATACAGTTTGCTCTAATGTTGTTGTCTCTTCCGGATTTTTTTCTTCCTTTTCATTTTCCTCCATCCTCTTTCTCCCCTATTATTCTATTTTTTCTTGAAATTTTTGCTGTTCAGATATACTTTTAGTTTTCTTACCTTGATAGGATTTAAAGTATTCATAAGCCTGTTTTCTAAGGTATTCTGGAAGCTCAGAAATATATAAATAATTCATTCTTTGATTGGGTTCTATGATGTTTTCAGGTTTTATAACAATCCCGTTTTTTTCTAATAAATTTAATAAATTCTTATAATCATTGCACCATCTTTCAGCATAGTATATATCTTTTTGTTTTTCGTATTCCGTCAAGGTCTCACTATCATCAAGAATTCTAACAAACTGGACTTTAATAATATCATCCTCGATTTTCAACATTATTTTATAAACAAAATCAAAGGGTGTATCCAGAAAGCTCACATCCTTATCATTAACAAAGATCACACTGTATCCAATTGCATTAAGTTTTTCTTTTATAATGTTTTTAAATTCTTGTGATTTTTTCTTTTTTTCTAAGTGATATAAGAATCTTTCAAGTTTTTGAATAAATTCATCAGCATTATTTTTTATTAACATATAATCTTTTTCTTCCACATTTTTCTTTGCCAAATAATGATCGATGGACTTCATAATGTCTTCAAAATTTGTTTTGAATTCAAGAAAAACAGGTTTACCAATTTCAGGAAAATTTGAAAATGATTTGAAAAACTCCATTAATTCTTTCTTGATATTTTCAATTTCTTGCCTATAAATAAAGTCATCCACAATCTGTTTTTTTAATTTCAAAAATTCAAACTCTAAAGAATCAAGGAGCAATTTTAAATCCTTAATATTTGAATATTTATTTTCAATTTCATCGTAAAACTGTGGGAATTTTTCCTTTATTTTTCGTTTTAAATTTTTTACTTTAATTCCTAATTCATCTTCTTTTGATTTTTCTGGAATTTCTTGTGTGTTTATTTTAATAGTTTTTTCAGTAAGTTGCGATTTTATTAAAGCAAATTGCTCTTCAATCTCAATCCCATACTTTTCATTCTTAAGTTTATTTACAAAATTTTGTAAAACTTTGTATTCATAAATTGGTTCACCAAATTTTTCAAAGAATTGAATAAGTTTGTATATCATTTCTTTTTTATCCAGCGGTAATTTTTCAAAATTAGTGATTCTCTGTTCAAAATTTTCAAGGAAATTTTCAATATTAGATAATTCTCTTTTTAATTTCTTGTCTTTCTTTTGGTTATAGTCAAAAGAAAAAGGATCAAATTCCTGGGTTACTTCTTTGAAAGCAAAACTTAACAAATTAAGAAATTCGTAAATATAAGGATTATTAATTTTTATCTGTAAACTTTTAATCTTTTCATTTATATTGTTCATTCTTTCTTGTAATTCAAATTTTTCCATCTTGCTTTGCAATGACTCAATAGTTTTTGTAAATTTAAGACTATCTGATTGATACTCTTGGAGTAATTTAATTAATTTTTGGCAGTTTTGTTTGCTATTAGGAATAATTCCTTCTAACGATAAATCTTTTATTAGTCTTTTTATTTTTATTCCTATTTCATTGACACTTTTCAATTTTGAATTATACCATGAGTCGTAATTATGACTATTGAAAAAATCGAGAGTATGCTTTCTTTTGAAATCTTCCTTTTCATAATCAAAATAACTTTTTATCTCATGAATAATTCCAGATAATTCTTTGATCTCAGTATTTATTAAGTTTTTTATTTCACGTAAAGTGTTGTCAATTTTTGCTAGGAAGGTTTTTTCATTATTTATGAAATACTGATGGTAATAAAACCTTCCAAAACTTATCGAGCTCATATCAACTTTTTCTATTATTAAACCCTATTTTAAAATTATATTCCCATTTTATTTCCCCCTTCAAAAAAATTTTATATAAAAAATTTTTACCAAAAGGAGAATATAAGTAATTCATAGAAAATTAATTATGGGAAATGGAAGTATTTGCAAAACAAAAAATTATATAGGAAGGTGATTTATGTGAATATCGAGCAAATCATGCAAGAATTAAGTGAAATAAAGAAAAAATTAGATAAATTAGATAAAATAGAGGAAGAGATTCAAAATTTAAAACAAGATGTTAACGTTTTAAAACAAGATGTTAATATCTTAAAACAAGATGTTAATATCTTAAAACAAGATGTTAATATCTTAAAACAAGATGTTAATATCTTAAAACAAGATGTTAATATCTTAAAACAAGATGTTAACGTTTTAAAACAAGATGTAGAAAACATCAAGAGAGATATGAAGAGTTTAGATGAGAAAGTTGAGAGTGTTGAGCTTATCCAATTAACAATGCAAGCCATAGCAGACGGTTTCAAAGCAAGACCTGGAAGTATGTTCAAATTTAAAGAAGAATATGATTACTCAGGCAAAGGATTTAATGATACAACCATTGTTAAAGTAAAAAGATAAAAGCTTTAACTACAAAAGTAATAAGAAAAAAGTAAGTGAGTTCTTTTAATCTTAAACCAAAGAGTAAAGTAGATTTGTTCTTAAGTATTAAATTTATAGAAAAGCCAGGGATAATTTATACGTTCTTTTACACAGTTAACATTATTTTTATTTTTCTGTTTTTGGTTATAATTTTAAAACCCTTACTTCCATTCCCTCTTTTTTTGATAATTTCAGGCATAATTTTAAGTATATTTTATATTTCGAATCAACAAATATTCAAAGAGATAGAAAATACTAATATAGAAGAATACAAAGGTTTTGTAATAGTAAAAAAAAGAGATAAAGTTTTAGGAAAAATTAATTTTGATAATAATAGATCAAAATTTGGACAAAATAGGAAAAATTTTATAATCTTTGCTTTATCTCTTTTTGAAGAAATGTCAAAATCTATAATAGTAAAGTTAATAATTTTTCCTGAGTTAATTTGCATAACTTTTCTAACTTTACTCACAATTCTTCCTTTTCTAAATACACAAACTAAAACTAATCCATTATTCCATACTTTCAACGATATTATTTTAAGTTTTTTCTTTGTTTTCCTAATTATTTTGCTTCCTTTCATAAAGATTAATGTTTTAAACATAATCCTTAAAAACTTAGTCATTTTCATAGAAAGCAAAAGTAAGGTAGAGTTATTGGAAATAGATAGAAAACTATTACAATATCTTTGTGCTATAAGCAAAGATAAAAAATTATTGTTCAAGGAATTTGATTTAATCAAGTTTCTTTTTTGGAAATAAATAATGGTAATAAAGGAAAAAATCTACAGATCTCTAAGCCTCATTCTTTCGGATATTACCTATAAAAGAAATCTTCTTGAACAAGAAAAAAATTATTTGAAGGAAATATTAGATTTTTTTACAATAAAAAAAGATAACTGGGGTGAAAATTTAGCAAGTAAAATACAGTTAGAATATCTGCTTGGCAAATTAAAAAACTATCTACCTGTTGAAGAAGAAATAGAAAATCTCAAAAATAAGGAAAAAATGATAAAAAATCACTTATTTTTGCTCAAATCAGATCTCAGAGAAGGAAAAAATTTTTATAATTATGGTCTTACATATTATATCATAGATAATATTTCAGAAAGCAGAGAAATAATAGCCAATATAGTTAGAAAACTTGATTTTTGGCAAAAGAAAATTTTTAACGTATTAGAAAGCTACTACAGTTATTATCCAAGTCCTAAAATAAGTAGTTTCAGAGAATCTACAAAAAAACACTTTTTCTTAGAAGAATTTTGCGAAGAAATTATGAAAATATTATTCAAGGATAAATTTGGTAAAATTCAATTTGATAAGATTCAAAGTTTATTTTTTTGGAGTTTTTTTTCAAGCATAAATTTTGATAAATACATCCAGGATAGAAATTATGTTCTATGTGTAAGCACTGACTATTTTCTACCCTATACAAGATTTAAATGGATAATCTTTCTTCATGAAATTATACATTCAGCCATTTCAGTTAGCAGAAACGAAAATTTACCCAAAATGTTTGAAGATTTACTAAAATACTCAGATATTATAAGACACGCAATTAGCTACTATTTAATTGACACCGATTTTTCTGGAATTGTGCCTAATTCTATAGAAGACATACTAATTGATTCATTACTATGTAATGTTTTTGGGGTTCTATACCTTGTCCCTATATTCGTTGAACTTTTCTTGCTTGATGAAAATTCTGAAAATAACCAAATAATAACAAGAAGCTGGTTTTTGAGATTAACCTTCGCATCCCATTTTTGCAAAAATGACAATATAAAAAAATTATTCAAACAAGAAGACCACTTAAAATTAGACAAAATAAAAGATGATATAATAGAACTATTAAAATCCTTATATTATGTTTTTTCATCTGATATTAGATACCAAAACATCTTTTCGTTTGAAGAAAAAGTTTTTTACATCTCAGAGAGAATTATTAACAAATTCATAAAAAAACACTCTGGAATTTTCAAAGATTTATTTATCATAAAAAACAATAGCAAATTATACTTCATTTACTTTGATTATCTCTGTTTTTTCTACGAAAAATTATTAGAAAAGTATAATGAATTAACAAACAAAGAAAATACAATAGATATCACAAATAAATCCTTTTTTGATATTGAAGGAGAAGGTAGATATTTTGTATTTTTATTTTACGAAAATATCTTTAAAAATTACCTAAACAAAAACATCGATAAAAATCAAGCTATTAATCAAAAAGTAATATCAGTTAATTATTATAGGATTCGCTATGATAGTGATAAAAATAACAACAATAGTGATAAAAATATTTTTCAAATTATTTCTGCAAAAAATATGGCATTCTGCATAGGATATTACTCCTCTCTAAATTTGTTCATAAAAGAAAAGGCTGAAAAAAACAATATACATATAGAGGAAGGAGTCCAATACTTTCGCGAAACTTTCGATTTAACAACTTTTACCAACATACAAAATCTTGAAAAAAATTTGGAAAACATAAATGATAAAATACTAATTTTCGTAAAATTTAAAATCAATACATCAAATAATAATCAAAAAGTTGACGAAATTTTTGAAAAGATAATTGAAGAAATAAAGAGCAAAATTGGGCAATGTGATATGATTCCTACATTCTCCTTAGAATGGCACGACTTATGCTACATCTTCATTATCTCAAACAACGATGATAAAAAACAAATCAATCTTAATCAAATTTACAACATCTTTTTCCAAAATTTTAATATTACACTAATCCTAAAGCCAGAAATAGAGGTATTCATAGGCAAAGATATAATTGAAAATGTATTTTTAGAAAAATTCATCATAAAATTAAGATTAAGCACAAGATATATAACAAATAATATTAACCAAAATTATTCAGAGATAATTGATCATGTAAAAACAAAAATAAAGAATACAATCAGAGAAATGAATGTTAATTTTTGTTTTGACCAAAGAAACATAATAATTACTTCATTTCCCATTAATCAAACTGCAGAAGAAAATACTAACCAAGAAAATAAAAAACAAATCAAGCAGGTAAAGGTAAAAGATTTACTTGAACTATTTTACTCTAATTTAAACATAGGATCATCTTCAGATTCAAATGAAGGACTTTTTTCAGATTTTGTCATAAATATTTTACTGTAGATACTACCAATCATCCTTGGAAGAAATAGATGGAATATGTTAGATGAATACATACTTTCAGAACTGGAAAACATAAGAAAAAACTATATTAAGAAGATAATTATTTCAATTTTAGTCGGGGTAATATTACTTATGATAATTCTCTTTATTTTTTGGAAAGCTCTGCAATTGAGTTTACACGATAAAATATGGGAAGAACTAACTTCTTTGTTTGCTTTCTTAGCTATATTAACTTTTGCGTTTACTATTTCAATACCTTTCAACTTAACAAAAGAATACTCCGAAGAAATAAAAAAAATCATCTTCAACCTGCAAAAAAAAATTCCTGAATACGATGAATTTAAAATAATCACCTATAAATCCTACTCTTCATTCTTTAGAAATTTTTTAAAGAAATACTTTAGAGAAGAGAATCAAGAACCCATCAAAGTAATAGAAGAAGATTTCCTCCAAATACAATATAAAGAAAACATAATAGAATTAGCCAAAGTAAAAGTATTCAGAATTACAGGACCAGGAAAATACAAAATTAAAAAAGAAATTTTCAAAGGAATAATCATAAAAATACCAGAGAAAATATTTAATCCCCAAAACATCCCCCAAAATATAATAGTAAAAGAAAACGAAAACGCTTTCATACTATTAGATTCAGAAACCTTGCATCATCAAAATATAAAAATTAATATTCTAAAAAAAATAACTCAGGAAAACTTGAATAACTTTCTTGAACAAATAAAATCAATCCTAACAATCATAAAAAGATATACAACACAGGAGTAAAAAATGAATGAAATTATTATTTATGAATTTGAAAAAGTAAGAAAAGATAATTTTAAAAAACTCATTCTATATCTTCTTTTTTACTTTTTTATCATCGTCTTAATAATATCATTCTCATTTAACTACATTTATAGTATAGATCCTATATTTATTTTATTTATCGTCGCTATTTTGTTAATATTAATTCCAGCCCTTATAATATCCTTCATTGAAAAATCATATTCTTTCCAAATAAAAAATTATTTATTCAAGATAACAAATAAGATAGATGAATTTCATGAATTTACAATTAATAAATATTTACCTCATAGTTCTATTTTTAGAGATGTTTCCGTTTTTCTATATCCTTCATCAACAAATTGTTATGAAGAAGACTATTTAGAAATAGAATACAAAAACCAAAAAATAGAATTAGCTGAATGTAAAATAGAAAAAACAGAATCATACTATAGTGGAGGAAAACGAAGAACAAGAACAATAACCCTATTTAAAGGTATATTAATAAAGATACCAAAACAATTAACAAAGCAAAATTTTGTAACAAATGAATCTTATTTCATATTTTCCATACCACAAAACCCCAATCATATATACATAAAAATAAATTCAAAATCGGAATTCCTCGAATTTAACATTTTCAGAAAAATATCAGAAAAAGATATCAAAGAAAAAATAGAAGAAATAAGTAAAGTTTTCTCTATTATTAGAGAAATAGTAATAACATGATAAACGATATCATAATAAATGAATTAGAAAACATTTTCCTATTTGAAAATATAAAAAAAGTGGAAGAATTCGAAGAATTTAAAATTAACAAATATAACTGGCAAAGTAATAATTTTAAAGATCCTATAATTTTCAAATTTCGTCCGTCTAAATCTTACAGATACCGCGAGTTCAATTATTTTCAAATAGAATACAAAGGAATAATCATAAAAATACCAGAAAAAATATTTAATCCTCAAAACATTTATCAAAATATAATAGTAAAAGAAAACGAAAATGTTTTTGTTATTTTGGATTCTGAAAACTTGCGTAATCAAACCATAAAAAGAAGTGTTAAAAATAAAATAAAAAACCTGTTTGAAATTAATATCCTAAAAAAATAAACCAACAAAATTTAGAAGAATTCTTGGAACAAATAAAAGAAATTCTAACAATCGTAAAAAAATGCATAATGGAGGCAAAATAATGAATGAAATCATTATCTATGAATTAGAAAAAATAAGGAATAATAATATTAGAAAGCTTTCTTTATATCTTTTCTCTATTATTTTGATTATTTTGCTGACACTATTTCTATCATTTCTATTCGGTATTGTACATTTTATATGCTTCAGTTGTTTTTTTACTGCATCTTTATTGTTTGTAATACCAACATTCCAAAAATCATATTCTTTTGAAATAAAAAATTGCTTGTTCAATGTAATAAAAAAAGTAGATGAATTTAATGAATTTACTATAAAAAAATATTCTCCACACAGTAACACCTTTAGGGAAGTATCATTATTTTTGTATCCTTCATCAACGGATTGTCACGAAGAAGACTATTTAGAAATAGAATACAAAAACCAAAAAATAGAATTAGCTGAATGTAGGATATACAAAATAGAATCATACTATAGTGAAGGAAAAAGAAGAACAAAAATAGTACCACTATTCAATGGAATATTAATAAAAATACCAAAACAACTAACAAAACAAAATTTTGTAACAAATGAATCTTATTTCATATTTTCCATACCACAAAACCCCAATCATATATACGTGAAAATAGAGACAAAATCATTATTCCTCGAATTTAACATTTTCAGAAAAATATCAGAAAAAGATATCAAAGAAAAAATAGAAGAAATAAGTAAAGCTTTCTCTATTATTAGAGAAATAGTAATAACATGATAAACGATATCATAATAAATGAATTAGAAAACATAAGAAAGAAATACCAAAAAAATCTCATATCTTGTCAAGTTTTTACTTTTACAAATGCAATTGCAATAATTATATTAATCCACTTAAATATTAACATCTTTTTCATCATTTTCCCACTATTATTAGCGTTATTTACAATAAAAGAAATATTACTTGTAGATGACAAATATTCCGAAGAAATAAATAAAATACTATTTGAAAATATAAAAAAAGTGGAAGGATTCGAAGAATTTAAAATTAACAAGTATAACTGGCAAAGTAATAATTTTAAAGATCCTATAATTTTCAAATTTCGTCCATCGGAATCTTCCATATACCGCGAGTTTAATTATTTTCAAATAGAATACAAAAGTATCAATATTGAATTTGCACAATCAATTTTGGAAGAAGAAATTCAAAAGCTTATCAAAATACGCGACGAAACCAAAACCCTATTCCACGGAATAATTATAAAAATACCAATCGATAAAATAAAACAAGAAAATATAAAGGATTTTGAGACTTTTTTTTATTCAGAAGAGCCCAATTACATTTACGTCAAAGTAAATAGAACAAAGCCATTTTTAAAACATAATACACAAAATTCTATTTCAATCGAGTATATAAATAAAGCTATCGAAGAAATAAAAGAAATATTTAAATTGATAAAATCAATTACAGTTCAATCTTTTTAATGAAATTCAGTGCGGCTTGCTTTTCAGCTTCCTTTTTGGTTCTTCCAAAACCCGAGCTAACCTCAACACCATTTAAATACGCTACTATATAAAAACCTTCCTGATTTTTATCTATCAAACTATACTTAGGCACTTCAATACCCCTCTTTTGAAGCAAACTCTGCAAAAATCCCTTCCAATCAAACAAATTCTCAACTATATCATCAAGATTATCATTAAAAATTCTTAATACGATGTTGTAGAAAAAATCTTTAACACAGTTCATATTTTGAGAGTCTAAATATATAGCTCCAATAACAGCCTCAACAATATCACCATAATTCTTGATATTGGCACTATTCCTACCTAAACTCTCATAGTTAAAAACCAAAAATTCTTGTAAACTCAAAGAAACACAAACTTTGTAAAGTGTATAATAATTCACAATCAATGATTTATAAGAAGAAAGAAAATCTTCAGAGAAAGTAGGATATTTCAAATAAACATACTCACTTGCTATATAATCCAAAATTCCATCACCCAAAAATTCCAATCTTTGATTATTACCAATAACCACAGACCCTCCATCCAATTCTATCTGACAAAAACCATTACAAACAGAGCTATGAATAAAAGATTGAATCAATAAAAGCTTATCTCTAAAGTGATACTGAATTTTATTCTCTATGTTATCAATATTATTAATTACCTTGCTTAAGTTCATAAATAATCTGCTTCTATCGTAATATCTCGTAGTACTATTTCGGAATTCTTAAGGTGTTTAAAAAAGAATTCTTTATTTTTATGTATAGAAAGAAAAGCAAAAGCACCAAGAACCTGAACCAATCTCTGAATTTTGTAATATTTATAAAATCTACTTAACGGCAATAATGAATTATTAATCTTAAAGTAATAATCAAGAAGTTTATTTTTAAACCAATAAGGTAAAGATACATATGGGTCTTCGATCAAAGACGCCAAATCATAAAGAAAATTACCTATCATCATTCCTTGAAAATCTATAAAAAAAGGTTTATTTTTAGTATAGAATATAATATTAGTCGATTGCAGGTCCCTATGTATTAAATTTTTATGATACATAAAAATGTTATGGCAACTATTAATGACAACTTCTGAAAAATACAACCATTTATTAAGTTTTTTCCCATAATAACCTTTATAGTTAAGAACATAATTTTCAAGAAAATACTGCCATTCCCACCTTATAACTCTTAAATCGAAAAACTTATTGAATACTTTAATAGTTTCCGAATTAAGGGGTATTTTATGAACTTTAGATATTTCCTTTAGTATTCTCTGGTATTTACCAAGATATTTTTCTTTCAATCCATTATTAATCTGAGAGTAAAAATTTCTTCCAAGGTTTTTAAGGATAACAAAATTAGGGTAAAATTTATAAATTTTTGGAACGTTTATTCTTTTCTTTTGTAAAAAATAACATATATCCACGTATTTTCTGAGATTTTCTTTATTTGGATCAATCAGGATAACTTTATCTTTAAATATTATAAAACTTCTATCACTTCCACTTGAAATTATTTTCATTACCGCATTATTTTCGATGGTAATATAAATATTGGTAAATATAACGAAAGAAGGATGAAGAAAACAAAAATACCAATGACAACTATTAGCATTGGTTCTACCATCCTCATCAATCTTTCCATTAATATTTCCATTTCCCGTGTATAAAATTTATCTGCTTCTTCAAGCATTTTATATATGCTTCCACTCCTTTCTCCTGTTATTAACATCTGCTCAACTATAGGTTCAAACAGATGAGTATTTATCAAGCTTTCACTAAGTCTTTTTCCTTGCTCAATACTTGCTATAACTTCCTCGATTTTATTTTTAAACAAAGCACTCGTTGTCGCATTAGCAGACATTCTTAAAGAAGGAACTATCAATATTCCATTTGTTAACGTAGTATGCAAGGATTTAAAAAAAATCGAACAATAATAAAATTTAAGAGCTTTCGACAAAACCGGTATCTTCAATAAAATATTTTCAAAATATTTCCTAAAATCCATATTCTTCCAAAGATAATATATTAAACCAAAGATACTAAATTTAATAAGATAAAGAATAACTCCCACTTTTATTTTTTTACTAAACAAAATGATGTCACTATTATAAAGATCCGAAAGCCTAAGCATTAAAACAGTGATAAATGGTAATTCTCTATAAATTCTTTCACTGCCAAGAATTTGTATAAAAATTTGTTTAAATTTTGGGACAACAAAAAACATAGCAATAGCCCAAACAACCAAAACCGCAAACATAACAAAAAGAGGATAAATAAAAGCATTAACCAGTTTTATCCTTAAAGATAATGAATACTCATAATAATTAGCAAGACTTGCAAAAATCTTATCTAAATTTCCACTACTTTCACCAACCTTTATCATATTGACAAACAAACTACCAAAGTAGTTTTCATACTTAGCAAAAGCCTTATAGAAACTAACTCCTCCCTGAATATCATTACTTATATTTTCAAAAATTAATTTTAAATATGGTTTTTTTAATGTTTTAATAAAAATGTTCATCATACTACTAACAGGAAGTCCTGCTTCAAACATTTGACTGAATTGACGACATATAAAAGAAAGAGTAGACAGATCTATCCTTCTTTCAGAAAAAAAATTTTTAATATTTAAATTTAACTCAGATAAACCTTTCGGTTCAAACAAACCTTTCGGTCTAACAGATACGATAGCCTGTGTATCAGGCATTGATAAAACTTTAGAAATAACTTCTTGTTCGTCTTGCGCATCTAAAGTTAATTTTTTAATTTCATTATTGTTGTTTAAATACTCTACGCTATACTTATTCATTTACTAAGCTAATGTTTTGCTCTACTTCGTATTCTGGGTAAGGGTACTTATCTTCTAACTCTGACATTTTTTCTGCAACTTTGTCTGATACTTCAGGAATATCGGATTTATCATTAATAAAGTAGTCTTCTGAATAAATAACTTGGTTATTTTTATCTTTAACAAACACGGTAACTTTCATTTTCATAACCTTTTCCCCCTTATTAAGATTCTATTGCCTTAATAACATCTTCCTTTGGTATTTTGGAGAAAGTATTTATTAATAAATTATCTAACTCTCTAATGCTTTTATCTATATCATTTTTATTTTTTTGAAAAGTTCCTTCTTTTTCAGATTCGAATATTTTTCTTTGTATATCGACATATTTTTCATATATTTTTTGGAATTCTGGTTTGATTTTTTCATATTTTGAGTCTTTTTCAAGTTTCTTTGCTGCTTTATAAATGAGATCATGGTAATTACTTTTAAATACATCTTCTTCGATTAATAAACTTCTACCATCATTGGAAAAACTCTCCCTTGTTCCATAGTTTATGTTTATTGGTCTTTCAATAAAATCAGTAATATTTTTACTTCCTATTTGTAATTCAAAATTTACTCCTGTTTCTTTATCTTTTATGGTTAAGTGTATTCTACCCATGTAATCCGGTCTCGGATTATTAATCATATCATCTACTTCAATAATTTCTTTGTTTTGTGATCCCAATTTTTCTTTTAATATTTCCAATATTTTTTGAGCTTGGTTAACATCTTTACAATTAATTCTCCCTCTTACAACATCATTAACTTCCTCTAATGTTTCTTTACCTTTCCTTTCCATTTTTTCTATTATTCTATTAATCGATTTTACATTAGCAACAAACTCTATATCATCAATTTGGAATTTGGTATTGATTTTTCCATCCAAATTTTGAATAGCAAAATTTGGGATGGAAGTTGAATTTGATTCAAAAATTATTCTAGAAATATCGTGAAAATTATTATAAACAGCAGCATTAAAAGTTCTATAAAATTCAACTTTACTATCTTTATTTTTTAAAATCTTCTTTAATTCAGTAAGAGTAAGATTCTTGTAGTTTTCTACATTTTTTCTAACCCTATCTTCCGTTTCTTTGTCTATATCTTTAATATAGAAAGCATCAGAAGATAAGTTATTTGAATTTGGGAAATCCACACGTTTAGAAGGAACTTGATTTACAACACCACTATTTATATTAATCCTTATATTTTGTATTTTATTCACAATAAATCACCTCTTTTAACCTTTATAATTATCCGATGTATAAAATCTAAAAATTCTGTAAAAATAGCGGTTATAATTTTGATTAGATTTTTGAATTGTTATTAAGTATAGCTTTCCATCGCGGTAAATAATATCCAAAAGATGAGTAGGTTCAGTAAAATTCATATGCATCTCTTGAACTATCTTGCCCTCTTGATTTATCTCTATAATTTTTAAATTGTAATAGTCACGAATAGGGTTAGATGAATTTTTAAATTCGCAAACTTGTGCAAAAATATCATTTCCAACCTCAAGTTTAACAACCTGCGAATTATAGTTACTATTGATTATTTTTTCTCCATAATTTCCAAAAGTAGGGTCAAAATCTCCTGTTTTTTTACTTAACTTCATAACGAAAGCTCTACCGATAGAATTTTTATCATACGTTATACCACCGCAGATAAGATAATCCTGAAAAATTTCCATATCTGAAATACTATCAACACCATTTCCAACACCATTTATCAATAATATTCCATCATTACCAAAATTTTTATCAAAATCACCTTGGTTATTAAGTTTTACCAAAAGAATATCAGTGCAATGGTTTAAGCTCTTACTTGTCCCACCCATGTATATATTTCCCTCATTATCAACAATCGATTTACTAATACTATCTTGTTGGTTTCCACCAGCAATATTTTTTAATATATTCACATTTGTTATTTTCATACTTTCATCAAGCTTAGAAATCAAGATATCAAGATACGGATAAAAATTAGCACTTACTTTTTCATCTAAAAGATTACCTAAGATTATAAAATTATGGTTAGAAAGTGGGAAAAATCCTCGGAACAGTATAAAATACAAATTGTCAATTTTACTTCCAAAATCCATTACTTTATATTCATCTAAAATAAACTTTTCTGATTTAATTTTTAATTTTGCTATAAAAAATGAAGGGGTATCATTCTTATTATCATAAAATGAACCAACAATAAAAGGAAATTTTATAAAATGAACAAAGTGATTTTTTAAATTAATAAGATCTTTTTTAACCTCAGATACATTTCTGTTTGAAGAAAAGCTTAGCTTATTCGTGCTTAGAGCATTTGAAGAAAACCTATAAAATTCAATACCATTCAAAGTATAGTTAATAATAACTATATTTCCTTCTTCATCCAAAGATACAGGGTAGTATCCTTCATTTTCAAAAGGCGAATTAATAACAAAATTATCAAGTGGCAATACTAAAGAATTAATTCTTGTCTTACTAAATTTTTGATCATTATCATACTTCATTTTTAATTCATAATATTCATTACCGAAACTATTATCTTGATAAATGTAAGGAAAAGCAAAAATAGAAATAAGTAAAGAAAATATAATAATAAACCTCATCTCTTTATTTAAATTTAACTATTTTTGAAAAATTCCTTATAAAATCCATTTTTTTAACAAAAATTTAACAAAAAACATTTTTATCAGAATTTTACCAGAAAAGGTTTTTAAAAGTAAAAAGATTAAATAAAAAATAGGGGTTGAAAAAGAAGAGGGGGGGATAAAATGGAACCAATTTATCTTAATATTCTTTGGCATCAACATCAACCAATGTACAAAGACCCTATCAAAGATACATATACAGCACCATGGGTTAGACTACACGCTACCAAAGATTACTACGATATGGCAGCAATTCTGCTTAACTTCCCAAAAATCAAACTAACTATAAATCTAACACCATCGCTTCTAATTCAAATTGAAGATTATGTTAATAAATTAAAAGATTATGCAGATGAAAAAAGCCCTAACTACAAGAAAGAATCTGCATTTCCCAGAGGCAAATTAGATAGAGCTCTTGATTTACTTTTTAAACCTGTGGATCAATGGACAGAAGATGACAAAAATTTTGCTAAACAGAGATTTTTTGATGCTCTCCCCGAGTCTCAAATCTTTAAATATCCTCCATACAAAAAAATATTTGAAAAAGCAAAAAATGGACAAAGTTTAACAAACCAAGAATATCTTAACCTAAAAGTATGGTTTCACTTAGCCTGGTTTGACCCAGATTTCCTAACAAGAGAAGTTGAATTAATAGGAGAAGACGAAAAAGGTAACGTCATTAAAGATAAAGTGACAAAAATTAAAGATATATACACTAAAGGAATTAGAGGAGAAAATTTCAATGAAGAAGATGCAAAAAACATAATCCTTGAAACATATAAAATAATGAAATTCATTATCCCTATTCACAGGTACTTACAAAACAAAGGGCAAATAGAAGTAACAACAACTCCATTTTATCACCCAATATTGCCATTAATAGATAACAGTGATAGCGCTAAAGAGCAATCTCCTAACATACCATTACCTCCAAAATTTCAGTATCCCGAAGACGCAGATACTCAAGTAAAAATGGCAGTAGAATATTACAAGAAACTATTTGGAAAATATCCAAGTGGTATGTGGCCTGGGGAAGGAGCAGTCGGAGAAAATATTATAAAACATTTTGCAAAAAACGGGATAAAATGGTTTGCAACAGGACACGAAGTAGTCCTTAAATCTGGCCATGCAGGAGACGTACTACAACCCTACAGAGTTGATGTCGACAGCGAATTTATCGATAACCTAAATAACGACGCCATAACCGTTATCCCAAGATCAATCCATGACAAAATAGGATGGGATTACGGTTTATACCGAGGTAAAGCAGATGGTTATGAAGCAGCAAAAGATTTTATCAATTTCATAAAATCTCAAAAACATTACAACGGCGTGCCAGAAAACGAACCTATCTACATAACAAACACTTGCGATGGAGAAAATGTATGGACATACTATAAAGATGACGGTAAGGATTTTTTAACAGCTCTCTACGATCTACTCCAGAAAGACGAAAAAATTAAAACAATGACACCAAAAGAATATATAACTACAGTAAAACCCATAGACAAACAATGGGAATTAGAACCATTAGCAACCGGATCCTGGGTATATGGAGATTTAACAACATGGATTGGTGAAGAATCAGAAAACAAAGGATGGTATTTACTTAACAAACTAAGACAAGAGTTTATTAAAATTCCTTACATAAGAGATATAACAAACAACTTAATAGAGGAACCATCAAAAGAAGACAGAGAAAAATATTATTTATTTAAAGCATGGCAAACATTGTTTGCTGCAGAAGGATCAGACTGGTTCTGGTGGTACGGAACCGATTGGGATTCGGGAAATGATAAATACTTTGCAAGAAAACATAGAGAACTAATGATAAACGCTTTAAAGATGGCACTAAAAGCAGGATATAATGTCGATTTTCCAAAATCTATATTCGAACCCTTAGACCAAGATAACCAACCATTGGAGCCAACCCTCGTAACATACAACCCCCAAATACAAAACAATAACCTATTATTTGATATAAAAATACTAAACCCATTCTCACTTCCACAAAAATTGGAAGAATACAAAATCATTGTAAAAAATGGTGAAGATATAAAAGAATATAAATTCTCAGATTTAGTAAAAGAAAACAAAATAGTAATACCAAATATAAATAGAAAAGGAGAATATAACATAGAAATAATCAATGAAAGAAATGAAATAGTTGATGGAGATTATTTTCTACTTAAATAGCTAAAACACATAAATAATGCTGTCAAATATTTTAAATAATCCCCTAATAGCAATGTTATTAACATTAATGTTTTTTGTTCTTCTTTTAATAATGGCAAAAAATGAACACATAACACAAAACATAGACCTTTCAAACAACAGGATGAAATTTACCATATATGAAGTAAAGATAGTTAGTTGGAAAAACTATAACACTGTTAATTTTGAAGCAAAAGCACAGAAATTAGAAAATCCTTTTTATTCCAATTACCTATATGCCTCAAATACTCAAATATACAAAAATGATAAAAAAAATATCGGAATCATTTATTTACCTTCCTTAGAAATATATACCAACCTTTACTATGGAAAAGCACAAAATATAAAAGGAATCATATACAGGAAGGAAAAAGATAAAATTGATTTAAGCTCCCCCATTTTAATCTACTCTGAAAATTTAATAATAAAAAATAAGAAGATAGAACTACAAAAAAATTATATCTACTACAAAAATAGGGACAATTTCATAAAGATTTTTTATCCGATCATAGAAATTTATCTATAATGGCAATATTGTTAGAAAATATTTTTCATTCAAAAACATTAAAAAAGATCTTACCAATTTTAAAGTTAATAGATAATGAAACCAAAGAATGGGGCTTCGTTGGTGGAATACCAAGGGATTTCCTTTTTTATCAAAAAAAACTAAAAACAAATGAGTTAGATATTATTTTTTTTCATCCCATTGACAAAATCTTTTATTTTCTAATAGAAAAATTAAATGAATACATAAAAGAAAAATATTTTCATCCACGATTTTTAACTGCGAAATTGGTTTTCGAACTATTTACCTCCACCTTAAAAAATGGATTAATAATTGATTTAATAACAGCAAGGAATGAATATTATCCCCAACCTACTTCATTACCAATAATAAAACCTACACAAAATATAAAAGAAGATTTAATGAGAAGAGACATAACAATAAATTCTATACTTCTCAAGAGAATACCAAATTACGAAGAAATTGCCTTCGAAATAGTAGACCCATTTGGAGGATACAAAGATTTAATACAAAAAAGAATAATAGTATTGCATAATGAAACATTTAAAGAAGATCCTACACGAATATACAGAATCTTCAGATATAAAGTTAGAATGAATTTGGAAATAGAAAAAGAAACATTTGAACTAATAAAAAATTCAAAACATTTCATAAAAATGCTATCGATAAACAGAGTTTTTAATGAATTAAAACGAATTTTTAATGAAAAAAAATTCGATAAAGTTATAGAAGAATTTTTCAAAATAGGTTTTGACCCTATAAATTTGGAAGAAACAAATGAAAATAATCTACAAAAAGACCTTAAAATTCTTAGAAAATCAATCATAAGCTTTGAAAAATTTTTTGATAACCAAAAAGTAAAGTTTAAGACTGAATTTAATAAAATCGATTTAATTTTATCATTCTTAATAGCCAATAAATTTTTAAAAAATCCCAAATACAGAAACCTAATATCGAAAGATGTGCAAAAACTTTCATCTCAATGGCAAAAATTTCAAGAACAATTTGAACAATTTAAAGAAAAATTAAAATCAAAACACATAAAAAGAATATTCTTAGAAAATTTCTGCAATGAGCATTTTATAAAAAGCAAAAAGATTGAACCCTTTGTGATCCTTTTATTCTTCATTTTTAAATATAAAGCCTTGAATTTAAAATTTGCTATAAAAAAAATGATAAAAAGACTCTTCCTAATAGACAACAAAAAAATTACACCAAACTTTATAAATTCAATCTCCATTTATTACTTTGAGAAAAACTTAGATTTAGAAACAACAAAAAAAATAATTAACACTATAAACAGAATGTTTATCTTAAACAAAGTAAGAACAACAAAACAAATAATAAGATTTGCCAAAAAGATAATCAAAAGGGAAATATTGGGAAATATTGAATAGAATAAATATCAATGAATGTGACATTTTTTATTATTTACATCTTAGGATGGTTAATAACAGTATATTTCATCATCAATAAAGTAAAATTCTTAAAGGATTTATACAGGGAAATAACAGAAAGTGCAGACAAATCTAGCAAAAAAGAAGCTAAAATCAAAAATAAACTCTCACCAAAACATAAATTACTTAACATATTAAAGCACGTAATTTTACAAGAGAGGATTTCAAATTTTAGGACTAAATTGATGCACACTCCCCTATCATTCTTCGGTTTTATTTTCCTCTTATCTCCATTATTTTTGATAAATCCATTAGTATTTCAATGGATTATGGATATTTTCTTATTAGGTGCACTAATTGGAATAATCTTAGCATTAGCGAGAAGGTATATTCTCAAAGTTCCTCGAATAATCCAATCATCAACAAAAGATAGATACTTTTTATTTCATGTTTTAATTTTGGTAAATGTTATTTCTTTTACTTTTTTGATGTATTTAAATTTTCCTCCTTCCTCTCCCCTGCTTTTTTCAATTAATAATTTGATCAAAACAAATTTTTCTACAATGGCAATACCTTTAAGTTTGGTAGGGGGAATAATATGGTTGTTATCACTGTATATTTTATTTAGTAGAATAGAGGAAGGAAAAATTTTTCATTTCGTTTTAGCACCAATAAACATAATAAATACCGATGAAAAAGATTTTTCAATAGAACATATAGATATAGAAAAAGATGAAAAATTTGGTATAGATAGTATAAAAGATTTAGAATTTAAGGATTTTTTAGAGGTTTTCAGTTGCACGGAATGTGGAAGATGCCAAGAAGCTTGTCCAGCATTCTTATCAAATCAACCCCTATCTCCTAAATCAATATTAGTAAATTTAATAGATAGCATTGATGATTATAGAAACGGGAAAAATGGGAAAAGTATAACAGAATATACAGGTATTGAAAGCATATGGAGTTGCACTACTTGTGGAGCGTGCTTTAATTCATGTCCCGTCCTTATCAATCCATTCAAGAAAATAATAGAAATTAGAAAAAATTTAGTAATGGAAAAAGGAGAATTACCAACCCAACTACAAGATATCTTGAATTCAATAGAAGTAAGAAATCATCCTTTTAAGGGAGTAAATATAGATAGATTACAGTGGACTCAAAAATTAGATAATGTTAAAATAATAGAAAACAATTCTAATGAAGTTGATTATATTTATTGGGTTGGTTGTGCAGTTAGCTATAATGAACAGGCTCAGAATGTCGCAGTAAAACTTTTGAAAATACTCAATTCTGTTTCAATAAAAGTTGGTATACTGAAAAATGAAAGCTGTACTGGAGACCCTGCTAAGAGAATAGGAAATGATTATCTTTTTCAAATTATGGCACAAAACAATATAGAAAATTTGAAAAAACACAACAAAAAAATAATAACTTCTTGTCCCCATTGCTATAATACCTTAAAAAATGAATATCCCAAATTAGACAGTAGTTTCAAAATAGAAATTTACCATCATTCTCAAGTTTTAGCAGATTTAATAAAGAAAGGTGTTATAAGAACAAAAAGGAAAGAAGATACCATAACATTTCACGATCCCTGTTATTTAGGTAGACAAAATGGTATCATAGATGAACCTCGACAAATATTGAGTAAATTCAGGTTAAAAGAAATGGAATTAAGTAAGAAAAATTCTTTTTGTTGTGGAGCAGGTGGAGGAATGTATTGGAATGAACAAAAAAAATATCCCAAAATCAATCACCAACGGTTAGAGCAAGCAATTAAAGTTTCAAATAACATAGCTACAGGATGCCCTTTTTGTTTACTAATGCTTCAAGATGCAGTAAATACAAAAGGTTTAAAAAACCAAGTAGTTGTTAAAGATATAGTAGAATGGATAGATGTAGAATAGGGGGAAAAATTTATGGAGAAATTGTGTTTAATAACTGGTGGGTCTAAAGGAATAGGTTTCGAAATAGCTAAAAAGATGGCTGAAAAAGAATATACGATAATACTTAATTCTCGGAATCCTTTTGAAGCAGTAAGAAAACTTCAAGAACAAAATTTCAAAGTAATCGAATTAGCAGGAAGCATAACCGAAGAATCATTCCTAAAAAACTTAATAGAAATTGTAGAAAGTTATGGCTACATAGATTCAGTTTTAATTAACTATGGTGGTCCTCCAATTAAACCATTTTTGGAAGTAAGTGAAAAAGAATGGGTGGAATACTTTAATCTCATGTTTTTATCCCCTTTAACTATAATCAAAGAATTAATAAAATATTTAGAAAGATCAAACTATCCTAGAATAGTGGCTATAACTTCTTTCACTTCGATAAAACCGATAAAAAATATGGTAATTTCAAATAGTTTAAGGATAGGGTTAGTTAACGCTTTAAAAACAATTGCTTTAGAATTTGCAGATAAGAATATTTTAATAAATGCTGTAGCTCCTGGATATATAGAAACAGAAAGATTGAAAGATTTCATTCAAAAACAATCACAAATATTAAATGTGGAACCAAACGAATACAAAAAAGCCATAGAGAAAAATATTCCATTAAGAAGGATCGGCCAAGCAGAGGAATTAGCAAAATTTGTATCATTCCTACTTTCCTATGAAAATACCTATATAACTGGACAACATTTTGCTTTTGATGGAGGAATCACAATTTAGATAAAATGTCTGAAACTGAAAAATTTTTGGATCAAAAAGTTAGACTAAAGCCTGAAGAAATAAAAATAATAAAAGAAGCCGCTACTTTATTATTCGGAGAAGAAATAGAAATATACATATTTGGAAGCAGAGCAGATTTGAACAAAAAAGGCGGAGATATAGATATCTATATCGAAAGTAAAAACCAAATAAAGTTAGAAGATATACTTAACTTTTATTGTATATTAGAAAAAAAAGGTATAGAAAGAAAAGTGGATTTGTTAGTAAAGGGTCCAACAAAAAGGGACAAAGCAATATACCAAATAGCAAAAAATACAGGAGTAAAAATATGATTTTTTATAAAGTTCTAAAAAAAGCAAAAATAATACTTAATCGATTAGAAAATTATACAAAAGAAATAAAGGAAAAAAAATTGGTATAAAATTTAAACATTGACAATAAAGAGGATATTAAACTCATCGATTCATTTGTTTATAGATTTTCTTTTCTACAAGATTACATAGGACAAAATCTTTTTAAAAATTTTCTCATCGAGACAGGAGATTATATGGAAAACATGAGCTTTATAGATATACTTGATAAATTAGAAAAAATAGGTATAATAGAAAATGTTGATGAATGGATAAAAATAAGAAAAATAAGAAACATTATAGCACATGACTATTTAGAAGATGTAGAAGAGATAAAATTCTTTTTAGGCAAAGCATTAGAATATGTTTCCTTGTTTCGTGAAGTTATAAATAGAATCGAAAGATATTTGAAGGATAGAAAAAGATTGTAAATATCCTGTTCCTCTATATCCTTTTCTTTACTTTATAAAGATATACAATAAACAGGTTGTTAGAAAAATATAGGAAGATAAATTTGATGTTAAGAAAAGAAAAATGAACTACAAGTAGGAGAAATTATGAATAGATGCGGTTGTAGGGAAAAGCCATTTTTAGAAAAGTTTGCATTGAAGAAGGGATGTGTAGTTAGAAGTCTGCTGGTATGCTTAGAGGTATATGTATGTGTAATAGAATGTGATCAACAAACAAGAGAAATTTTATAGAGGAAAAAATAAAAAAAGTAGAAGATAAAATAGAAGATAAAAGAGGAGGGAGAAAAAAGAGGTTATAAAAATGAAAAAAATGTATGGATCTTAGTATTAGTGATTATAGGAATAATGGTCCTAATAATATTAGGTTGTAATAGTAGGGGAATAAACTTTTGGGGTAATAGTTCTATTGAAGGATTTGTCCCTGCAATAGGAAAAGTATCAAACATATTTGGTACTCCTTTAAGTAGAGATATAGATGGAGATACTGATAAGGACAATGGTGTTGTTCTATCCAACATTGCTGGTGGTAGTGGAGCTGATATTGGTAGATCACTATGGATAGATAGTGGAAATGTTTATGTTACGGGACATAGTCAGAATGCTAGTGGTAATTTTGATGCATATGTAATAAAAATAGAATAGAGAAGGAAGGAGAAAAAGGGAGGAAAGAAGGGGGGGAATTTTCCCACTTTTTTTATTTTGTTGTATTATACAGAAATAACAGAAATATAGGAAATAGGAAATTTGTTCTGATTAGAGAAATATAAAAAAGGGTCAAAAGAGGATAGTAAATAATTCAGATATAAACTGTAATCAATTGTTTGTTGTTGTTGGTTTTTACTGAATAAAGTTTAACATCAAACACAGATATGAAACTCCTACTAGATAGCAGGTGTTTTAAAGCTATATAGAGAATAAACAAAGAGGTGCGGAAAATGAAGAAGTTACCGATAGGAATAAGTAGTTTTGAAGAGATAAGGACAGGAGGCTACTATTATGTAGATAAAACATATTTTGTAAAAAAATTAGTGGAAGAAGGAAAATATTACTTTTTATCGCGTCCTCGAAGGTTCGGAAAAAGCTTGTTTGTTGATACTTTAAAGTCTGCTTTTGAAGGAAAAAAAGAATTATTTGAAGGCTTGTATTTGGAAAACAATTGGAATTGGCAAGAAAAGTATCCTGTTGTAAGAATATCTTTTGTCAAAGATACATTAAGTGTGGATGACTTAAAGAATAGGGTAAGATCAATAATAAAGGAAAAAGCAAGGGAAGAGGAAGTAGAAATAGAAGAAAGAGAAAGCATAGGAACAATGTTAGAGAATTTGGTTAAAGGACTTTATAGAAAAAATAGAAGGAAGGTAGTATTATTAGTAGATGAATACGATAAGGCAATAATAGATAACATAGAGGATAGAGAAAAAGCAGAAAGAATTAGAAAGGAATTGAAGGAGTTTTATTCAGTTTTGAAGGATCTGGATCAATATTTGCATTTTGTATTTATAACAGGGATAAGTAAATTTGCAAAAGTGTCTTTGTTTTCAGGATTAAATCAGTTAAATGATATTAGTTTGAATAAGGAATACGGGGATATATGTGGGTATACAGAAGAAGAATTAATACAAGTATTTGGGGAGTTAATAAAGGGAGAAGAGGAATTGGAAAAAATAAGGGAATGGTACAATGGGTATTGTTGGTTAGGTTCAAGGATATATAATCCATTTGATGTGTTGTTGTATATGGAAAATAGGGTATATAGGTCGTATTGGTTTAAAACAGGCAACCCCGAATTTTTAGTAAAAGTTATAAGAGAGAAGGGATACTACATACCAAATTTAGAAGAGGTAGTAGTAGATGATAATGTATTAGATATGTTTGATATAGAAGAAATAAGGATAGAAGCATTATTATTTCAAACAGGATATTTGACAATAAAAGAGATGATAGAGGAAGAAGATTGGTTAGAGTATAGATTGTGTTATCCAAACAAAGAGGTAAAAGTAGCATTAAATAGTTATATAGGAGATAGTATTTGGTCAGAAAAAAGTTGGATAAGAGAAGTAAGGAAGATATTTGTTGAAGGTAAATTGTTAGAATTAGAAAATGTATTAAATCAGGTATATGGAAGTGTACCAAACATATGGTATAGAGATGTAGGTAGATATGAGAGTTTTTATTGTGCATTGTTTTATGTATTGTTAGTGTCAAGTGGGTTAGAAGTGATAGCAGAAGATGTAACAAGTATAGGAAGAATAGATTTAACAGTGATAAGTAAAGGGAAGGTATATATAATAGAATTGAAAGTAGATAAAGAAGGAGCAATAGAACAAATAAAAGAGAAAAGATATTATGAGAAGTATTTGGATAGAGAAGAAATATATTTGGTAGGAATAGTAATAGATAGTAAAGAAAGGAAAGTGAAAAAAATGGACATTGAAAGATATAGATGATGTAGTAATTATGGTGAGGGAAATAAAGAAAATGGTATAAGGTAGAGGTTTATGTATGTCTAATAGAATTTGAATCAGAAATTTTGAAAAATATGCAGGAAAAAATAAAAAAAAGTAGAAGATAAAATAGAAGATAAAAGAGGAGGGAGAAAAAAGAGGTTATAAAAATGAAAAAAAATGTATGGATCTTAGTATTAGTGATGATAGGAATAATGGTCCTAATAATATTAGGTTGTAATAGTAGGGGAATAAACTTTTGGGGTAATAGTGGGATTGTAGGAGGATTTGTCCCTGCAATAGGAAAAGTATCAAACACATTTGGTACTCCTTTAAGTAGAGATATAGATGGAGATACTGATAATGACAGTGCTGTTGTTCTAAACAACATTGCTGGTGGTAGTGGATATGATTATGGTTACTCAATAGCGATAGATGGAAGTGGAAAAGTTTATATTACGGGAGAGAGTCTGAATGCTAGTAGTAATTCTGATGCATATGTAATAATAGAATAAAAAGGAAGGAGAAAAAGGGAGGAAAGAAGGGGGAAATTTTTCCCCTTTTTTTATTTTGTTTTTTTATTTTGCAAAGAAATAATAAATTAAGTAAGTGCTAAAAAGAAAGAGATGGATATTTTAATAATGAATTGTCAAAGCCAGATAATAGCTCTGATACCGGAAAAAAAGAGAATTTTCCATTGCTTAAGAAGAAAGCTCCGATAGTCTATAACACTTTACTTTTATTCCAAGAAAGTATAGTGCTTAAATATTGGTTTTTTAACATTCCAGGTGCATTTTACATTTCTTTCAAAAATAGCCATATCTCCTTCCTTTATATGGATTTTTCTTCCATCATCCAGTATAACTTCTACCTCTCCTTGAACAACATAGAATTTTTCCTTTGTATGGTAAAACCATTCAAAAGAGGATACTTCTTTGGACCATGTATTCCATTTCAAAGCTTCTTGGATTTCTTTTTGATTTGGTTTATACACAACAACTTTATTTTCTACCTTTTGCATACACTTACCTCCTTTTGTTTCAGTAGTATTCTCTTATTGTTTGTGGATTAGAAGGTGGAGGTGGTAGATAAGGGATAGTAGAGGTATTTTCTTTCCATATAGTTTTAAAATATTGGATTGCTTTAGATATCGCTTCTTTATCATTTGTTTCTATTCCTACTTCGTGGTTTATTCTCAGTCCTTTATATGAGAAATTTCCACTTCCAACGATAAGTGTATCGTCTGTTATAAGTAGTTTAGTGTGAAGGAAATTTGAAAGAGAAGTATCATAAGTTTTCACTTTATACCATCGAGGAATAATACCAGCTTCTTTTAATTTTTGTGCTGTATCGTAATTAGGGTTACTATAATCAGGTGATTTATTAGGATCTAATATGACATAAATTTTAACTCCTTTATTTTTTGCTTGTATTAGTAGCTTTATTAGGTAAGGGTCGGATAAGACAAAAGCACTAATATATATATTATTTTTAGCGTTAGCGACGGCGTTATAAACCGCTGCTGAATAACTTGTTTTAGAAAAAACTTTATCTGCTATTAGTAAGGAAGCACAGGAATTACCAGCATCTTCTGCTCTTGGGACATATTCATAGTCTTTCCCGCCCGATTTTTTGAAAAGGAACCAAAAATCTTTTTCCAAGTCATCAACAACCTTTCCTTCAACATATATACCAGAATCTACATTTTTAAAGCTACCATCAGACCAATTAACGCCTGAAATTACTGCCCTTTTACCATCAACTGAAACATACTTTGAATGCATTAATTGGTAATTAGATTTATTCTCGTAATCATTATCCTGATTAACTGTATAAAATGAAGTAGAGTAAGGTTTAGAAAAATTACTAAGATTAGCATTTTTGTCGGTAGGTACATAAGGGAAAGTCTCAACTTCAACCCCGTTTTCTTTAAGGTATTGGACGACGTATTTCCTTTTTTCCCACTCTTTTCCTGCTCCTTGCAAAGACAAGGGATCAATAACGACTCTCACTTTTACCCCTTCTTTGACTTTTTTTACAAGTAGATTAGCGAGTAACATACTATTGAAACTGTATTTAGCTATATGTATTGTATCTTTAGCATTCAGGATTATTTCAGCTTCTTTTGCAGTAACTTCTTCTGATGTAAGAAATTCCACTTTATTATTAGGTTTGTAATAATTGTTAGGGCAAATATTATCATTTATCCTCATAATTTACCCCTCCTTACAATAAAAGTAATAAAAAATAAAACATTTTTCATAACTATTTTTTTGTAAAAAAAATGTAAATATAATAAAAAAACAAAGGAGTAAATAAGAATTATAGATAAATTTATAATTAGAGAAACAGAGAAAGGGGGTAAAATAAAATGTTAGTATTAAGTGAAAAAGCAAAAGAAAAAGTTAAACAAATGATAAAAGAAGAAGGTGAAGGTTATTATTTAAGGATATATGCTATACCAGCAGGATGTTGCGGATTAGATTTTGGGATGGAACTAACCAATGAAACCGATAGTTCAGATACATTCATAGAATTTGGAGATTTCAAAGTAGTAGTAGATGATTTTTCATATCCATTTGTAGAAAATTTAAAGGTAGATATTATAGATAAAGAAGGTAAGAGTTACTTTGTGATAGATATAGAAAAAAGTAATGGTTGTGGATGTGGTTGTGGATGTTCTGATAAAGAAGAGCATTCTTGTTCTTGCGGTAATGGTAGTTGTGGTTGCCACTAAAATTTCCAAATTAGTTTTTTTTAAAGGTAAATTTTTTTAAATGTAGAATCTTTATTATATCAAAGGAGGAAAAAATGTTTTTAGGTAGCTTTATAAAATATCAAATAGCAAATGTAGAAATACATTTAAACACAATCATAAGCACATGGATTGTAATGGCAGTAATACTAATAATTGGCGTTTTTTATAGAATCTCAGTAATGAAAACATTACAAGAATTAAAAAATTATCCGTTTAAATCCGAACTGCTTATACCTAAAGCTATTAGCATACAAAACATTTTCGAGATGATTATAGAAGGTATAAATTCAATAAATCAGAGTATATTGGGTGGTAAAATAGCAGATAAATATATGGTCTTATTAGTTTCCTACTTTATTTTTATACTGTTTTCAAATTTATTAGGTTATATTCCCCCAATCATAAAGTATGAAGGGCAAAGTTTAATAACTCCTCCAACATCAGATTTGAGCACAACTTTAGCTTTAACCCTAATTTCTGTGATTACCTATAATATAATAGCAATAAAGGAGACAGGTATAAAAAATTGGTTGGAACATTTTATTTTTCCAATACCTTACATTTTCAAAATGGGGAAAGAAAAAACAGCAATATTTATCGGAATAATTTTATTACCACTGTTTCTTTTTTTAAATATTATTGATATTTTTGCAAGAACACTATCATTATCCTTGAGGTTATTTGCAAATATATTTTCCGAACACCTGATGGTAGAAAAATTTGTTGAGCAAATAGTAGAAAATAACTTAGTATTTATTAAATTATTCTTGTATATTTTAACATTCTTTGTGATGTTTTTAGGTTTAGCCGCATCGATAATACAAGCTTTAATCTTTGAAGTTTTAAGTGCAATTTATATTGCTCTATATTTACCACATGAGGAGAGTCATTAATAAAAAAATAAACAAGTAAGGAGGTAAAACATATGAAAAGAAAAAACATGATTTTAGCAGTAGCAGTAATTTCATTACTTTTTGTAGTAAGTTTTGTTTTAGCAAATGATGCAGAGGTATCTCAACAGGTTTTACCCAATTTAAATAATGAAAAGTTATTTAAAGCTCTTGGAGTTGTAGGCTTAGGTCTTGCAGCTGGTGGAGGAGCAGCAAGTATAGGTCTGCTATCGAAAGCATTCATTGAAGGAATATACAGGAATCCAGAAACAACCAATAAGATGTTGATTTGGTATTTCGTTGCATTTGCTTTAATAGAGGCTCAAGTTCTATATACATTGTTCTTTGTATTCCAACTTTTCTTTGCAAAATAAGGAGTGAAAAAAATGGGAGAGATACTAAGTGTTTGGACATTGGTTTTACAAATAGTAAATTTTATTATTTTCTCAATTTTAGCTTATTTTCTGTTTTATAAACCATTTAAAGCCATAACAGAAGAAAGAAAAAATATTATCCAGAAAAATATTAGCACTGCTGAAGAAATAAGAAAAGATGTAGAAAAAATAAAACAAGAATTAGAATCTAAATTGAATGAAATCTACAAAGAAAGAGAAAGAATAATTCAGGAAGCAATGAAAGAAGCAGAAAATATAAAGAATTACATTATTGAAGAAGCACAAAATAAAGCACAAGAAACACAAACGAAAGCACTTAAAGAAATAGAATTAGCACAAAAGAAAGCTATCGATGAAATAAGAAATACTTACATAGAAATAGTAACTTCCTTAGCAAAAGGGGTTTTAAAGGAAGTTATCGATCCAAATATTAATCAAAAAATAATAGAAGTAGCAACCCAAAAATTGAAAGAAACAGAAAAAAATTAGGGGTGTAGGCCGCAAGGGAGAAGGGATCTGACAAAAAGAAGTTCCCAACTCCAGAAGAAAGGGCCGTAGTGGAAAACTCACATAAAAGGGGTAAATAAAAAATGTTATCGATAGCAGCAAGATATGCTTCCTCAGTATTCCAAAAAGCAAAAGAAAAAAATCAAATAGAAGAGGTAATGAAAGATTTAGAACAATTCATAAAATTATTAGAAAAAAATAAAAATATAGCAGAACTATGGAATTCATTATCAATTTCACCCTTTGATAAAGAGGAAATAATTCTAAAAAAAATAGAATTATCAGAAATAACTAAAAAATTTTTAAAGCTCATCTTGTTAAAGAAGAGACAAAAATTATTACCCAAAATTTTCTACTATTACAAATTAATGTATAACAATCAAAATAAAATACTCGAAGTTGATATAAAAACAGCATTTCAAATTAATAATCAAGAACTTGAAAAAATAATAAAAACAATAGAAGAGAAATTAAGTATAAAAATAAAAATCAAAAATATCCACGTAGATAAAGAAATATTAGGAGGAATAGTTTTGATGAGTGATAACTTAGTCCTTGATCTATCAGTTAAAAAAGATTTAGATAAACTATTAAAAAATGTAGAGGAAGTCATAAACAACAAATTAAGTTCAATAAAAATACTTTCATAAAGGGGGAAAAAAGATGAGACACAGAAAAAGATATAAAAAATTAGGTAGATATACTGAACACAGAATATCAATGTTAAAAAATCTACTAAAAAATTTAATAAAAAGTCCAAGGTTAGAAATATTTACCACATTAGCAAGAGCAAAAGCATTGCAAAGATTTGGATCAAAAGTTTTGACTTATGCCAAAAAAGCAGCAAAAATAAAGAATCTTATAAACAACGCCCCAGAAGATCAAAAAGAAAAACTTAAAACACAATTAGTTAATCTATCAAGAAAAATATATGAATACCTTGGAGATAGAAGCTTGGTTAAAAGTGCAATAGACATAGGTTCAATGATTAATAGTAAAAACAAAGAAAAAGGTGGATATTTAAGTATATATAGGGTTGGTTTTAGAAGAGGAGATGCAGCAATAAAAGCATTAATTAGGATAGAAGCATGATTAAATTTGGCACAGACGGTTGGAGAGCAATAATTGCAGAAGATTTTACAGTATACAATGTAAAAAAAGTAGCTACTGCAATAGCACAATTAGTAAAATCAGAAGAAAGAAGAAATTTAGACATATATAATATCGATTACAATAAGCATTATCATTCTTCCTACAAAGTAGAATACAGGGATTTTACCAAAGGTGTAGCAATAGGGTATGATAATAGATTTATGTCTGAATATTTTGCTCAAACAGTGGCTGAAGTTTTAGCATCATTTAATATACCCGTTTATTTATCAAGTAGTTCATGTTCAACACCTGCACTATCTTTAAAAACATTCAATGGATTAGCAGCAGGTATAATGATAACAGCATCACACAATCCATACTATTATAACGGTATAAAATATAAAGCTGAATATGGTGGTTCAGCAACAAATGAAATGGTTAAAATCTTGGAGAAATTTTTGTCAAATGAAATACCACCGGAACAAAGAAATAAAAGTATAATAAATAAATCAAATTTCCAAGAAGAATATTTAGAAACGATAAAACAAAAAATAGATTTAGAAAAAATAAAGAATTTTATAGAGAAAAACAACATAATAGTAGTTATAGACTACATGTTTGGCTCATTATCTAATAGTTTCAAAAGTTTAATTAAATCGAATAATGTAGTAGAAATTAATAATTATAAGAATCCATATTTTAATGGTTTATCCCCAGAACCCATACCACAAAACTTGGGGGATTTGAAAAAAATCGTAAAAATGATAGGTAGGAATTGTATAGGCTTTGCTTTTGATGGAGATGGAGACAGGATATTTTCAATTAATTCAGAAGGGTGGATAACTCCACATGAAATATTGCCATTACTCGCTTTCCATCTAATCAAAAACAAAGGATGGGATGGAAAATTAATAAGAACATTGCCAACATCAACAAAGTTAAAAAGATTAGGAAAAAAGTTAGGTGTAGAAACGTTAGAAACACCTGTCGGATTTAAATATATTGCAGACCTTTTTGTTAGAGACAATATTTTAATAGGAGGAGAAGAAAGTGGAGGTATAGGTTTTAAAAACCATATTCCAGAAAGGGATAGTTTATTGAATGCACTTTATATAATAGAATTAATGTCAGAAAGCAACATAAAACCTCATGAAATTCTTTCCTTTCTTCATTCTCTTACAGATGAATCTTACTGCTACAGGTATGACTTACATTTTAGTTCTGTTGAAGAACAAAAATCAAAATATGAATTAATTTCAAAAAATATTGATAAAATCAAATCTTTATTTAATATCAGAAATATTGAAATTAAGGATTATATAAAGATCGAGGAAGATGATATTAATTGGGTAGTCTTAAGGCCATCAGGCACAGAACCATTAATAAGAATATATTCAGAATCAAAAACATTTGATAATGCAAAAGAAAAAGTCCAGAAAGTTATAAATCTTTTTCAAACTTAAAAACAATTAATGATAATATTTATTACTGGAATATCTGGTGCGGGAAAAAATACAGCGTTAAGAATATTAGAAGATAGTGGTTTCTATTGTATAGATAATACACCCCTTAATCTAATTCCTAAAATTGTGCAAATAGCACAAAATAGTAATATAGAAAACATTTCTTTCATTATCGACCCAAGGTTAATTTTTGTCTCAAAAAAAAGAGATTTACCAAAACTAAAAAAATCAATCAATAAATTAATAAAAGATACCCTAAGATTAGCCAGTGAATACAATGTAAAAATAATATTCTTAGATAGCAACGAAAAAACTTTAATAAAAAGGTATAATTCAAACAGGAGAATCCATCCATTGAATCCAGAAAATATAGAAGAAGGGATAAAGTTAGAAAAAGAATTATTAGAAGAATTAAAAAGAAAATCACATTTTGTAATAGATACTTCTGATCTTTCACCCTATGACTTATCAATAAAAATCTCTGAAATAATATCTTCTAAAAAAGTTTATATTTTAAAAATAACATCTTTTGGTTATAAATATGGATTTTTAAACAGTGATTTTATTATAGATGTAAGAGTACTAAAAAATCCTTTTTACATCAGGGAACTATCGGATAAAACTGGTTTAGATAAAGAAGTAAAAGAATACTTACTTTCTGATTCTCTGACAACTGAATTTCTAAATAAAACGATAGAATATATACTTTTTGTTTTAAATTTTTATTTTAATAATGTAAAGAATTATTTGGAGATAGGGATAGGTTGCACAGGAGGGAAACACCGTTCCGTATTCGTCGCAGAATATATTTATAACTTTATCAAAAACAAATACCAAAATATAAAAGTTTTAATCGAGCACAGGGATATATATAAAAATTAAATGAAAGGGAAAAGCTATTTTTTTATTATTTTGATAAATTTTTTAACTATGTTATTACTATTTGTTTTTGTAGTTTATCCATTTGTCAAAATTCTAATATCTTCTTTTCTTATAGAGATTATATATTTAGATGTTAGGAAATTTGTTTTGTTCGATAACTATCGTTATATTTTGACAGATTCGAATTATTGGGTATCGTTGTATAATAGTCTTCGGTTCAGTATTATTTCTTTCCTCATTGAATTTGTATTAGGATTTATTCTTGCCTTTATTATATGGAAAAATGAAAACAATAAATTTTTAAGGATAAGTATTATTTTACCTTGGGCTTTGCCAACAGCAATAATGGCTTTATCATGGAGATTTATGTTAAATGAGGAATACGGAATTATTCCAAAAATTTTTAGTTTTTTCAATATTGAAAACATTTTTTTATCAAATTTTGTATGGGCTTTTATTTGGATGGTTATAATAGATGTATGGAAAACAACTCCTTTTATTGCTATAATGTTTTATTCTGCATTTAAAAATATAAACAAGGAGCTTTTTGAGGCATTAAGTATTGAAAAAGGAAATCTTTATCATCAAATTTTTTGGGTTATTTTACCCTTATCTATTCCTGCGATTTCCAGTGCTTTACTTTTTAGGTTTTTATATGCTATGGTTGTTTTCGATTTACCTTTTGTATTAACTGGTGGTGGTCCCGCGAATTCAACAAAAACATTACCAATGTATATCTATGAAAATTTCTTTAAATACTTGGATGTTGGTTACGCAAGTGCTCTAACAGTTTTCTCCATCATATTCATTTGGATTATTTCAATAATATTTCTGAAATTAATGAAAAAGCTCTATAGATTTCAATAAATTTCCTATTTCAAATTTTAGATTAAAAATTTCAGATTAAAAAATATAACAAAATTTTTATAAGGATTTTTTATAAATTTTGTATAAAAAATATAATAGAGGGTATATAAAGAAAAGGGGTGAAAAAAAATGAAAGACTACTATTCAATATTAGGTGTAAGCAGAAATGCCAACGAAAAAGAATTAAAAGAAGCATATAGAAAATTAGTAAGAAAATACCATCCCGATCTAAACCCAAACAACCGACAAGAAGCTGAAAAAATATTTAGAGAAATAAATGAAGCATACGAAGTCCTAAGTGATCCCGAAAAAAGAAAATTCTACGATAAATACGGAGAAAATTGGAAAACAATGTACGAAGCAAGTAAAAAAGGTTTTGACCCAGAACAATTTAACCAACGAGGTAACCAATACACCTACAGCTCAAAAGCATCAAAAGATTTAGAAGAAATACTGCAAGAAATTTTTGGCTCATTCGGAAAATCAAAAAATAGAAAAAATCCTTTTGAAACTATATTTTTTGACTTCGATTTTACAGAACCATACCAAAATTACCAATACCAAAACTATCAACATAATACTCAATCAAATATCCCAGAAATAGAAGTCTATTTCAATTTAGAAGAAATTTACAACGGAACACAAAAAACATTAACACTTTCCATTAACAACAAACCAACAACTGTAAATATAACCATACCACCAAGAATAAAAGAAAACTCCAAAATAACAGTAAATACCCCCTACGGTCCCATAAAGATAAAAATAAAAATAAATAAATCTAATTACAAAGTAATCCAAGAAAAAAATCTTCTTCTAATATTACCAATAGAAATTGAAAAAATCTTAAACAACGAAGAAGTAACAATAATACTTCCCAACAATAAAAAATTAAAGACAACATTTAGTATAGACCAACTGTATCAAGAAGTGGTATTCAAAAATTTAGGTTTAACAGATAGCAAACAAAATTATGGAGACTTAATTATAATTCCTGTTCCTCTATTACCAAAAGATAAACAAAAACTATCAAAAATAAGAGAAATACTAAGCGGGGTGATATAATGGTAATCGAACAATTAATAAAAATGTTTTTAGAAAACTATCCATTAGAAGGAAATTATTTTTCGATAAAAGCAGTAGCAGAAATTCTAAAAATTCACGAACAAACAATAAGAAACTATGAAAAACAAGGATTAATAACTCCATCACGCACACCAAGCGGTAGAAGAATGTATAACTTAAAAGATATCGCTAAACTCAAAATAATAACAACCCTATCAAAAGATATGGGAATAAACACTTCAGGAATAGAAGTAATAATTAAGTTATTAAATGAAATAGAACAACTAAAAAATAAATACGAGACAAAAATACAAGAATTAGAATCAAAACTAAATTATTACACCCAAAATTATGGAGAAATAGGAATAGTAAAATATGAATCAAAAAAATTAGCCAAAAAAGAAAATATTTAAAAAATACTATAAAGTTAATAATTGCAGTATTAGCACAAGAACCCCTTTCCTCAAAGAAGCTTCCTGCCTAACTCTACCTTCCCTGAAACGGACGAAACTTTCTTGAGCATTATATTTAGGTAAATGTTGGAAAAATACAAAACTTCTTAAATCTTTTTATTCTTTTTCATAATTTTCAAGAAGATAGCAAAACTTTTCATGGATACTCTTTAAAGAATCTTGGTAATGCTGCTTTAGTTCCATTAACAAGTATATAAAATCCTCTCTATCTTGAAAGTATTTCTGGCAATTATTGATTATTTTGTAAAAGCCGCTAACATTTTTTTGTTTATATATCTTATGAAAAGCAGCAGAGATTTGAATTATACCTTTTACAAAATTTGATTTATTAATCCTCCACAGTTCTTCCCACTTTTCATGAGCTTCCCAGAACAAGAAATCTCTAAAAAGTTTTAAACCCTCTTCAAAAATTTCTTGTTGATAACTGTCCCCTTTTTGATTACTCATAAAACAATAAATAACAATTATGATAGTTTATTTTTTTACGTATTTTATAATTACCAAGTTTTTCCAAAGCTAAATCTATGTCATTTGTTTGGATAAAAATTATTTTTTCTGTTTCATCAACATAATACTCAATATTTTCATTGAAAATTACTTTTTGGTATTTTTGGTATCCATCAAAGAAAGTAACAACCTTACTACCAAACATATTGTCATATAAATCTCCATAGCCAAAAATCCCAGGGAAATAATAATAGAAGTTATTTAGAGAAATGTGATAAAAATTGGAATTTGTTGAAAATACTAAATAATTTTGAGATTTATAATTTATTGACTTTTCCCACATTGGTTCTATTTTTCTTCCTGCTATGTACATACAAGAGGAACTACCTCCGTCTAAATTTAGTGCATCTTTTGCTCCTTCCAAATAAGATGCTAATTCATACAATGACAACCCTTCTTTTCTTTTTAATCCAATACCGTAAATTGTCTCTACCTTTATCGTTTCATTCTTATCAGTATAGATAACAGTTCTTGGGGCAGGTTCCACTATGTTATTACCACTTTTTCCTAATCCTTCATTATCAGGATCCATAACTAAGAGATAATCCTTATATATTAATGGTCCTGCTTGAATTAAGAAAACCGATAAATATTTTTGTCTCAAATTTTGGACAAATTCTTCAAATTCCCGTTTTTTATTTACTAATCTATCAAACATAAAACTATATTGATTTTGATCATTTTTTAGTAAAGCAAAAAATCCTCTCTTAGGGCGATATTCAACTGGATAGGAAACTATTTTTCCATTTTCGACAACACCTGCAACAGTAAAATACTTGTCATTATTTTTTGCAAAGTATGTCCCATTAACAGCAAACCAAAAATTTTGATCTCTGTAAGTTAATTCTTTCTTATTATCATACTCTATAAACTTCATTTCAAAAAATTGGGGTTGATTAATTTCCATTAAGTAGGAAGTAATGTTTATTGGTGGGAAATTCCTTACAATAAGATTATACTTTAAAGTTGAGATCAACGAGTTTTCAGGTGTATAAAAATAAACAACACTATTTAAATGATATTGTAAAGGGAAAGAAAAAGTTATTTTCTGATGATCCCCCTCCCCCACTTCAGTCTTTATCAAATTAAAAGGAATTGGATACAAAGTATAAATTTTTATCACTGAATAAAGAGAATCGTATATTTGAAAATTAACATTATAAAAAGAATGAGAAAAACTCTCCTCAAAATTTTCAATATTGTATAATGGGAGAAAAATATTTATCGTATTTTTATCAGAGTAAAACAATTTGTAAACTTTTGGCTTCAAAAGTTCGATGCAAATATATTCGGAATCGTAAGAAAAATCAACTTTTGATCTTATACAGTTTAATTGAAATTTTTCCAAACTTTTGTTGTTTTCATTAGATTTAGAAATAAAAGAAACAAAAATAAAAAAAACAATCATCAATACAACTTTTTTTACTAAAAAATTAAGTAAAAATCTAAAAAAAAACATCAAATAGTTATTCAAAAAAATTTTTATTAACAAACTGAATTATAGATTGTGATAATTTTTGAATCTTTTTAGCATCTTCAAGTTTATAGTTTTCATAAGGTGGTTTAAGCATGTTTGCACCAGGGTATCTTGAAATAATGTAATGTTTATCTATTTCAGTAGACATCTCAAAAAGTTCATTCGGTACATTTATCTTTTGCGATAGAGTTTCTAAAAGATTAAAAACAGAATGCCTAAAGGAATCGAGGTCAAGTTTCTTCAAAGCAGCCTTTATTACT
Organism: bacterium; assembly: GCA_030549815.1. Taxonomy (GTDB): domain Bacteria; phylum DRYD01; class DRYD01; order DRYD01; family DRYD01; genus DRYD01. Next base: position 24,544 of record JAUQQQ010000006.1, on the reverse strand, counting down.
TTTACAGTAGCCTCCTGGTAACAGAAGCATGCCCATTCGTAATATTTATTTTTCAAGCACAAATCAGCAACCTCTAAATCTCTCAACCCTTGCTTATACCAGGATTCAGATATAAATTTTTTTAAATCTTTTTTTTCTTTCATGTTGTTAATGATTTAATACTCAACCTTATTACAGGTTCTTTCATGCTCAGCAAACCTATAATTATAACTATATCATCAGCATATCTAAAAGTTATAACCGTATTTTGATTATTTATATCAAATGCTAAGTAATCAACATTGTAGAATTGATCAAATTTTTGTATTATATTTTTTATATCGTCAAGTACTTTTTCTTCTATTTTTTGTCCGTACAAATTTTGCATGTTTGATAAAGTATACAAAGCTATTATTTCTTTATTATTTTTAAAAGTATTCAACAGTTTATCTATTTGGTTTTGATTCATTATTTTTGTTCTTCAGTTTTTTCTTCTTCTTCCTTAGATATTGTTACTGTGACTATAGCAGTATCAGCTTTATTAACAAATTTGATATTTTTAAATTGTTCAGAGTTCATTAAGTCAGAAACGTGGATACTATCACCAATATCCAAGTTAGATACATCAACGATAATTTTTTCAGGTATGTTATCAGGTAAAACTTTGATAGTCAATGAATTAAGTAGAACTTGTAGGATTCCACCTTGCTTAACTCCCTGACTTTCTCCAGTTATTTCAACAGGCACTTCAATTTCAATAAACCTACCTTCAACCAATCCCAAGAAATCAACATGCAAAATTCTATCTTTTAAGTAATCAAATTGTATTTCTTTGACAACACACTTATAAATCTTCCCTTCTAACTGAAGATCAACTATCTGTCCAACCCTTAGGGAAGATGCTTTTTTATGTGGTATTGCAAACTCCTTATTTGGTATATCTTTGCCATATAAACACGCAGGTATTAAATCTTTTTTTCTAATATTTTTAGACTCAACTTTTCCTTTTCTTCTTGGGAAAGTTTCTACTGTTAATGATTCTTTTTCATTTTTAACAAGTGTTGCTAACATAACTAATTCCTCCCTCTTATCTTATATGAATAAGATTCTACAAAAAAAAACAACTTCCTACAAAAAGGAGTAAAGAAATATTATGCAAATAAGATTAATATGGAAAAAATAGGGTTTTCGCTATTACTTTTAATAATCTTTATCCTTTCCCTACTTTTTAGGTCATCGTTTGTATTAATCAGCATACTAATCGGTTCGTTCATAGCAATTTTGAATAACTTTTACAATTTAGATTTCAACATAGGCGATTTCAAAATATTTTCAGAGATTGCAATATCCATAATTTTTTTTTCATTAGGGCTTGGATATACATTTGAGGGTTTTTACAAAAATATAAAAAAAACCATTTTCGGTTCCCTGATGGATTTACTCAATTTACTAATTCCTTTTTTTGTTACTTTAATAATAACGCATAATTTTTTTCTATCTTTACTTGTTGGTCTATTAATATATCCATCAAGCACAGCAATAGTTGTAAAAATTTTAGAATTCAGGAAAAAATTAGCATCAAAAGCAGCGGAAATAATGGTTGGTATCTTACTTTTTGAAGACATAGTCCTAATAGTAATTCTGTCAATACTCTCATCTAAAACATCACTTTTCTCTTTACAAACAATATCTCTAACAGTTTTATGTATTACTACTTTATTTTTATTTTCCAAATTACTTAACAAATATTCCTTATTTTTTGAAAGATATCTTCAAGAAGAGTCAGGAATTTTTTTCGTATTGGGTTACTTTCTACTTATTCACTATTTTTGTCTTTATTTTCACTTGCCCGAATCACTTATAATCTTTTTAGCAGGTATCTTAATACCACAACAAATATCATATACCATAAAATCAAAAATAGAAATTTTCAAAAATTTTTCAATAGGAATATTTGTAATAGATTTTTTGATGAAAACTAAATTCGAATTAATAACAATTCCAAATCTTATTCTTATTATTACTCCGCTTTTTGTAATTATTAAAATACTTACTATATATTTAGCATTTAGAAAATTGAAAGTAAAATTCAAGGTAGAGGACTTAATTTATTTTCTGCCACGGGGTGAATTCTCCGCTTATATTTCAAAATTAGGCCAATTAGAATTAGTTGCCTTTATATCTATCATTTTTTCAAACTTAATTACTCTATTTTTTAAAATACTCCAACAAAGAACTATCGATAAACAAAAGAAACAAGAAAAACAATATACTCTTTAAAATACCCTCTAAAGTATTGATTTTCTTCCATCTTTTTTTCGATAAATTTTGGGATCCCATTATTTTTTCTCCTTAATTCCAAATATAAATACAACAAAGACATATTATTCAAATAGAAGCTTTTTAAATATATTTCTGTATTCCACGGTGAGTAGATAAAATTTGAAGCAAATTGTCTGGGTAAGTAATCTTTATATGGGTCAGTAAACAAATCCAAAATAGTGTCAGGGAATTTAGATTTATCAATATAAAACTTTTCGGATGCCATCTTTATAAACCTTAAATTTTCAGTAAAAACAGCCAATTTAGCATACTCAACATTAATGAAATAGTAACGAGCAGCTATTATTATTAACAAAAACAAAATAATAGATGTAACAACTATCTCAATCGTACTAAAACCTTTCACTTATTTTTTATTCTATAATACTTTTTGATAACAGCTTTCAATACATTTAAACCTAAGGAAGCACAGTTAGGTCTCAACGTATATACTTCCCTACCTATTAAATTAATTAAAAAATCAGTATCTATTTTTTCTATTTCTTGAAGCTTTTTATTTTGTAAATTCTCGATAAGTATCGATGTAGAAGCTTGGCTAATCGTGCAGCCATTACCTTCAAAAGAAAGCTCCACTGTTCCGTCATCCCCAACTTTCATATAAATTCTGACAACATCCCCACATCCAGGATTTCCACCTTCAACCTCAACATCATAATTATCAAGTTTTTTCCTATAAGGAGAACTCTCAAAATGTTCGAGAAAAAGCTCCAATTTATCTTGGTCTATTCTATCCATTTAATACCTCTTTCTTTTGCAGTTTTTTTAGCTTCACCATATCCTGCATCAGCATGCCTAACAACTCCAATTCCAGGGTCATTAGTTAAAACTCTTTCTAAACGGTCATATGTTTGTTTCTTACCATCAGCAACAACAACCATCCCTGCGTGTATTGAATTACCAATTCCTACTCCCCCACCATGATGAACAGATACCCAGTGCGCACCAGAAGCAGTATTAAGTAGAGCATTAAGTATAGGCCAATCTGCAATAGCATCAGAACCATCCAACATTCCTTCTGTTTCTCTATAGGGAGAAGCAACACTTCCCGTATCTAAATGATCTCTACCAATAACTATGGGAGCTTCCAAAATACCTTTCTCAACCATATGATTAAAATACATTCCAGCTTTATCCCTTTGTCCATAACCCAACCAACATATTCTTGCAGGTAATCCTTGGAATTTAACTTTATCTTGAGCTTTTGTTATCCACCGTCTAACCCCTTCATCCTCAGGGAAAAGTTTAAGAATAGCATTATCAGTTTCGTATATATCTTTAGGATTTCCTGATATTGCAACCCATCTAAAAGGTCCTTTACCCTCACAAAAAAGCGGTCTAATATAAAGTTTAACAAATCCTTCAAAAGCAAAAGCATCTTTGAATCCCGCTTTATAAGCTTGCCCTCTTATGTTGTTACCATAATCAAAAACAATAACTCCCTTCTTTTTAAACTCTACCATATAATAACAGTGTTTATAGATTGTCTCCAAACTTCTTTTAATATATTCTTGCGGGTTATTTTTCCTCAATTCCAATGCTTCTTCAAATTCCAAGTTTTCAGGAAAATATCCATTCAGTTCATCATGAGCAGATGTTTGATCAGTAATAACATCAGGATATATTTCATTTTTATAAAGATATTCTAAAAGTGTAGCAGCATTAGCTTTAACACCTATTGAAACAGCTTTGTTTTCTTTTTTATATTTTAATGCTTCCTTTACAGCTTCCTCTATAGAATCAAAATATAAATCAAGGTATCCTGTTTGTATTCTTTTTTGTATTCTATTTTTATCGACTTCTGCTATCAATGCTACTCCTTCATTTAGAGTTATTGCCAAGGGTTGTGCTCCTCCCATTCCTCCCAATCCCCCGCTTACAACAAGCTTACCTTTCAAACTTCCGTCAAAGTGTTTTTTGGCTAATGAATAAAATGTTTCATAAGTACCTTGAACAATGCCTTGAGTTCCGATGTATATCCAGCTTCCTGCAGTCATTTGCCCAAACATAATCAATCCTTTCATTTCTAATTGTCTAAAATAATCCCAGTTCGCCCAATTTGGGACAAGTAAAGAATTAGCAATTAAAACCCTCGGACAATGTTCAAATGTTTTAAATACAGAAATAGGTTTTCCAGACTGAACAATTAAAGTTTCATCATTATTCAGATTTTGAAGTGTATTAATTATTTTATTGAGAGCATCCCAGTTTCTTGCTGCTTTTCCATTTCCACCATAAACAATTAATTCTTCCGGTTTTTCCGCAACCTCAGGATCAAGGTTATTCATTAACATTCTCATTGCAGCTTCTTGGGGCCAATCCTTACAAACTAAAGAACTACCTCTTGGAGATTTGATAACAATCCTATTCACAATCTTTCACCCCCTATAAATTACACTTCATAATTATAGTATTTAACAAATAAAAAAATAAAACCTTCAAATCAAAAAAATTAGGTAAATTAAAAAATATAAAAAAATATTGACAAAAATCAATTTTTACTGCCAATATTTCTAATAAAATATTTGTATAATTTTTTTTCTAAAGGGAATAATAAAAAGTGGAAGGGGTAAACAGGGAAAACATAAAGATGGGGAAGCTAAAAAAGATGGGAAAGCTGAAAAGAAGGAAAAACTAAATAAACACGGAGGTGATAAGGTATGTTAACACTCAGAGAAAGAAGACCTTTAGGAAGAAGATCAATGTTATCTGAACTCGAAAGAATTCACAACTTGGTAGAAAACTTAATGGG
>JAUQQQ010000006.1:0-19373 GCA_030549815.1 bacterium | reverse complement strand
AAGGAAAAACTAAATAAACACGGAGGTGATAAGGTATGTTAACACTCAGAGAAAGAAGACCTTTAGGAAGAAGATCAATGTTATCTGAACTCGAAAGAATTCACAACTTGGTAGAAAACTTAATGGGAGAAGTTTTCGGACTCTCTACCCCTTCTTCAACAACCACATCTACACCAACATGGACCTGGTTACCCCCAATGAATATGTGGGTTGAAAACAATACACTATTCGTAGAATGCTTCGTTCCTGGATTAAACAAAGACCAATTAGAAGTTAATGTAACCGAAGATACATTAACAATAAGTGGAACCTATAAGAGCCCATGGGGAGAAAATAATACCCCAACATTCTATATGTATGAATACCCATTTGGAAGCTTCTACAGACAAGTTTCTCTCCCATTCCCAGTTAATACACAACAAGTTAATGCAAAATATGAAAACGGCGTTTTGAGAATTACTCTCCCATTAACAACCTCAAATCCACAAGGACACAAAGTTAAAATCTCATAAGATTAGGGTTTAGAGATTAGTAAAAAGGGGGGCTGTAAAAGCCCCCCTTTTTATTTTTTGTTTTTTTTTATTTTGACAATTATTTAATTCTCTTTACATTCAAATAATTACTACTACAATTTAACTCATTTTAAAGTTTTACTGTAATATAGAAAAAAATTCAGATCTTTATCTGATTTTTGTAAAATTATTTGTTAAATTAACTAATTTTTGGATATTAAGAATTTTACTTGTTTAAGAGCTTCGATAAATTTATCTATATCCTCTTTGGTGTTATAAAAAGCTATACTAACTCTGCAACTACCAGGGATTCCAAGTTTATGATGTATCAACTGAGCACAGTGATGTCCTACTCTAATCAACACATTAAACCTATCCACCACAAAGGAAACATCATGTGAATGCAAATTCACTACATTAAACGGAACGATCGCAAAACGCTTATCATTTACTTCCTCGTAATTACCATAAATCTCCACAAAATCTAACTCTTTTAGTTTTTCCAATAAATACTTAGTTAAACCAATTTCATACATTTTTACTTTTTCAAGATTAAGATTTTTTAAATATTCTATAGCATATTTAAAAGCGAAAATTTGTGCAAAAGCTTGAGTGCCAGGCTCAAAGAAATAAGGTGAATCAAGATAAGTTATTTTATCAAGAGAAACATAGCTTATCATCGACCCACCACTAAAAGCAGGTTTTTTCTTTTTAGAATGTTTTTTATTTACATAAACAACTCCTAACCCCAAAGGACCATACAGTTTATGAGCAGAAAAAACATAAAAATCCAAATCCCATTTTTTCAAATCAACATGATTATGAACAATACCCTGTGCCCCATCAACCAAAACCATTAATCCCCTATCTTTACAAATTTTAACGATATTCTCAATATCATTTACTACTCCTAAAACATTTGACATGTGGGTTACTGCTAACAATTTTGTTTTATCGCTTATTATTTTCTGCAACTCCTCAATATCTAATTCCAATTTTTCATTCATTTTCCATACCTTCACTTTAAATCCAAATATTTTCGATAAATTAAGAAAAGGTAACAAATTAGCATGATGTTCCATTTCAGTAATAATAACTTCATCATCATTTCCCAAATATTCATTAATACACAGAAAATATGCGATGTAATTTATTCCATAAGTTGCGCTGTAAGTAAAGAATATTTCAGATTCATCACAATTTAGGAAATTTGCTATTGTTTTTCTACTATTCTCACACATTTCTTCAACTTTTAATGAAAAACTCCCCGATGTTCTATGAACATTACAGTTATACTTTTCATAAAACTCTTTTTCTTTTTCGATAACTATAGAAGGCTTATGAGAAGTAGCTGCAGAGTCTAAGTAAATTATATCGGGATTATTAATAAAAAATGGAAAATCTTTTCTAATCTTAAAAACGTCGAAATAGTAATTCATCTACATATTTTTTTCTATGAATTCTTTTATTTTTTCGACAAACTTATTTTCTGGCAAAGCTCCCTCAATAAATGCTTCTTTTATAACATCTCCTACTTTTAGTTTTAAAACAGTTTTAGGAACCCCCATGACAGAATATTGTTGAGCATAGTGAGGAAACTCAGAAACTTCAACTAATAAAGCTTTTATATTTTTTGCCAATAAAGCAAAAGATGTTGAATTAATCGTCATTATAGGACAGTAAGGGCAAGTTGGAGTAACAAAAACCATTAATTCCAATTCTGCTCCTTTAAGTCCTAATAAAGAATCTATCTTCCTTATTTCATCAACAGTTGAAGGTTGTAATGGATATTTATCATTTGCGACCATATTAATCAATGATAACAACCAAGTAAACTCATAACCCGCAGGAATACCTAAAAATTTGACATTCTCAGTATTAGGATTAGTTGAAGATTTTACTCCTATAACAGGTAATTCTTTATCAACACCGTATTTTTTTGAAATTGTTTCATCAAGAACAGGATTATATACAACAAGTTTAAGATTTGATAGAGTTTCAGTTAATTCTTTTAATAGTTGCTCTGTTTCCGTGCAATATTCACATCCTATTTTCTGAGAAAAAAGTATGAGTTCAGTTTCATTCTTTAGCTTTCCTAATTGATTTCTTATTTCATTTCTATCTTCTTCTGTTAAGAACATAATTTTTTTACCTCCTTTATTTTATAATTTCCACAGGACGTTAGCCCATGTTAAACCAGCTCCAAAAGCCGAAAACAAAACCAAATCTCCTTCTTTTACCATACCTTTTTTATACGATTCATAAAAAGCAATGGGAACCGAAGCAGCAGATGTATTAGCATAAACCTCAATATTATTATAAACTCTTTTCTCATCTATTCCTAAACTTTCCACTATAGCATTAATTATTCTTATATTTGCTTGGTGGAATATATACAGATTCACATCGTTAGGTTTCAAACCATTTTTATCTAATAATTTTTTTATCTCCTCAGGAATGAGAGATACAACGGTTTTAAAAACTTCTCTACCTTGCATTTTAAGATAAACTTTTTTTTCTTCTACCGCTTGTTGATAAAAAGGTTCTTTGGTACCACCAACAGGGATGAATATTAATTCTGCTTTACTACCATCAGTCCCTACGTTAGCATCGATTATTCCCACATTAGGGTCCTCAACTTGGGATAATACAAAAGCCCCAGCTCCATCACCAAGCAATATTGAAACTGTTCTATCTTCCCAATCCAAATATTTAGAAATTGTTTCAGAACCAACTAAAAGTACATTTTTTGCCATATTAGATTTTATCAAAGAAGAAGCTACAATAAGAGCATAAACAAAAGCCGTACAACCTGAAAATACATCTAAACTTCCTGCATTAATACCCAATTTTCCTTGCAAAACTGACGAAGTAGCAGGAATAATGTAATCCGGAGAATTAGTTGCAACTATGATATAATCAATAGAATTGACATTTGAATTAGCTATTGCTTCTTGGCTTGCTTTAAGAGCCAAATCAGAAGTGGTATTCCCGTTTTCAGCAATATATCTATATTTTATACCTGTTCTTTGATAAATCCATTCGTCAGTTGTATCCATTATTTTCTCAAGGTCGAAATTTGAAACTTTTTTCGTAGGTATGTACATTCCTAATCCCGATATTTTAACTCCAAACATACTCTTCTCCTTCTTTATTTAACAAAATTCAAATTTTATACCTTCTTTATCATTATAATTTCGTCTACTTTTTTACCCTTATATTGATATTGTTCAGGAACAACTGCCACTTCAATAAACCCAGCTTTTCGGTATAAATTTATAGCAACATCATTTTCTGAAAAGACAGAAAGTCTGATAATTTGCGGTTTAGGATCCAACTTTTCTACTGCTAAACTCAAAACACTATCCAATAACATTTTTCCGACACCCTTTCCACGGTATTCCTTCTTAACCGATATACCCAATTCTCCAACATGACTTTGCCTTCCACTTTTCAAGGTAATCTCAGCTATGCCCACTATTCTCCGATTTTTTTCATCTTCTGCAATAGTAACAACTTTTTTCTTTTTTTGTTGTGCTTCTAAATTAGAATTTAACCATTTTATTTCTTGTTCTAAATTTTTTTTTCTATCCAAACATATCATTGCTTCTTCCTCAACAAGAGAATTAAAGTATTCCAAAAATTCTTGAGCCCTTTGAATATCATCTTCTGAAATTTCTCTAATTTTTATCAAATTAGCTTTTCGCATAATTAGAAGAAGTAATTTTTAAAGAAATGCCAAACCTTTTCAATAACGTTCTTTGAGGAAGTATTATTAACCACTTTTAAAGCAGGGTACTTATTTCTTTTTAAATCCTCTTTTACTTTAAAAACAAAACTTTCTTTCATACCATAAAGATTAACTAACTGATAGTCTTTAAATTTTTCATCTTGTGTTTCAAAGAAAGAGAATTTAGTTTCAAAAAGATTGTAAAAGACTTTGTTTATTCCCTTAATTTTTGCTCCCCCACCAACCAAGATAATATTTGATATAATACTCAAATTAAAGACATTTGAAACTGCTGCTTTTACTAGTTTAGAGATCTCTTCTAACCGAGGGTATATTACTGTTTCCACTAAAATGCTTTTTGAAACTTTTTCTTGTGTTAAAGTTTTAGAACCAAATATAGGGGTATATGTTATATATTCATCCGTATCTTTTTTGCTAATATCTCCTATTTCATTCAAAATATTTTCTGCTTCATTCATATCAGTTCCCAAGGAAAAAGAGATATCTTTAAGAAGATTTCTTAAACCCCTTTTTATGTAGACTCTCGTGTATGGTGTTCCTTCTAAGATTATAAAAACCTCTATTGTAGAATAACCAAAGTCCATTAGAGCAAAAGGTGGATAGTCCTTTAAAACTTTATAACTTCCCAATGCCTTTGAATAATTAACAATATTTGGTAAGAAAGAAATGGTATTTTTCTGAGCCAAAGAAAAATTATCAGTAAATTCATAGGACATTTTTTCAAAAGGTTTAAGAATTGTTTTTTTATAGTCTGTACCAACTGAACATATTAACAACTCAACCTCTATAGAATTTTTGGCTGTTAACCCAAAGGGATTGTATGTTCTATCGATAGAATCTATTATATACATTCTTGGTAAAATTGAGATGATATTCTCGTATTCTTCTGGGATAGCAACAAATTTGTTCATATCTATTTTTCCAATTTTGGCTTTACCTGATATCCAATTTTGAATAAATTCCGTAGTTATTTCTTGATTACTAACTTCCTCTTTTAGTGAAGAAATAGTTGTATATAGATTATACCCCCCAACACTAATGAATACATTGTCTATTGAATTAATATTGGTATCATTTTTAATTTTAGCAAAGAGATTATTAATAAAATTTTCGTATTCGTAGTAATCTACGACTCTACCTAAATTTATACCTTGAGTATCCGATATTCCAACAAGTATTGGTTCTAAGATATCACTTCCATTCTTTGAATTTTCATCATGAAATCTAAATAGCCCATATTTTGTATTTCTACTACCTAAATCAATAAATAAAATATTCTTCATTTTTTGTTTTTTTTATCTTAAAACCATCTCTAAATAGAATTTCAACAAAAAAAAGCATCCTCCTCCTTCCAAAATTGAAAAAAAATGTAATTTGAGAAGGTAAATTGTGATTCTTAGATAATAGTATAAATATATGGTTTTGTTGGAAGAGAAATTAGAAAGAGTAAAAGATAGTGAAGAAAAGAAAGAAATAAAAATAGGGATAGTAGGAGCCGGATACGTAGGATTAGTCACATCCATAGGATTAGCTTATAAAGGGTTCAAAGTTTTAGTATTTGAAAAAAACAAAGAAAAACTGAATCTATTAAAAAAAGGTATAGCACCTTTTTATGAGCCTGATTTACAAAAATTCTTACTTAATTCCCTAAATTCAGGGAACTTAGAATTCGTAGATGAAATTTCACAATTAGTTAAATCATGCAAACATATTTACATATGTGTAGGAACACCTATAAAAGAAGACCAAACTTACGATATGTCTTTTTTAGACGCCGCAGCAAAAGAAATAGCAAATCATTTACCCTCTAACGAACAAAAAATAATAATCATAAAAAGCACAGTACCACCAGGCACCGCAAAATGGTTTAAAAAAATTATTCACCGATATAGACGAGGGAAAAAAACAAACATAGAAATAGCATCAATACCAGAATTCCTTAGGGAAGGAAACGCTATCTACGATTTCTTTAATCCCAACAGAATAATAATAGGTGTTGACAATAAATCTATTATTGATGATCTTACACAAATATACCATGATTTTCCCGCACCAATATTAATCGTATCTACAACAGAGGCAGAATTAATAAAATTAGCGTCAAATTGTTTCCTATCAACAAAAATTTCTTTCATAAATTCCATTTCCGATATATGCGAGAAGCTTGGTTGCGATATAGAAAACGTTAGAACAGGTATAGGATTAGACAACAGGATCGGACTGGATTTCCTAAAACCAGGCATAGGATTTGGAGGCTCTTGTTTACCCAAAGATTTAGAAGCAATAATATCATTGTTCAAAGAAAAACAAGTTGATCCAATCTTATTTGAGGCAGTCAAAAAAATAAACAACGATAGAATAACGTTACTTATGAATAAAATAAAAAAAGCTCTGTGGAATATTAAAGGAAAGATAATAACAATATGGGGTATCTCATTTAAAGCAGGAACAGATGACATAAGAGAATCACCTACCCTAAAATTAATCCCTCATTTGCTTAATGAAGGAGCATACTTAGTTCTATACGACCCAAAAGCAACACATAACTTTAAAAATCAATTCCCACAATACTCAATAAATCCAAATATAAAAATTACAGAAGATATATATGAAAGCACAGTTAATTCGAATCTTATCGTCATAACAAATGATTGGGAAGAATACAAAAAAGCAGATTTCTTCAAAATTTATGAATTAATGGAAACACCAATAATAATCGATGGAAGAAATATAATCAATTATCCAGAAATATTAGAATACGGATTTGAATATTACAGAATAGGAGTTAGCTATGAAAGCACATGAAATATCCAAAGTTCTAAACATACCATTCAAACAACTTAAAGAAATGGCACAAGAAATTGATATCATTATAAAATCCCCTAATCAAAATTTAACAGATGAACAAATTGAAAAAATAGAGAAATTTGTAAATAAAAATAATTCAAATAATATAACCCAAATAGAAATAATAGATAAACCAATGGAAAAAACAACAGAAATAATCGAAAAACCGCAAAAAGAAATAACACAAAAAGAAATCGAAAAAGAACAAGAAGTTATAGGAAAGAAAGAAACCGAAGAAGAAATAAAAGAAATTGAATTAACTTTTCCAATAACAGTAGATTCATTAGCAGAAGCACTTAAAATTCATCCTAACCAAGTAATACAAATATTATTCTCAAAAGGACACCTGATAAATAAAAATAGCAGTCTTACAGTCGAGTTAGCAGAAGAAGTGGCAATAGAGTTTAACACATTAATAAGATTAAAATCAAGAGATGAAGTAAAAGGTTTCGAAGAAGAGGAAGAAGAGGTTTGGGTTCCGCGTCCCCCTGTAGTTACAATAATGGGGCATGTTGACCATGGAAAAACAACCCTCTTAGATACAATAAGAAAAACCAATGTGGCAAGTTTAGAAGCAGGAGGAATAACCCAACATATCGGAGCTTATCAAATCGAATTCATGGGTAAAAAAATAACATTCATAGATACTCCAGGACATGAAGCATTTACAAGCCTAAGAGCAAGAGGTGCTTTAGCAACCGATATAGTAATCTTAGTAGTAGCAGCAGACGATGGTGTAATGCCCCAAACAATAGAAGCAATAAACCACGCTAAAGCAGCAGGTGTGCCCATAATAGTCGCTATAAACAAAATAGATAAACCAAATGCTAACATAGACAGAGTTAAAAACCAATTAGTTACCTATGGTTTAATTCCAGAAGAATGGGGAGGACAAACTCCATTTGTTGAAATATCTGCAAAAGCAGGAAAAAACATTAATACTTTACTTGAAATAATATTGTTAGTCGCAGAACTAATGGAGTTAAAGGCAAACATAGCAGGCAAACCCGAAGGAATAGTTATAGAATCAAAACTCGATAAAAATAGGGGTCCTGTGGCAACTGTCATAGTAAAGAAAGGTATTTTAAAACCCGGAATGGCATTTTATGTAGGAAAAACATGGGGTAAAATCAGAGCAATGTATAATGAAAGAGGACAACAATTAAAAGAAGCTCCACCATCAACACCTGTCGAAATCATAGGAATAGCACAAGTTCCCACAGCAGGAGAAAAATTGGTAGTAGTTGAAAATGAAAAAATAGCTAAGGAAATAGCAATAGAAAACCAAAAAATAGAAGAATACAACAAAAAATTATCAAAATCATTTTCAATACAGGATATACTCTCTAAATTACATAATGAGGATACTTTTCTTTTAAATATAATCCTAAAAGCGGATACTCAGGGAAGCTTGGAAGCATTAAAAGCTGTAATAGAAAAAACAGCAACCGATAAAGTTAAACCTAATATTATACACAGCGCTATAGGAAATATCTCCGATAGTGATGTTTTATTAGCAAAAGCATCAAATGCATGTATCTTCGGGTTCAACACTAAAATAGAGGCAAACGCTAAAAAATTAATAGAAAAAGAAAATATACCAGTGTATTTACACAACATAATTTATGAATTGATTGAAAACCTCAAAAAAATGATAGAAGGACAAACTAAACAAGAAGAAATAGAAGTTGAAATTGGAGAAGCACAAGTAAAACAAGTATTCAAGGTCAAAAACGGAAAAGTAGCAGGATGCTACGTCTTAACAGGAAAAATAACCAGAGATTCAAAAGTTATAGTAGAAAGAAATAGAGAAAAAGTATTTGAAGGAAAAATAGAATCACTAAGAAGATTCCAAGAAGATGTTAAAGAAGTCATACAAGGGTATGAGTGCGGAATTAAAATAAAAGATTTTAATGATATACAGGTTGGAGATATCATCAGAGCATTTATCAAAACAACAAAAGAATAGGAGGTTTTTATGGGATACATTATCCCCGATAATCTTTTATATTCAGAACAACATGAATGGATAGAAATTAATGAAAATATAGCAAAAGTTGGGATAACAGATTTTGCCCAAAAAGAACTTGGAGATATCGTTTATATAGAACCACCACAAATTAACCAAAGAGTCGAATTTATGAAAATATGTGGGTCGATTGAATCTGTAAAAAGCGTATCCGATTTATATAGCCCGGTAGAAGGATTAGTCATTAATGTTAATGAAGAAGTGCTTAATAAACCCGAGCTACTTAACCAAGACCCCTATAAACATTGGATATTTGAAGTAGAAATTAAAAATTTTGAAAAATACAAAGACAAACTCATGGATTCAAAAAAATATAAAGAATTCATAGGTGAGTAATGGAAAACTTATACAGATTTCTTACCATAGTTTTCATAATAGTATCTCTCTTATTGGTAGCAGGTGTTGCCAGTTATGTCACTGAAAAATCGGGATTAAGTGGAATAATGGGACAACAATCAACAGAATCAAGACAAAGCAAAAAATTAACCAAGGAAGAATTAATTCAAAGATATACATCGATTATCGCTTACATTTTCCTATTTTTATCAGTTCTGTTAAGCATAATGTCTCAACAAATCTTTAAACCTTAACTTAATCAAAACTTGTCAATTTTCAAATGCAAATATAGCCAACAGGGTTTAACCTAATTTTTTTGTTTATTTTTTTTAATAAAAAAATAAATAAAAAAGAAGGAATTTTTATGTTTTTTGTATAAAATTAATATCCTATGGAATTTATTCAAGGATGGTGGTAAAAATTGAGAATAAAAATACATCTTGAAAACATAAAGAATGATTACATAAAAATACCAATAGAATACAATGAAATTGTTCAAGCATTTATTTATGACAACCTTAATGTAGATACAGCAGAATTAATTCACAACTCTGGATTTTTATACCAAAAAAGAAAATTCAAACTTTTCACCTTCTCAAGAATACTTTCATATAGTCAGCCTGAAAAAGATAAAAAATATTTTCTTTTCAAAAATAGAATTTCCATAGTAGTTTGTAGCTTGATTGACAAAATGATTCAAGAATTAGCACTAAATCTTATAAAGAAGCAAAATGTCAAATTAGGACAACAGGAACTAAAAATACATTCAATAGAAGTTGAAAAAAATAACCAAATTTCAGGAAAAACAAAAATAAAAACCCTATCACCTATTACTATATACAGCACAGTTAAGATTAATAACTCTAAAAAAACCTATTTTTATAGTCCATCCGAAAAAGAATTCTCTAATCTAATAATACAGAACCTAATAAGAAAGTATAAATCATATCCCCAAACAAATATTACAACAGAAAATTTAAACCAAGAAGAAACAGGGGGTAATTACTACATTAAACCAATAAAATACAAAGAAAACATTGTAAAATATAAGAACACAGTAATAAAAGCATACCATGGGATTTTCGAGGTATTTCTTCCAGAACATTTGTATTTCGTAGCGCTTAACGCAGGAATGGGAAACAAAAACAGTCAAGGATTTGGATGTATTAAAATTATACACGCAAACCAAAAGGAGGGAAATTATGATTGAACAAATTTTCGAGTTCACTAAATTCTTACTAAATCAAAATGAAAATATCCAAACCGCATCAACAGAAGGGAAAATAATCTTCATTAATGCAAATCCAGAAGAAAAAGAAGTTTTTGTGTCCGTTGAAGACTATATAAATGAAAACAAAAATTTATATATTCAAGGGGATTCAAAAGGAAATAAACCAGCATTATTCGCACCCTTAACAGAACCACAAAAAACAACCGAAAAAATAAAAAAATTCATTGAAAAAATATTTAATGAAAGTAAAAAAATGAAAAAAGAAACAATAGATTTTCAACAAATCTTACAACAATTAGACGAAAAATTAATCGATAAAATAAAAGAAGAATTAAAGCAAATTAAATCAAACAAAATGTTTAAAGATCAGAAAATTTTCCTCGGAATAAAAATATACCACGATGGAAAATACAAATATCCTGGAGAAATTGAAATTATAAGAAATATTAGCAAAAAAATAGAAGAAGATAAATTAAAAGAAAATTTAAACAAATCTATCTGTTCATTCTGTAAAGAAGAAAAAGAAAATATTTCAGACCAAACAAATAATGTTTTTAAATTCTATACAGTTGATAAACCAGGATTCATAGCAGGGTCACAAATAAATAATTTTCAAAAGGAAAAGAGTTGGAAAAATTACCCGGTATGTCTTGATTGCTATGAAATTTTAAAAAAATCAAAGGAAATCCTAAAAAATAAACTATCTTTCTCGATGGAAGGTATAAAATACTATTTAATCCCTTCAATTATTTTCGCTAAAAAAGAAGCTTATGAAGAAATACAAACGATTATGGAATTACGAAATAAAAAACAAGAGCTAAAAGAAGCAGAAAGAATTACCAATGAACAAGATGAAATACTTTTCTTATTAAAGGACAAAAATTTTCTCTACTTTTATCTATTGTTTTATGAAGAGGACAACAGTGCTGAAAGGATACTACTTTTAGTAGAAGATATCCCACCTTCAAATTTCAAAAAAATATTCGAATCTAAGCATAAAACCGAAACAATAATAGAAAAATATGCCTTTAAAAACTATGATTACCATTATTATTTATCAAAACTGAAAAAATTCTTTATAACAAAGCAAGGTAGTTTAACGATAGAATCTAAAAAATTCTTCCTCGATTATTTAGAATCAATATTTAAATTGAAAAAGATAAACAAAAACTTATTGATTAAACATTTTATTCTTAATCTGCAAAATTCTGTGCAAAAATTAAATGATAGACCTTATGATTTTGATACTTTAGTTTTTGATTCTATTTCCAATTTTTTATTTTTCATAAATCTGTGTTTGATAGATTTAGATAATCTATTTTCTTACAAAGAAGAATCAGAATTTAAAGAAGAAGTAGGAGGTGATTATATGCTCGATAAAATTTACAGCGATCTAAAGTTGGATAATGAGGATAAACAGGGGATTTTTATCCTTGGAATATTAACAAGACTACTATTAGAAGAACAAAGAAAAAGACTTAATAATACTCCCTTCTTTAACAAATTAAAATCATTAAGAATGACAAAAAAAGATTTTATGGATTTACTACCACAAATTATTAATAAATTCCAAGAATATGATTACTATAGTAAAATTCAAGAAATTTTATATCCTGAAGCATCAGAAAAATTATTAAAATCAAAATGGGAAATGTCAAATGAAGAAATGAATTTCTATTTTGCAACAGGTATGAGTTTGTATAGAAAAATTAAAGACATCATCTACGGAGGTGATAACAATGACTAAAGTAAATCAAAGGATAGAAATCCTATTCCTTTACGATGTATCCTTCAATAATCCTAATGGAGATCCTTTAGATGAAAATAAACCAAGAATAGATTATAGCACAAATTACAACATAGTAACCGATGTAAGATTAAAAAGAACAATAAGAGATTTCATTTTAGAATATAAAAAAATGGACATATTCGTTAAAGAGGAAAGAAAAGAAAATAAAGAAAATAAAGAGTTAAAAAGCAAAGAAGAAAAAATAAAAGAGCTGGGAGGAAATTCAAATAAGGAAAGTTTGTTAGAAAAGTTTATAGATATCAGGTTATTTGGATGTACTATAGCAGTAGAAAAAAATACCATAGCTCTTACAGGACCTGTCCAATTTAAATTTGGCAGATCCTTGCATAAAGTAGATTTACAGTATATTAAAGGAACAACTGTCATGCCTTCAGGAGAAGGAAAACAACAAGGAACAATGACAAGCAAATACATACTCCCCTACTCTCTTATCTCATTCTATGGAGTTATTAATGAAAAAGCTGCAGAAACTCAAAACATTAATCTTACCTACCAGGATATTGACATTTTATTTGAATCCATGTGGAACGGCACCAACTCATTAGCAACAACATCCAAAATCGGACACAGATCAGTTATGCTTATGGCTATATACTACAAACCTGGAACATTCTATCAAATAGGTAATTTAGACCATCTAATAGAAATAAAATCAGATAAAAAAGACGAAGAAATAAGAAAAATTGATGAATATATTTTAACTACCGATAGATTAATTGAAAAGCTTACAGAAGCAAAAGACAAGATTGAAAAAGTAAAAATTAAATACATACCCGAACTAAAATTGAGTAAAGAAATAGAAGGTAATGAAATTCTAATAGAAAATTTTAATTTTTAATAAAATTAAAACGAGGAGAGAAGTATGGAGATAATAGTGTTTGATATATTCGGAGATTATGGGCACTTTAGAAAATATTGGACAACAACTTCACCCTTAACATTCTCTTTCATACCACCAACTGCACTGTATGGAATAATCGCCGCAATAATAGGAATAGATAAAAATGAATACCTTAAAATCATAAACTACCAAACCATAAAATTCTCCCAAAGAATAATAAATCCCATAAACAAAACAAGAATGGGCATAAACTTGGTAAATACTAAGGATAACATAAAAATAAATAAGGATGGTAATTGGTTTATAAAGGACCGAACACAAATAAGATTCGAATTTCTAAAAAACCCCCACTTCAGAATATACATACAGAAAATTGACGAAAATACAGAAAAATTAGAAACTTTTCTAAAAGAGAACAAAAATTTTTACACAATCTCTTTAGGATTAAGTGAATTGATAGCAAAAGTAAAATATATAGGAACCTTCGAAGCATCAGAAAATATTACAGAAAATGAAATCGACATACATTCAATTATTCCAGAAGAAAAAATAAAATACATAAAATTTGAAGAAGGTAAAAAATATATCAAAGAAAGAGTGCCACTAAATATAACAGTGGAAAGAAAAATACTATCATTTAAAGATATAATAGCAGAAATAAACGCTGATACCATAAAATGTATCCCTGAAAAATACATAGAAGTAAAGGAAACAGGAGAAAACATTGTTTTCATATGAAATCAGGATTATTTTCACATCCCAACAAATATCTCGAAGACCACTCTATCAATACCTTAATCATTGCAGAAAAAAAATTCAATAGAATAAAAAAACCTATAGAAAATATCATAAAAAACATACAAACAAAAAATGATTATGCTTTAAATCTTGAGAAAATTGAAAAAGCTATAAAAATAATTTGCTTACTTCATGACTTAGGAAAATCAACAAATTACTTCCAACAGTATTTGCATGGAAATAAAGTTGAACAAAAATGTAAAGAACACAGTTTCTTCTCAGCCTATTTTGCCTACTTCATAGCCAAAGAATTAATAAATAATCCATTATTAGAATTTTTGATATACTTTGTGATAAAACATCATCACTCAAATTTGTCCGATCCATTGGATGAAGAACCAACAAAAATAGAAAATAAAAAAGAATTATTAAAAAAACAATTGGAAAGTATTGATCAAAGTAAATTCGAAATTCTTTGCTTAGAATTACAAAAATATCTCGATTTTAGAATAACGAAAGAAAAACTGAAAGAATATGCCAATATAAAAATAGATCATTCTTTTAGGATTTTCTTTAGAAAACTCGTGGATGAAAATA
Organism: bacterium; assembly: GCA_030549815.1. Classification (GTDB taxonomy): domain Bacteria; phylum DRYD01; class DRYD01; order DRYD01; family DRYD01; genus DRYD01. The sequence goes on along the minus strand of JAUQQQ010000006.1, from coordinate 4,681 downwards.
AGAAAAATTCTTCGTTCGATCTTTATTTTTTACTAAATTTAATATTTTCAATACTTATAGAATCAGATAAAACAGAAGCTATAATTTCAGATATAAATCTTTTAGAAGAAGTATCCTCAATATATGATTTTTCAAAATCAATACAGGACTTTTCGCAAGTAATCGATAAACACATTGAAAAAATAAAAAAGAATGATAAAATAAATAAGATGAGATATGAAGCATATAGAGAAACAATTGAAAAATTAATGCAGGTATGGGGAAATGGCAACAGAATTTTATGTGTCAACCTACCAACTGGTTTAGGTAAAACTTTAATCAATTTTTCCGTAGCTTTGAAAATATATGATAAAATAAAATTCAAGAAACCCAAAATAATATATTGCTTACCGTTTTTATCCATAATCGACCAAAGTTTTAACACCATTTCCCAAATAATAGATCCCCAATTCGTACTAAAATATCATTCTCTTACAGAATTAAGTAAAAGTTTTGAAGAAATTAAAAAGAAATTAGAAGAAAAAGGAAATTATACAGATTTATTAAATTTTGATCAAGAAAAATTTTTGATCGAAGACTGGGAATCAAATATAGTAATAACAACGTTCGTCCAACTTTTTCATACTCTTGTTTCCAATTCAAACGCCAGCATAAAAAAACTAAATAAACTATGTAATAGTATAATAATTTTAGATGAAATTCAAGCAATAGACCCTAAATATTGGAAATTAATAGAAAAAACAATAAACTTTCTTACAGAAACACTGGATTCATATTGTATTGTATCAACAGCAACCTATCCCTATATATTTGAAAAAGTAGAGTTTTTATCTAAACCACAATTATATATCCAAAATCTCGATAGGTTCGAAGTAGAAATAGATTTAGAACCAAAAACAATTGAAAATTTATTACAAATTTTTGAAGAACAAATAAATAACGATAACAAAACATATTTATTCATTTTTAACACAATAAAAAGTGCAAAAAAGTTTTATCAAATGATAAAAAATACAGACAAAACATTCTTAGCTACATCAGTGATACCAAAACACAGAATGCAAAGAATAAACGAAATAAAACAGAAAAAATATAGGATAGTGGTATCAACCCAGCTAATCGAAGCAGGAGTCGATATAGACTTTGATGTAGTCGTTAGAGATCTTGCACCACTTGACAGCTTAAATCAATCCGCCGGTAGATGCAATAGAAACTTCACAAAAAAAGGAGTATTTAAAATATTTAAATTAGTAAACGAAAAAAATGTAAAATACTCCTCATACATATACAGTTCAACACTATTAAGTAAAACAGAAGAAATATTGAAAAAATATAAAATAATAAATGAAAAAAAATTCTATGAATTATTGGAACAGTATTACCAAGAATTGAAAGTATCACAAAACAAATCAGACGAATTTATTCAATCAATATCCCAATTAAAATACTACTCAAACGATGATAATTCAATAAGCAAGTTTAAATTAATAGATCAAGAATATCCCGAAATAATGATTTTCATACAGGTAGATAAACAAGCCCAAGAAATATGGCAAAAATACCAAAAAGCACTATCATTAAAAAACGTTTTCGAAAGAAAAAAAGAATTCGAAAAAATGAAATCCGAGTTTTTTGAACATGTTATTTCATTGCCATACAGAATAAAAAATTTACCACCATTTCTCAATAAAGAAAATTCTTCAATGGGTTTTATAAGTATAGATGACTTACCGCATTACTATGATATAGAAACAGGATATATTACAGAAAATGACGATTTCTTAATAATATGAAAGAATTCAAAGTATACGCAACTCTGGTATGGTATTATCTTATATGCCCTAAACAAGTTTGGTATATGTCAAGAAATATTGTCCCAAATCAAGATGATCCAAATATACAAATAGGAAAAGTTATATCAGAACAATACTATAAAAACGAAAGAAAAGAAGTAGTAATAGAAAATATGATAATAGATATCGTAAAAAAAGAAGATAACCATTTAATAGTGGGAGAAATAAAGAAAAGTTCAAAAAATTTAGAATCTTGCATGTTTCAGCTTTATTTTTACCTAAAAAAACTTCAAGAACTCGGTATAGAAGCAGAAGGTATCCTACTCATACCAAAAGAAAAAAAGAATATAAAATTGAATTTGACAGAAGAAATAAAACAAAAATTAGAAAAAATGGAAAAAGAAATAGAAGAAATAGTGAAAAATGAAACACCACCAAAAACTAAAAAAATACCATTTTGTAAAAATTGTGGATACAGAGATATGTGCTGGAGTTGATAAATATGAAAAAAACAATTTATTTGTTCTCACATGGAGAACTAAAAAGAAAAGATAACACCCTATTTTTGGAATCAGAAAATAATAAAAACTATATACCTGTCGAAAATACAAAAGAAATATATATATTCGGCGAGATAACAATAAACAAAAGAGCTCTTGAATTTTTGACATCCAATCAAATTATTCTGCATTTCTTCAACTTCTATGATTACTACATAGGATCATTTTACCCCCGAGAACATCTAAACTCAGGTTACATTATAGTCAAACAAGTCGAACACTACATAGATAACCAAAAAAGAATAAACATAGCAAAATTAATTTTTTACGGAGCAATACAAAATATTTTGAAAAATATCTATTATTACAATAACAGAGACAGAAACTTTAAAGAAGAAATAAAAACGATCGAATTACTGATAAATAAAATTAATGATGTTCAATCAATTTCAGAAATAATGGGAATTGAAGGAAACGTAAGAGAAATATATTACAAAACATTTGATAAGATATTACAGAATGAAGAATTCAAATTTGAGAAAAGAACAAAAAAACCACCTAAAAATAAATTAAATGCATTAATAAGCTTTGGAAATTCCCTTTTATATACAACAGCATTATCAGAAATCTACAAAACTCAATTGGACCCAAGAATAGGATATCTGCATGAATCAAATTTTAGAAGATTTAGCCTAAATCTTGATATAGCAGAAATATTTAAAACCATAATCGTTGATAGAGTAATCTTTTCACTCATAAATAAAAAAATTATAAAAGAAGAACATTTTGAAACATTATTAAACGGAATAACACTAAATGAACAAGGAGCAAAAATATTTATCAAAGAGTTTGAAGAAAAACTACAATCAACGATCAATCATCCTAAACTCAATAGAAACGTATCATATAGAGAACTAATAAGGCTGGAAATTTATAAATTACAAAAGCATATCATAGGAGAGGAAGATTATACCCCATTTATTTATCCATTTTAGAAAATAATGAATGTGATACTCGTGTATGACATAGGAGAAAAAAGAGTTCAAAAAGTTCTGAAAATATGCAGAAAGTACCTAAAATGGGTTCAGAATTCAGTATTCGAAGGAGAAATCACACCAGCAACATTAGAAAAACTAAAAATTGAATTGCAAAACACTATAAATCCTTCTGAAGATTCAGTTATAATATACATTTTCAAAGTATCATTTTACACATCAAGAGAAATTTTAGGCATAGACAAAAATCAAAATGATATTTTCTATTAGATACGAAAATTCTCCACCCTCTCCTTAACTCCTCAATTCCCCTATTTTAACAAAAGAAATTTTAGTTTTCTAACAAAGAAGTTTTTAAAAGCTCTTTTTAAAAGCTCTGAAACTGAATACAGCTTTCCGAACACACTACACAGCTCTTTTTAAGAAATATTCTTGTTTTTTTCATATTAAAACATAAATTTACGAAACCCAAGCAAGAAAGCTTTCCTTTTCAGGCGAAGCCTGCCGGCAGGCAGGTAAAGCCTCCCTGGGGTAGGTGAAGATTCCCTTCGGGTAAAGGAGAGATGAATGGCTGAAAACAACAATCTATAAAGCCAGAAGTCTCACACCTCTACAAGTAGGAGATAAATAGCTTGAAATTTTTCAAAAAAAGAGTATAATATAAAAAAAAGGAATATAATATACGTATAGTGTCACCCGCCTCAAGGGTGGTAGAGCTGGACCAGCCCGAACTGACGCCTGTAGAAGCCTCTGCACTGAGGTCTAACTCCTATATTCGTGTAAGCTTTAGGAGGAAGCTCCTCGTTTTAACGAGGAGAGGAGGTCACAATCATAATTTTTATATATTTGACTATTAAGTTCAGCGATATCTTTGGATGAGCTGATGCAAAAATATAAACATGGTTACACTTCCAATTCCTATCCACGATACTTCAAAGCCCTTTTATGAAAATTCTTACATCATTTACTAAAAACTTATAATAATAAAAAGTATCTATGTAATTGTAAAAAAATTGTAAAAAAGAGGTCGAAAAACTTGATTTTATTGTTGATATAAATCAATTTTTTGAAACAAATTTTTAAAAAAGACCACATCGACGAATACTTGGTAATACTCGTTTAGATACTATCGTTTTTGTTAAAAATTTGTTAAATTCAATTTTATTGATTGTTATCAATGATTAGATATATAAAAAATATTGACAAATTTAAATTTTTTTATATAGAAAATGGGATCGACGGGATATTGATACTATTAGGAAAGAACATCGTTTTTTGGCATTTTTGACCTATTTTTTTACCTACCGGACATCGACAGAAATTTTCCTCAAAAAAAAGAAGGATACCCCCTATATTTTGTCCAATATTTTTAATAGAAAGGGTAAATTAGAAA
>JAUQQQ010000005.1:74038-130329 GCA_030549815.1 bacterium | reverse complement strand
ATTATTTACGTTATCAAATAAGTATAAATTTCCATTTTCATCTATTAGGGGATTTTGAAAGATACTAGTATCATACGCTTTAACCAGGCTTAAATCGGATGAATTTAAAACTACTACTCTATTGGTTCTGTAATCATGCAACGCTATATAATCAGGATTAATTTTTGCTTGTAGTGTTATATTTTCAAAACCAAAATCGAAATTACCACTTTGAACTACTTGCTTAGTTGATACGATTGAAAAATCATTTTTATTTAATTTTAATACGTACCCACCTATACCATCTGAATTATTATTATTATCCTCAGAGGCTAAATAAATAAAATTATTATCACAAATTGAAAATAAACTAGGTATATTAAAAACTTTTTTTATTACTAAGGTATTTGTATTTTTGTTATAATTTCCTACGAACCCGTTGTTATCAAGCCAGCCACTAACTAATAGATTATCATTGTCAAAAATAAAAATATCAATTAAGCCAACGTTAGTATATCCATTAACAGTCCAGTATTTAGCTAAATTTAGGTTACCATCAAGATTTAAGCTTATTAATGCTAATTTTATTGTTGAATCTTGTTGCAATCCAGCGATGTAGTAATTATTACCATCAAATATTGCTCCATTATACCAATCGGTAGCGTTGTTAGTATCAATTAATCTTGCCCAATAAGGGTTGGATGGTTGGTTATTTCCACCAGAAGATTGACTAAAGAAAGATTGAAAACTTATTCCGTTATTATTACAACTTGTTAGGAAGATGCCGATAGAACTGAGGATAAAGGTAGTAATAATTAGGGTTAGTATTTTGATATTTTTCATCCATACTCACCTCCTTTTATACTTTTTACTAAAATATTTATTCAAAAAAAAAAAAAAAAAAATCCTGCAAAATTAGTGATTTATTTTTTACTAAAATAAGGAAATATTAAAGGACAAAGAATGAAAAAATGAAAATATATGTATAATTAACTATAAGTGTAATTTTTTAGTCTTGTTTTTTATCTTGTTTCTGCTAATTTTACTTCTTTTTTGGAATGTTTTATTGTTGCTTGAGCTGCTGCTAATCTTGCTACGGGGACTCTAAATGGGGAGCAACTTACATAATCTACTCCTATTGTGTATGCAAAATGTATAGACTTGGGATCTCCTCCGTGTTCTCCGCAAATACCTACTTCCAGATTTGCTTTCACTTTTCTACCTTTTTCGATTGCCATTTTCATCAATTCTCCAACACCTTCTGTATCTAAATGCTGAAATGGATTAAATTCTAAAATATTGTTTTCTAAGTAGTAAGGTATGAACTTTGCTTCGGCATCATCTCTACTATATCCAAACGTCATCTGAGTTAAATCGTTTGTTCCGAATGAGAAGAATTCCACATGCTTTGCTATTTTATCTGCTATTACACATGCCCTTGGAACTTCTATCATAGTCCCAAATTTATATTCTATTTGAACGTTATTTTCTTTTAATACTTTTTGTGCCACTTCTTCCAACTTTTGTTTAACTACTTCTATTTCTTTTTCTAATCCTACCAATGGAACCATAATGTGAGGATTGACTTTTTCTCCTTCTTTATGTAATTTAACAGCTGCTTCAAATATTGCTCTTACTTGCATTTCATTTATTTCGGGATAAACTATTCCTAATCTACATCCTCTGAAACCAAGCATTGGATTAGCTTCTTTTAAAATTTCTGCTTTTTCTAACATTTTTTTGTATTTTTCTACTTCTTCATTTTTACCTTCTTTTTTTGCTTCTTCTATTTTTTTGTTTAATATTTCTTCTTTTGGTAAGAATTCATGTAAGGGTGGATCAAGTAATCTAATAACCACGGGATATCCTTTCATTTCCTTGAATATGTTATAAAAATCATCTCTTTGCATTTGTAGTAGTTTATCAAGTGCTTTTTGTCTTTCTTCTTTTGTTTCAGCGATTATCATTTCTTGCATGATAGGTAGTCTGTCTTCTGCCATAAACATGTGCTCAGTTCTACATAATCCTATTCCTTTTGCTCCGTATTCGTAAGCTCTTCTTGCGTCTTCTGGTGTATCTGCGTTTGCTTTTACTCCTATTTCTGCTACTTCATCTGCCATTCTTAAAAGTTCGAAGAACTCATTTGATAATGTTGGTGGTATTAATTTAACCTCTCCTAAATAAACGTATCCTGTTGATCCGTCAATACTAATAATATCCATTTCTTTAACTTTTACATTTCCTACTTCAAAGAACTTTTCTTTCAGGTTAATAATTATTTCCTCGGCGCCTACTACAGCGGGTTTACCCATTCCCCTTGCTACTACTGCTGCATGGCTTGTCATTCCTCCTCGTGCTGTTAATACTCCTTGTGATCTTGCTAAACCTGCTATATCATCGGGATTAGTTTCAGGCCTTACCAGAATAACTTTTTCCCCTTTATCTCCTAATTCTGCTGCCAATTTTGAATCGAATACTACTTTTCCTATAGCAGCTCCTGGTGAAGCGTTTAATCCTTTTGTTAAAGGTTTAATATTTGATTTTGGATCTACTTGAGGATGTAATAATTTTTCTACTTCATCTGTAGATACTCTCAACACAGCTTCTTCTTTTGTAATGATTCCTTCTTTGTGTAGATCGACTGCGATTTTAACTGCTGCTTGTGCTGTTCTTTTGCCATTCCTTGTTTGTAACATATATAGTTTTCCATCTTCTACGGTGAATTCCATATCTTGCATATCTTTGTAGTGTTTTTCAAGTTTTTCTGAGATTTTTAGGAGTTGTTCATAAGTATCAGGCCACTTTTCTTTCATTTCACTTATTGGTGAGGGCGTTCTTATACCTGCTACTACGTCTTCTCCTTGTGCATTAACCAAATATTCGCCATACAGTACTTTTTCTCCAGTTGAAGGGTTTCTAGTAAAGGCTACACCTGTGGCTGATTTATCATTTAAATTACCGAATACCATTGCTTGGACATTTACTGCAGTTCCCCAATTTTCAGGAATATTATATATCCTTCTGTATTCTTTTGCTCTTTCATTATTCCAGGAATTAAAAACAGTTTCTATTGACATTCTTAGTTGTTCTATAGGATCTTGAGGCAAATTTTTGCCATGTTTTTTATACTCTTCTTCTAATAATTCTATGACTTTTTCCAAATCTTCTTCTGTTAATTCTATATCTAATTTTTTATTGTGGTGTTTTTTGTATTCATCTAAGATTTCTTCTAATGTTGGGATAAGTAGAACTGTTTTGCCGAACATTTGTAATAGTCTTCTGTATGAGTCGAGTGCAAATCTTCTATTGGTATATTTTGATAGAACTGGTATTAATTCTTTTGTTAATCCTACATTGAGGATGGTATCCATCATTCCTGGCATTGATGCTGGTGCGCCAGATCTAACCGAAACAAGTAAAGGCATATTTTGTTTGTCATTGAATTTTCTTCCAATCCTTTTTTCTAATTCTTTTACTGCTTCTTCTACTTTAGGCATTAATTCTGTCATTGTTTTTTCTTTATTCTCTAAATACATTTTGCATACTTCAGTAGTTATGGTGAAACCTGGTGGAACTGGTAATCCTAAATTTGTCATTTCTGCTAAATTTGCACCTTTACCACCAAGTAATAATCTCATATTAGCATTACCTTCATCAAAGAAGTATATCCATTTCATGATTATTATTACTTTCCAAAACCTTTATCGATTTTGGGCCAGGGTATTTATATTCCGCCTTTCCCCTGACAGGCGGTCTTTATATTCATTTCTGAAAAATTTAATATAGTATATATTGAATAAGACAAAAATTTGCTTTTTATGTATTTTGTAATGACCTAACACTTGAGTATATTTCTTCCAACTTTTTATCTAACTCATCTACTATTTGCTCTACTTCTTTTATTATATCATCAAATGTTTCAAAGGTTATCTCATTATTAAGTATAAAAGAAACTTTTTCTCTAATTATAAGGATATCTTCGATTATGATATTAATTTTGTCTAAGATTTGCAACGATTGTTCATTTTGTATTCCTTCTAATAAATTTCTAATATTTTCTAAAGTTGATAATGAGTTATTTAGTATATTCATCAGGAGTATAGAATAAGATGATATTTCATCAAGATTATCTGTTTTTTTCATTTTTGAGAAAATATTTTTTATTGTACTTTCTGTTTCTGTTTGAGGTTTTATAAGTTTTTTTCCGCATTTTATACAGTAATCATTGTAAGGTTCATTTTTATATCCACAGTTCAAGCACATTATCTTTTGTGGCTCTAATATTTTTTCTAATTTAGAATAATCCGATTTTATTTCAAGAATTAATGGTTCTATTTCTGCTTCAAAGTAATTGAGGATATCTATTAGTAAATCTTTATCATTTTCTTGTAAGTATTTTAAAATCATATTTAGTAGGTTTTCAAACTTATCTTTATTTTCTAAAACTTTTCTATCTAATGGTGTTAGAAAATCAGGTTCATACTCCTCCAAGTAATTTATAGTAGAACTGATTGAATTGTATATTTCATATAGTATTAGTAGAGGTTCTTTTTCTGAATATACATCTGAAATTATTGAGTAAATATTTTCAAATATTCCTGTTCCTTTTAACTTACTGTTATCGATTTTTATTGATAATTTTTGTAATTCTTCGGTTTGTTGATAAATGAAGTATAACTTTTGTGAGAATGATTGTTCATCTATTTCCACTATTTCTTTGGATTTCAATTTATTAAAAACAAAGGACACATAATTTTCAATCTCATCTATTTTTTGAATTATATTATCGTATAATGTTTGTTTATATTCTTCCTTACATATTACGGAATTGTATAGGGTTTTATACCAATCTTTTGCAAATTTAAATGATGGTATAACTCGCTTTTCATACAATAATTCTAAAGAACTGAAAGATATTTGATTTTCAAGAAAATAATAAACATGGATTATAAATTCAAACCAAATATAGGATGAAGGAACCACTGTAAATACCCTATCTTTACATATTATGTAGTATTCATAATCTTGTATTCTTGTAATAATGTCAAAAAATAATTCATCTGTCTCTTTTATGTTATTTGAAAAATTACCATTTTTTAGGTAATTAATGATTTCTAATGAATTGTTTTTTATATCTTCACTTATGTATTCTCCTCTTATTTTTATGAAAGTTTCTAAATATTCTTTTATTTCTTCTGTTAATTTTTGCTTTAAGTGTTTATATTCATTATCAGCTTTTGATAAGACAAGAAAATCTATCGTTTTAAATTTATCTAATTTTTCTCTAACTAAATTATTTAGTAAATCGTTGAGAATAAACATTAGGGATATTACCAATTGATAATATTCTTGTACTTGTTCTAAATTTAATAAATCTATACTTGGATTATCTTTACAAAATCCTTCAAAAGAATTTATTAGAAAATGATCGTTTTCTTTATTTTTTGAATAATTGTTCAAATATAAATTTAGTAAATCAATTACGATGGTATCATCAGGTAATGGTTCTTTGTTAATTATTGGTTGTAGATTAAGTTTTAAAAACACTATATTGTTCCCTAGTAGTATTCTTAAATTATTAAAGTTATATAGTATTGAATCAATTGTCTTTTCTACAAACATTTTACCCCCTTCAATGAAATTACAATAATTCTCTAATTTTAGTGTATATTTCAGGATAATTTTCTATGAGATATTTTCTTAATTTTCTTCTTTTGGCGTATAATTTTAAGAGTGTTCTTTGTGTCTGTTTGTCTTTTTTATGTTTTTTTACATGATCTTCCAGACTGTTTATTTTGGCTGTTAATAGTAGGAATTGGACTCCAGAAGAGCCGGTATCTTTTTCATGCATTTGGGCTAATTTTATTATTTGTTCTTTTTCTTCTTTCTTTAACATTTTTAACCTCCTTTCAAAATTGGTGGTATTTTAAAGTAATTTTGCTCTCTTACTGAATTCTTTTCAATAAAATCGTGGAAATTGATTTGTTGTTTTTCTTTACTTTGATACTTAGTATCACCTAAATGCTGGGGATAGTAGTACTCTTCTTCTCGTAAATTTAATTCTTGTATTTTATCAAAAAAGGTAATTATTTTTTGTATATCTTTCTCAATAATTTTTTTTTCTTCTTCATTTAATTCGATGTGTGCCAATTGACACAAGTAGTCTATATTCATTGGTAGTTTTTAAATGCCGGGGGCCGGACTCGAACCGGCACGGAGGTTTTACCTCCGGGGGATTTTAAGTCCCCTGCGTCTACCTATTCCGCCACCCCGGCTAACTTTTATCTATTTCTACAAATTTATCAATTTTCCTTCTATAAAAGATTTATAATTATTGGTGTTGAACCATAGGTTTCCAACATTAATTTTGATGGAATGGAAGTTTCTGGAATTTCAAAAACCAGAGTCCCAAAATTTATACCCATTGGCATCAATATTTGTAAAACATAACTACTTAATCCTTCTACGTATTCGTACCTTATGTTTTTGTTATCAAATAGAACGAATTTACCTGTATATAATTGAACCTTGTTGGATAGATTTTGTTGTGAAACACTTATTATCACGAATTTATATCCACTTTGAGCATTATACATACCTTTATAAACTTTGCTTTCTTTTAAGTCACTTACGGTAACTTTATATTCTTCATTGAAAGCTGAACGGGGGATAAAAACTACTTGTAAACCTTGTCCTCTCAAAGAACTATCGTCTTCTTTTTTATTTTTGTTTTCATCTATCACCGGTATTTCATACTTTTTATTTTTATTATCTTTATTATTATAATTGTTATCATTTTCTTGTTCTTGTTGATTTTCTATTTTTATTTTTGCTTGTTTATTTGTATTTTTTTGTGAAGGTGGTATGATTGTTATTACCCTCGTTGTTTGATCCCACTTAATTTGGTATCCCAAGGGTGAAAGAATTTCTTTTATTCCCAACAACAACTTCCCTTGGTATATAATAACTTTTGCGTATATCCTTAAATTATCTACTATTACGACTTTTTCTTTAGGATCCCATTGAACAGGAGAACCTATTATGTAAGAAAAATCCTCTTTTTCTAAGTAAGAAACGTTGTTTATTATGTATGCGTTAAATTTATCACCATTAAAAAGAAGATCTGCTTTTTGTAGATTTTGAGATAAAGAAATGCAAAAGATTAATAACAAAAATAAAATAAAACGCATTTTTTCTAACACCTCCACATTGGTATGGTTCAATACATAATTTCTATATAAACTTTAATATACCTTTTCTTGTTATTATTTTGATAAAATTGGTTTATAGGAGGAAAATTTTTTTGGATGTTGAAGATTTTTATAAGTATGGAATGGGGATATTTTTGGTATAAAGTAAGTGCTCCTTATATCGAAAATCCACTTTTGGCTTATTCTTTGTTCTTCTTGCTTTTTATTTCTGTATCATTTTTCTATTATTTATACTTAGCAAAAAACAGAAAGATTGATAACATTTACATCAGAAAAATACCTGCTCTTAATTCAATAGATGAGGCTATTGGTAGATCTACAGAGATGGGTAAACCTATTCTTTATATACCTGGGATTATGGATATAGATAATATCCAAACGTTGGCTTCTCTTTCTATATTAAGTTATGTTTCTTACAAATGTGCAGAGTATGAAACCGATTTTATTATGCCAGTTAGCAGATCTGTTGTCATGACTGTTGCTCAAGAAGTAGTTAAAGAATCTTATTTAAGGGCAGGTAGAAGCGACTTATACCGAAATGATATGGTATTTTACTTAACCGATGATCAATTTGGTTATGCTGCAGGTGTTGATGGTATAATATCAAGAGAAAAACCAGGAGCTATATTCCTGATTGGAGCTTTCTATGCAGAATCTTTAATTTTAGCTGAAACTGGATTCTCTGCGGGAGCAATACAGATAGCTGGAACTGCAATGATTACCCAGCTTCCATTTTTTATCGCAGCTTGTGACTATGTATTAATAGGAGAGGAACTTTTTGCAGCCTCCGCTTACCTTTCTAAAGATATACTTGATAAAATAACTTTAAAAAACCAAGATATAACTAAAGCCCTTGTTATGGTTTCTGTAGCTATCGGAGCAACGATCAATACCATCTACTCAATTTACCCTAATATTGCAAACATACCATTTATTAATTTATTACACAAAATATTCCAGGGGTTGTTGATAAAATGAAAAGAGAATTACCTTTATTTATAACTGCCATAACTGGATTAGTTATAATATTCAACTACTTTTTGCCAGAAGTTACTGGACAAATAACAGAAATTATTAGAAAATGGGTTATCGTTATATCTTCTTTCGCTATAATTTTGGGAATACTGAATTTGTTGATTATTAGCTTACGAAAAACTGTTGAACCTATTACACATATTGATGACAGAATTGCTAATATCGTCCTTATTCTTTCACTTATAATTACTATCATAATAGGAATGGTCTACAAAGTAGATCCAAACTATACGAGTGAATTTAAATTGGTCTTAGATAAATCATCTGTTATTCCATTAATAAATTTTGAATTTCAGAAAGTTGATAATAACGTATTTACCAATGTAATTTTTTACTCGATATATAATCCTTTGAGTGCTGCTATGTTTTCATTACTTGCTTTCTTTATAGCTTCTGCGAGCTATAGAGCATTTAGAGCAAGGAATATGGAAGCAACGTTACTTCTTCTTGCTGCTTCTATAGTTATACTTGGAAGAGTACCAATTGGTGATTACTTATTTGGATTGATTGGTTTAAAAATATCAGTGGTTTCTGAATATATAACTGCTGTTATAAATGCTGCTGCTCAAAGGGCTATCCTTATAGCCGTGGGAATAGGGACTATTATTATATCATTAAAATTACTCTTTGGAATAGAAAAGTCTCATATAGGTAAAAGCGAATGATTATAATAGAATTGTTTAAAAAGATAACGAGAAGGACTATATTTTTGACAGTGGCTATATTTTTAACTATTGGTGCGATTTTTTCTGATGTTTACTGGATAAAAAAAATAAATTTGGAGATGCTCAGAAAGAGTATAACTCCTGCATCGAAGCAAGCATATGATTTTATAGAATCTTTGCCTCCAAATAGTGTTGTTCTTGTTTCTGGCGATTATGGGCCTTCTACGAGAGTCGAAGCTGATCCAATATTAGAAAATTTTCTAAAACAATCTTTTAGAAAAAATTTCAAGGTTATTGCTATATCGTTGTGGCCTGATGGTGCTCAAATTGTAGCTACTAAAACAAGACAAGTTGCTTCACAATACAATAAGCAGGAAGATGTTGATTATGTTATAGGTGGATATGTTGTAGGTGCTGCAGTGGCTATTGAAAAAATGGGAGTTGATTTGAAAGATGCTATACCCTTACTAAATAAAAGTCCTGCTCCTTTTCTTAAGAATATCAAAACTGCTCATGATCTGAATTTAGTTTTCTGTATAGCTGCTGGTGATACATTGCAGTATTACATTAGAATCTTGAAAAGTAGGTATGGGGTTAATGTTTCAGGAGGATGTACTGCTGTTATGGCTGCTGAAATGTATCCCTACATACTAAGTAAGCAATTAATTGGTTTATTTGGAGGATTGAAAGGTGCAGCAGATTACGAAATATTGGAATCTAATCCTGAACCTGACCAGGTGAGTGAAGCAGTTAAATACATGTTGACCCAATCTCTTATACACGCTCTCATTATAATCTTTATTATAATAGCTAATATTGTCTTTATATACGATAGATTAAAGTATGGAAAGAAGAGATGATAATTGATGAAAATATAATTTCTAACATCAAAAATTTCTTAGAAAAGAAAGATAATGGAACATTTATCCTCTTTGGAGATTCTAAACAAATCAAATTAATGTTAATCGACAAAATGAAAGAATTACTACAATTTGAGAAAATTATGTTAATTGATAACGATACTATCCCAATAGAAAAAGTAAGATACATGTTGAATTTTGTTAAATTAAAATCAAATGTTTTGAGGTTTGTTGTTGTCGATTTAGATAATGTTAATATTTATTCTATGAATGCAATGTTAAAAACGTTAGAGGAACCACCGAGTAATTGCTTTTTCTTTCTTTTAAAAAGTGATACAAATGTTATCCCAACTATATTATCTCGGTCAATAAGAATTTTTGTTAATCCAGATAAGAGTAAGTTGATAGAATACTTAATAAAAAATTATCATTTTCCTCTTAATTGGGCAGAATTTTTATTCTTTCTTACCAACGGTAATTGGGACTTGATTTTATTCTTTATTGAAAACATGTGGAACCAAAAAGAAAGAAAACCTAAAGAAAATTTCTCTAAATTAATTAGTTTTGTTGTTGATGGGAATGAAAATTTACTGTTTGATGAGGATTATTGGTTGAAAAATTTTGGTTCATTTATATCTTTTAAATTCCTTCTTAAATTTATAAAATCTTTTGTTAAGGATATTTTTATAATTAACAAAATCCTATTGCTTAAAGATGTGGAAATAATTAAAATGCTCGAAAAAAATCTGGTTTTTAGTAAAATAATCTCAAAAGATAAATTAATAAGTAGTTATTACAGTAAATACTATAGTTTTGATATTCAGAAAATATTGGATAACACTTTTGACCAAGTATCGAAGATAAACAATGCAAATTTATTTAAAAAAATTAATAAAAAAATCTTGTATTTTACTTTTATTTACCAGGTTTATCAATTAATAAGTTTGAGTAAATCGAGGTAATTAAATGAGGTTTAGATTTATAGTTTGGAAATTAATTTTTGTTTTATTGTTTTTGAATTTTAAAAAAGTTTATTCGTTTGAGCCTGTTTTGATGTTTTTTTCTAATTCTCCGGAGTATGTAAAAAGTAATGGTTATTTAATAAGTGGTACTGTTTCTCCTTTTACTCCTAGTTTAATATACTTTTATCATTTAAATGATACTGGTGAGGACAAAAAAATTTATATAAAATTTAATGGTAACGCTGAAGCTTTTATCGATTTTGTTTTTTCTTCTTCTGAAAACAACTATTTTAAAGTTGGTAATGATGTTGGCAAAAAAATATTTAAAGATTTCAAACCTACTAAGTTTTTTATTAATGGTGAACATTTGTTTGAAGTTGATTTTAAATCTAAAAATTTGGTTTCTGGGTATTTTTGGGTTTTTTCTAATGGTAGATTGGATTTTGAATCATGGGTAGGTAATGTAGATTATCGATATGTTTTACCTACTGATAAAAAGCATGTTAAGGGAATATTTGGGGTGGGTAGGATAATTACTTTTTTACCAAGTGACATGAATTACATGGTTGTTGGGGATATACCGTTGGATGGAATTGAAACAAATATGTTACTAAAAGGTAGTTATAAAGTTTTTTATCATTTTGTTGTAAATAGGAAAGTTAATCAAATATTCTTTTCTGCTCGTGGTGGACCTTCAATTCCTATTTATTATTTTAATTCTGATTGTGGGCAATTTATATATACTTCTGGCAATATTTATAAACCTTACAATGAAGTGAAGATATTTGAGAGAAATGTATTTATTCGTGATTTTATTACACAAAGTATTGGTGCATCGTTTTATCCTGTTTATTATAGATTAAATGAATATGGATTAGATGAATATACATTAGATGAATATACATTAGATGAATATAGATTAGATGAATATAGATCAAATAATGAATTTAAATAATGATGTTTGATGTATATTTATTGACGATAGTTATTGCTTCTGTTTTACTAGAATTTATTGTCATTTATTATAGACAGTGGGTTGACGCTATCCCAATTTTTTCCTCTTTTATACCCATCTATATCGTTTATAAGGGTATAAACGATTGGTTGCTTATCCTTATTTTATCTTTATTAGCTGTTATAACTTTTATTTTGAAGGAATTTTCTATAAATTTTGATGCTTCTTTGAAATTAAAAATGTATAATTTGGTTTCAAAATCTTTATTTACATTATTTTCTTTTGCTTTTGCATTTATTTTTGTTGTCCTGTTTGCTAAAAATTTGTTAGGTTTTATAGTTTTTTATATCATTTTTGCTTATTTCTATTTGATCTTATTTACAGGTTCTATAAGCGGTATTTTTGACGAAAATTTAAAAAATAATATTATTCATTATTTAGATGAAGTTGAGAAGCAAAAAAAGATGGAGCCTGATATTAAAACAGAAGTATTTGAAAAATCTTTCTTAACGATTAAGGAGGATAAAAAAATTTTTCCTTTTAAATACATGTTTAATGAGTATTATATTTTAGTTTGTTTATCTTGTATATTTTTATTTTCCAATTTTTTAGCTTCTAATGAAGTTTTGCTGAGAATTTTATTGATTATTGTGTTTATTATTTATTCATTTGTAGTTTTTACTTTGAGGTGGGTTTATAATTCTCTTATTTTTGACTCTGTAAAGGAATATTTTAGGAATTTTATCGAAAATATAATAAATACTTACGAAGTTTCTTCTTTAAAAAGAAAATTGTTAGAATTGAAGGAAAATTCTGATAAATTGGATAATTGGTTGAGGTATCTTGGGGAGTTTTACTCAAAGCTTGATGAAAACCCTGATTATGAAGATCTTTATCATTCATTTTATTCTATCTTATCTAAATCATTGAATTTTTCAAGGTTTGTTATTTTTATTCCTGAGAAAGAAGATAATATAATTGAATCTATGAAGGCGGTTTTTCATAGGGGGATAGGTAGAGCTGAATTTTATTTAAAAAACACTGCGATTGAGATTGTTGTAAATAGTTTGAAAACTGTTTCATATTTTGGTGGCACTGTTTTTAGTGCTTTATCTTTATATAAAGATGATAGAAGTTTTATTTGTACTCCAATAAAAATTGGGAACAAGCTTATTGGTGTTGTTTATCTTTCCAGTGTGAATACTCGTAGCTTTAATGAACAGGATGTTAACTTTGTGGAATTATTATGTGACAAATTTGCTATACTTTACATTCTTTATAAGGAATATTCAAAAACTCGTGATATGTCGATAAAGGATGGTTTAACAGGATTGTATAATCACAGGCATTTTCAAGAGCTACTATCTAAAGAAGTAGAGAATGCTAAACTCTACGGTTATCCGGTTTGTTTATTAATGATAGATACGGATAAATTTAAGCAATATAATGATACTTTTGGACATCCTATGGGTGATGAGTTATTGAAAAATATAGCAAAAATTATATTGTCTATTGTTGGTGATAAGGGGTATGTTTGTAGATACGGTGGAGATGAGTTTGCTGTTATATTACCAAATTTTTATAAAGAGAATGCAGCTGTGTTAGCTGAGGAAATAAGAAAGGCTTATTATTCTCTGAGGCGTGGGGATATACAAGTTGCTGCTTCTATAGGTGTTGCTTGTTTCCCTCTTGATGCTTCCTCTAAAGATGAATTGATAAAGAAAGCAGATGAATTATTGTATAGAGCAAAGAAGGAAGGAAGAAATAGAGTTTACGTGGCATAGGATGTAGTTGCACTAATTCTCTATACGAGTTATCTATAAATGAAGTAGGAAATTTTGAGGTAGGAAGCAGGGAGAGAAGAAGGGATGATAGTATAACGGTATTAAGATTGAAGAGGATTAATAACAGAAGAAAGGGCGTCATCAATAAGATTATCGCTTTTTGAAGCTATATAGTATGGTGGTATTCCATTAAGATAGTATTAGCTTATGACATAAAGGTTGGTTTTCAAGAGCGGTTTTAGGGATAGAAACGGTGGTAGGGCTGGACTGGCCCGAATTCACGCTAAAAGATAGCTGCTACACTGCGATCTGACCTCTCTGTGAGCTACAGCTTGGAAGCTCCTCGTTTTGACGAGTAGAAAAGGTCACGCAAGATGTATTTAATACAGCAAAAACAAAGCGTTTGTTTCCTGATGGTATGGAGGAAAAATTTTAGTTTATGTCAGAATTTGGGGGTAAGGGTATTATCGGATCACTCGAATTTATTAGATCTCTTATTTCAAAAGTTGATGTAATGCAAGTTATATTTGTCTTTTGATTTTTGTTCTGATATTTCCACAGTAAAGATATTTCAATTATGACAAGTGTATTAATTGTTGGGTCTTGTCTTATTTCATGTAATTCTATATCGAAATCTTCTTTTCCATTTATTTTGTAGTTGTATAATTTTAGCTTACCTAATAGAATTTCTTTAGCATCTTGTTTGTATTTAAAAGAATTTGTTGAAGGGTCAAATACAATGTAAGGGTAAGGTCTATTTTGAATTTCATTGACCAAAAATATTAGGATGTTGTTAGCATCGATGTAGTATTTATTAATGTTACTAACTCTTGTTCCCCAATAAACTATTGCGTATAAAGACAGGAGTAAAGTTAAAGCAACTGTAAAGGATATAGCAACTTCTACTATTGTTAATCCTTTTTTCATCCTATTTTAATTTTATACATTTTTTTTGTTTTTCCCTGTCTAAGGGAGGTTTAAGGATTTTTGTGGAGAATATGAAAAGTAAGGGGGGTAAATATGGCTGGACATTCTAAATGGCATAATATCAAACATAGGAAAGAAAGAATGGATAAAATTAGAGGGAAGTTGTTTAGTAAATTAAGTAGAGAAATAATGATTGCTGCTAAACAAGGAGGAGCAGACCCTGAAACTAATGCTAAATTAAGGTTTGCAATTAAAAAGGCTAAGTCTGCAGGTTTTCCATCTGAGAACATTGAAAAAATACTTCTTAAAGCACAGGGGAAATTAGAAGGAGAAGAGTTACACGAAATAATCTACGAAGGTTATGGTCCTTTTGGTGTGGCTGTCCTACTTGAAATAATAACTGATAATAGAAATAGAACAGCTTCTGAAATACGACGATTATTCCAAAAGTATAATGGTAATCTTGGGGAAAGTGGAAGCGTATCTTGGATATTTAAAAAGAAAGGAGTTTTTTTATTTAATGGAGATGTAAAAGAAATCGAAAACAAAATCCTGGAAAATTTCTTAGAATATGTCGAAGATATAAAAATTAGTGATAACGAGGTTGAATTGATAGTTAGTCCTGAGAATTACGAAGAGGTTAAAGATAAATTGGATGAAATGAAAATGAGTTATGTAAGCAGCGATCTAACTTTTGTTCCTGAGAATACTGTGGTTATAGATGATGTTGATAAAGCTGTAACTATATTAAAGTTTGCGGAAGCTTTGGAGGACCATGATGATGTTCAAAAAGCACACCTTAACTTTTTTATCCCTCCACAAATACTTGAAAAAACACTAGAATTATTAAAGTAAAAAAGGAGGAGTTGTTATGTCAGTGTCCATGGATTTAATAAAGCAGTTAAGAGAGGAGACTGGTGCAGGAATTAGTGATTGTAAAAATGCACTTATCGAATCACAGGGAGATATCGATAAAGCAAGAAAAATACTTTTAGCAAAGGGTGCAGCTAAGGCTGCAAAAAAATTAGATAGGTTAACTAAAGAAGGAGTAATATCAATAAAAAATAATGGGAAAAAAGCAATAATGATCGAACTTGGGTGTGAAACAGATTTTGTCGGTAGGAACGAAAAATTCGTAGAATTAGCAAAGAATATTACTGAATTTTTATTTGATAAAGATTTTTCTACTATCGATGAAGCATTAAATTTAGAATACAAAGATTCCAAAGATCTAAGAACTTTTATAAATGAGAATATTTCTGTTTTTGGTGAAAATATAAGATTAAGTAGAGTAAAAGTTTTAAAAGCTCAAAAAGAATCTGAGATAATTTTTGATTACCTGCATTTTAATAATAGAGTTGGAGTTTTGGTTTTAATTGATAGTGAAAAAGAATTAGATGAAGAAATTAAAAAAGAGTTAGGTAATAAGGTGGTTTTTCAAATAGCTTCTATGAAACCTGTTTATCTTGATTTGTCTTCTATTCCAAACGAGGAGATTGAAGAGCAGAAGAGGATGGCTTTTGAACAAGCTAAAAGTGAAGGAAAACCTGAACATATAGCTCAAAAAATAGCAGAAGGGAAAGTATTAAAGATTTTTGAAGAAAGTGTCCTACTTGAACAACCATTTTTTGATGATTCAATGAAATTACCAAAATTCAAAGATTATATCAAATTTATGGAATCTAAGATTGGTGGAAAAATTGTTGTTAAAGATTTTGCAAGATTTGAAATAGGAAAATAGTTTTATGAAATATACGAGGGTTTTACTTAAACTAAGTGGTGAAATGTTCGGTGGAGAAAAAAGAAGAGGATTGGATTTTGATATACTTAATAAATATGCTCAAGAAATTAAGAGTGTTTATTTACAGGGTGTTCAATTTACTATTGTTGTTGGTGGTGGCAATTTTGTTAGGGGCAGAGAATTGGCAGGTATAAATAGGGCAACCGCTGATTACATGGGAATGTTAGCTACTGTTATCAATGCTCTCGCTTTTCAAGAAGTTCTTGAAAATATAGGTGTTCAAACTAGAGTTATGACTGCTTTGGAAATAAGGTCTGTTGCTGAGCCTTTTATAAGAAGAAGAGCTTTGAGGCATCTCGAGAAAGGAAGGGTTGTTATAATTGCTGGGGGCACGGGTAATCCATTTTTCTCAACTGATACTGCTGCTGTTTTAAAAGCAATAGAGTTGGAATGCCAGATAATATTGAAAGCTACCAAGGTAGATGGCGTTTATAGTAGTGATCCTTTGATTGACCCTAAAGCATCTAAATATTCTAAACTTGATTACAAAGAGGTTTTGGATAAAAATTTGGGATTTATGGATGGAACTGCTATTTCTTTATCAATGGAACATAATATACCAATCATAGTTTTTAGTATTAAGGACTATGGTAATATAACGAGAATAATATCGGGAGAAGAAGTAGGAACAATAATATCAAAAGGAGGTTGAGCTAAGTGCCTACAATAAATCAATTGATAAGAAAAGGAAGAAGCGTAGTTAAAAAGAAATCTAAGGTGCCAGCTTTACATTATTATTATAACTCTTTGGAAGGAAGAGTATACTGGGACCCTAAAGGATCTCCTCAAAAAAGGGGAGTTTGTATCCAGGTTAAAACGATAACCCCTAAGAAACCGAACTCAGCTCTTAGAAAAGTTACAAAGGTTAGATTGAGTAACGGCATGGAGGTTACCGCTTACATTCCTGGTGAAGGACATAATTTGCAGGAACACTCTGTTGTCCTAATAAGAGGAGGAAGGGTCAAGGATTTACCAGGTATAAGATATAAGGTTGTAAGAGGAAAATTGGATGCAGCAGGAGTAGAAAAAAGAAGACAAAGCAGGTCTAAATACGGTGCAAGGAATCCTAATAAGAAAAAATAGATGCTCAAATACCTTGAAACCGTATTTGTCTCATTTGTAAAAGAAGTTTACGGTAATATTAGTAAAAACTGGGGAATGTTTTTTGCTGCTATTACCGTAATCTCTTTCTCTTTTTTTGTGTTGCAACTAATATTGCTTGTTTATTACAATATGGAAAATTTTAAAAATAAAATATTATCTCAGATAACAATTCATGTGTATTTAAAATCTGATGTCCAACCAAAACAAATAGCAGATTTTATGTATAATTTAGATAAAAATGAAGACATTCTCAGTGCTACTTTGATTTCTAAAGAGGAGATGAAAAAAAGAATAAAAGATGAATTAAATATAACCTATTCTGATTTACCTATAAATAGTGTGGTTTATGTGAAGGTAAAAAAACCGGAGTTTGTTAAGACTGTCTCTGAAGAAATAAAGAAAGAAAAGATAGTTAGAGATGTTGTCTATTGGCAGGAATATGCCGAAAAAATTAGCTCTGTTTTTGATTTAATAAAGAAAATATTGTTTGTGGTTATCGTGATTTTAGCATTGGGTGTTATTCTTATAATTAACAACACTGTTAAAATGTCGATATTATCAAGAAAGAATGAGATAAAGATAATGAATTTGGTGGGAGCTTCTGGATGGTTTATCAAAGCTCCGCTTTTTGCAGAAATATTTATCGTCCTTATTTTATCTTCTTTTATATCTCATTACTTTATAAGAATTGGATATGGGTACCTTATGGAGAGGTTTAATAATTTTGTTTTCTTTAATTTATTACCAATTGATTATCTGATATTTGTTAGAAATATGCTGATTTTTACATCTATTATTATTTCTTTTCTTTTTGTCTATAGCACTATTGAAAAATATCTGAAAAAATTAGCAGAGGATGAGTAATATGGTTAGAATTTTTTTTGTTTTTTTATTGTTTTTTTTCCTTGTTCTTAATTTTTCATTTTCTTCTAAAGTTGATGAATTGAAACAGCAAATATTTTATATAAAACAAAGAATAAAAGAGAAAAAGACAAAACTTTATTACCAGAATTTAACCAAAAAAGAAATAGAAAGACAACTAAATCAAACTTGGCAAGAAATAACTGAAATAGAGTATAAAATTCTTGTTACTAAGAAGGAAAAACAAAAATTGCAAAAAGAATTAGAAAATTTGTCAAATCAGGTTGAGACAATTAAGTTAAAAATTTTTAGTTTAAATACTTTACTTGAAAATAAAGTTATTTCCTTCTTAAAGTATAATGTTGATTTATTTGTTGTTTTATTTAATGCTAAAAATCCGGATGTTTTTATTGATTGTTCTTATTTTTTAAGAGAATCAATAAAGCAGGATATTATGTTGATTAATGAATTAAATGAGAAAAATAAAGAATTAATAGAAAAAAATAGGAAACTCTTGGAGGTTAGTGGAAAATTACAGGATATTGAGAAAAAGTTAAAAGAAGAAAAAAAATATTATAATTCCATTTTGGAGAGAAGACAGGAATTATTAAGAAAGTACCAAGAAGAGATAGATAAAACAAAACAAGATATAGAATATTATGAAAGTATACAAAAAGAAAAATACGAAGAATTACAAAGGTATATTGTTAGTAATATAAATAGGAATAAAATTTATAGGGGTGGGAAGTTTCTATGGCCTACAAACTCCTATGTTTTAACGTCATATTTTGGTTATCGTGTTCATCCTATTTTTGGGACCACAAGATTTCACTCTGGTGTTGATATTGGTGCTTCTTATGGTGCTCCTGTTTATGCTGCAGCTGATGGAGTTGTTATTTATGCGGGATGGTATTATGGATATGGTAATACTGTAATTATAGACCATGGTAGTGGAATATCAACACTTTATGCTCACTGCTCTGTTCTGAATGTTTACAAGGGGCAAACTGTTTATAAGGGGCAAATTATTGCTCGCGTAGGATCTACTGGAAACTCAACAGGGCCACACCTCCATTTTGAAGTCCAGATAAACGGTAGACCTGTTAATCCTCTCAATTACCTATGAACATAACTCCTCTCTTTAAACAATATCTTCAACTTAAAGAAAAATCAAAAGATGCAATACTACTTTTTAGAGTTGGTGATTTTTATGAAACTTATTTTGAAGATGCAAGGATATTTTCTGAAATAAATTCTGTTGTATTGACTAAGAGGACGTTGCCTGATGGTAAGACTATTCCTATGGCGGGTGTACCTTTCCACTCTGTCGATAATTATATAAAAAATTTATTGAATGCAGGTTATAAAGTTGCTATTGCTGAGCAGTTAGAAGATGCTTCTAAAGCACAAGGAAATCTTGTTAAAAGAGATATCGTAGAAATAATAACTCCCGGAACTATTACTAATTACGGATTCTTAAATGAAAAAACATTTAACTTCTTGGTTATCGTAGATTTTAAAAATTCGATGTTCCAAGTTTTGGCTGTCGATATTAGCGTGTTGGATGGATACGTATCTTTAGCTAATCGTAAAGATGTTTTTAATGTTATTAACTATTTTAAACCATCTGAGATAGTATTTTCTTCAAGAGTAGAAAAAAATTTAATGAATTTATTTTCTGATTTTAAATACGTTGTTTTAGAGGATAAAAAATATCCTATTGATGAACTTAAAAATTATCTAATTGATGATAATTCTTTTTTCCTTTTGGAAAGAGGAGATTTTATTAATGTTTTTTCTTTATTAATTAATTATCTCGAAAAGAACTTGTTATTGAATTCGAATAGTTCAATGAAGTTTAGGTTTAGAAATTTTTCTTCTTCTGTTATGTTGTTAGATTCATCCACTTTAAGGAATTTGGAAATAATCGGTGTTTCTAATTCTTTGGTTGATACTATAGATTATACATCCACATCTTTTGGGGCAAGAAAATTTAGGATTTTTATAACTCAACCACTTAAAAATCTTGAAGAAATCAATGAAAGGTTGGATGCTGTTTCCTTTTTTGTCCAAAACACTGAATACATTATTTCTTTAAGAGAGAAAATAAAACATATACCCGATATACAACGAATTCTTTCAAGGTTTTCCTTATATAAATATTCTCTCAAGGATCTTCTAACTTTGAAAAAGTTTTTTATTACATTTAATAGCTTTTTCAATGAATTGAATAAAATTGAAGATTTTCCAAAGTTACTAGCAAAAATAGTTGGTAATATCAGGGATATAAAGGAAAAAATATCTCATTTAGAAGGATATATTATTAATTCTATTGATGATGATATAAATGAGTATGAGCATGTTGAACTGATTATAAAGATAGGATTTGATAAAAAGATGGATGAGTATATTTTCTTGTTAAAAAACAACGTCCAATGGCTTAAAGATTATGAAAGGGAATTAAGAGAAAAAACAGGAATTAAATCTCTGAAAGTATCTTTTAACCAGGTATTTGGTTATTATGTAGAAGTAAGCAAAGCTAATTTAAATTTAGTTCCTTCGTATTTTGAAAGAAAGCAAACTTTGGTTAATGCTGAAAGGTTTATAACGCCCGAATTAAAGGAATTTGAATCTAAATTAGCTGAAGCTGTAAGTAACGTCCAAGATCTACAGGAAGAAATCATTAGAAACATTATTAGTTTAGTTAACCAGTATCGCCTTTTTATAATGGATTTGGTAGAGAGTATTTCTATGATAGATATTTTTCTTTCTTTATCTTATTGTGCTGTTATTAATAATTATAATCGGCCTGAGATGACTGACAAAAAGGAGTTAATTTTAAAGGAAGCAAGGCATCCCATTTATGAGAAATTTTTTGATAAATTTGTCCCCAATGATATTTTTATGAATCAAGATAAATTTTTCATCATTCTAACAGGTCCAAATATGGGTGGAAAATCAACGTTTTTAAAAACGGTCGCTCTGAATGTTTTACTCTCTCATGTTGGTAGTTTTATCCCTTGCTCTGAGGCTACGATCGGCATTGTAGATGGTATCTTCACAAGAATAGGATCGAGTGATGAGATAATAAAGAATAGAAGTACTTTTATGGTTGAAATGTTAGAAACTGCTTACATACTTGATAATTCTACAGAAAAAAGTTTGGTTATTATGGATGAGGTTGGCAGAGGAACGAGTACTTATGATGGTATGGCTATAGCTTGGGCTATATGTCAATATTTAGCAACCAAAACAAAATGTAGATCCATACTTGCCACTCATTTCCACCAACTTTCTAATCTTGAGAAAATTATAGATTGTATTTCAAATTATCATGTTCAGGTTATTGAGAATGATGATAATGTTGAATTTACGTATAAAGTTATTAAAGGAGCTGCAGAAAAAAGCTATGGCTTATTTGTTGCTAAAATAGCGGGAGTTAAAGGAGAAGTTATTAGTATTGCTCAACAGGTTTTAGATAATTTCGAGAAATTAACCGGTATTAAAAAAGTTCAAACTAAACTATACTAAGGAGGAAAAAGATGGTAAAAAAGGAGGCACGAAGAGTAGTTATTTTCTCAGAAAATTACAGAATAGAAGGATATATGTATCTTATCCCAGGAGCAAGAATAGTTGATGAACTTAATAAAAACATTCAATTTATTCCTCTTACTGAATGTGTTATCTATGATAAAGATACTTCTTTAGAAATAGACAGGGTTAATTTCATGGTGGTTAATAAAAATATGATTAGTTTAGTTTTTCCTCCCGAAGAAATAGCGTGATGAATCAAAATCAAGGATTAAAAAAGAATCAAAGAGTCATTATAAAGTATTTATTATTCTTTCTTTATTTAGTTTTTTCAATTGTTGTTATTTTTTTTATCTATAGAAAAACTGCCTTTGGGTTTGAAGATATTTATTCCCTTATTGTTAAAAATTACATTTTATTTTTTTTTACTGTTGTATTATCATTTATTACTTTGGTTATAAAGGTTTATAGGTGGAGGATGGTTATAAATCTTTTTTTTTCTAGTAGATTAAGTTTTTTTTATCTTCTTAATTTAAATTCTTTATCTTTGATACTTAATTCTGTTGGCTTAAGTATGTTTATAACAGACGGATTGAAAAGTGGATTTTTGGTATTAAGGGAAGAGGGGATAAGGAAAGAAGATATAAGAAATAGATTATTAATTTTTTTGAGTCCTTATATGGATAGGATTATTGGTTCTGTTGCTGCAGTTAGTATGTTTGTTATTTTTTTATTGAAGAATTATATTTTTTTACTTTTATTTATTTTTGCTCTTTTTTTGCTTCTTTTTTATTTTTGGAAAGATCTTGTTTATAGAATTGTCATTGGTGGCATTATTTTGTCTTTTTTTTCACATATTATTGATTCTTTATCTCTTTACCTTTTTTTGGTGTATGTATTAGGTGTTAATGTTAAATTTCCTGATTGGTTTTTAGCTTTTATCGTGGGTAGTTTTAGTGCTTTGATTTCTATTTTTGGGGGTCTTGGAGGAAGAACGATAGGAATGAGTTTTATATTAGGAGAAAATAACCTCAAATCTGCTTTTTTACTCGATTTAATGTATTATATATTACAACTAATTTCTGCTATTATTGGTTTGTTAGCTTTCTTTATTTATAAAATATTCTTTTCGAAAAATAATAATGGGTCATAGGTTTCTTGTTTTGTTATTTATTGTCTTTCTCGCTTTTTCTTGGAACATGTATAATTTGATTAAAATTAACATATTTAGTTATGATATTTTTAGAAGAAAACTTGAATATTATACAACTTTTGAAGTTTATACATCTCCTGAAAGGGGGAACATCCTTGATAGAAATGGAGAGGTTTTATCTTTTAATACGGAAGAAACAAGGATAGTTTTACATAAATCTAAGTATAACTTATTAACTAATGATCAGCAAAAATTTGTTAAAAATTTTATCCAATCAAGGTTCAAAATAAACGATTTTGATGATCTAATTAATGAGAGTTATTCAGAACAAATCGTTATTAGAAGTAATCCGAATTTTTCTGATATCTGTTTAGTAATGGAAAATTTAATGTATGTTTATGGTGTTGATGTTGTTGTAGATTATAAGAGGCAGTATTCAGGGCCTGCTTTTGCTTTTACACTTGGATTTGTCAATATTCCATATAAAGAAGATGTAGAGAAAAATAAAGACCTTTTTTATTATTCTTCTGTTGGTAAAGATGGATTAGAATTGGTCTATGATAAGGAATTGAGAGGGAAGTTGGGTAAAGAAAAGTATTTAATAGACCCACTGGGGCAACCTGTAAAAATACTTCAACAAATCCCTCCCGAAAGAGGAAAAGATGTAAATACAACGATCGATAAAAAGATAACATTATTTTCTTACAAAAAATTAAAAGATTTGTGTGATAATCTGAGTTTAAAGAATGGTCAACCTGTTGGCGGATCTGTTATTTTAATGAAAGTTAATGGTGAGATTATAACCCTTGTTTCTTATCCTTCGTTTTATGTTTATTCAACAACAAATGGTATATACTTTAAACCTGATAGGAATGAGGTTATGAAGAAATTTCCTGATTTTTCTTATCTTTATAACAGGGCTTTAAGAGGGGAGTATCCTGCTGCTTCAACTTTTAAGATTATAACTTCTGTCGCTGCTTTGGAAGAAGGTATAATAAATGAGAATACTCACATTTATTGTCCTGGTGTATTTTTTGTTGGTTCTCATCCGTTTTATTGTTTTAATAAATATGGTCATGGATCTTTGGATGTAATACATGCACTTGCTGTTTCTTGCGATGTTTTTTATTACTTTTTGGGTTACAAACTTGGAATTGAAAAAATAAAAAAGTATGCAGAAATTTTGGGACTAAATAAACCGACAGGTATAGATTTGCCATTTGAATCTTCAGGTTTGATCCCTTCCCATGCATGGAAAGAAAGATATATGAGGGAGGAATGGACCAAGGGTGATGATGTAAATATTGCTATTGGGCAGGGTTTGGGATTGGTTACTCCTTTGCAAATGGCTGTTGTTGTTGCTTCTGTAGCAACCGGTTTTCGTCCAACACCTTTTATTAATAAAGAACGAAAACCAAAATTACAGAAAATACCTGTAAAGGAAAAAAATTTGCTTTTGGTTAGGAAAGGAATGGAAGAAGCTATAAATATGGGAACTGCTGCTGTAATAAAATCTATTGTTAGGAAGTATAGGGTAGCTGGGAAAACTGGAACTGCTGAAGTACCTGTAAATTCTAACAATCCTAAAGGATTGAATAATACGTGGTTTGTTGGATATTTTGGTGTTGATAAACCAGAATATGTTATTGTGGTAAGTTTAGAGGCGTCAGGAGGTTATGGGGGGCAATATGCTGCCACCTTGGCTGCTGAAATTATTAGTTATATGGAAAAATCATTACTCTGAATTCATAGCTTGATCGGATAGAATGACTTCGAAATTCCTGTCGTAGTTTTCAAAAATCTCTCTGAAATTTTTATCCATAATCGTTGGATTTATGTTTCCTAATAGCCAGTCAATTAGGATCTTATCTTTTTCGTCGTTTTTGAAAAATATCAAAGGAAAGCTATTGATGAAATTATTTATTTTCATGAATATTTTATTGTATTCTATGGCTTGGTTAATTGTTGGGATGAAATCTTGGAGAGTTTTAATTTTTGTGTCTAAGTTTGATGCTAATTCTTGAGATAAAAAAGAAGTTAAGTAAGTGTATTCTGGTAGGAAACAATTCATTAGACCTAAGTACTCTGTTACAAAGAAAATTCTTTTATTTATGATTTCTTGTGGAAAAGTGTATTCTTTAGTTGAAAATGGGAGGACATATTTATTCCATTCTTTTATAACGATTTTTTTTACTATTTTATTGCAAAGTAGAAAGTTGTGTATAAGATCTTCGATTGTGTATTCTTTTTGTATGTGTTTGGCAAAGATAATGTTTTGTGAGTCGCTTAATATAACACCTTTTTGCGAGTATCCTAAGGCTATAAAAGGTTCTGAAGAAAAAACGAAGGTTGTTGGGATTTTCATAATCCATCCGCCTGTATGTGTTGGTTTGAAATTTAGGAAACTCCAGGTATTACCCCAAAAATCATCAGCAACTATTAAGTAATAGCATGATAATATTTTGTTGTTGGAAAGTTTTAAAAATATTTTATCATTATTAAAAAATAGTTCTTTGATAGAAGATTGAAAAGTTTTTATTTTTTTGGAGTTTGGATTATATAGAAATTTTCTTAATTTATCCAAAGTTGTAGAAAAGAGAAATCTTTTTTCACTTTTTATTAATTTTTCTTGGTTTATAAGAATTAGATTGATTTCGTTATATGAAGGATCTGGAATATTTTTGAAAGGTATGGAAAGGTTTTTATAAGTATTATAGCCTACAATCATTTTTATGTCTTTTATTATACTAATTTCGGGGATTACATGTCCTATTGTTATTTCAAAGTTTTTATTAAAAAGGAAAAGAGTTGAGAAGGCACCGAAGGTATTACCTGTAATGATAACATCAAGATGCATACCTTTTAATTTATTTCAATAATTTATAGCCTTTACCTTTGCAATTTGGCAAATATAAAAAATGTAAAAAAAATGTTAAAAAGTCTGAAAAGGATTTTCATTTTTTTGTTTTTTGTATATAAATAAGAATGAAGGTAATAGAGTAAGGAGGTGTAGAAGAGATGATACCAGGATTGTTTAATGATGGTTCTTGGCTACCATACCAAAGACAGCAACAATGGGAACCAATAATGAATCAATACAGGGCATGGGCAATAGACAACGAAAACAGAAGAGAGTTGGAAAATTTAATTTTATCTGAAACA
This sequence comes from bacterium, assembly GCA_030549815.1. Taxonomy (GTDB): domain Bacteria; phylum DRYD01; class DRYD01; order DRYD01; family DRYD01; genus DRYD01. The sequence goes on along the minus strand of JAUQQQ010000005.1, from coordinate 104,339 downwards.
TTGGCGGAAAAGAAGCACCAGCAAGAAATGCAAAAGATGGTCCTAGATACAAACAGAGCAATTAGGAAAATGCACGAAGAAACAAGAATGGATGCATTTAAAACTCAATCTCAAATAGCAAATCAATGGACTAAAGCATTAGCAGGTGGTGGCGGTTAATAAAACACGAGGGATTGCACAATTCGAAGGGGGCTTGGAGCCCCCTTATTTTTTTTGTAGTAAAATTTCATCGAAGAGAGATCTTAGAGAGGAGGGATTTCACCTAACTTAATATAAATAATTAAATGGGTATGGGAATAATAAAAAAAAATGTACGTGAACAAAATCAACCTGAAAACACAAATATTCCAAATCAAAAAACAAATTCAAAGATCCTGGGAAACATAATTAAACAAGATTTTTTAGGAAAAGAGTTGATTAGTCTTGATATTAGTAATGAAAAAATATCTAAAAAAATAATTAAAAAAGAAGAAGTTGCTTTACCTATTAACCAAGTAATCGAAGAAATTAAGGACGTTAATCTGGTTTCTAAATCATCGATCGAGTTCGAATTAGAAGAAGAAAAAAAGAAATATCAAAAACTAAATGAAGAGTTAGAACAAAAAATTAATGAACAGAAGCAAAAAATAGAAGAAATAGAAAAACAAAAGAAAATTATAATTGAAGAAGCACATAGACAAGCTGAAAAAATTATCCAAGAAGCGATGAATCAAGCACAAAACAAAGCAAAAGAAATACTCGAGCAAGCTGTTAATGAGGGATTTCAAAAAGGATATCAAGAAGCACAGAAACAAGTTAATAACATTTACCAACAAAAAATGCTACAACTAGAGCAAGAAATAAACAATATAATAAACATTAGACAAGAACTGATAAAAGAGTTTGAAAAAGAAATTGTTGAATTAGCTTTTCAAATAGCTGAAAAAATTATAAATAAGAAAATACAAGAAGAACAAAGCGTGGTTACCTCATATTTGGCTGACTTGCTTGCAAAAGTCGAAAGAAGTAAGTCTATAACTATTTGGGTAAATCCACAAGAATTGGAGGATGTCAAAAATTCTAAAGAGAAATTAAAGTATTTGTTGGAAGATGTAGAAAATTTGAACATTGCTCCCGATGAAAGAATAGAAAAAGGTGGTTGTATTATTGAAACTAATTTCGGTAAAATAGATTCACGAATATCTACAAAATTAGAGGTCTTGAAAGAAATCATTTTAAGGAGTAAATAATGCTTGAACTTGATAAATACAAAAATTTAGTAAAAAATGTTTCATCCAAGGATTTAGTGAAGTTTTACGGAAAAGTTAGGCAGGTTATTGGTTTAGTTATAGAAAGCGACGGGCCACCTTGTCAGGTCGGAGAAATATGTCATATCTATCCAAACGAATATTCTGAACCTATTGTAGCAGAAGTCGTGGGATTTAAAGAAGATAGGGTTTTGTTAATGCCTATAGGATCAACAATCGGTGTTTCCCCTGGCAATGAAGTTAGAGCCACTGGAAAACAATTGATGGTTAAAGTTGGCCCTAAAATATTGGGAAGGATACTTGATGGATTAGGAAACCCTATCGATGGTAAAGGACCATTGGAATACGAAGAACTATATCCCATATACAATGATCCACCGAACCCATTTTTACGACCAAGAATACATACTCCATTATCTATTGGTGTTAGAGCTATAGATTCTTTACTTACTTTAGGTAAAGGACAAAGGGTAGGAATATTTGCAGGATCAGGAGTGGGTAAAAGTACTACTCTATCTATGATTACACGTTTTACAGAAGCTGATTTAACTGTTTTGTGTTTAGTTGGAGAAAGAGGAAGAGAATTGAGAGATTTTATTGAAAGAGACCTTGGAGAAGAAGGTTTGAGAAGATCAGTTGTTGTTGTTGCAACTTCTGATACTCCTGCTCTTGTAAGGTTAAAAGCTGCCTACGTAGCTACAGCTATAGCAGAGTATTTTAGAGACAAAGGTAAGGATGTTATCCTTATGATGGACTCAGTTACAAGGTTTGCTATGGCACAACGGGAAATAGGATTGGCTATAGGTGAACCACCTTCTACCAAAGGTTATACACCTTCTGTTTTTGCACTCTTACCTAAGCTTATGGAAAGACCTGGAACTTCACCAACGGGTAGTATTACTGCTATTTATACCGTATTGGTTGAAGGGGATGATATGAATGAACCTATAGCAGATACTACAAGGGGTATTCTTGATGGGCATATAGTTTTGTCAAGACAATTGGCACATATGAACCATTACCCTGCAATAGATGTCCTTCAATCTGTTAGTAGATTGTTTGTAGAGATCACAAGTAGTGAGCATCAGAAAGCAGCAGGAATAATTAGGGAAATACTTAGCACTTACAAAAAAAATGAAGATATAATAACGCTTGGAATGTATAAAAAAGGAACTGACCCAAGAATAGATTACGCAATTGAAAAAATAGATGAAGTAAATTCATTCCTGAAACAAGGAGTTTTTGAGCCTGATAATTTACAAAATACTATTAAAAGAATGATCGAAATTGTTAGTGATTATGAAGAAAAAGTTGTTAAGAGGTTGAATAAATAATGTATTCTAAACCGTTTAAATTTAAATTAGAAAAGGTCCTTCAAATGAAAATTGAAGAGGAAGAAGAACAAAAGAGAGTTTTTGCTCGCGCCCAAAAAAAATTAATGGAAGAAGAACAAAAATTGGAAAATCTAATCAAAACTTTAGAATACAAAAAAGAGGAGTATAAACTTAAATTAACCCAAGTTGCACAACCCGATTACTTTCTTAATTTTAACAAATACTTAGATAAACTTAAAAATGATATAGAACTTCAAAAAGTTGTTGTTGAACAAGCAAAGTTGCAAGTGGAAATAGAAAAACAAAAACTGCAGGAAAAAATGAATGAAAGAAAAAGTTTTGAAAAACTTAAAGAAAAAGAGTATCAAAAATATTTACAAGAACAAAAATTACAGGAAACAAAGTTTCTGGATGAACTTTCAACTATAAGGTTTTCACGAAATAAAAAACAAGAGTAAGAAGGTTTTTGTGAAAATTTATAGAATAAGTATAAGTGGATTGGGAAAAACTGAGTTTTTTAGTAAATCATAAAGCGTATGAAGAGGGAAGGGTTAAATTCCCTTCCCTCCCCACCTCCCCCATAATTCTTTTCATCCTTATCATTATCATTGTTGTCCTAAATTCCTGTGCTACTGGAGTTCCATCTTTAACTCCATCCCCAACATCTAACAAACTCTTGTCTATATCTGTTTTTTTCAAAGCTCCAATAACTCCAACGATTAACTATCAATATAACAACCAAAATTATACCTACTACTTCTATAATGCTTTGTTTTTTAGGTTTGATAATAATTTGCTTTCTAACAATTTGGATTTAGTTGATCATATCTTTTACTTCGAAAATTCTTTTAAGAGGATAAATCGCATAAGGCCACCTTCTCAAAATACATCAACTTCTGATGAATGGTCTACACTTATTAATGATAATTTATCTCAAGTAGTTGGTAGTAATGAATTAAGGTACAACATACAAATACCTGACCAGATAATTGGTAATAAAACTCTTTTCAAATTTATAATATTGGTTTTTTTAAGGGATTACGAATATTTGCAGATAGCAGATGATTTTGGTCAAAATCCTGTTCATTATTTTGATAATCCTTCATCTGCTATTTTGATTGACCTCAATAACATTACTCCTAACACTGTATACCCTCTTTCGAATCCTAATGATTCTATTGTTGAAAGTAATCTTCCCCCAGGATTTCCTGACGATAAAAAAAATGGTTTAAAAATAGATAAGATAGAATATATATACAGAATTTTCTAAATTTTTCTTAAATTACTGTCTTCTTGCAAGAATTAGACTTTTTATCTATATCTTGTTAAAATTATAAAGGTTTTGTTATATTCAATAAAGAATAATATAATTAAACATTAAAGAATAAAAAAATTGAAATTTGGTTGTTGTGGGGTGATAATAAATGAAAGAACACAGTTTAGAAATTCAAAGTGATACAAAAAAGTACTTATATTGGATTATTTTAATGTTTTTAATTCCTTTGCCTTGGATAGTAATAAAGTTGTCGATGTTGTTAGGTTTTTTTAAGTGGGATTATGAACATTATGCTGTTTTTTCTGCTTTACTAACTGGAATTTCTATAATAGCGGGTGCTTTTTTAGTTAGTTGGGCTGCTGAAAGTAGCCAGGAATATTTACCTCCTAATCTCGTCCTTGCTCTTATTGCTATTATTAATGTTATACCTGAGTATGTTGTTGATATTTATTTTACTTGGGTGGCAGGTAATAACCCTGAATACACTCATTACGCTGTAAGTAATATGACAGGTGCAAATAGAATGCTTATAGGTATAGTCTGGCCACTAATACTCTTGGTTTATTTGTTTGCAAGAATAAGAGAAAAAAAACAAAACGAATTACCTAATTATATTCAAATGGAAAAAAGTAATATATTGGAAATTTCTTTTTTATTGTTATCCACGATTTACTGTTTTATAATTCCATTTAAAGGTAAGTTAGAATTGATTGATACTCTTATTTTGTTTTTGATATTTGGTGTGTATATATTTTTGGCAACGAAGATGGGGAAGAAGGAGCCGGAATTGGAAGGTCCTCCTCTTTACATATCCACTTTACCTGAATTTAAAAAGAAATTGTTGTTAACTGTTATGTTTGTTTTTGCTGGTATTACTTTTTTAGCTTCTGCTGAACCTTTTGGTGAAAGTTTGTTGATAATAGGGGCAAAGATAGCGGAGAATTTTGGGTTTGACCCACAGTTAGCAAAATTCTTGATGGTTCAGTGGGTTGCTCCTATTGCTTCTGAATCTCCAGAGATAATTGTCGTTGTTATATTTGCTTGGAAACTATTAGCTACTGATTCATTTACTACTGTCGTTTCATCAAAGATAAATCAATGGACATTGTTGGTTGGATTTATTCCTTTGGTTTATTATCTATCTCTTGTTTATCATGGCCATTCTGGTGGTCCTATGGTTTTGGATGAATTACAGATACATGAAATTTTTCTAACTGCTGTGCAAAGTTTTTTTGCACTCGTTATCTTACTTGATTTTAAATTTACAATCCTTAAAGCTGTCCTTATATCTGTTCCTTTCTTTGCTCAACTTCTTAATCCTTCAATTAGAATGGAAGTGGCTTATGTTTATTTGATTCTTTCCTTTTTTGCTCTTTTCTTTGTTATTAACAAAAATAGTTTAAATATGCTCAAAGAGTCTGTAATAGAGATTATTCAAAGGTTAAAAAGTTAAAACCTTAAAAAAAGGTTCAGTAAAATATAGGAGAAACATCAAGCAAATATATATTTAGGTGTTTCGCTTTCAAGGTTTGTCAGAGGTATGAAGTATCTTAGGGGGTTGGTTTTGAAAAGAAAATATAATGGAATTACTGTTTTTTTGAAGCAAGAATCTCTACTAAGGTAGAGTGGTTAATATTGAAGGTTTTGTAGGTATATTTTTAGAATTTTTTTATAGAAGTAGTTTATTGTTTTGTTTGTAGTATGGAGAATATTTTAGCTTCGAGGTATAGAGTTTTAAGGAAGTTGGGGCAAGGTGGAATGGGGCAAGTCCTTCTTGCTCACGACACCATTTTAGATAGAAAAGTCGCTGTTAAAATCCTTTCCTCAGAATTGACCAAAAAACAAGAATTCTTGCAAAGATTTTTAAGAGAAGCAAGAATTACTGCATCTCTGGATCACATAAATATCGTTAAAATATACGATTTGATTGTCCTAAATAACGAGTACTACTTGATAATGGAATACATCGACGGGATGTCTCTGAGAAATTTTATAGAGAAAGGTTTAAACAAAGATTTTGATTTATCTTTGGACCTGTTTTTACAGATTTTGGATGGTGTTGAATACGCTCATTCTAAACATATTGTTCATAGAGATTTGAAACCGGAAAATATAATGATAACAAAGGACAATATCGTTAAGATAACTGATTTTGGGTTAGCTTTTGCTGCAAGTAGTCATAGTATAACTAATCCTGGGATGTTGATGGGAACTTTGGGGTATTTATCTCCTGAACAAGCTAAAGGTGTTGATGTTGATCATAGAACTGATATATATGCTTTAGGGGTTATTCTTTATGAATTATTAACATCTAATTTACCGATAATAGATTTGAATCCTGCGGGAATGATATATAAGATTTTAAATGAACCACCTACGCCACCTTCTAAATATAACCCGAATATACCTCCAAATTTAGAAAAAATAATAATGAAATGCCTTCAAAAGGATAAAAATAAAAGATATTCCAAAGTTTCAGAAATAAAAAAAGATTTGGAATTATTCCTCTATGGTAATCAGATGCAGGATTATTCTAATGATGTAGAGGAGAAGAAGAATGAAGTAAAAACTGCCATAAGTGAAATGGTTCAGAAGACGATTGGGGATATACTCTCTGAGATTTCTTCTTACAAAAAAAATTTGCCTGAAATAGTATTGGAAAAGAAATATGAAACGGGTGATAAGTTGGAGATAAAGCAAGAAAAAGAAGAAAAGGCTTCTACTCTTTCTGCAAGAGATATAGAGGTCTTACTTTCTAAAGCACAGAAGGAATATGAAAACAAAAATTACGAGGAAACAGTAAAGATATTAGAGCTCATTTTGCCTTATTATAAAAGTAAAAACGTGATTTATGTATTAGCTAAATCGTACTATAAACTCAATGAATTTAAGCAGGCTCTTTATTATATAAATTTGTATAAGAAAGATTATGGAGAGAATGAGAAAATCTTGGACATAGAGGGAGACATTCTTTACTTAATGAAGGATTACGTTAATAGTTATGTTAGTTTTTACAAAGCTTATGAGTTGACAAATAATAGGTATTATTTGCTTTTAGCTTGTAGGTCCGCTTTGAATTACAACCCTCAAATCGTTATTGATTCACTTAGTAATTTAATAGCAGTAGAAAATGATCAACATTTATTGGCAAAATCTTATAAATACCTTGGTTTGGCTTATTACAAAATAGGAAATTATGAATTGGCTATAGAGAATTTAGAATGTTATTTAAAGATTTATAATGATGGTAGTGTTTTGGGACCTTTGATAAAATCTTATAAGATGGCGGGAAAAAGCTTGGAATTAGCAAAAATTTATTCTGCGCTTTTAGAAGCAACTGATGATGAAACTATCCTCAAAGAAGCTCTATCTTTTTATTTATCCTCTTCAAAATACAAAGAAGCTGTAGAAGTTTGTTATAGGCTAATATCGATTAATCCAGATGATTTAAGTGTTTATCAGGATCTGTATCTTGCTTCAAAAGCTATAAATAATACAACTTCTCTAATTTTAGCAATAGAGAATATTTTGCGCTTACATCATGATATACCTGAGGAATCCAAAATTGAGCTTATGGAGGAATTGTTGAACCTTTATGAAGAGGAACAACAATACTTAGACGCAATAAATTTGCTTAATAAAATAGTTCAAATAGTTGGAGAAAAAGTCGAGTATAAATACAAATTAGCAGATCTTTATTCAAAAATCGGAAATTATGAAATTGCTTTAAATTTGATGTATGAGCTTGTTAGTATTGATTCTAATAATCCTTTATTTTACGAAAAAATTTCAGATATATATTTTAGGATGAGGCAATTTGACCAGGCTATTGAAAGTATAAAGACTGCTATTCAATTGGATCCAACTAACTATAATTACTACAAAATCTTATCTAATCTGTACTTAGAAATTAACAGAACTTATGAATTAATAGAAATATTGAAGAATTTAATTGATTATAATCCAATGGATATTGAGGCTTATGTTATTCTTGCTCAGACTTATCTGGTTATGAAAAATTATCAGGAAGCTTATGAAAGTATATTGATGGCTTATTCAAAAGCTACTTCTAATGTTAGCCTACCTTTGAAATCTTTTGATATCCTTCTTTATTCTTTGTATGGTATGTTTGGTAATACCAGTAATAGAAGTGAGCTTATAAATAAGTTTAAGGAGCTGGTGTTTGAGATAAAAAATCCCGCATATATTCCCTATCTTTATTACTCTATTGCCTTTTTCTATTGGATAAATGGTTATGAAATTAACTCCATCGAGTATCTTAATAATTCGATAATGGTTAGTAAATCTGAGCCTTATATTAATATTTTATCTACTGCACTGCTTAATTTTATTAAAGGTAAATACAAAGAGTCCGTAGATCTACTTGAAAAAAATATGAAACTTTTTAAGGAGTTAAAAATTATTGAAATAAAGAAAAGATATTTCGAGTTACTATTAACATTATACCTTCTTACTAATACTTTTCCTACCAATTTGGATAGCTTGTTCAATACTTTGGGGGACCTTTATGAGAGGTACGAACTATATGGACTTGTTTTAAAAGGAATGTTTATAGAGAGATATTCAAAAAACAAAGCGGATTATTATAATGCTTTATTTTTGTATGAAAAGGCTATACAAGAAGGATTTTTTAATGAGGGAATACTTTTCAGAACTTTCTTTTTTAATTATGTCTTTTCTAATTATCAAAAGGCAAAAGAATACATCCAAAAGTTAATCGTTATTAATCCAAATGATTTTATTTTGCAGTATTATTATAAAAAATTAGCTGAAGGCTCCTTTTAAGTGATCGAGATTTTTTTAATATTTTTTATTTTTTAAATATTTGTTAAAAAATTTTTTACGATTTTTTAACAATCCTGGACTATAAAATTAGCAAGGAGGTGTAGAAGATGTTATATGAAGGAATGCAAAGAGCAGTTGAAAGCATGAGTTATTTGGTTAAGGTCCAAGAGATAATGACGAATAATTTGGCTAACGCCTCAACTACAGGTTATAAACAAGATGTTACTGTTGTCGGTAATTTTGGGGATTTGTTGAAAAAAAATATGAACGCAATAGAATTGACAGGAATGGATAGCTCTGCAGAAGTTGTTGTTACAGATAATCCTACCCTTGCCATAAAACAAAAAACAAGTTTTGCTAAGGGTAATTTAGCAAGAACTGATATCGAGTTTGATTTCGCTCTTGATGGAAATGGATTCTTCACTGTTAGTACTCCTAATGGTGTCAGATATACAAGGAATGGATCATTTACGGTTGATAAAGACGGAATTTTGAAAACCAAAGATGGTGCTGTGGTACTCGGGGAAAAAGGACCAATTAAAATACAAGGAAATAAATTTGAAGTAAAAGAAGATGGAACTATTCTTGTTAATAACCAAGTAGTTGATAGATTGCTTATTACAGATTTTCAAGATTATGGTGCATTGGTTAAGGAAGGCGCAAATTATTTTAAATTATCAAGGGATACACAAAGAATACCTGCTCAAACAAGAGTATTACAAGGATTCCTTGAAACATCTAATGTTAATCCGATAAAAGAAATGGTTAATATGGTAAATGTTTTAAGAAGCTTTGAAATGTCTCAAAAAGTGTTACAATCTCAAGATGAACAAATGAAAAAACATATAGAACAGGTATCAAGAATGAGATAAGTGTGCTGCTGCTAATAATTACGCAAGTGCTGAGGTACTTTAAAATGTAAGAAATTGAAATAGAGTGACCAGGATTAACAAAAATCGGAAATGATACTTTTCAAATGAAAAAAATCTCCTTACTGTCCTTCTTTCTTCCCACTTTTTTATTGTACTTTTTGTTTTTTTATATGGAGACCTATGTTTCTTTAAGCTGGGTTTCTTAACCAAGGTCTTGTTAAAATAAAATTAAAAGGATTGCTTTGTTTTTGTGAAGAATAAATATATTGAATGGATATGAAAAAGGAAGATCTTAAGGTAGGTATTTGGGGATTAGGTAATGAAGGTTTTGCCCTTTATTCCTACCTTTCATCAAAAATTTTACTCAACAATATTACTCCTTTTACTTCGAACGAACAAACTCTGAGGATAAAAACAATACATTCTACAGGGAAAATAGAAGGAACATACCAGTTTATTCCTACCAATGAAATACGAAAAATACTTGAATGCGATTTAATATTTATTACAACTTTAACTACAGCCTATGAAGAAGTTGCCTCAAAAATAGCATCTTTTTCTATCCAAAATAATATTGATTTGAAACAAAAGATATTTGTATTGTTTTCAGGAAAACTCGGCGGTGTTTTGGTTTTTGATAAAGTATTTAAATCGTTTGGTATCGAAACAAATGTGATTGAGACTGATGCATTATTCGCATGTAGGAAAATTGATGTTGATACTGTTTGGATAAGGAGAATAAAGAAATGGAATCTACTTATTAGTAATAAAGATGCTTTTAAATCTGCTTCCGATTTGCATCTTTACAAAGTAATTAAAATGATATTCGATGATATTCAATTGGATGTTGCAGATAACTTTATTCAAAGAGGGTTGACAGATTTTGGGGCAATGGCTCACGCAACCATCTGCCTTATTAACTTGGCAAACATAGATAGTAAGAGAGATTTACTTTTTTATATCGACGGAATAACTGAAAATACTGTTCGTTTAATCGAAAAGGTTTACCTTGAATTCGAAGAAGTTGCAAATCGTTTTAATACTCATATTGTTGATCCTATAATTTTACTTGACCGTTATTATGGAACGAGTAAGGATAATTTACTGGTTGCTATAAAGAATGTTCCTAATTATAAGCATACAAAAATGCCAAACAGTGTAAATAATAGGATGCTTTATGAAGACGTCTTAAATACCCTTTACCCTTTAACTCTCATTTCTAAAAAAATCGGGATTGATTTAAAAGTAATCCCTTCTATTGTTAATATAATGTCAGAGATTTTATTGTTGGATTTAGAGAAGGAAGGAAGGACTTTGGAAAAGATGGGGATAAATAATTTTTTTCATAGGAGGTAAAGTATGAAGAAGGTTCTTGTTGCAAATAGAGGAGAAATCGCTTTAAGAATTATCAGAACTTTGAGAGAAATGGGAATAAAAGCTGTTGCTGTTTATTCTGTTGTTGATAAGGATAGTTTGCATGTAAAATTTGCAGATGAGGCGGTTTGTATAGGACAAGATGAAGCATCCTCTACTTATTTAAACATTCCTCATATAATTTCTGCTGCTTTGGTAATGAAGTGTGACGCTATTCACCCTGGTTATGGTTTCCTTTCTGAGAATTACAAGTTTGCTCAAATTTGTAAATCTCATAACATTACATTCATAGGTCCCTCTCCTGAAAATATAAGGGATATGGGAGATAAAGTTAAAGCGAAGGAAATAGCAAGGAGTTTGGGGGTTCCTTTAGTTCCATCAACTGACGTTGTTAAGAATGTAAAGGAAGTCTATGATTTTATTAATCGGTATGGATTACCTGTTATCATCAAGGCTGCGGGAGGGGGAGGAGGCAGAGGAATGAGAGTTGTTGAAAAAATCTCTGAAGTTGAACAAAAAATATTGCAGGCATCCAATGAAGCAAAAAACTTTTTCTCTAACCCAGATGTTTATGTAGAAAAACTTATACCTAATCCTAAACACATTGAGGTCCAGATAATGGGTGATAAAAATAGAGCTTATCATCTTTTTGAAAGAGATTGCACAGCTCAAAGAAGGCACCAAAAAATAATAGAAGAAGCAACTTCTTTACTGCCCCAAAAAGTTAGGAATAGTATTTTGGAAGATGCTCTGAAGATAGCTAATTCAATAAAATACACCAATGCAGGCACAATAGAATTCCTATATGACCCTCAAAGCCAACAACATTACTTTATAGAAATGAACACTCGTATTCAAGTTGAACACCCTGCTACTGAAATGGTAACCAATACCGATATAGTTAAATTGCAAGTTTTATCTGCTATGAATGAAGATTTATCTTCTCTAATACCTTCCTCTTTTTCAGGTTATGCTATAGAATTAAGAATATACGCAGAGGATTCTTATAGGTTTGCTCCTTCTATTGGAAATATTACAAAAACTTATTTTCCTTCTTTTAGGGATGTAAGAGTAGATACCGCCGTTTATAATGGATATAATGTAACTCAGTTTTATGATAATATGATTTGTAAATTGATAGTTAAAGGAGAAGATAGATTAGACGCTATTAAAAGAGCTAAAATTTATCTCAATCAGGTTATAATCGAAGGTGTTAATACAAATATTCAACTTTTGAATGATATACTAAATGATGAAAAATATGTGAATTATCAGTATCATACGAGAAGTGTTGATGAATTGGTATTATTAAAAAGTAAGCAAGAAATAACAGTTTAAATGTAAGGAAGAACTTAAGAGGATTATTGATGGTGAAGAAGAATTTATATAATAGAATTAGGAGGCGAAATGAAATGTCAAAAGTAAAAGTGGGAGTTTTGGGATTGCAAGGGGATTTCTTAGAACATATTCATATATTATCTGCTTTAAATGTGGAACCAAAAATAATAAAGTATCCCGATGAGTTGGAGGATATCCAAGGATTAATAATCCCTGGTGGAGAAAGCACTACGATTGACAGGATAATGGATGATGAATTCAGACAAGCATTGGTTGAGGCAAATAAACGAGGGATGGCAATATTTGGAACCTGTGCAGGCGCTATATTGTTGGCTAAAAAAATACAGGATGGAAAAGAATGGCAAAAACCTTTGGGACTTATAGATATAGAAATAAAAAGAAATGCTTATGGAAGACAAAGAGAAAGTTTTGACACTGTTATAAACATACCTTCATTGGGAACAATGATTAGAGCAGTTTTTATAAGAGCACCAGAAATAACAAACATTGGGCCAAAAGTAAAAGAGTTGGCAACTTTTGAAGAGGTTCCCGTTTTGGTCCAGGAAAATAATGTATTAGTCTCCACTTTTCATCCAGAGCTTTCGGCTAATCCAACAATTCATAAATACTTTCTTAGTTTGATAAAATAAAGATCCGCCTGCTGGAAGGCGGAATAAAAATTTCCAGCTTTAAAACGGAGAAGAAATATGACAAGAGAAGAAATATACCAAAAGATAGTAAAAATAGTGTCTCAAAAATTGCAAGTCCATGAAAACGAAGTAAAAGAGGATTCTTCCTTTGTTGATGATTTTGGTGCTGATTCATTGGATTTGGTCGAATTAATAATGAAAATGGAAGAAGAGTTTGGGATTGAAATTAGTGATGAAGAAAGCCAAAAAATCCTCACTGTTAAAGATGCTGTTGACTTTATCGAAAATAAATTAACCAAAGTTTAGTTCCCAAAAAATTGATTTTTATTTGTAAACAAAATGTGGTTTTTTGGAAAGAGAAAAGAAGAGAAAAAAGAAGAAAAAAAACAAAACATACAGACAGGACAGGAGATACCAGTACAAAGACAATATGTAAGAATAAGTAGGGATATTGGTATAATATCCCCTGATATACCTGGGTATAAAGCTATTACGAGGGATATAAGTATTGGAGGAGTTAAAATAACTACCTCGAAACCTTTGCCAAAGGGTAAAATAATAAAAATAGGCTTAGAGTTGGAAATTTCTAATAAACCCTTTGAATTGTCTGCTGAGGTCGTTTGGACCAAAGAAGTTGAACCGAATAAAAAATATGAAGCAGGATTAAAGTTTATTTATTCTAACCCTGAACAACAACAAAAAATAGAAAAGTATATTCTTTACATCCTTGAAACTCAAAGCAATTGGTATAAAACGATAGAATAGGAGTTTGAAAGATGTTTTTATGGAATAAGGTCCCAAATAAACAAAGCTATTCTTCAAAACTACAAGAAAATAGGATAGAATTGTTTGATAAATTTAAAAAAGAAATTGCTCAGAAATTCACTGAAAAATTTGGAGACTATATTAATATTCCTTTTGGCACTGTCGATTGGTTATCTCGTAATTATCCTATCGTTATACTTAAAAATCCCGAAAAATTAAGAGAGGTAATTGAATTTATAAAATTTGAACTAAATTTCAATTATCTCAATTTTATCACTGCTGTCGATTATTATTTACATAATGTTTTTCATGTGGTTTATGAATTTACAAGAATACCATTGAAAACAGATGATTTAGCAGTTGAGACAGTTGAAGTTGAAGTTGATAAAGATTTAAAAATAAATGTTAATTTTACCTACAGGATGAGACTAATTGTTGTTTTGGATCGAGATAGACCTGAAATAGATAGCATTGAGGATATATACAGGACTGCTGATTGGCACGAAAGAGAAACCTATGACTTTTTTGGTATTATCTTTAAAAATAGAAAGAATGTTTTGGAAAGGATATTAATGCCTAATGAATGGGAAGGTTTTCCGTTGAGAAAGGATTTCTTCCATGAAAGAATTATTCCCCATCCGTTTGTAGAAGCCTATTATGTTGTTAAAAGAGTTAAAGAATTAAAGGACGCTATTAAGAAGGATAAAAAAGATGAATAAAAATTTTTCATTTTTGATAGGTGCCCTTTTTTGTGTATTTAGTTTATTATTTAACTTATTTATTGTTAAATCTGAAAATATTCCTGCCGAAGAGATTATTGATAGAATGACTTTAAGTATATATGGTTTATCTTCTTATACTTGTAAAGTTAAAATGAATGCTAATATTATCGATTATGGGGTGAATATTGGTCTGAATGGAACGGTATATTTTAAAGAGCCAAATAAATTGGCTTTAAAGATAGATAATTTGCCTGAGAATGTCCAGGAAAAGTATAAACTTTCTTTTACACAGACTGCTGTTCCTGGAATGGCTTCTAAAACTTATAAAGAAAAATATAAAGCAAAGTTGGTGGGAATTAGAAAGTTCAGTAATAACAGAGAAGTTTATGTGCTTTATATGGAGCCTTATAAATCAGGTAGTGTTAAAAACGTAATAATGTTCGTCGATACTCAAAATTATACTATACCAAAGTCTATAATCTTTTATAAAGACGGTGGAAAAATATTAATAGAACAAAAATATTCTAAAATAGGTGATTATTATTTACCTGTAAAGCAAGATGTGTATTTTGATTTTCCCAAGGTAAGGGCAAATTTGGTTTCAGAGTTTTATGATTATCAAATCAATATAAAAATAGATGACTCTGTTTTCGAAAAAAAATAAAAAGTAGTATAATTAGCTGGAGTGTAGAAAGTGAAAGCTATTACTAAGCTTGAACCTAAAAGGGGGTTAGGTATTATTGAAATAGAGGAACCTTCTTTAATCGACGATTATTCTGTTTTAGTTCAAATCGATGCTGTTTCCATTTGTGGGACAGATTTACATTTGTATGATTGGGATGAGTGGGCGAAAAATAGAATAAAATTGCCAAGAGTTATTGGGCACGAAGGAACGGGAAGAGTTATAAAAGCTGGTAAAAAAGTGGAAGATAAATTTCAGGTTGGTCAAAGAGTTACTTTTGAAAGCCATATTCCTTGTTTTGAATGTTATCAATGTAAAACTAACAAGATGCACATATGCTCTAATTTAAAGTTGTTAGGTATTGATGTTGATGGGTTATTTAGGAAGTACATTGTTGTTCCTTCTTTTATCCTTGTGCCTAATGATTTAGATTTTGATGAGGCTTCTATTTTGGAGCCTTTGGGTAATGCGTTTCATGCTTTGAGTAAAGTTGATATAAGAGGGAAGTATGTTGGGATTTTGGGTGATGGTCCGATAGCTCTTTTCCTTTTCTATTTTGCTCAAAAATTTGGCCCCTCGAAAATATTCTTGATAGGAAAAAGTGAGTATAGGATGAATTTAGCGAAAAGTTTGAACTACTCTGAACAATTTGTTGTAAATTATGGCGAAAATGTAGTTGATTTTGTAAGAAAGGAAACGGGAGGAAGGATGCTTGACGTTGTCTTTGAAATGGCTGGTAATGAAAACACTGTAAAATTAGGTTTAATTTTGGCAACTTTTGGAGCTAAATTTGTAGCTTTTGGTATATTACCCTCCTCTATCAATTTGGATTATAATGAAATAATACATAAGTCAATCGATATTATTTCTGTTAATGGTAGAATTTTATTTGATAGTTGGTTTTTTATGCTTGATACAATAAAAAAAGGAGAATTAAAAAGATTTATTACTCATGTTTTTGATTTTGAAGATTATGAAAAAGCTTTTGAATTACTCTTTAGAAGGGAAGCGTTGAAAGTTATTATTAAGGTATGATTTGGGATAATTGGGAGCAAGTGTTGAAAATAGTGGTAATTCTTTTTTTAATGTTAGAGAATATAATTTTGTTAAGATTTTCTGTTATTAATAAAGTTTTTAGGGTTGTTGTTTTTAAAGTTCTTACTTTTGGTGCTTTAATTTTATCTTTTAATTATCCTTTTCTTTTTTTATCTTTTTTATTTTTAAACCTTGCTATTTCGTTTTTTGTGGCTTTTATTTATCAGCCTGAGTTTAGGTTTTTTTTCATAAAATCCAGTCAATTGAACCTTAATGATTCTAACATAATCAAACGTCTCTTTGGTATAAATGAAAATTTAGCTGTTTCTGCAAAGTTTATTGATGAGTTGGTAGAATCTGTTTATGATTTGTCAAGTAAGAATATTGGTGCTCTTATTGTTATTGAACGAAAAATTTCATTGGACTATTATATTAATAACGGTTATTCTATAAATTCAGATGTTAATGGTGCTATATTTGAGAGTATATTCAATAAGCATTCTCCGCTTCATGATGGGGCTGTTATAATAAGGGATGGAAAAATTGTTGCTGCAAAATGTTTCCTACCTATAAATACTTCGGATGTTTTAGATGTTGAAGGAGTGGGCTATAAGTTAGGAGCCAGGCATAGAGCAGCAATCGGTATAACCCAAACAACTGATGCAATAAGTATTGTTGTTTCTGAAACAACTTCAGCTGTCTCTTTCTGCTTGGATGGGAAATTGCTTTATAACCTTAAACCTGAGGAACTTTATGAAAATATTAAAAGGGAAATCCTTATGAATGTACCATTTGAAAAAATAGAAAAATTGTCGTCATGATGGGCAAAGAAATAGAAATATTAGCTTTGCTTTATGAAAAAGGAGAATTAAAAGTATCTGAAATATCAAAAATTTTAGAAATATCCACTAACAAAGTTAAAAGGTTAATAGATTTACTTCAAAAAGAATATTCTTTTAATATCGTGTTTGATAAAAAAAAGAAGACTTATAGTCTTGTTCAGAGTGTTTTAGAAAAATATAGTTTGGATTATCAATTTTGGGCAAGTGTTTTAATTTATATTTTCTATATATTCTCTAAAAGTGATAACCAGAAACTTAAGAATTTAGCAATGTTGTTATTAGGTAGTTTTATCAAGTTTTGTAGAGATAAAAATATCAATGCTTTTGATAAATATTTTGATGTGGATTTGCTTTTCATGTTTAATGAAGCAACTTTATTTTATGTTAAGGAGATGGATTATGGTTTGTTTATAAAAATAAAGAATGCTATACAAAATAGAAGTGAAGTTAGGATAACTGTTGTGGATAGGTTAGGGGGGGGTTTTAAAAGGATAAATATTTTTCCATTACATTTAGTTTTTTTAAGAAATAATTGGTATCTTGTGTCTTTTGCTGATAATGAGTATCATGTGTTTAATATGGATGATATAAGGGAGATATTTTTGACGGGAAGGGTTATGGAAGAAGGGATGGAATTTTCTGTCGAGGATGCTATCCCCGAAATAAGAGAATATATAATCCCTTCAAAAAAATATAATATAAAACTTGATATTACCGATTATTTCAAAGTGTATGGGATAGGATTTTTGCATCCTTCACAAAAGATTTCGAAAGATAAAGATAGGATTATAATGGATTTAGAAGTTGCGAATTTAGCTATTCTTTTTAGGTGGTTGTCTTCCTTTGGAAAGCTAATAAAGATAATAGAACCTGAGATAGTTAAACAAAAGTATATCGATTATTTAATGTCATTGGTTGAGGATTATAATTGAGAAAGGGGTGTTTGGAGGTATGGTAAGGACAAGATTTGCTCCGTCACCTACAGGATATTTACATATAGGGGGAGCAAGAACTGCACTTTTCAATTTCTTATTTGCAAAGAAAAACAATGGAGTTTTTATATTGAGGATTGAGGATACCGATTTGGAACGATCAAAGCAAGAATATGAAGGGAATATTATGGATGATCTTAAATGGCTGAAAATAGAATGGGATGAAGGACCTGATAAAGGCGGAAATTTTGGACCTTACAGACAATCTGAAAGATTAGAATTGTATAAGCAAGAACTTAATAAACTCATAGAAAAGGGAATGACTTATGAATGTTATTGCACAGAAGAGGAATTGGAAATACAAAGAAAATTACAATTAAAAGAGAAAAAACCACCTATATATGATAGGAGATGTCTTAATTTAACTGAAAAACAAAAACAGCAGTTTATTACTGAAGGAAGGAAACCTTCTTTCAGATTTTTGATCCCCCACCAAATTTTAGAGTATGAAGATTTAATCCATGGCAAGATTAAAGTTGATACTTCTTTAATTTCCGACCCTATTATTGTTAAAAGTAATGGAATTCCTACTTATAATTTTGCTTGCGTGGTTGATGATTATCATATGAAGATAACTCATGTTATAAGAGGGGATGAGCATTTGGATAATACTCCTCGTCAAATCTTGATTTTCCAAGCCTTGGGTTACCAACATCCCTTATATGCTCATATTCCTATGATTCTTGCTCCTGATAGGACGAAACTTTCAAAGAGACATGGAGCAACTTCTGTAAATGAATTAAAAGTTATGGGGTTTGTCCCTGAGGCTGTTGTAAATTATGTTGCTCTTTTAGGATGGTCTCCTAAGGAAAATAGAGAGGTTTTTTCTATCCAAGAAATTATTGAAAGGTTTGATTTCGATCACATATTGGATCACCCTGCCGTTTATGATCTTGAAAAAATGAAATGGTTTAACCATTACTATATTTCTAACGTTCTTGAATTAGAAAAGATAAAGAAATATGTTGAAGATTTGTATGGTCCAATAAATGAAAAAATCATAGAGTTAGAAAAACATAGGGTTTACCTATTAACTGAATTTATTGAGATACAAGAGATGTTAGATAAAGATGAGATCGAGTATGATTTGGGTAATGTTGATATTGCTGCTTTTTCAGATGTTTTAAGAAAAGTCATTAATTCCTTACAAAATTTAGATTTTTCTTCATTGGAGTCATTAAAGGAAGGATTGAAAGGTATTCAAAAAGAGTATAATTTGAAAACTCCTCAACTTTATAAACCTCTAAGATTTGCTCTGTCTAATAGTTTAGAAGGTATAGAGCTTCCAAAATTGTTGTATTTATTAGGAAAAGAGAAAGTTATTAAGCGTGTAAATAGATTTTTAAATGCAGCTGATAAAGCTAAGGTTTAAAATATTTAGGAGGGAGTGGTCTTATGGATTTATCTAAAACCGTAAATTTACCAAAAACTGATTTTCCGATGAAGGCAAATTTACCTATCGTAGAACCCAATATTATTGATTTTTGGAATGAAAATAGAATTTATTACAAAGCTTTAACTAAGAATAAGGCGAATAAATCGAGGATTTTACATGACGGACCTCCCTATTCTAATGGTAAGATCCACCTTGGACACGCTTTAAATAAGATACTTAAGGATATTGTTGTAAAATACTGGACTTTGAAAGGATTTTATAGCCCCTTTATCCCCGGTTGGGACACTCATGGATTACCTAATGAAAAAGCTGCTATAAGTACCTATAACATTGATAGAAAGAAGGTTTCTGAAGTTTATATTAGAGAAAAATCCAAAGAAATAGCGGTATATTATTCTGAAATACAGAAGGGACAGTTCAAGAGGTTGGGAGTTTTTGCTGATTGGGAAAACCCTTATCTTACTCTAAATCCTTCTTATGAAGCTGCTATTATTAGAGCTTTTGGTAGTTTAGCAAAGAATGGGTATATATACCGAGAATTAAAACCTGTGTATTGGTGTTATGATTGTGAGACCTCTTTAGCAGACGCTGAAATAGAGTATAAAGAAAAGAAATCTCCTTCTATTGTTGTTTCGTTTGAATTATCTACAAAATTCAAGGATTTGGATAATTTGTATGCTTTAATTTGGACTACAACTCCATGGACTCTTCCGGCAAATGTTGCAATTGCTTATAAACCTAATTCTTCTTACGTTATTATTGAATACCAAGGTAAAAAATACATTGTTGCTAAAGAGGCTTACTTTAATGCGGAGCAGCTAAAGTTTTTGCGAGATTCTTCTGTTATTTTGGCTGATTTTACTTCTGATGAACTTTTAAATTTAACTGCTAAGCATCCATTTTTAAATAGGTTATCAATATTTGTGCCTGCTGATTATGTTGATTTAAACAATGGAACGGGTTTGGTTCATACTGCTCCCGGACATGGTTATGAAGATTATTTAACTGGTAAGAAGTATGATTTGCCCATATTATCTCCTGTTGATAAGGAAGGGAAATTCACAGAGGAAATTGATTTCTTGAAAGGATTACATATAGATAAAGCTAACGATGTTATTATTGAAGTATTAGAGAAGAATGGTAATTTGCTCTTTAAGAGTTTTATTACGCACAGTTATCCCCATTGTTGGAGATGTCACAATCCTGTTATATTTAGGGCTACTTATCAATGGTTTTTAGATGTTGAGAAAATGAAAGAAAGCTTAATTAATAGTGTTAATAAAGTTGAGTGGTTTCCTTCTTGGGGCGAGGAAAGAATGAAAAAGATGATTGAAAATCGCCCGGATTGGTGTTTATCAAGGCAAAGAGTTTGGGGGGTTTTTATCCCTGTTTTATTCTGTAAAAATTGTGGAGAAAGTATAGTTGATCCTGACTTAATCGAGAACATCGCTTCAATAGTTGAGAAGGAAGGTAGTGATGTATGGTGGGAAAAAGAAGTTAAATATTTTATTCATAAAAGCTTACATTGTCCCAAATGTGGAGGTAGTGAATTTGAAAAAGAAAAGGATATATTTGATGTTTGGTTTGAATCTGCTGTTAGTCATTTTGCTGTTCTTTACAATAATTTGGGACATCCTTGTGAGTTGTATTTAGAGGGTGCTGATCAATACAGAGGATGGTTCCAAGTTTCTTTGATTACCAGTGTTGGTATTTTTGGTTATCCTCCTTACAATAAAGTTCTTACACATGGTTGGGTTCTTGATCAGGAAGGAAGAGCTATGCATAAATCTTTGGGTAATGTCATAGATCCAATGGAGATTGTTGAAGAATATGGTGCAGATATATTGAGGCTATATTTTGCAAGTTCCGAATATACTAATGATATAAAAATGTCAAAAAATACATTAAACGTCGTGGTTGAAATGTATAAAAAAATAAGGAATACTATCAGGTTTATGTTAGGAAACATTCATGATTTTGATATTAATCAATGGAAGGTTAATTTTAATGATTTACCAGTTCTTGAAAAATATATTTTATCTAAACATTATCAACTTATTGATAAGGTGGAGGAATATATTGAAAAATTTGAATTTCATAGGTATGTATATGAGATTTATGATTATATCGTTCATATATTAAGTGCGATTTATTTGGACGTCAGGAAAGATGTTTTATATACCTTTGATAAGGATTCTTTTGAAAGGAGAGCAGCTCAATTTGTTATACTTAAAATCTTGAAAGATTTACTGATAATGTTGTTTCCTGTTTTATCGTTTACATGTGAGCAGGCTTGGAAAAATATTCCTTTACACAATGTTTCTTCTGTAAGTTGCTATCTACAAAGTTGGCCCCAAAAAGATAAAATAACCGATGTTGAATTCTACCAAAAAATAGTGGATTTTTACAAAGAAGTATTACCCATATTTGAAAAATATAAAAACAGTGGATTGATAAAGACTACTAATGAAAGTTTATTGAAAATTTATACGGATCAGAATTATCGATTTTTTGAAGAAAATAAGAAGTTGATAAAGGAGTTGTTTAAAGTTTCCGATGTGTTTGTTTTTAATGAACAAAAGAATGACTTGGATTATGTTGTGATTGATAACAATAATATTTTTGTAGAATTTGAAAAATCCAATTATCATAAGTGTGAGAGATGTTGGAATTATTATCCCGAATTGAAGGACTACAATATAAAAGTTTGTGGGAGATGTTTTGATGTTTTGCAGAAGATAGGGATGTTTGCTTAGGAAAAAGTTGAGGGAATTGAAAGATTTCCTTTAAGGAAAGTTCTTTGTAGGGTTTTGTGGGTTTGTGTAGAATTGTTTTAAAGGAGAGAGTGGTGGGTGTAGCTCAGCGGTTAGAGCAGTGGACTGTGGATCCACGGGTCGGGGGTTCAAATCCCCTCACCCACCCCATAATAATATGACTATAAAAATAAACCAGATACCAGGACCAAAAGTTATCGATTTAAAAGAAAAGGAAAAGGAATTATTAGCTACCTCTACGAAATGTTGGGATACTCCAGCTGGACCGGTAGAAGCAAATGGAATATACTTTAAAGACAAAGATGGTAATGTTTTGATGGATTGGACTAATGGGATGGTTGTTGTTTTGGGACATAATCATCCTCAATGGAACAAGGCTGTAATTGAGCAGTTAAATAAATTTGTTTATTTTAATGGGCCTGATTTTGTGTATGATGTTCAATACGAAGCTGCTAAGTTATTAACTGAGATAACTCCTGGTAAATGGAAGAAGAAAGTTTTTTTCTGTAATTCTGGCACTGAAGCAAATGAAGCTGCTTTAAAATTAGCAAGGATATCTACTAAAAGGAATTTAGTTTTGGGTTTTATTGGTGCTTTTCATGGAAGGACTGCAGGTTCTCTTTCTTTAACTGCAAGTAAGGCAGTTCAAAGAAAACATTATTCTGCTTACCTTAACAATTCCTATTCTATTCCTTTCCCGTACTGTTATAGATGCTGGTATAATATGACTTATCCTTCTTGTGATTTATATTGTATAAGGGTGGTTGAAAGATACTTTCAGCACAATGTTCCTCCAGAAGATGTTGCTGCTTTTATTTTTGAGCCTGTTCAAGGTGAGGGAGGATATGTAATACCTCCCAAAGATTCATTTAAATTCTTGAAATCAATCCTTGACAAGTATGGAATATTAATGATAGCGGATGAAGTGCAAACCGGTTTTGGGAAAAGTGGTTACATGTTTGCTTCTTCTTATTTTGAAATTGAGCCTGATATAATTAGTTTAGCTAAGGCTATAGGTAATGGATTACCGATGGGAGCAACAGTGTTTAATGCTAACTTGGATTTCAAAGAACAAGGTATGCATTCTAATACTTTTGGAGGTAATCCTATATCCTGTAGGTCAATGATAGAAACATATAACATTATTGTTAAAGAAAATTTGCTTGAGAACGTAAGAAAAATGGGAGAATATTTTAAGGAAAAATTAAGTGAATTAATGGAAGAAAGTAAAACCATAGGGGATGTTAGAGTTTTAGGAATGCTTATTGGTATAGAGTTTGTAAAGGACAAAAAGACGAAAGAACCTGCGAAAGAAATAAGAGATTTCGTTGTTAGAAGGGCATATGAAAAGGGGTTGCTACTGCTTTCCTGTGGCCAATCTGTTATAAGGATAACAGCATCTTATATTATTACAAAAGAGCAGATAGATGAAGGAATTAAGATTATAAGAGAAGCTGTTAGGGAAGCGGAGAGGACTCTCTTATGAAAATGAAAAAATTTTTCTTTGGGATTTTGATTTTACTTTTTTTATTCTATTTTTCTTTAGCTGAACAGATCTTGAGGATAAATAATTTCAGTCTTTCTTATCCTTCTTACTATGTTAGGGTTGATCTTTATAATATTTACCAGACAACTGTTTTGCTTGATTCAAGAAATCAGAATAGGAGCATATATGTTGAATTTTTGCAAAATGTAAATATTAATGATTTTATTAAGCAAACATTGAAAGATTTGGATGATTTATACGAAAAGAAATATAAGGTACTCGTTAATGAAGAAAAGAACTATAATGGTAAACGATTGTTTGTATTAGATTATACTTTTATTAACCTGGATCAAGAGTATAGGAGTGTAAAATATTTTTTGGAAAGCCAAGGAGGGTATCTTGGGGTTTATTGTATGGGGCCTTCTAAGGAATTTGACGAAGTTTATAGCGATTTCTTAAAGATTTTTGATTCGATAAGGAGTGATTCTAAATGACTAATTATATTGATTTTTGTAAAGAAGATTCGTGTGGATTAGCAAGAGAGGATTTGGATTTACCAAATTTATCTGAGTTGGAGGTTGTTAGATATTTTACGAATTTAAGTAGGATAAATTGGGCGGTGGATGTTGGGTTTTATCCTTTAGGGTCTTGCACGATGAAATATAATCCCAAGATCAACGATTTTGTAGCTTCTAAATTTAGCGATATTCATCCTTTTTTAGATGTAGAAGATATTCAGCCGTTGTTGGAAATCCTAAAAGAATTGGAAAAGAAGATTGCTTATTTGGTTGGTTTGGATAGTGTGTCTTTACTACCAGCTGCGGGGGCACATGGAGAATACACAGCATTATTGATAGCTAAAAAATACTTTTCTACAAGGAACGAGAATAGGGATTTGGTTTTGGTTCCTGATAGTGCTCATGGGACTAATCCTGCTTCTGCTTCTATGGCTGGTTTTAAGGTTTTAACTATAAAAAGCAATAATGAAGGACAAATTGATATCGATGATCTTAAATCTAAGATTAGCGAAAAAGTTGCGGTTTTTATGATTACTAACCCTAATACTCTTGGTATTTATGAGAAAAATATTCAAAGGATAACGGAGTTGTGTAGAGAGTATGGTGTTTTGACTTATTATGATGGTGCTAATTTTAATGCGATAATAGGTAAGTTAAGACCTGGGGATATGGGGTTTGATATGGTTCATTTGAATTTACATAAGACTTTTTCGACACCTCATGGTTCGGGGGGGCCTGGAGCAGGCCCTATTGCAGTAAGAGGGTTCTTAAGTAAGTTTCTACCGATACCTATAATAAGAGAGGAGGGAGGGAAGTATTGGTTTGATTTTAACTTGCCCGATACCATAGGAATGATCAGGGATTTTTGGGGTAATTTTGGTGTCTTAGTAAGAGCTCTTTCTTACATAATGTCTTATGGAAAAGAAATATCAAAAGTTGCAGAATTTGCAGTTTTGAACGCTAATTATTTAAGGAAAAAAATAATCGATTATTTTATTGATCCTTTTAATGCTAAGTTTTGTGCTCATGAATTTGTTGTTTCTGCTTCTAATTACAAGGATAAAGGTGTAAGGGCGATGGATATAGCTAAAAGAATGTTAGATTACAATGTTCATTCTCCTACTACTTATTTTCCTCTTATTGTTGAGGAAGCATTGATGATAGAGCCTACTGAAACTGAGACTTTGGAAACTTTGGACTATTTTGCTGATATTGTAAAGAAAATAGTTGATGAAGCGAATAGTGATCCAAATATTTTGAAGGAAGCTCCACATACGACTTTTGTAAAAAGGGTTAATGATGCACTGGCTTCACGAGATATTAAACCTACTAAAAGAAGCTTGAAAAAATAGAAATTAAAAAATATAGTTTTTGAGGTAATTTTTAGCGTTTGATGGGCATCTCGAAAGAGAAAATATTTGATTTAGTTCGAAGTTTACTTTACAAAACAGCAAGTTGGTTATTTTTATTTTTCATTTCTTTTTTTATTTCTTTCTATCTTGATTTAGAATTTTGGGGATTAATTTTTATTATTATTTCTGCTTTGTTTTTAAATTACATTAGGGATATAAGTTTAAGGGGGTTAATTATTTTTGTTTTGATTTTATCGTTTTTTTCTGTTTTTTGGATATATTTTATAGTTGATTATGTAGGGATTTTTTTTACGGTTTTGGCATTATTGATTTCAACATTGGTTTTTGCTATGCTGCTATTTTTTGTTTTTTTACCATTTTTATTTTTTAAAAAATTCAGAGAAAGTAAGAGGGAGTTAGTTTTTGCTTTTTTTTATTCTTTATATTTTGTTTTATGGAATTATGTATTTTTTAGGATGGATGATTTAGGTTTAAGTTTTTGGCAGTTATATTTTACTCAGAGTAAAAATTATTTATTATATCCTGTTTTTAGTGTTAGTCCTTTTATAGTTACTTTTATTACTTTGTTTTCTGTGTTTGTGTTTTACTATTTGTTTAGTCGCAAGAGATTTTTTTTATTTTTTTCTTTCTTCCTTATTCTACTGTTTTTTAACTTTGTTTTTAGATTTTATTATTTAAACGTAAGTAAGTTAAAGATTGATGAGTTTGAAAGGAAATTGAATGATGAAAAGGTGGTAGCATTTTTTATTTCAACGAATACTTTCGCAATGTCTCCTGATTATAGAATTAGAAATGAAAGTATGGCTTATTACAAATGTGCGGTTGCAATTGCTTTGGCTAATAGTATAGATAAGGAAGACTATAAATTTATCTTTTTTTTACCGGAAGGCTCTTTTAGCAAAAATGAAAAATATCTCTTTAATCCTCAAAACCCCAATTCCAGTAGTTCGCTTTATAATTTAAGTTTAAATATCAAGAATTTATTAAGTGATCAAAATTATTCAATTATGTATAGAAGTTTTATTTTTTTTAATCCTACATCTATTGATTATGAAAAGAAACAAATATTTAATAGTGTTGTTTTGGTGAATATGGGAGATGTTTTAAATTTAAGGGTTAACAGTTATCAAATTTACGATAAGATTTTCTTGGTTCCTTTTACGGAAAAAACTCCGGAATTTTTTAAATCATTAGCTTCCTTTTTTTCAAAATGGATAGTTGTTTTTCGCTATCTTGATTATACTCCTGGGAAAGAAGAAAAGGTTTTTAGTATAAGTGAAAAATTAAAATTTAAGCCTTTGGTTTGTTTTGAAAGTTTTAAGTATTTGGGGATAAAGGAAAGAGATAAAGATTATGATTTTATTGTAGTTTCTTCAAATGATAGCTGGTTTGTAAGTGAAAATGTGAAAAATTTGATCTTTTATTTACATTTAAAAAGTGCTAATTTGCTTTCTGTAGCGAAAAAAAAACCAGTTTTCTTTTTAGTTAATGGTGATAGAAATAGAGTTTTCGTTTTTTTTGATAGAACGAGAATTTTCGAAAGATCAAAGAGTATAATTATCTTTTAGTTAAGTATATTTTTTAACATTTTTTTTACAAAAATGAATTATATTTTTGGAATTTTTACTTACAAAATAAAATGCCAATCAAAATGAAAAGGAGATAAAAGGTATGGTAAACAAAGTAGATAAGGTAGTATATGATCCATTAATAGGATTTTCAGCGGATCCCTTAGTTAATAAAAAAACGGAGGATGTGCAAACTTACGAAATTGATGACATATATAATAAAGAGCAAAAAGTAGAGGAAGAGGGTAAGAAGAAAAAATGGCTGGTTATCCATTACGGTGCCGGCGATAATAATTTGGCCAGCTTTATATTTTCAGATACTGATGAATTAGAAAAAGTGGGTTCAGATGAGAATACTCATGTTGTTTCAATGTTAGATTTGGGTAAGCAGTATGGTGTTCCTTTCAAGGGAGCAAGGATTTTTTATTTGAAGAAAGATGATAATACAGGAAAGATTAACTCACCTATAATAAAGAATTTGGGTCAAGTGAATACGGCAGATCCAAAATTTATGGCAAGTGTTTTGAAGGAAATAATAAGCAGATTTCCTGCTGATAACATTGCTATATTTATAGGAGATCATGGGGCTGGTTGGGAAGGAGCTGTTGAGGATGATAGTGCTGGTGGAAAGTTTATGAAGATAGGAGAAATAAGAGAAGCATTGGAAGAAGTTGCCAAAAGTTTAGGTAAGAAGATAGATGTTTTAGCATTTGATGCATGTTTGATGGCAATGGCTGAAGTTGGTTATGAATTGAAGAATGCAGTAAAATATATGGTAGCTAGTGAACAATTAGAAGGTGGAGGAGGATTTAATTATACTATCTTATTTTCCAAAGCTATGGCTGATGCAATAAAGAATATTCAGCAAGCAAGTTTATTAAAGATTAAAGTTGGTCCTGAGGATTTTGCAAAGTTGATTGTCAATGCAGCAAAGGAATATAGCCATGATATCGAGACAATTTCAGCGGTTGATTTGGATAAAGTTACTGATTTAGCTCAAAAGATAAATGAGTTTGCTCAAACTGTTATTTCTAAGGCTAATGAAAACCAAGCTGCTGAATTATTACAACAATATCAAAAATTATCAAAAGATCTTCAGGATCTAAAAAATCAACAAGTAAATGTAGATTATGAAAAATTATTGGAAGTGTTAAAAAATTACAATAATTTAACGCAAGTTCTTAGTGGAATATTGGGTGTTTCAGCAAAGAATAATCCAGAGCTGGAAAAACAAGTGGAACAATTGAAAGAGTTTGATCAAAAATTAAAGCAATTCTTATCTGCTTATACTGTTTTGAATACTTCTAATAAACTTCAAGATTTATTTGCTGAACTAAATTCAACGGATGCAAAGAAAATCAAAGAAAAAATAACTAAAGCTCAATCATTCTATGGGTCATTTAGGGATCTTAAAGATTTTATGAGGTTGATAGTTGAGGATAAATCGATAAGTGAAGAAGTAAGGAATAAGGCTAAGGCTGTGATGGATGCATTGGATCAATATGTATTAGCAGAATTCCATGTGGATAAATACCCTGGAGCAAATGGTGTAACGATTGAATTACCTTCATATGGTGGTCCAAGTTCAGATTATAAAGAAACTCAGTTTGCTAAGGATACATCTTGGGATGAAATGTTAGGCAAAATAAACAAGGCTTAGGTTTTAGTAAGGTGGGGGTTTTCCTCCCACCTCTATTATTTTTTATAGGGGGTTGGTTATGTTAAATGTTGTTATTGTTGGTATAAATGGGTTGGTTGGTAAGGAATTGGAGAAATTAATAAGAAATAACACGGATTGGAATGTTGAGGGTATTGGTTCCCAAGACGAAATAGATTATGATGTTTTGAAAGCAAAAGACTTTGTTTTCCTTTGTGTTGATAATGATGTAAGTAGAACTATAGCTCCTAAGATTTATGATTATACGACTGTTATAGATAACAGTTCTTATTTTAGGATGTTTCCTGATATACCTTTAATTGTTCCTGAAATTAATATGGTTGAGAATTGGGAAGAAAGGAAGGAAAAAAGATTGATAGCGAATCCCAATTGTTCTACTATTCAGCTTGTTATTCCTTTGAAGCCGATACTTGATGTTTATGGTATTGAAGAAGTTTTTGTAAGCACTTATCAGTCTGTTTCTGGTGCTGGTAAGAAAGCTCTGGAAGAGTTCAAAGATCAAATTAAGAATAATCATTTTGAAAATAAAAATTTGCCTTATCCGATAGCATATAATCTTTTTCCTGTGATAGGTAGTTTTTACGAGGATAACATTGAGAATGTTGTTTGCACTGAAGAAAAGAAAATAATGGAGGAAACGAATAAAATCTTGAATTCAAATATAAAGGTTCATCCTTTTACTGTTAGAGTTCCTGTTATTAGAGCTCATAGTCAAGCTGTTTTTGTAAGAACGAAAAAAGATTTTAAATATGATGACATTTTGAAATTATTTGATGATTTTTCTAGATTTGGAGGTTTAAAAGTGTGGTTTGATAACAATCTTATTCCCCAGCCTTATAATGTTTCTAATACTAATGAGGTACATATTGCTCGGATAAGAAAATTGGATAATAATTTACTTGGATTCTGGAGTGTTTCGGATAATTTGCTTCGTGGTGCTGCTTACAACGCTTTTCTAATTGCTAAAAAAATAGTTGAAATTAAAGCGAAAGCAATAAAGTAGAGGATTTTTGTATTATTTGTAAAATAATGATAATATGAAAAATGTTTGTATTTTGGGCTCTACGGGTTCAATAGGCTTTCAGACACTCGAAGTTATTGAAGAAAATAAGGAATTTTTTAGAGTTCATTCTATTGCAGCTTACGGAAGAAATCCAAATACTATTATTGCTCAGATTAAGAAATTCAAACCAAGGAAAGTTGCTGTTTTTGATGTAAATACTGCTGATAAAATAGAAAGAGAATTGAACATAAAAGTTTTATCGGGTATGGATGGAATAACTGAATTAGTTAAAGATAATGAGGTTGATTTAGTTGTCAGTGCTATGATTGGCTTTGTAGGTTTGAAACCAACTTTGAAGGCATTAGAAAACGGTAAATTTGTTGCTTTGGCTAATAAAGAATCTGTTGTTGTTGGAGGTCCTTTAATAAGAAAGTATCTCGATAAAATCATACCTGTCGATAGTGAGCACAGCGCTATATTTCAGTTAATAAGTAATTCCAAGGAGGAAGATGTAAAAGAGGTTGTTCTTACGGCTTCGGGGGGACCTTTTTGGAAGAAGGATCTTAGTGA
>JAUQQQ010000005.1:0-73938 GCA_030549815.1 bacterium | reverse complement strand
AGGATTGGGGCAAAGGCAGAAGAATATCTCTCTTCTTTTCTCGATAGAAATTTGCCGTCTACTTACTGGATTATTAACGATTTGAAAATAAAGTACGGTAACATTGATTGTTTGGTTATTGATACTATTAAAAATTGTTTATTTTTAATAGAAATAAAATCTTCGAGAAGATTTAATTCTTCTTCTTTATCTAAGTGGATAAAACAGAGTAAATTAAACGAAATGATTTTGAAACGGATTATTAAGGAGAAGATAGGTTTTGAGGTGCCTGTATTTACGATTATTTCTTTGCCTTTTCTTAAAGATGAAGAACATTACTATTTTTTTGAAGACAGTAAAGTTTGGTTACTCGGTAATAGAAAATTGATTGAATTTATGAATAAGGTTGAAAAGAATAATGTAAA
Source organism: bacterium (assembly GCA_030549815.1). GTDB lineage: Bacteria > DRYD01 > DRYD01 > DRYD01 > DRYD01 > DRYD01. The sequence continues at coordinate 73,534 of JAUQQQ010000005.1, read as the reverse complement.
AGTTGATTGGTTTAGGTTTATAGATGATATTTGCAGTAAATAAGAAATTAAGAGATTTTCAAATATTAGAAACATTGGAAGCTGGTATATCTTTGCTTGGGCCTGAAGTTAAAGCTATTAGGAATAAAAATCTAAATATTAATGATGCTTTCGTAAGGATAAAAAATGGAGAAGCATATATTATAAATATGAATATTACACCTGTTTCTCCAAATTCTTTTTTTGAGAGGATAAATTCTACGAGACCTCGAAAACTATTATTGAAGAAGAATGAAATAAAAAGGCTGATAGGAAAAGTTCAAGAAAAAGGATTAACAATCATCCCTACAAAAGTCTATACAAAAGGGAGATGGATAAAAGTTGAAATAGCTATTGTTAGACACAAAACAAAATACGATAAAAGAGAAGAAATAAAGAAGAAAGAAATGGATAGGAAAATTCAAGAAATTATGAAAAGGAAAGGGATAAGGTAATGGGTAAAGGATTGATATCTTTTTTGCCTAAAAATGTTGATTTTTTCAAATATTTATGTGAGTGCTCGGAAGTTTTAATTGAAATATGCAATGAAGTAAAAAATCTATATAACAATCCTACTGAGGAAATATTTAATAAGATCATAGAGCTTGAACATAAAGCGGATAAGATAGTTTATGAATACAGACATAAATTGAATGAAGTATTTATTACTCCTCTTGATAGGGAGGATTTGCACGAGTTGATGATAGAGTTGGATGATGTTATTGATTTTGCAAAATCCTCTGCTGAAAAGTATTTTCTTTACAGACCTAAGAAAAAGTATGATTTTATGGATCAAATTTTGGATGTATTAATTAAATCAGCTCACAAAGTTAAAAATTTAATGGCTATTCTTAGGAAAGCAGATGAGGAAATAATAAAAATAGTTAGTGAGATATGTGATTTAGAGAAAGAAGCCGATGCTATTAACAGAAGAGGAATAGCTGATCTTTTTAACAATGGAGATGATATACTTGAGATTATAAAAGTAAAAGAAATTTTGGCACAATTTGAGGAAACGATCGATAGAACTCAAATGCTTGCAATAACTGTAGAGAATAGCATATTTAAACACTTGTAATTATGGAGTATATTTTTATTGTTTTAGTAATTGTTGTTATTTTGGCTTTATTTTTTGATTATACTAATGGTTTTCACGATGCTGCTAATGCTATTGCTACTGTTGTATCTACTCGTGTTTTAACTCCTCGAGCTGCAATTATTCTTGCTGCTATATTTAATTTCATAGGTGCTCTTATTTCTGTTGAGGTTGCAACTACTATAGGCAAGGGTTTGGTTGACCCTTCTTTTTTAGATATTTTCACTATTTTAGCTGCTATTATTGGAGCAATATTATGGAATTTATTTACATGGTATTTTGGGTTACCTACTAGCTCAAGTCACGCTTTGATTGGAGGGGTTTTAGGGGCAACATTGGCACATGAATCTTTCGATGTTATAAATTTAAACAACTTGATTTTTAAGGTGTTTATTCCTTCTTTAGCTGCTCCTGTTATTGGGATAATTGGTGGTATTGTTTTCTTATTTTTGTCTTATTTTATTGCGTCTAAGTTAAAGGCTTCTGTTGTTAATAAAGTTTTTAGGGTTCTTCAGTTATTCTCTGCTTCTTTTATGGCTTTAAGTCATGGTTCGAATGATGCACAAAAAACTATGGGGATTATTACTATGGCTTTAGTTACTACTGGTGTTTTATCTACTTTTCAGGTTCCTTTGTGGGTTAAATTATCTGCTGCATTTTTTATGTTTCTTGGGACGTTGGCAGGAGGATGGAGGATTATTAAGACAATGGGGATGAAATTAACTAAATTAAGGCCGATAGACGGGTTTTCTGCAGAAACATCAGCTGCTACTACTATACTCCTTGCTTCTCATTTTGGAATGCCTATCAGCACAACTTACACGATTACCTCTTCTATTATGGGAGTTGGAGTATCCAAGAAGTTTTCTGCTTTGAAATGGAGTTTAGCTTTTACTATTCTTACTGCTTGGTTTTTTACCATTCCAGGTTCTGGGCTTGTTGCTTTCCTATCTTATAAACTCATAAAACTTTTCCTCAATCTAAAATAAATTAATCTAAAATAAATTGCTTTTATACTAAATTTTTACATTTTTTTTACATTTATAAAGAATTTTTCGAGTTTTACATTAAAAGAATAAAATGGAGTATGGTGTTAATAAGTGAATAAGTAAGGATGTCTAAACGGAGGGGAGATGAATTATGGTTAAAAGCATAAATCAGTGTCCTATAGGATATGAGAATAATGGATTTAAAACAGTTTTTATTGACAAAACAGGTAGCAAAAAATTGGATGATGGATATGATCCATCAAGGGACCTCATCCAATATTCTGCCAAATATGATGAAAATAAAAATATCTTAATTAAAGTTAAGGTTGATCAGTATGATAGAAAAGCATTTGATGGGGGCTCTTCGATAGTTTTTCTTTTAGATTTTTTGAAAGATAATGGATCATATTTATTACCTTTTTCGATACGAGGTGCAACTGATCACTGGTGGGAAGTGGCTTACTCTATCAAGAATGAAAAAATAAACGAAGAAGTTGCAAATGATGTTCAAAATATAAAAAATAAACAAATACTAACTCTGCAAAATGTTGATGAAAAAGAATCTGAGGTAACAGTAAAAATAGATACAAAAAAATTGAAGGAATTGGGATGGGATGAGGAGTATCCTCTTTATATTCAAATTCTTACTGCTAAAGATTATACAATTACTGATTCTTTTAATGATCCAAAACCGTACGAAAATGCTAACTTTTTGGTAGGTGCTATGCCTATAAATAAATTCCTTAAATATAACTCTAAATGCTTTGAAATAGGTCAAAGGAGGGAGTGATATGAGATACTTATTCTTGGTTTTTATAGTATTGGTTTCATTGGGTATAATATTAGCATGTTCTGGTGGTGGAGGTGGAGTAGGTCCTCTACCAACTTTTGATACTTCATCTTTCCCTACTTCCTCTTTTCCCACTTTCACTACTACAACTACTAATACATTCCCTACAACCACAATAACTACAACTAATACAACCACTACTACTACCAACCTTAATTATAAGTACCTTTATGTAAAGGTTTTAAGGAAGGTTGCAGGTGGGGGAATAGAGTGGCTTGGCAGTTATGAATGGAATGAAACCGCATACGTATATTTTGACGCTAATAACTGGAATAATAACAAAACTGTTTATGTTAATGATGGGTATGGAGGAACGTATTCAAAGTTCAATTACGATACATATACAGTCAGCCGTGTTGATATTGGGATTTATTCTTATTACAACCAATATGATTATATAGTAAAAATAGGGGACAACTATTATAGCTCAGTAGAGGCATGGTATGGGCAATTTACTGTCGATTCTACAAGGCCTTATGGTAGTAGTATTTATATAGTTTTCAATGAAGGAGTAACGAATAACGTAATAAACAGAATAAATAGAAAAGCTAGATAGAAATGAATTGATACGATTGGGGAAACCCAAAATTTGCTTTCAACTTTACGATGAACCGATACTATCTACTTAACTTGGTGTTTTTTTATCTAACTATGGGCTAACAATACAAATTATTTGCACTAGGAACCCTTTGTATATTACTTTTCTATAACATCAAAAAGATTGAGATTGTAAGATAATCCTGACTCCCATTTTTCAATCCCATCTTTTAATATTTTTTCAAGTACTTTTTTTACTCCCAAAGCGAAGGATATTCTGTTTAGGCTGTGGTGCGTAATTTCCAATACTTCTCCAAATTCGTTGGAAAATATTACTGTTTGGTGTGCTACTAATGAGGGCAGTCTAACTGAGTGGATATTAACTTCATTTTCCAGGTTTTTTTCTTTCCAAGTGTTTTTTATTATTTTAGAAGTTGTTAATGCGGTTCCTGATGGTTTATCTTTTTTTGTTTTGTGATGCATTTCTATTATTTCTGCGTTATCGAAATACATGCTAATTTTTTTTACGAAACTATTTAGTAAATTAACTCCTATGCTGAAGTTTGGGAAGTGAAAGCCTTTTATGTTTAGTTCTTTGAACTTTATATTTATTCTTTGGAATTCTTCTTCGGAAAAGCCTGTAACACCAGTTATGTAGAAAAACGATGAAAAATTTTTATTAACCGAATTAATAAATTCTATAACGAATTCTTTTGTGGAGAAGTCGATTATTATTGTATTATCTTCGATATTTTTTATGTATTCTTTGTAGTTTTTGGAGTTAATTAGATTTTTAAAATTAAATTCTTTTTTAAGTTCGTTAAATACTATGCTTCCTGTTTTACCTGTATATCCTACAAAATCGGTATTCATTTATTTTTGTTTTCTTTCGATATTTTTTTTGGCTTGTGCAATATTTTGTGCACTATCTTTAAGAAATTTCTTTAATTTTTTTTCAAATTCTCTATCTGATTTTTCTTGTGGGTTTTCTTGTTTCATGTTTTCTTTATTATTTTTCTTTTTTGACATTTAGTTTTGCACCTCCATTATGTAGAGTTTTGCTTCCTTTTTATCTGTCAATCCATATTTTCTTACTAAATATGGATATATAAAATCTTTGTTTGAGTATAAAATAATGATGTTTTGTAATTTTTGTAAATGTGTTTCTTTTTCTGTTATTTCCTGTTTTAGGTGTTGGTTTGTCTTTTGTAATTTAGTTAATTCCCCTATTTCTTTATAAATTGCAAAGATAATCATTGCTATTAAAATTATTTTAAATGTATTAACTGTTGTAGAAATCAATGTTTTGTTCATATTCGTTTTTAAGGAGTGAGAAAACTATTTGGTTGTAATATTTTGATTCAAAGAATATGGTTTCTCTTAAAACTGCCTCTTTGGTAAATTTTAATTTTTCGAATAGTTTTACTGAAGGTAAGTTGTTTTCTACTACTAAAGCGTATAATTTGTGTAGGTTCCAATGATTGAATGCTAAATCTATGATAATTTTTATTGCGGTTGTTGCAAATCCTTTTTGCCTGTGTTGTTTATTTCCTATTATTATTCCTATGGCTGCATTTCTGTTTTTCCAATCTATTCTTGATAATTCTACAATTCCTATGGGTGTTCTTGAGTCGATTGAGTTTATGATAAATACTTTATTTCTAAAGTTATTTAGAAGTGAGTTATACCAGTATTCTAATTCATCTAAACTTGGTTGGGTTATGAAGAATTCCGAGAAAAGGAAAAAATTTTCAAGTTCTTTTAGCCATTGATGGAACGTTACCAGGTTGTGCCTCTCTATAGGAGTAAGGAAAACATTTCCTTTTTTGAGCAATCTTTACTCAGCTCCCAGGAAGTTTGGGCAGGAGTGGATTTGAACCACTGAAGGGCTCTCGCCCGTGGGATTTACAGTCCCATGCCTTTGACCGCTCGGCCACCTGCCCATACATCATTATATAAAATTCTCCATTATTTAATATTTCCCTTCTCATAACTATCTCTACTTAAAAACATATAAACTTTTCCATTTTCTTCTTTGTAAACCTTAAACCCAACTTTCTCAAAACATTTTTTTGCTATAACGTTGTAGGATGCTGTGTCTAAAGTTATAGTAGTTAAGTTATTATCATTCTTGAAAAGTAGATCTATGGTTTTTTTTAATGCTATGCTACCTATGTTCTTACCCCAATACTTTTTTTCTCCTATTACTATACCTATTTTAACTTGATTGATATTTTCGTAATGTATTTGAATGAATCCAACTGTTTTCCTATTGTATTTTATTGATTTAAAATTGCTTCTGTTTAGTAAGAGACTTTTTTTTAGTTTGTTTATATTTTCAAACAGTTGTTGACTTTCATTAGTAACACCAAAAGCTTTTTTAGCTATTTCTATATCGTCCAGATATTTTTGAACAGTAAAAACGTCTAAAAAAGATAGATTATCTACGCTAACTTCTATATCATTTGCTTTGTTATTTTTTAACATCTTCCCAATATCTTATTTTGTATATTATTTTGATTTTTCCTTTTTCAGTAAAAATTTTGTTGGAAAGTGAGGATTTTAGTGATGTTTTGTGTAAAATAAAAATAGGGGGTGTAAGAAATGAGGAGATTGCTATTTTTTGCATTGATATTAACATTATTTACTATATCGGTTTGGGCTAATTTAGGTCAGATAAGGGGAAATGTAATGTTGGATTATTCTGTAACCCCTGGAGTTGGATCTGGTGTTGCTCCAGGCATAGGAGTAATTATCTATCTTGAACCTATACAACCAACTCCTGGTTTGCCTCAACAATTTGTGACAACAGCAAGTGCATCCTTCGAATTTATAAATTTACCCCCAGGACAGTATAAAATGACATTATCGAAACCACAATTCAAACCACAAATATTGCAAATATTGCTTAATCCGGGAGAAACAAAGATAATTAATGTTATTCTTGAACCTGAGAAAACAGCAACTTTGGATACATCAACAGTTGGGATGGATTATAATCCAGCAACTGATAAAGTTTATATAGCTTTTCCTGCTGATACTGATGCTCCTGGTGGGATACCATTTTCTGCCGGCCCCGAAGATGTTTCGGATATGGCTGCCATTCAGTACGGACATAACCCCTTAGAATACGCAGATAGAAAGTATTTTACCCAGTATGGGCAAGATGGCATAATGATGTACAACTCGGTTAATGCTATATCTATCATGAGTACCCAAACTGATGGCAAAATAAAAGCAGTTGCTAAGGTTGATGGAAGGGTTAATTTGGTTAAATTTCATCCTTCATACAGAAAATTATACGCGCTTGATTATAAATCTAATTTTTACGTTATTTCTCCTGATCAAAATAATAAAGTTATGAATAAATTTTCACTTTCGAATGAAAGTATTCCTTCTGATATGGTAGTGGGACAAAATTACGTTTATGTTTCTTTGATGGGACCGAGCCCGAAAATATTGATGATTGATTCATCGAAAGATTTCCCCGTGTCTGCGATAGAACTTTATAAGAATCCAAAAACATCTAAACTTGGAGTATTGCAACCTAATGGTCTTGCTATTTCTCCCGATAATGAAAAATTGTTTGTTTCCTATGGAGATAACAGTAATGGTTACTTGCTAACTTTAAATGCTAAAACTCTCGAAGTATTAAATATATTGAAAGTTGGTAATCAGCCTTTAGGGGTGGCTACACCTGATGGAAGAAGAGTTTATGTCGCTAACTACAACGATAATACAGTTTCATTGGTTGATGCAAAAAATAATATAGAGGTGGGAAGATTCAGGACTGGTTATAAACCATCAAAGATAATTGTTCATCCTTCTCTGAGATGGGTTTATGTGTCAAATGAGGGATCAAATACGGTAAGTGTAATAGATGTATTAAGTAGTAAAATCGTAGCTAATATTCAAACCAGTGCGGGACCTACTTATATGGGTATAGACCCTAATGGATTGAAATTATATGTATCTTGTAAAGCTGATAAAAAGGTAGATGTTGTTGATTTAACAAGGAATGCTGTAGTGGCATCAACTATACCTGGATTATTTTCAACGCCAGCAGCAATAGATGTGAGAAAATAAAATACTTTACAAAAGCTTTTTACTCTTTTCTTTACGTGAAGTCTCTCATCAAATGGTGGTTCAAGTAGAAGTTTCTTTAATAAACAAACTCTTGTCCTTTCAGCAAACAAGTTTTTGAAAACTCTGTCAAGATTGGATACCGATTTCTCTTGCTATTTTATGCACAACTTCTTTAATCTTTTCAATAGTTTTTTCTCAAAATGTCAATGTATAATTGCTTCATACAGATTTCATCTGAAAAGTAAAGGATTCTTGGAACCCAAGGATATTTCAAAATATCGCTTCTACTCTAAAATTCCAAATATTACCATAATTTTCTAAAAATTTTTCTGCACTTTGTTTAAACCTACTTATTTCTAAATATCCGAAACTATCTCCGACGGCAAATAGATCCTCTTTCTCACCTTCAATGTAATTTTTTAAAATTTTTAGATCTATCTTTTGATTAGTATTAACGAGTCTTACTTTTTTAGCTTTTTCTAGTGTTTTTATTGGTATGTTAGTTATAAGGTTGCCAAACTTATCGGTATAGATAATTTTTCCAACTATTTTGTTATTTTCTTTTTTTATTGTTGGTATTTTATAGTAAAGTGGTTTTATTCTAGAACTTAAGAACTCTTTTAGCAGATTTGTATTATTTTGGGTGTCATGGTAAAGGATAGCCGACAATGGTGCGAATACATCTCTGCCGTGAAAAGTTTTACTTATTTCCTTTATTCCTGCTTTATAAAATATACCTTTTCTTTTTATATTTTCTTCTATTTTTTTGATATCTATTTTGTAAGTAAAAATGTGTCTGGATTTGTAAAAAGCTCCGAGTATTCCATTGTTTCTCCCAATAAAGTATATTTCTTTATTTTTAAAGATATGTTTAGAAACGCATCCTTCTATATTTGAACCTACTTCCGGGTCTACTACTCCAACTATTACAGATTTATTAGGAATTATATTTAACATTCCTTTTATGTTTAATAAAGCTTCAAATACGTTGTAACTATCAATATGGTGTGTTATGTCTAAAATAATTGGATTTGTATTTAAAATTCTACAAAAGTTTATTATTACTGTTTTTAGAGCACAAACAAAATAATCTTTTTCTCCGTAATCTGTTATTAAGTATATCATTGTTGTATCAAGATTTTAGAACTTATCATTGATAAACCAAAGAGAACAGGGTATAAAAGAATTATGTAGAGAATTTTAATTTTAAAAACGAAAAACAGGATGAATGGTAGGAGAAAAAAAATTATTGAGATTGTTATTAAAAATATGTTTGTTAGATTTTTAATCTTTATGTCATTTTGTTTTTTTGTTTCTCTTAAGATTTCTAATTGAACTTGATTTAGAATTTCTTTATAATTTTCTTCGATGTTTTGATTTTTATATAGTATAGGTACAACTTTTTGCTCTATTACTTTGTATATGCTAATGTTTAGAATTTCAGATAATTTAGTTAACTGGTTAAATAGGGACTCCCAATATTCTGTATTCATTATGTATATAAGCCATAGCACTGTGTTTAAATCTCTTGTTGATATAAATACATTTATAACAAGGTTTATCTGTTGTTTTTTGATTATTTCTTCTATATTTTTTTCCACTTCTTTGTTATATAATCTTGTTTTTTCCAATTGTTTAATGATTTTAGTTATATATTCTCTTGTTGAGATTGGAAGGTTTTTAATTATTTTTAATTTTTCTTCGTTTGTTTCTTGTTTTTTTGTAGTTTGTGGTTTTACTTTTATTTCTTCTTCTTTTTTTTGTTCTTTTTGATCTTTGTCTTCAATTAAGTTTTCAATATTTTCTTTTGTTTGTGTAGATGGGAATCCAAATTCGCTAAATTCGGTATTTTTTCTTGAGCTTTTGAAAAGAAAATTTTTTATTTGTTCTGCTGAAAACCTGTAATTTTGATCAAGGTATCCTTTTATAAAAGTGTTGAATGAGAGTTCAAAAATTTTCGCCTTTATATCTTCATTATCCAATTCATTGCATAAATTTCGGAATATCTCGTATTTTTCTTTTTTTATTGTTTTTGAAGAGATAATTTTTTTTGATGATTCTTGAAATGTTGTAATTAGTGGGGGCCAGGATACTATGGGTTTATCGATGTTTAGAATAAAAGTTTCAAGGTTTTTATGATTGTTTTGAGGTAAAAAATCAAAGGGTTTTAGGCCAGTTAATATCCAGAAAATTAGATAAACAAGAGCCCAATTTTCTATGTTTTTATTGATTTTTTGTTTTAGTATGGCTTCAGTTAGTATGGCTTCAGGTGGATAGAAGAGCTCTTCTTTTATTGATATTATCGGTTCCCATTCCCAATAATCATCTTCATTTAATATTCCGCATTTGTATAAATCAAGAATATAAACATTCATATCTTTGTCTATTATGAAATTATCTTGATAGATGTCATTAATAATTATACCTTGTTTATTACAAAAATTGACGATGTTTATTATTTTCTCTGCAATGTTTATTCTTTTTTTGCTGAAAGGAGACTCATTTTCTAAATACTCGTCTAAACTAATCCCTTCTATTTTACTAAATATAAACCAAATTAACCTTTCAGCTGGGGTATTTTTGTTTTTTTGAGGAAGAAAACGTAATACATTTTTTGCATCAATAAAACAACTCAATGGAATTGATCTGTAGAAAATAAATTTTTTTAAATTTTTAAAATTATCGTTTATTGAAGAAATTTTTTTATTCAAGAATTTAAATTTTCCGATTATGTTTTCTGTTATAGGATTTATGGGAAAAACTTTTAAAACATATTCGTTATAGAAAAAAGTTTTTCCTAAACTATTATCATAATTTTCAAGTTTTTCTAATTCTTCAAGTTCTAATTTAATTAGTTTTCCTTCTTCTAATTTAAAGATGATGGACATAGTTAACTTTTCTTATATTTATTTCTGGAAAATGTTTTTTTATTTTTTCCCAAATTTCCTTTTTATTGTTTTTATCTTTTGGTAGGATAGAAATCAAGCTACTACCACTGCCGCACAATAGGATTCTTACTTTTCCTTTAAACTCCTCTTCTATCGTTTTTCTAACTTCATCAATTACCGAAAATTTATTATAAACTATTTTTTCAAAATCATTGTGCGTGAGAAAAGGAAAGTAAATATCTAATATATTTTTTTTTGAAAAATAGATAAATCGATAAGTATTGTTTCCGATCATATAGTTTTTGTTTATAAGGATTTTATCATATGCTTTGTATGCTTCTTCTGTTTTTATTCCAATTGACGAATTAATTAGGTAAAATTCAAAACTGTTTAGTAAATTTTTTTTTATATTAACACAAATGTTTTGTTTTTCAAAACATGCTATATAATAATTTTTGTAAAGATATAAAAGAAAAATTGGTAGGACATCACTACCTGTTTCCTTACATATTTTTATTGATTGTTTTAAGTCTACGATTTTTTTTGAAAAGAGGAAATATATTAAGCTTGCGGCGTTAGAGCTACCTCCTCCCAAGCCCGCTTTTAATGGAATGTTTTTTTCCAAAAAAATATCAAGCTTGTATTTGGCTCCCCCCTTAATATAATCTAAAATTTCAACAACTTTATGTAAAATATTATTTTTTTCTAATTCTTTTAAATTAGACCTTATGTTTATATCACATTTATTACTTTCTTCTATCTTTACGTGAATTTTATCATATAAGTCAACAAAATCAAAAACTGAAGAAATATTATGATAATTATCTTGTCTTAAACTAAGTATTTCTAAAACCCAGTTAATTTTAGCAAAAGATTTTATTGTTTCATACATTAATTCGTGTTTTTAATAAATTTTGAAATATTTTTCTAATTCCCAAGGAGTTATTTCAGTTGAGTAATCTTTCCATTCTTTTAACTTTGCGTTAATAAAATTCGTGTATATATGTTCTCCAAGTGTTTCTTTAATTAAACTGTCTTTTTGCATTTCAACTAAGGCTTCGTATAAATTAGCAGGTAGTTTTTCTATTTTGTATTTCTTCATCATTTGATCATCTAATTCATAAACGTTTATATCAACAGGTTTTGGAGGTTGTGCTTTATTTATTATACCATCTAATCCTGAGTTTATTATAACTGCAAAAGCAAGGTAGGGATTACATGATGGATCTGGGCTTCTCAATTCTATTCTTGTTGAATTACCTCTTTTGGCAGGTATTCTTATCAAAGGACTCCTATTGTGTTCTCCCCATGATACATAAGCTGGAGCTTCATACCCAGGAACCAATCTCTTATATGAATTAACTAAAGGATTGGTTACTGCTGTAAATCCTTTTACATGTCTGAATATACCACCAATGTAGTTTAGCATTGTTTCACTTATTCCATTTGATGATTTCATATCAAAAAATGCGTTTATTTCTCCTTTGAATAATGATTGATGCATATGTAATCCAGACCCATTTATTCCTTTTATAGGTTTGGGTAAGAAGGTTGCGTGTAATCCATGTTTTAAAGCTACTGTTTTAACTATCATCTTAAAAAGTAGCAATCTATCTGCTGTTGTTAAAGCATCACTATATTTAAAATCTATTTCATGTTGTGAAGGTGCTACTTCGTGATGTAATGCTTCCACTTCAAAGCCGAATTCTTCTAACTTTTTTAGGATATCTAATTTTACCTCTTCAGCAGCATCTAATGACAACATATCAAAGTATCCACCGCAATCGGTATGTTCTAATAGAGGCATGACATTAAATCCATTGGTTGTATCAAGAGGGAAGAGAAAGAATTCTGCTTCCACTCCGACCATTGGAATATATCCCATTTTTTGGGCTTTTTCTTGAACCCTTTGTAATATAAATCTGGGGTCACCTTCAAACCTTTTACCATTTGGATAATAAACATCGCATACTACAAACGCTTCGTTGTAACCTTTTAAATCTGCTACACAGAATGTATTTAAATCAGGAACTAATTTCATATCAGATTCTTCTATTCTAACAAATCCCTCTATGGATGAGCCATCGAATAGTATTTCCCCATCCAGCATTTTTTTTGCTTGAGATACAGGAATTTGAACCCCTTTAGGTATCCCTAAGATATCCACAAACATCATTCTAATACTTTGAACCTTCTGCTCTTTCAGAATAGATATTACATCTTGAGTTTTAACCATACTAACCCGCCTCCTTTATTTAATAATAAAACCTTCTTCGCTTGTTGCCAAATCTCTTTGAGACAGTTTATCTAATTCAACAATTACTTTAACAATTGAGATGAAGTGTTGATTTTGACTTTCAATACTTGCTTTTACTTCTGTTTCCACTTCTGATTTCATAAGTGCTCCATATTCAACTGAGAATAAGGAGAATCCTTTGGATTTTAGGTATTGACTGACATCTTGAGTTTTATTTGTCCATTCGTCGCTATTTACTTCTATTAAGACTGTTTCGTAGTTTTTGTATTTTTCGATTCCCTTTGCTGTGTAGTAATAGTTTAATTTTATATTTCCTCCATCTTGTAATTTCAGTTCTGCAGGAGAGATCCATGTTTCTCCTATACTTATTGGTTTTTCTGGGAAGTTTGGAGAATTTACGGGGCTGTCCATCGTTGATGCTAAAACTTTACCTTTTTTATCCATTGTCATTTTCATCATCTGTGAAGGTATTGCTATTTCTTGCGGGTTTGAATTTCTTAGGAAGGAAATTGGTTCTATTTCTATTTCCAATTCATATGTTTGATTTGGTAAAACTTTTACAACTTTTTGAGAAAGTTTTAATTTCATTTCATCTATCTCTTTTTCTTCTCTTTCTCCATCTTTAAATATTTTGGTGTTAGTTATGTATACATCATATAAGTAAGTTTGGCCTTCTTTCATTTTGTATTCAAGATTTATTTGATTCATATAGACCTCCTTTTAGTAACTGGATACTTTTATACCGCTTCCAGTTTAGCGGTTTTCACTTTAATTTTATATTAACCTTTTTCAATTCCTGATTAGTTTCTATTTTCTTGGCTCCTACTTTATTAGTTTCCAATTGTATTTCGGCTTCTAAATTTTTCTTGCTATTCTGTACTATAGACAATAATTTTTTTAGTTCTTCTTCAAAATGAGAGAGGACCTTGATGGCATACTTTTCTGCCTCACTAATAATCAATTGAGCTTCTTCTTTTGCATATGTTTCAATTTCTTGTGCTTTGGACCTTGCCATTTTTACTATCTCTTCATTTTCTACTAAATTACTTTTCAAATTATTAAGTTCTATTCTTGTTGTTTCCAGCTCTTTTCTTAATTTTGTAACTTCTTCTATTGGTGTGTAACCTTCTGTTAAAATTTGTCTGATTTTATTAATGATTGATAAAGCTTCTTTGGTTTTTACTATTGATAAACCGAAAACTTTCTTTTTCATTAATGATTCTAATTTATTAAGCAATATGTAGAGGTTTTCCATTTCTTATCCCTCCATGCAATAATTTATTAAATTTTTTGTGAATTGTAAATTGTCATACATCGATATTGAGAAATTGTCCCAGAAGACGCAGGTCCCGAAAGCTATGATCCTTCCTTTTCCTTTTGCTTCCGCTGCTATTACTTTGTTATCTTCTTCTGATGAAAGTAAAATTTTATATTCCATTCCTTTTTTTTCTTTTATTTCTATGCTAGAAGCACATGGCATTATGACTTTATTCACATTTTCTTTAAGATTACTTGCTATTTTTGATGTTATTACAAGATATTTATCATTGTCATGAATATTTTCTTTTTGAGTTATTTCGTCGTATTTTATTGATAAACCGAAATTTTTGAGAACAGAATTTGCTATTTTGCTACTATTATCTTCGTTTTTATAGTAAGTTAAGAATAGAATAGTTTTTCCATTCTTGAATAAATTAATTATTGATTTTATTTGATTTTTGGTAAACGGTTTTTCAGGGTAGTTAAACACAATCATATTAAAATTATCATTATTTGCTGCTTTAAGTAAACTACTGAATTTTGTCGGTATAAAAAGATTGTAATTGGTATTAATATATTTGTATAGTTTTGAGAAATAGTAGTGATCGAATATTACAAATTCTCCTTTGGTATAAGACCAAATTATCCCTTTTCTCATTTTTTATACCCCTTGTTTTTTTTCTTTCTTTATGTAATTTTTTTTGATTAAGTATGAGATAATTCTTTTTTCTATTAATCTAATGAATTTTGATGTAATTAATTCAAATTTTGCTAATGGTTTAACGAAAATAGTTTTTATTCCTAACCTATTTCCTGCTAATACGTCGGTAAATAATTGATCTCCTATTATTGCAGTATTTTCTATATTTGAGTTTAATAACTTTATGGCTTTCCTTAATGGCTTTGTTGAGGGTTTTATTGCTAATGCTATGTAGGGAATGTTCAACTCTTTGCTGATTTTTTTCACTCTAAAGGGTAAAGCGTTTGAGACTATGCATATTTTAAATCCTTCTTTTTTTAAATTTTGCAAGTAATTAATTATCTTTGCCGGTATTTCATTTTTGTGCCATGGAACTAATGTGTTATCCAAGTCTATTAATAAAGTATTAACATTTATTTTTTTTAATTCATTAATTGGTATTTTTTCTATGCTATCATAGATTAAAGTTGGAACTAGTAGTATTATGTTTCTCTTTATAAAATTTTTAAACCTATTTTTGATTTTATTAATTAACTTCACTGTTAAATTCTTTGTTATTTTTTATTGCTTTTCTTGTTCTTCTTTACCTTTGAAATCGATTTCATGTTTTATTTGAGGGTTGGGCACAGTGGAGTTGTTTATCCAATAGAGACTTATTTCTTTAGTTTCTCCGGGTTGAAGTTTAGAAAAAGTGAATACTTGTTCGTACAATACATCGTTTGCTAAGCTGACAACTTTTATTTTAACTTTTATATCCTCTATTGGTTCTTTGTATGTGTTTTTAACTTTGGCTGTATATCTGAGTTCTCCTCTGTTGTTTCTGTCATCATATTGGGGATTTTCATCTATTATTTTTATTGCGTCTGCGGGGATTTTGGGTTTTTCTCCTGCTTGTATTTTCTTTTTATCTTTAGAATATATTTCTTGTTTAGTATTGTATACTTGTTGAGTTGCTTTGTAAACTTCTTCTGCTGTTGATTCTATTTTTTGTTTATTGTAGTAATCTACTATTCCTGTGTCTTTACTGAATTCTACTGTTGCTTTTGTAAAGGATGCTATTTCAAAGAGATCTATATAAACTTTGGAGTTTTGGAAAATAACATATTTTAATGGTTTGTTATTGAAATAGACTAAGCTTGTAAATGTCGATGGAGGTATGATATTCTTATCACTTAAAACGTAGTAATTACCTTGGTTATACATTTTTAGATTTGTCATTTTTACAAATTCTTTTAGTTCAACGTATATTCTATTTCCTTGATAGATGTAATCTCCTTTAAAAGGTTTATTATGTATGAAAATATACAGATTTTGAGCAAAAGAGATAGTGAAAATTGAAATAATTATTGCCAGAGTTAATAAACTTCTTAATATCTTTTTTCCTACTTTTTTTCTCATAAAAAACTACCCCCTTAAACTTAAATATTCCCATTTTTATATTCTACCTACTTATTACCAATACCTTTTTTCAAAATTTCAGAAGGTTTTTTCAATTTTTTCAGAAAATTTTTTATTGTTGGAAAGGGGGTAAAAGTATGAATGTTATCGAGAAGTTGGATTATAAAAGATGGGTTTGTTTTGAACCTAAAAAGCTGAGTATAAAAAACGATGATGGTCTTGTGTTGAGTGATGACGATATACTTATAAAGGTTGAATATTGTGGTATTTGCCATAGCGATATACATATAATCGATGGAGATTGGGAGAAACGAGGATTTGTTAAATATCCACTTACACCTGGCCATGAAGTAGTAGGAAAAGTTGTTAAAATTGGAAAAAATGTTGACAATGTTGATATAGGTGATGTTGTTGGGTTACCATGGGTTCATTCATCTTGTTGTAGTTGTGAATATTGTTTCAATAGTAGTGAACAGTTTTGTGAAAAAAGAAAGGTTACAGGGATAGACGTTATTGGTGGGTATTCTGAATATTGTGTTGTTAATAAAAATTTTGCTATAGCTGTTAATAAGGTGGTGGATATTAGTAAATGGAAGTTAGAGGAGATTGCTCCCCTTTATTGTGCTGGCTTAACTACTTACACTGCTCTTAAAAAATTAAATATCCATCCTTATCAAAAGGTAGCAATATTAGGGCTTGGTGGATTAGGACATATGGCAGTGCAATATTCTAAACTTTTTGGTGCTTATACTATAGTTTTTTCTTCGGACAAAACTAAAAAAGATTTGGCTTATCAATTGGGAGCAGATGATTTTTTAACTTATGATGAAATTGAAAGAATGGGAAAAGTGGATGTTGTTCTTTCTACATTACCTAATTCCCAAGTAGCAACAAAGTTCATCTCTTATCTCAGACCCTATGGAAAAATATCTTTTGTTGGAGCACATATTGATGACCTAAATTTTAAGCCTATAGAATTAATTTCGAAAAATCTGGTTCTTACGGGGAATGCTGTTGGTAGCAGAATGGATTTATTAGAAACTCTGAAAATTTCTATTTCTAATAATTTAAAACCTATTGTGCAAGTTTTTGAATTTAATGAATTAGAAAAAGCATTGGATTTAGTGAGAAATGGTAAAGCTAAATTGAGAGCGGTATTAAAAATATAGTAAAACAAAAAGGATTTGTCTTTTAGAAGGTAGAATTATATTACTATCTATATGGTCTAAGATACTTTAGTATAAGGTAGGTGTAGAAGATGATAAAGAAGATAAGTAGAAATCAAAAAAGAAAGGTAAGACATATAAGACTTAGAAAGAAAGTAAAAGGAACTTCAGAAAGACCAAGATGCAATGTTTTTAGAAGTAATAAACATATATACCTTAGTGTAATCGATGATACAAAGGGACATACACTAACATATGCTAATTCTTTAGAAAAAGACTTAAGGGAAAAATTACAAAAAAAAGAAATAAAATACAAAGATTTAATTGTTGAGGTTGCTAATAGGTTGGCAGAAAGATGTAAAAAATTAAACATTACTAAGCTTGTTTTTGACAGGGGAGGATACAAATACCACGGAAATATTAAAAAAATAGCTGATGTTTTAAGAGAAAAAGGGATACAAATGTAAGGAGGTAGAGTATGTTAGAAAATTTAGAACAAGGCTCTGAATATCAAAGTATATTAGTTTCATTAAGAAGAGTTACTCGTGTCATGAAAGGTGGAAAAAGATTTAGATTCAGTGCTCTTGTAGTTGTTGGTGATGGACAGGGAAATGTTGGTGTAGCATTGGCTAAAGCTCCCGAAGCATTATTAGCAATAAGAAAAGCAGAAAATAAAGCTAAAAAAAATGTATTTAAAGTCCCAATAGTTAATGATACTATACCACATGAAATAATAGGTGAAAATACTACGTCGAGAGTTTTGCTTAAACCTGCAGGAAAAGGAACTGGTATCATCGCCTCAATGCCAGTCAGAAGTGTATTAGAAAAAGCAGGATATAAAAATGTATTAACCAAATCCTTGGGTAGTAACAATCACATTAACTTGGTATGGGCAACCATTAATGCTCTTAAAAACCTAAAAACAAAAGAAGAGTACGAACAAATACTGAAATCCGAAACTCAAATTGATGAATTTGAAAAGTATTTAATTAAATCAAAACAAGAGAAAAACTATTCTGAAAGAACTGAAAGAACAGAAGAAAAAGAAAATGAAGAGAAAGAAAAAAATTATCAACAGAAAAATTATCAAAGAAATTACCAAAAACAACCAAGAAAAAGTAGGTGATAAGAAATGATAAAATTACATGAATTAAAGCCTTTTCCAGGAAGCAAACACAAAAGAAAAAGAGTTGGTAGAGGACTGGGTAGTGGGCATGGTGTAACTGCAACAAGAGGTACTAAAGGGCAAAAAGCAAGAAGTGGTGGAGCTAAACCAGAGTGGTTTGAAGGAGGACAAAACCCACTCTACCTAAGAATACCATCAAAAGGATTTACCAATATCTTTAAAAAAGAATATCATTTGGTAAAAATTCAGGACTTGGAAAGATTCGATAATAATTCTGTTATTACTCCTGAAAAATTAATCGAAGCTGGGTTAATAGAAGATAACAAAAAAGAAATAAAAATTTTAGGAAATGGTAGTATAACCAAAAAATTGGAAGTTCATGCACATAAAATTACAAAAAAAGCTTTAGAGAAATTGGAAAAAGTAGGCGGAAAGTTTGTTAAACTACCTCCTCTTAAAAAGAAATTCAGAAAAATAAAAAAATCTAAGCAGAAAAAATAATCCAAATGAAAACCTATTTGGAAAGGATCCTGCCACTAAAATGGCTGGATTCTTTTTTTTATGACGATATTAACCTTTCTTCATTTACTACCTATTCAATAGGCGGAAAACCTTTAGGGGTTTTTATCCTCAAAAATCATATAGACTATATTAAACTACTTAATAAGCTTAATACAAAATTACCGTACAGGATAATCGGAAAAGGTAGTAATTTATTAATTAATGACGAGAGAGTAGAATTTTTTATTCTTACCGGTAAATATAGAAGTATATACTTTTTTGAGGATGAAAAGGTAATAAGAGTTTTTACTACTCCTTTTACGGAGTTACAATATTTTATAAGGAAGTTAATAAGTAAAGGTATTGGTGGGTATGAAGAATTGGCAGCTATACCTGCTTCTGTTGGTGGAGCAGTATTTAACAACGCAGGAGTAAAAAATGTAGAAATTTCAATGTATTTAAAAAAAGTTACATTTTTTGACAGAATAAGGAAAACTGTTAGAACTATAGAGGTAGATCAGAGCTTTTTCTCATACCGAAACTCTTTCTTCAAAGAAGAATGTTTTAATAAAGGGTTTTACATTGATTTTTTGTCCTTTGTTTTTGAGTTTCCAAAATCTAATTTGTCAAATCCTGATTTATTGAAAGCAAAATATGATGAGGTTTGGAAGAAAAGAATGATTACTCAACCTTTGAATGAGAAATCTTGTGGGAGTGTGTTTAAAAACTTGCCTAATATTGCAGCTTGGCAAGTTATCTCAATGTTAGGATATAAGGGTTTTGTTTTAGGTGGTGCAAAGGTATCTGAAAAACATGCCAATTTTATCATTAATTTTAATAACGCTAAATTTAACGACGTTTATAATATCATTAATATTATTAAACAGAATTCTAAAAAAATAGGAATAGAATTGGAAGAAGAG
The DNA here is from genome assembly GCA_030549815.1 of bacterium. GTDB lineage: Bacteria > DRYD01 > DRYD01 > DRYD01 > DRYD01 > DRYD01. Next base: position 53,739 of record JAUQQQ010000005.1, on the reverse strand, counting down.
GTAGAAATATGGAAATGAATTATAAAAGTATAGAAAACAAAATTTTTATCATCCCTGATAATTCTATACCTATCACTTATGTGTCTGTTGTTTTTTTATTAGGTAACTACATGGAGAGTTTGAATAATATGGGAATAAATAATTTGTGTTTAAAAACGCTAATAAGGGCACCCAAGACTATGAAGTTTGAATCTTTTCAGTATTACCTTGAAAAGAATTCTGTTTCACTAAGTTCGTCGGGAGGTAATTTTAGTAGTGCTATTTCTGTCTCTTTCCCTTCTTACAATTATAAAAATGCTATCTATGCTCTTAAGGAAGTAATATTTAACTATGGTTTAAGACAGCAAGATATAGATGAGGTTAAAAGAGATCTTATTAATTCCATAAAATTATCTAAGGACGATGTATGGACATATTTATATGAAAATGCTGATAAGGTATTCTACAACTCTTTCTTAAGTTGGGATACGAGAGGAACTTTTAAAACAATCAATTCTATTTCAAGATATAACCTAATTAAATGGGTGGAAGAAAAAATTTTTGATAAGAATGTTAAGAAAATAATGGTTATAAGTGGATATGTAAGTGAGAATATGGAGAATTTTGTTTATAAAAATTTTGGAAAGTTTTTGACAACCGAGTACTTTTATTATGATAAAATGAAGGATTTTGATGTAATAAACGTGAGAAAAACAGAAAAGTTGAATAAAAAAGAAGCGGGTATAGCTTTGCTTTATCCTGCTCCTTCGCTATCTTTAACATCGGTTAAATTTAAAGTGTTAAATGGAATCCTTAGCTCTATGTCCGGAAGGCTTTTTATAAACATTAGAGAAAAAAAAGAATTAGCCTATGCTATAACTTCTTCATACGATCCTGTTCCTTTGTTACATGATGATGGGAAAAATAAGTATTATGGGAATATTAAAATCCTTATGCTAACTTCTAAAGATAAAAAGAAGAATGCAATAGAAGCACTTAAACAAGAAATAGAAAAAATTGTTGAAGAGGGTTTTAAAGAGGATGAATTGGAAGTAGCAAAGAATTACCTTATTGGTTTATTTTCCTCTTCCTTGCAAAAAAGAATTTTTAAGTCTTCTTTATTGGCTAAGTTAAAATTATTTGATATACCTGATGAATACTTGTTTAATCATTTAGATATTATCAAGAATACAACTTTGGATGAAGTTAACGAATTAAGAAAGGTATTTAATACTAGAGAATCGATGTTTATTGTCGATTGAAAGGAGGAGATTATTAATGAAAGCTGAATTGGTTTGGAATGAAGGGTTGAGGTTTATTGGAATAACTAATTCTAATCATGCGGTTGTTTTGGACAGTAAGAAGGATGTTGGGGGATTTGAAAGTGCTCCCAGTCCTATGGAATTGTTAGCCATCTCATTGATGGGATGCACCGCGATGGATGTAATTTCTATACTGAAAAAAATGAGAGAGGAAGTAGTTGATTTTAGAATTTTTTTTGAAGGTAAAAGAGCCGAAGAACATCCAAAAGTATTTACCGAAATAAAATTAATTTATCAGTTTAAGGGAAAAAATCTTAAATATGAAAACGTAGAAAAAGCAGTAAAACTTTCTCAAGAAAAATACTGCTCTGTTAGTCATATGCTTAAAAAGGCTGCAAAAGTAGAATATGAAATAAAGATAATTGAAGAAAATTAATTCATTGGAAATTGTTCCCGTTGTATATATTGAATAATTTTACTCCATCACTTAAGTAATTATTTTTTGTTTGTAGGTCTACTGGATAGTTAAGAAAAGCTTTTGATTGTTATTTGTTTATCTATATAAACTTTATGATTGTTTTAATGCTATTATGAGAGGGATTTATAGTTATCATTTATAGCAGGGATAACACCACTGAAATTTGTTATTATGTTAGAAGTAACTTTAAAATACAGCAAAAAGAGGAAAATGAAATAGAGATAGTTGAAGAAAATTCATTCATTGGAAATTATTCCTGTTGTATATGTTGAATAATTTTACTTCATCACTTAATATATGGTGTGTTCTTCTTTCGTTGTTAAATGTGAATTGTACATCTATCCCTCTTGTAACAAACCTTATATTACGTTGCATCCAGTTTGCATCTGTCCTTCTCCTTCTTTCTCTAAATATTAAAACATATCCTATGCTATCGACATACCTTTGTAAGACTGCTGAAGAATCAAGCACAATGTTTTGATTATTATTTGTTAATGTATCTTGAGAGAATACAACTGTTCCATCATTGTATCTATAGAAAATTTTAAAAAAAGCTGCATCATCTAAAACTCTTTGATTATTCCTTGAGCTATTTATAAACAATGGGGAGTCATTGTTATCATTTATACCTATAATTATAGCCGGTATAACGCCGCTGAAATTTGTTATTCCATTAGAAGTAACCATTTGATATGCTGCTGGAAAATTATCGGCAATAGAAAGCCTATGTGGTCCTATGATTTCTCCTCTTAATTGATTACCATTCCTGGCAGTTATTATTCCTACGGCTTTTATTTGAGCAAAGTTTTGTCTTATACTGTTATTAGGTGCGGGAGAAGGTGATGATGGATTGTATATGTAGTAAGAAAGGAAAATTATACCGCTACCTACTCTAAAACTATTTATATTTAATCCAAAGTAGTTGTTATCTATAGTTCCATCATCTTCTCCATTTAATCTATCAATTTGTAGATTAAACTGGTTTCCGGATGTTGAAAAACTCCGTGGAGTAAAGAATATGTCTCTTCTTCTTATATTTGTTGGGGTATTGTTAAATGCGGTATAATCTGCTAAAAAGAGTATATCTGCTCTTTCATTGCTTGTTATTACATTTCCTGTTCCTGCCGATACTACTGCAAAAGTAGCTCCTGAAGGGAATCCAAAGCCTGCATTTAGTAAATGTCTATTAATAATTGGGACTATTTTTCTTGCTCTATCTAAATTAGAGTTTAATTCTTCGTTCCTATAGTAGTTTTTCATTGTTATATCAAATAGTGTGTATGTTATAATCATTAGTAATGATGCTAAGCCAATTGCTATGATGGTTTCAGCTAATGATAATCCTTTTTTATTGTGGTCTTTCATTAATAATACCCTCCCATCTGTATTTTGTTCCCCAAAGCCTTATGTTAGAAATCGTTCTACCTTTGTCAACATATGTTGCATTGACGTAGATTTCTATTAGCATATTTTCATTGGATCCCACGGGTAACCATATGGGTCTAAAAGCTCTTTCATTTACAGTATATGTAATCGTTATATTTCCGCGAGTTATTGTTATACTTTGATTTACCAGATTTCTTAAGTCATTGTATGGTCTTGAAAGTAAGTTGTTTAATACTTGGTTGGCAATTGTATATGTGAGTATCCTATTTTCTAAGGATCTATTAAAATTTGAGTAAAAAAGGATAAAATTCACCACTCCAAATATGGCAATTACTACTATTAGAAAAGATACTAATACTTCTAAAATTGAGAATCCTTTTTTCTTTCTCATTTTTTCCTCCTTCATTATTGTTGGATATAAACGTGTAGCAACCTTGGGTTGAACCTCTGTCTATTTTGACTTCTTGATAATAATGATGAATCATATGTAAATGTTATTGATCCTGCGAAACTATATGAGGAATTATTGTTATTTGAAAAATTCATTCCATACATTGCACCGTATATTGTTGGATTTCCATTTATCCTGAAATTATCGGTAATTATAGCAGCATTTATTGTAGCATTCCCTGCTGTGAAGTTGTATCCTGATGCTAAATATAACCTTAGTGTTGATGGTTTCCTTAAGAGTGTATTGTAGGTTAAATTGCTTCTATCTGTATCTATTTGATTAATAATAGCATTACCGCCTACTTGTACATTACCGTTTATATATATATTAATACCAGCTTTTTTATTACCGTAAAAAGCGAAATTTTGGCCTGTTTTCCCATTAGTTCTGAAATAAAAGTCTGGGTCTATTATTGTTGTTGTTGCGTTGCCACTTCCTCCACCACCTCTGCCTCTACCTCCACCACTACCGCTGCTTGTTGTTGTATCTGAGTAGTTTGCCTGTATAAATATGGGTAGTGCATCTTGTGGGGCTTCACTTAAAGGTCTTATTTTAGCTGTGTATTGTCCCCCTGGTGGGTTGTTTGTATATATTGTCCCATCAAAGGTATATTTTGAATTATTACCAAATGTTGTTCTAACGTAATTAAAGAAGTTTCTGTAATTATCATATAGTTGCCCTTCTCCTGCTTTTGGTAATCTTACTTGGATTCTACCCATATTAAGATTTCCTTGGCCTTGTAGATCTAAACTTCCATCGAAGTAATATTCTCCAGGAGATGTTATATAGATTACTCCTTGATTGGGTATAGATGGGTTTATGTATTTAACACCTGGTTGTGCAATGGCTTCACTGTTTGTAAATGAGAGGCTACCTGTATTTGTGATTGTTCCAAAATTTGGGAATGAGCCGACAAAAGTTCTAAATTTTTGTTCTATAAATTCTGGAGTTATATTTATGTTATCTATTACTAAATCATTGTTGCTTTGTAATCTTTGTTTAAAATTTGGATCGATTTGTTGTGCTATTGCTGCGTCTACTGTCCCTCTTCCTGTAATACTTTTTTGCTATTATTGTGCTTATTTCCTGAGTTTCAATAGCTTGGTCTATAGAATAGTTTTGTGCTTGGATGTTATTATTTTGATAGTCTCTAACCCATGTTATATCTTGAGTTGTTAATATTTTTAGTCTTACATTTGGGTCGTCAGAGGTAAATACCAATTGGTTTCCTCCTTGTGTTGTTATGTTTGAGCCTGTTGCTATTGCAAATGACCCAGGATCAAAAAGAATGTCAACTTGCGCTATTCCAACTAAGTCTATATTATTTCTGCCATTTGAAACAGCGATGTTTATTATAACTGTATCTGAGGGGAATCCCTGGGGTGTAACTGTTGTTGTAACGTTATAATTTCTTAAGGGAGTTCTGTATGTGAATGTTTCTCCATTTCATCCAGGGTTGGCATACAATTGAGCGATAGCTCTATTTAAAGCACCTTTTGCAATGTTTTGCATTACATAATATCTTTCTATATTGTTTGAAGAAAACCTTGAGTTGTAAGAGTTAAGGGCAAGAATTACAACTGCTATTAGAACTGTTAAAAATGCAATGGTTATCATTAAAACTATACCTTTCTTTTTTTTCATTTGTATTAACCCCCTTTTACTTAGGTATTATTTTGGATAATTATTATCATCCTTTGTATATATAATCAATTTTTTTGATTTGTCAAGTGGAATAATTGTAAAAAAAATGTAAAAAAACACGATATTTTGTTAAAATTTTGTTAACTAAATATTAATAAAGGACTTTGATATTGGGATGGATAATATTAATAAAGTGCGTATGTGAGCCTAGTTTTTGGATATGTGGATGATTTTTCTGAGGAAGGTATTACGAAATGGGTAGGATAAAGCAGTTACCTGAAAGTGTTTTTTCCAAAATAGCTGCCGGTGAAGTTATAGAAAGACCATCTAATGCACTAAAAGAACTAATCGAAAACTCTATAGATGCTAATTCAACAAACATAAGTGTTAGGATCTTAAATAGCGGCCTTAAACTTATTGAAATTAGGGACAACGGGATTGGTATCGACAAAGATGACCTACCTTATACAATCCAAAGATATTCAACAAGCAAAATAAATAGTGAAGAAGACTTGCTTAAAATACAAACTTTTGGTTTTAGAGGGGAGGCCCTATACGCTATCTCACAAATATCTAACATTCAAATAACATCCAAAACTCTTGAGCAAGAACAAGCATATACCTTGGTGGCAAGTGAAGGAAAAATAATTAGAATCGAACCTACAAGTTTTAACCCAAAAAGCGGCACGATTATAAAAGTTAATGATCTATTCTTCAACTCTCCTGTTAGAAGAAATTTCCTTAAATCCGAGAAAATTGAATTACACAACATAATGAATACTTTTAAACAATTTGCAGCAATAAACAACAACATACTGTTTTCCTTATATGTTGAAGACAAACTCAGACATAATTTTATCCCTACTACTTTAGAATCAAGAGTAAAAGAAATTTTTAGAATAAAAGAAGTTGCTTTGCAAATCCAAGAGATAGAGGGTTACAAAATAACTCTTGTTTTATCAACTAATTATAAATATGACGAAAAAATTGAAACTGCTAAAAACAACTTTTATGTTTATGTTAATAAGAGGATTGTGTTGATGAATGAGTTAGAAAAGATAGTTGTAAATACATTTAGAACGGTTTTAGGGGAACGAGGGAGAATAGAGGGAATAGTGTCAATAGAATTACCGCCTTACGACGTTGATTGCAATGTGCACCCTCGAAAATTAGAAGTCCGTTTCCTTAAACCTATTTTTCTTAAAGATTTCTTGCAAAAAACTATTAAAAACTTTATAAATAAATACTTGTTGTCTAAACCTAATATTTTTATTGACCAGCGAGTTGAGGAAAAAAGCGAACAAATTAATTGGTATCAGAATCTAAAAAATATAGCACAAAAAATAGAAGAGAAAGTTGAAAAAATAGAGGAAAAGATAGAGGATAAGGTGCAAGAAAAAAATACTCCTTCTTTATTGGATTTTTCAAATACTGACCAAAAGTTAGAAATGAAAACTAATGTTATACAAATAGTTAAGCTTGATAATTTGGAAGACAAAAAAAAGCCTAAACTACTTCATTATTGGGATAATTGTTATTTCCTCGTCCTTTTCGAAAATAATTTCTTTATTGTTGATCAACATAATGCTAATGAAAAAGTTATTTATTCTAAGTTATTAAAAATTTTCAAAGAAAAGGAAAAACAAAAAATCCAAAAATTGCTTATACCAATAACTTTGAAAGTGAAGGAAGAGGAAAATGTAGAAGAAATCATTGATTTTTTAAGGAAGTTGGGGTTTGAGGCGGAATTAAAAGAAAAGGAATTGTCTATCCTTTCTTTCCCTTCTATCTTTAATATTAACTACATTAGGGAAACTGTTTCATTTATAGTTGATAATTTTGATAGCATTGTTTTTGATGATGAAGAGATTATTAAGGATGTATTATCTAAAGTAGCTTGTAAAGCTGCAGTAAAGAAGGGACATAAATTGTCCGAAGAAGAACTGTTAAAAATATTCAATGAATTGATTGAATTGGAAGAACTAAATCCTTATTTTTGTCCTCATGGCAGAAATGTTATGGTTAAGATATCTTTTAAAGATATAGACAAAATGTTTGAAAGAGAATGATTAAGAATTTTCTAAAATTTTGATAAAAAAATAAGGGGGCTTCTTTTGTGAAACCCCCTTTATTTTCTTTATTTTTTATTTCTTATAATTTAGGTATTGCCCAACCATCTGGTTTTGCTCCCATCATTTGTATTAATTGGGAAAGTGGCATTTTATGGATTCCGCTTACTCCGCCCCAACCAGTAGTTGTTATCACTATGGGTTCTCCTTTTTCATTCTTTTCTCCTGTGTATATTGCTATATGTCCCCATTCTCCTTCATCCCATAAGATGTATGATCCTGGTACCATTTGATCCCAATCTGTTCTTATTCTACCTTTATTTAGAAGATCATAGTATGCTAATTTTGCACTGTCTTGCTGTAGCGAAGGATCTTTTTTGTCACCCATTTCATTGACAAATCCTAAGCACCAGAGGTCCCATTGTTCCCCATTTCCCGTCATTTTATTACCAGGGTTTCTATATTTCTGAGGATTAACAAGGGCGTCATTGGCTTTTGCTAAATATCTTTCTATTTTTTCTCTTTGAGCAGGATCCATATCAGGTGGGAATGATACTTGCCCTGAATTGTTTGGATTTACTTGTGAAGGATTATTTTGTTCATTATTAGGTTGGTTGTTAATTTGATTTGGTTGATTAGGTTGAGTTTGGTTATTTCCAAACTGTGGTAAAGCGAAGCCTTCAGGTTTGGCTCCGAGAATTTTTTCTGCTTCTGATAGTGGGATTTTCTTTATACCTGTAAAATCTCCTTGTCCATTTCCAGTAATGACTATTAATGGTTCTCCTTTTTCATTTCTTTCTCCTGTGAAGACTCCTATTTTCCCCCATTGTCCTTCATCCCACAAAATGTATGACCCTGGAGCTAAGTTATCCCAATCTGTTCTTAACCTACCTTCTTCTCTTAGTTTTTGAAGAGCCGCCTTAGCATCTTTTTGCTTTAATGCTTCATCCTTTCCTTCTGCTAAAGTGTTAAATAATCCAAGGCCCCAATTATTCCATTGCTCACCTTTTCCATTCTTACCTGTAAATGGATTTGCATATTTTTCAGGATTATTAACTACATCATTTACTTTATCTACGAATTGTTTTGTATTTTCATCCATGTTGTTTTGTTGTTGATTTTGGATATCTTTCGATACGATGTTAGACAGGTGAGTATCTTTGAGTTCAGTATCTGGTTTTTGAGGGTTTTGTTTTTGGTTTTGGACGTCTTTTGATACGATGTTAGATAGGTGAGTATCTTTGAGTTCGGTATCTGGTTTTCTGGGATATCCTATTTGGCTGTAGTTGTTGGATGGATATATTTGAGCATGGGGGTCAATTTGGTTTGATATTTCTCCTACTGAATTAACTAAGCTGTTGGAATTAACTCCTATGGATGATTGATTGTTTTCTGGTTTTTTGTTTGTTTCTCCACTAATTACTTTATCTACTTGAATATCTTTTAAATTTTGATATTTAAGATGTATGTTATCTTTTGTTGTATTTGAAGTAGACTCTGTGGTTGTTGAACATGATATTGTTTGACTTTGGACAGGTTTTGTATTTACCGAATTGTTGGTGTTTGTAGTGTTATTGCTTGGGTTATTATTAACACTACTTGTTGTCATAGTTTAATCAACTCCTGTCTTTAAAGAATATAAAAAAAAACTAACGAGTAAAAAGTATTTTTTTTTTTACAAATTTAAAATATTTGTGAAAATATTTAAAAAAGATCATTGAAAAATATGTTTAACTGGTTCTTTTATTTTGTGTGATAATTATTTTACCAAGGGATTAAATCTTCGAGTTTATAATTTTCTTCGATTTCCTTTATTGAGTATGCTATGATTTTGACGACGTTATCCAAATCGTTAAGATTACATAATTCTATTGGGGTATGCAAGTATCTTGTAGGTATTGATATTAAAGATGTTGCAGGTCCTTCTCTTGTTAGTTGAATTATGTTAGCGTCTGTACCTGTTCCTCTGGGGGCAGGCTGAATTTGATAAGGGATTTGATGTTTTTCTGCAACTGATTTGTGTATTTCAAATAACTTTGGATTAATGTTGGGTCCTATTGTCAGGACTGCTCCTTTTGATACCTTGATTTCTCCGATTATTTTTGCTGATTCTTTAGTTCCAGGATCATCTGATACAAAAGTTACATCTACTGCTATTCCTACGTGTGGATTAACTCTGTATGCACTTGTATATGCTCCTCTTAAGCCTATTTCTTCTTGAACTGTAGCTACGCTAACTATATCGGATTTAACTCCTAATTCTTTGGCTAATCTCAGTGCTTCTGCAACAGTGAAAGCCCCTACTCTGTTATCTATAGCTCTTGACATTATGTTATTATTAAGAATTTCTTTTGCTGACGCAGCAATAACTATAGGGTCTCCTATTGAAATTATCTCCTCTACTTCTTGTTTAGACGAAGCTCCTATATCTATCCATAAATCTTCTATTTTTGCTACTTTATTTCTTTCAGTTTCATCTTTTAATAAATGTATAGGTTTTTTGCCTATTCCACCTTCTATTATTTTTCCTGTTTTAGAGGATTTAATCCATACTCTCTGGCCCTGTGGGATTTGTGTATCCCATCCACCGATTGGGATGAATTTTATGAACCCGTCTTCTGTTATTTGTGATACCATAAAGCCGATTTCATCTATATGACCTGCTACTAGGAACCTGATGTTTGCTCCTTTGTTGATTTGTGCGAATGAATTTCCATGAAAATCAGTAAATACATTGTCTGCAAATTTCGATACATATTCTTTCCATATTTTGCTAACATCTTTTTCATATCCTGAGGGTCCTATTGCGTTAAGGAGATCAAACAAAAATTGCTTATTAATATACATTAATTTTAACCTCCTTTCATACTTTAGGTAGTGATTTAATGATTGTAAGGATTATATCTTCTGTTGTTATGTTTTCTGCTTGTGCTTCATAAGTTAGGATTATTCTATGTCTTAATACGTCGAAAGCGAGATATTCGATATCTTCTGGTATTACGAAGCTCCTTTTGTCTATGAAAGCAAGGGCTTTAGAGAGCTTGATAAATGCCAGTGTTGCCCTTGGACTTGCTCCATACATTATATACTTAGATAAAGCATTTAAACCATATAAATGTGGTTTTCTTGTAATAAAAACGAGTTTTGTTATATAATCTTCAATCTTAGTGCTTACCTTTATTTTCTCGACTTCCATTTGTAAATCTATGATTTCGTTTATTTCTATTACTTTTTCCACCTTAGGTACGTCAAAATTACTTTGCATTCGTCTTAGTATTTCCTTTTCTTCAACAAAAGTAGGGTAATCTATTTTAACTTTCATTATGAAGCGATCCAATTGGGCTTCTGGAAGTGGATAAGTTCCTTCACTTTCTATGGGGTTTTGTGTAGCCATTACTATGAATGGCCGTGGCAATGGGAAAGTTTGGTTTCCTATGGTTACTTGTTTTTCTTGCATTCCTTCCAAAAGAGCACTTTGTACTTTTGCAGGAGCTCTATTTATCTCATCTGCTAAAACAAAGTTTGCGAATATGGGACCCAATACTACTTCAAAATTTAATGTTTGGGGGTTGAAAACCCTTGTTCCTGTTATGTCTGCTGGTAGTAAATCGGGTGTGAATTGAATTCTCCTGAATGTTCCACCTGTTGCATAAGCTAAGGTTTTAAAAATCAATGTTTTGGCTAAACCAGGAACACCTTCTACTAGAACATTACCATCAACAAGTAATGCTAAGATACATTTCAAAATAACACTTCTCTGGCCCACGATCACTTTATTAACTTCATCTATCAATTTTGACACTTTATCGGCTAATTTGAAATCTATCGTTGCTTCCATACTTACATATAATTCTGAATAAATATCTTGTTTCCTTTCATAAAGAAATAATTTTTTGTATTTCGTTAATCATTTTTTTTGCTGCTTCTTTGGGTTTTATTTTTCCTGCTAAAACTCCACTTACATAAATTTGGATTATATTGGAAATTCTTGGATAAAGAGGGTGTATTGTTCGAGGCTTTGAAAAATCTATCGATTCCATTATAACATCATAATAAGGTAGTTTTTGATTTATTGCAGGATCTTGGAATAAATCGATTTTTGTTGGTATATCTCCACGTTTTAGAAAAAGTGTTTTTAATCCGTTTTTTACGACAAAATCGATGAACATCCAGGCTTCTTTTTGATTTGGTGAGTATTTAGAAACTGCCAGTGCCCATCCTCCAAGCGTAGGATTTTTACCTGGTAGAACAGAAACACCGAATTTGTCTTTCATATTTTCATCTTCTGCCAACATTTTTATAGCATATGGCCAGTTTCTGGCGAAAACTGCTTTCCCTTGCTGAAATACTATTCTTGACTCTTCTTCTTCATAATTAACCACTGACTGAGGACTTACTCCTTCCTCTATTAAACTTCTAAAAAATTGCAACACTTTTTCTAATTCATCTTCTTTAATTTTTACTACGAATTTCCCTTCTTTTTGACCTATTAACTCATATCCCATTCCTCTGAGTACTTCATAAAAATCACATACCAATCCTTCATATTGTTTACCTTGAAAAACAAATCCTTCTATTATGTTTCCTTGTTTTCTTTCTTCTTCTTTAATTTTCAACGCTATATTTTTTAATTCTTCCCATGTTTGTGGCACATTATAGCCATATTTTTCTAATAAGTCTTTACGGTAGTAAAGGATGCCTGCATCTGCTTTTATGGGAACTGTGTAAAATGTATCTTTATATAGGGATGCGAGAAAACTCGATTCAGCTAAATTATTTTCTTTAAAATATTTCAAAGGATCTACGAAATTCGATATCGGAGTAAGCCAAGAAGCAGATGCAAATTTACCTAGCCATACAACATCCAAATAAACTATATCAAAACCTTTTGTTTTAGTCAATAAAGAAATAGAATACATTATTTCTCTTCCGTCTGTAGATGGAGGGCCTTGGACTACATCTACTTTTATTCCTGTTTGTTTGCAGAAATCGTCTGCTATCTCTTTCCATCCATCTAATGACCCACCTATTAAAATACTTATAGTTTTGGAATAACTTAAAGAAAATATAAGTGCTAAGATTAAAGCTGGAATAATGAGTTTCATCATTTTTCACCCCTTTTTCGCGAACCTTCCTTACACAAACTTCCCTTACAAAAAAATTTCAACAAAGATATTCCAAACACTCTTTTGGGAATATGAAAAGATACTCTCTATTGAAAAAATAGGTAGGGTTTTAAGAAATGAAGATTGTTATTAGATTTACATATTAAAATTACTATCTAAAATAACAAAATTGGGTTTGTCTTCTATTACTACTAATATGAATCCTTCGTTGAATTTTTGCATTTGGTCTATTTTTCCACCATATATGTTGCTTTCCCTTATTTCCCCATTTTGAGAAAGTATTTTAATACTGTTTGAATTATCAAAAAGAACAACTTCTTTTTCAGATTTGTCGAACCACAATTTTTGGTAATTACCTTCCAATTCTTTTGTTGTTATTTCCATTCCATTTAGTGTATAAAAAGAAACTTTTCTTTTGCTTGTAGAAACATAATATAGAACTGCGTATTTATTTTTCCCTACATCTAAACTATAAACAACATCTTCAAGTTTTATTTTTTTTGAACTCAGCCATTTAAAGAAAAGAAACGATGATTCTCTGAAAATAGAGATAAACATATTGTCAGCAACGAATATTTCATTATCTTTGATTAATGAGTCATGATATTTTACTAAATCTTTTTGAGTTATTAAATTAATTATGCCCTTGTTTTTGTCATATTTAAAATATCTAATAGAGTAGTCAGTGAATATAAGGAAGAAACTTTCTGTATCGTTTTCTTTTACAACTTTTAGATCTCTAATTGTTTGATTAAAATTAAATTGTGCCTCTGGTTTTAAAATTAAGCTATCCATAATTTCTATCTTTTGACCTTTTACAAAGGCAACTTTATCTTTTGAAATGAAAAATACATTGTCATAGTAATCAGGCATTTCAACGTTTTTTATTATTTTTTTCTCTTTTAGATCGAAAAGGTAATATTTGTTATACAAATAAAGATAACAGCAATATTCGTTGTTAGGTGATACACTTAGTGCAAAGGAAATATTGATTGTAAAAATAAATAGAAGTAAAATTGTTAAAAAAATTTTGTTTTTTTCTGTAATATTTTTTAACATTTCAATCACCTCTATTTTTCTTTTACAGGTATAACTTTATTTTCTTCTAATTTATATTCGTTTTGACAATATTGGCATACTGCGTAGTTTTGTTCAAATTTTAGTCGTGTTCCGCATTTACATACCCATCCTATTTGTTTTGCAGGTACTCCTACAACAAGAGCATAGTCAGGTACATCTTTATTAACAACTGCTCCTGCACCTATGAAAGAATATTTCCCGATAGTTACTCCGCACACTATTGTTGCATTTGCTCCTATTGTTGCTCCTTTTTTTACCAATGTTTTCCTAAATTCATTTTTTCTTTCGATGAAAGCCCTTGGATTATATACATTTGTGAATACACAGGAAGGACCGCAAAAAACATCATCTTCTAATTCAACACCTTTATATATTGAAACATTGTTCTGTATTTTGCAACCATTACCGATAATCACATCAGGACCAATCATTACGTTCTGCCCACATATAACATTTTCTCCTATTTTTGTGTTTCTTAAAACGTGACAAAAATGCCATATTTTAGTATTTTTACCAATCTCAACGTTTTCATCTATATAGCTGCTTTCATGGATGAAATATTCTCTTTCTTGATTTTTTCTTTCTCGGTTATTTTTTATGTAATTCTCTGCTTTTTCTATTATTTTTAACACTCTAATAGATTCGTCAGCATTAGTTAAAGGTTCCGAATTTTTTTCTATACATTCTAAAAAGTGCGTTAATTCATTGTATAAAGGTTCAGAGTTTTCAATTTCTATTGTTTGGTATTCTGCTTTGTTTGCAACTGGTATCTTTCCTTCTTTCCATTCTATTTTGTGTGGGTAGAAAAATAATTTTTCTTTTGTTAGATCATCAAAAACTAACATTCCTTTTGATCCTATGATTGTCATTTTGTGTTCTTTGAATGGGTTTAGCCAACTAACGAATATATGGGCTTTAATGTTATTAGAAAATTCCAGAGTTGTAAGTGTTATATCAAAAATTTCTGGGTTTATATGTGCTGATGCGAATGCGGATACATTTTTTGGTTCTTCTTCCAATAAATAAAGGATTACGGATATATCATGTGGTGCGAAAGACCACAGTATGTTTTCTTCTGTCCTTAATTTACCTAGATTCAACCTGTTTGAATAAATGTAGTATATTCTTCCTAAGGATCCTTCTTTTATTATTTGTTTGATTTTTTTTACTGCTGGGTGGTAGAGCAGTAGGTGCCCTACCATTAAGATTACTCCATTCTTTTTTGATAGTTCTTTTAATTCTATTGCCTGGCTAACTTTTAGGGATAGTGGTTTTTCTACGAAGATGTGTTTTTTGTTTTCAATAAAGAACTTTGCTAAGTCATAATGTGTTGCTGCGGGAGTGGATATAAAAATACAATCGAGGTTTATTAGATCTTCCTTTTTTTCTGCTACCAAAATTTCTTTTACTCCTTTGTATTTTTCAATAATGTAATTGATTCTTGTTTTATCTTCATCAAATATAGTAATTGAGTTTACTTTGTCGATTTTTAAAAGATTTCTGAATATATTTTCTCCCCAGTATCCTAACCCTATTTGCCCTAATTTCATCATTTTATATTATTTCTACAATTGTTTTATTTTTCTTTTTTAAATATTTAATGGAGGATAATAAAAGAGGGCTGTAGAATTAATTTAATAGAATTCAAAAAGAAAGTAATAAAAATTTTAACAATAATAAATAGTAAAGGGAAGGGTGATTGGGTATGAAAGTAATTTTAAGTTTAACTATTTTTTCGTTTATTATTTTTTTGCTTTTTTTAAATATTGTCTATGCGGGGAATCAAGTTCACACAGCAGCATCTATTGATGGAAGTCCTTTTGGTTTTACTGTAATTAATCCTCCTATTATTAATTCATCTACACTTACGATTAACTCTAATCTTAATAATACCTTTTCTTCTTCTTTTAATAACGGTTGGAATCATAATTTTGCTACCTATGTTTATGGAGGAACTGGAAGTGGTAGTTCATCAACTTTCACCAACAATTCCACTATATCTAATTATGCAAACATTAATAACCAGAATTTATTAGGGTTTAATTTTATAAACGTTGTTAGTTGGGTTGGATATAATTGGGTAAATTATAGTCAAAATTCTTTTTTGCAAAATAATGGTATTATTAATAATAACATTGATATAACAAATCAACCGACAGGAAATTTTTATAACTATTCTCTATATTCAGTTAACGTTGATTTTTCTAATATCCAAAATATAGGAAATATAACTAACAATATAAATGTTCAAAATTCTAACATAGATAATCTATATAATTTTTCTTTAACTTCTTTTGATACGAAAATCGCAGATAATTTTCAAAATTCTGGTAATATTCAAAATACGATCAATCTTCAAAATACTCAAATTATTGGAGGAGTATATAATTATACTTTTAATTCTTTATCTTTTTCTAACTCTATAAATGTTAATTTTTCCAACGATGGAAATATTTTCAATATTGCTAATTCAACTAATTCCCTTGCCTCTTTATTTCGTAATCAAGCATTATTGGTTTATAATCCTAATAATACAAATAATGTTGTAAATATTCAAAATAGTGGTTTAATTCAAACGGATATTTTACTATCGGGATCTAACTACAATTTTTTATCCAATGATGGTATTGCTGTTTTTAGATGTAATTTTGTTAATGTTTCAAATAATGGAATAATAAATGTTTTTAATAGTTGGGATAGTTCATTTAGTGGAACTGTTGATTCTACGAGTGGAATTTATTTTGCTAACGTAAATTCAGGAAGTATTTTAAATACAGGAATGATAAGAGTTAAGGGGAGTACTGTGAATAACTTTTCTGCTGCAGGAATAAATTTGTTTCAATCAGGTTGGACTAATCCAATACAAATTCAAACTCCAGTATTGATGGATCTGGATAATAATGTAAGACACATAATCGTAAATAATTCTAATGCTGAATTGTTGAATTTTGCTTACTTTATTAACGGTGATCCGAATACTATGTTGCGACCAATACTTGTATATAATGCTTCTAACTTGAATCTAAACAATACTATTTTACACCTTTATGTAGGGCAAGATATACATTTAAATAAACCCTACTATTTAATAGAAAACCAAGGGTCCAATGTCAGTGGTCAGTTTGATCTAAACTTTGTAAGCCATTTTGTACTTAACCCTAATATTAAAGTCTCCTGGTTTGATAATGTAGGAGATAATTCTTCTATTATCTTTACTATAAATTCAGCAAGTGGAAGTAGTATTGCTAATAGCAGTAGAATCCAGGATTTTATTATTGGAACAAATATTTCTGAGCACATAAGGAATCAAGTTGTATTGAACTTAAGTAGCGATAGTGAGGAATCAAAATTTTCTAAAAACGTAAAATTAAGAAATTTCAATGTTTTTGAGAAATTTGAATCTAATCAATTTAACTTTGATGGTAAATTGTGGGGAACTAATTTTGTTGCCGACAAATACCTAAAAGAAAATATGAAATTGGGTGTAATTATATCTACAGGAAAAGTGGAATCCTCAAATCAAAATTACTTTCGAAGTCAAATACCTTTTGAAAGAAAAACAAATTATTTAGGTTATGGACTTTACTTTTTATTTGATCAAGCAAAATTTTATGTGCTTGCAAATTTTAATAATTATAATTTGAGTAATAAAATTAATTCTTACACAGGGGTTGATTTAAGTGTTCAAGAAACACTAAAATTTAATTCTAATACTAAAAACTTTAGATTAGAATTTTCTTGGAAAACAAGAAATAAAGAAAATATAGTTTTGGGATTTGAAAATAATATTCTTTCTAAATTGAATTATGTAACTAATACTCAAAATTTGTTATGGCAAAAAAATATAAAAGTAGATCAACAAAGTATTGATCAATTTTATTTAGGGATTGATAAAATTGATTTTACAAATACAGATATCTTTTTCCTTACTGTGAGGGGATATTTTCTTTTGAATAACAAGGAAATTCAGGTAATTGAAAATTTGCAAGGATCTGATTATATTTTCCAAAATAATCTATCTGAATTTACCTTAAGATTTGGTGCATTTTATCAAGATAAACAAAATAGAAAAGTGAGGTTGGGCCTAACCGCAGAGTTTAATAAATATTATTCTAAGTTTGCTATTCAATTCCCAATTAGAATGTAAATTAAAGAAGGACAGTTTTGGAAGATTATAGAATTGTTATTAATAGAACCCAAAAGTTAAGGAGTGGTAAGCGTGTTTGCAATAATAGAGGTGAAAGGACATCAATACAAAGTAGAAAATGGGCAAGTAATCACTACTGAAAAAATAGATGAAGAAGTGGGGAAAGAAATAGAAATTAAAAATACGTTACTCTTTTATGATGGAAAAGAATTGCAAGTAGGTAAGCCTTATCTTAACAAAACTATAAAAGCCAGGGTTTTAGAACACTTTAAAGGCCCTAAAATCGTAGACTTCAAATATACTCCCAAAAAAAGATACAGAAAGAAAAGAGGACATAGACAAAATTTAACTAAATTACAAATAGTTTTTTAAAATTTTTTAATAAAATCATTGCAAGAATGCTGGTATACATGTGCGGGTTAAAGAGTTTGATTTATAATTTGGTTATCACTAAAGTAGTGGTAAAGTGAAGGGTTTTATTATGACAAAATGTCCGAACCATTGTGAGGTTATCAGGAAAGGATTGTTGATAATCTACGTTTTTTGATGAACTTAATCATGTTATTATGTAAGTGTAGGAATTGTAAATGCGAAGGATACAACTGTAGATGTTGTACAGAAAGTGGATACTGTTCTTGCAAAAATAAAGAAGAATGTGATTGTTTGGATTGTTATGGTATAAAATGTTCAATCTGTAACTATTGCAAATGTTGCTGTGATTGTGAAAATGAATTTAATGCAATTTTAGAAAAGAAATATTGAGATTTTATAAGGTTTAATAGATAATAAATTTTTATCAAAACAAATAGATGTTTCATGGTAAACATACAAAATTATCTATAAACTAAAATTATCTTTAAAAAGTGTAGAAAGAAAACTGGAAGGGTTAAAAAAATGAAAATGGTGATCATGAATCTTTGGTTATAGTTTAGATGTGTATTGATTTCTTTAGTAATTTATCATTACGTGGAATTTCTCTATAGTATCTTTTTTATTATTTTGTTTGTGAACCTCCTGGTAATCCATAGGTTTTAACTACTGTTCCTATAGCTATGCTTGTAATTAATGAAAGAGTTGAAACACATAGATTAGCTAATACTTTACTAATTTTCATCATACCACAGTTTACTAACATAAAAGCATCATTATTTCCTATAAAGTGGTTATAGCAATATTTTTCATTTGATTCAATCTCAATAGAATATACTTTACCTTTGATTATTTGTGTGGATATATTGGATATCTGGTCGGTAATTATTTGATTATCTTTTAGAATAGTGATATAGTCTCCAATTTGTAGCTTTCCAAATTTTCTGAGACAGTTATTAACTATTGCAGGATGATTATGTGTTGCTCTGAAGGTCAATCCTGATTTGGTTTGAATTTGAACAATTTGGAATTCTCCTTCGTGTGCATGTAACTTTTCGACTTTTATGGGCATAATTTGGTTATTATGGAAAGATACAACAAAATCTTGCTCATTTATATCTTCAATATTTTTGGTTAAAATTTTTCCATTTTTGCAGACAGGTATAAGTGTTCCTTTTTCAAAACATCCTCCACCTCCAAAACCTCCACCTGGGTCAGAGGGGGTGCCTGGCTCAGAAGGAGTGCCTGGGTCAGAAGGAGTGCCTGGGTCAGAAGGAGTGCCTGGGTCAGAAGGAGTGCCTGGGTCAGAAGGAGTGCCTGGACTAGAAGGAGTGCCTGGATTAACACCAGGAATGCCATCAACATAGGTTTCTCTGATTACGGGCGAATAGTAGTTATTTGGTAAATTAATCCTAAGGCTGGTTGATACGGGATCTTGTGAGGAAGAGATTTTTTTTAGGCTATAGTCGCTAATAAGAAAATCGGTTTGATAACGTCTATTTTGTCCTTTATGTATCCATTCTATTTCTATCCTTACTCTATATATATTATTGAATTGTTGTAATGAATTGTTTATTCTTTCTCTTTGAAAGCTTACCAATCTCACGTTTATGATGATGGGATCATTTAACTTGAATTGTTGTAATCTTGTTTTTAATATATCGTTGATATTTTGCTTAGGGTTTATGGAACCGTTTGATTGTAATTCGAAATACAATGGTGTATTATTAAGCATATCTTGTTGAATAAAAGTCATTGCGTTGTTTATTCTTATTATTTTATTGTTTATGGTGTTTGTATTAGTTCCCCAGTAAACTATCATATATAGGGACATGATGAGTATAAGAGCAATAGTAAAACTAATTACGACTTCAACGATAGTAATTCCTTTTTTTGTTTTCATAAATTCACCCCCTTATTTGCTCAATATTTCTATTCCCAAGACACTCACTTTATTAAGGTATATAGAATTGTCTATGTTATCAATAATAATTGATAGAGTTGGGTCTAAAGTAGTAAGTCTTCCATCTAATATATATCTTTCTTGAAAATTTTGATCAAAGTTCATTCTCTGTGATGCTTGTAGAGATCCAAAGATGAAGAAATTGGAAATGTTGCTAGGGTTAGTAATTCTCACTTGACTATTTCTACTAAACATTGCTACAAACTGTCCATTCAAGCACATTGTATTTTTGTTAGTATCAGTTTGTTGGAATTCAGATGTATCAAAAGTTATGTTATCTGCTATTATTCGTAATAGATCGTTACTATCTCTTAAATTGATTGTATTATTGTTTTCTATTTGATTAATGTAATTTGATAGATTATTAAAGTGGGAGTAAAGGATGTTATTTTTGATGATAATATTGTTAGGAGTTATTATCATTATTTTTGTGTTTATTGTAGCATTATTAGGGTTGTCAGGACCATCACTTCCTATTTCTAAAGGTATTTCGCTGTATATTATGGTGTTATCCATATTTAGGTTTGTGTAGATTGTATAAAGATCATTGTGTTGTAATATTTTTGATATGGGGTTTATTACTATGTAGGGGTTATGAGATCTAATGCTATTGATTATGGTATTATCATTTGAAATTACTTCATTTCCATTTTGTAAGGTAACTACGTCAGGTTCTTGTAATATATGTTTAAATGTTGCAATGCGACCGGTAATATTATTATTTTGTATTCCGAAGAATTCTATGATTTGATTACCATTTTGAATTGAGAAGTTTATTTTTATTGCTTGAAGTGTATTTATTCGTTTGATATATATTCCTCCATATGGTGTTAAAACAACATTTCCTGCATTAGAGTATTGCGAAGTATATGTTGAGTTTAAGGGTGTAACAATTTTGTCATATACTTCGTTTAGTACTTGATTATAGTATTGAATTATATCGTTAAGAGAGTTATTAATTTCGATAAATTGAGCAAATTTTTGCATTTCCTGTAGGTTATTAAGTGGACCTATTCCATTTACTATTGTATCTTCATTTATTACTACTTTATTAAAAATAAATCTGTTAGTTTCGGGTATAGTTATGGTGTTAGAGAAAATTGCTGCAGAAGAATAGAATGAATTTGATTTAAACTCTTCATTATTTTTTGCTGTAATAAGAGCAAAATCACTTATGTTTTCTCTCCATTTAACAATTCCTCTTGCCCGTAGTTTGTTATTCTCATGAATTTCAATTAGTAAATGGGTGCTATTTAATGGATTGATTTCATAATCAACTTGATATCTTTTTGATCCATTTTTGTATTCATACTGTCCTCTTCGAATTGAAGGGTTATTGGGGGAGTTGAAGTTACTTTCTCTGTATATTTCTGTAATTGATACTAGAATTGATTTTATATCATAGTAGAGTCTGGAGTCTTGGTAAATGCTCCTAGTTGCTTTGATATCCGCTCCTACGTAATTGAATAGAACGATACCAAAAAAACTAATAAATAATGCAAAAAGTCCTAACCATAAGTAAAGGTAAAATCCTTCTTTTTTTTTTATCATTTTATAGTAACACCCTCTATTTTAAATTTTGTTATTTTTTGTTTTTTCCCTAATAGATTGAAAATTTTTTTACATTTTTTTTACATTTTTAGGATGATTTTTTAAGACAAAATGGTACTTCTAAAAACTTATTTTAGGGACATTTAAATTTAGATCCTTATTAACAATAAAGAATGTGTTATTTTCATTTATTTTTTTGATATTACTTGGAATTTCTTTATTTTTTAAAAATTCCAATTTAGATAGAAAAACTAAGGAATTCTTTAGGTTTGTTATGTGTTGGTATTCATCTTGTCTTTCTAAAGTTGTTGCATATATTTCTATATTTTGTGAAAGCAGATATTTAAAAAATGTATTAGTTTTTTCTACAAGTTCTTCATCTTTAGACTCTTCTGTAGATAGGTTAAATATAATGAAGAATAATTTTGGGGTTGTGTACTGTGCTTTTTGTTTAACTACTAATTTTCCCGTTTTAGCCCAATGTTTCCATGATATTTTTTTTATATCGTCAAATTGATAGTCTCTTATTGCAAAAAATTCTCCTTCCTCTGTTAATTTATATATTAATCCTAAGTTTGTGTCTTGTGAAGGTAAAATATTGGTATAATTTATTGCTGAGAAGTTAGGATAAATATAAAAAGAAGTATTTATATTTTTTTTAATCGATGGGAATAAATCAAAGAAAAGACTAATATTAATTAGTATTTCTAAATTATCTATAAAACCTCTTTTTATAGCTTTTAATTCTAAGGTATGTTCTTTTATTTTTTTAGATTCTATATAGAAAATAGTTGACTCTTTTTGTTCTAAATGTTTATCATTTGTTTTTATTTTTAGTAGTATAATTGGTAGTGATGAGTTATTTTTTATAAAGATTTTAATTTTAAAGTTTTGGCCTTTGTAGATGTTTGTTGATTGTATTGAAAATCTTTCTATTTCTATATATTTTCTAATTATTAGGGGATAGATAAGAGATATTATTAAAGTAGAGAAAATAGTTAAAAAGAGGAAGAATGTGAGTATAGAACCCACGTTTATTGAAACGAGTAAAGCCAATATTGCTATAAGCCATGAATATGCATATTCTAACTTTCCCATTAATGTTTTGAAATAGTTTTGGTTTTTAGTGGTATTGATGCGACTAAGGATACTCTTTTGTTATCAGCTTTTATAACGAAATCCATTTCTTCTGTTTCTACTTCATCCCTGTATTTTGATAGTAATTCTATTAAATCTTCTTTTAATTTCTCGATTGTTTCATTTTTTTCTTGTGATCTATCATGGACTATAACTAGCTGCAGTCTTTCTTTAGCTATTTTGGATGATTTTTTTTCTTTTTTGAATACTTTTATTAATTCTTCGAGCCAGGAAGGTAGAGACATTATTTTCCCTCCTACTTTGGTTTCTTTAATCCCACTAAGCTGGCGAATTTTTGGAAAATGTTTCCTTCATTGAATGGGTTTTCTAAAGCGACTTGTGGATCTATAATTCGTTGAGCTATGTTATGAAAATACTTATAAAGGGGTTTAGTTTTGTTTAAGACTACGGGTTCTCCATTATTTGTTGAGATGGTTATATATTCATCATCGGGAACAACTCCTAATAATTCTACATTTAAAGTTTCGAGGATATCTTCAATTGATAACATCTGAGATTTTTTTACCATATGCTTCTTAAGTCTATTAATTATCAATTTTGGTGGATTTTTTTCCATAGATTCTAAAGTAGCTATAACTCTATCAGCGTCTCTTATTGACGAAAGGTCGGGAGTTGTTACAACTATGGATTCGATTGCAGCTTCGGCTGACATTTTGAAGCCGTGTTCTATTCCTGCAGGGCAGTCTATTATAACAAAATCAAAATCATTTCTTATTTCTTCTATTAATTCTTTGAATTTTTCTATTGGGACGTCTTCTTTTTGTTTTGTTTGTGGTGCTGGAAGTAGATAAAGATTACCTATCCTTTTATCCTTTATTAATGCTTGTTTATAACTTCTGCATCTGTTTTCTATTACATCAAGTAAATCAAAAACTATTCTATTTTCTAATCCTAATACTAAATCTAAATTTCTAAGTCCAACGTCAGCATCAACTAAAACAACACCGTAGTTCATATTTGCCAATGCAGCTCCTATATTGGCGGTAATTGTAGTTTTACCAACTCCGCCTTTCCCTGAAGTAACGACTATTGATCTTTTTAGTTTTTCCACTTTTCCTTCACTCCTTTTGTTCTTTTATTATTTCCATCCTTATGGAGTTATTGTCTGAATAAAATAGGATGTTAGAAATTTCTCTGGATTTAACTTGTTTTTTTATAGATTCTTCATCGAATTCGGCTACCATATCCGCTATTTTTATGAGAGGATTTTTAAGTTTAAGTGTAAAGATGATTGCGTTAGGATTATTAGGGTATCCTGCGTGTGCTGTCCCCATTAATTTACCTAAAATTATAATACTGTTTGAACTTTTTATTTCTGCTCCTGGATTAACGTTACCTATTAGTAAAATTGTTTTTTCACTTTCCAGTACTGAACCACTCCTGACATTTTTTCTGTATATCAATATACCATTTGTTTCTTGGTTTAGGTTAGGCAAGGTGGGTGCAGATAAATTTTGAGATTTGTTTGTTTTATCATTATTTATTTTAGGAATTTCATCTTTTATGGGATTAGCACGAGGATTAAGTTTATTTTGAGTATTAATTATTGAAGGAGCATCCACAGGTATCCCATAATTTATCGAAATCATTTTAGTTATAGGGTTAGTATTTCTTATGGAATCAATAGGGATTGAAAAGTTATAAAAAATTTTAATTAAGTTTTTAAAATCATCTTCGTTTAATCCCAAGTCACCTAAATCGAGTATAACTTGGTTTTTTTCTGCTATCTCTTTTAATCCTTTAACTGTAAATTCTTCTAATTTTTTTATTATTTCATTTTGTTCCAATTTATCTATTTTTATTATTAATTTCCCTTTTTCTTGTTTTAAAATCATGTTAGGTAAATGGTTGTTGGTAATGGTTTTGGTAGGAAGCTTTTCAGGATAATTATTTTACCTGGCCATCTTTTCAATATTTGTTCTAATAATTCTATTAGTTTTTGGGCTCTTATTAAACACATAGGTTCTTCTAAAAATTGTTGTTTTATCTTTATATTAGCTTTCATTATAGAAACGATAATATCTGTTAAGGAGCATAGATCTTTGTCCCTTAAAGATGAAATGTTTTCGTAGTTAAGGAAGGGTATATATTTTTGTGCTAAACTAAGAAGCTTTTCTTTGGTAATAGGATCATCTTCTATATTTTCTTCTAATACTTTGTAATTTTCTGTAAATGGGTATATATCATCGAATTCTATTTTTCCTATTTTTACTCTTTTTGATACTTTTAATTGTAAGATAAAAGTATTTTTAGATAACTTTTGCATTCCTATTATTTCGCATAAACATCCGTAATCATTAAGCTCTAATTTTTTTTCATCTTTAACTAAAGATGCTATAAATTTCCTTTCATGAGATGAAAGATTATTCAATAATTTTTCATCATTAATAATTATTCCCACTATGTTTCCGGGCATTAGTACAACATTAATCAGTGGAAAAATATAAATCTTACCCATTTTTTACTTTTCATTTATATTTTTCACTATTCATTATCTCTTTCCTTTTTTTTGAATACTTTACTTATTTTACAATAGTAAATAGAAATGTAAAAAAAATGTTAAAAAAGGTTCAGAATATTTTCATTTTTTTATGTTTATGTTATATATATAATGAAGAAAAAAATAGGAGGTGAAAAAATATGATGCCAGGACCAGGATTGTATGGTGATGGAGCTTGGCTATCACTTATAAGACAACAACAAGTGGAAACAATATTAAATGCATATAGGGCTTATAACTTAACTAATGTAAATATAAACATAGGAATGGGTATAATGCCAGGTGGTTGTTGCCAACCACAAATACCACCATTCATTATAATACAATTAATAATGTTACTAATTCAATTATTGCAATCACAACAATGTGGTTGCCATCAACCACCAATATTTGGTCCGATAGGTGGGGGATTCCCAGGTTTTGGTGGAGTTCCTTCTTTCCCACCATATTGTGGTTCTCCACTTCCACCTCCATTTGGGGGAATGCCATATCCACCAATCGGATTTCCTCCTCCACTTGGAGGATTACCTCCTTTCCCTGCTCCATTACAACCACCTAATGCAATAGATTATGGTATGGCAATTGGTGGATCTGTTGGTGGAACAGTAGGTGGAATTGCCGGAGGATTTGTTGGTTGGCAAGCAGGTGCATCTATCGGGGCTGCCTTAGGAACTGCTATATTCCCAGGTGTTGGAACATTGGTTGGTGGATTACTTGGAGGTATTGTTGGTAGTATTGGAGGAAGTGCCCTTGGTCAAGCAGTTGGAGGATTTATCGGTAAAGTAGCAGGCGGTATAGTTGGTGGAATAGTTGAGGTAGGTAAAGGAATTTTTGAAGGCGTTAAGAAACTATTCGGATTTGGATAAACTAAGGACTTACTAAAACTTAAAGTGGGGGGTGCTTCAGGCACCCCTTTTTTATTTATCTATTTTTCTTTTACTAATTCTCTCTTCATAACTTTACCTGTATTTGATTTTGGAAACCTTTCTTTTATTATTATTTCTTTAGGCACTTTGTAAGGAGCCAAATTTTTCCTTAAATATGATAACAATTCTTTCGTATCTATCTGAAGAACAACAAAAGCAATAGTACTTCTCCTCTATCCTTATCTTTTTTCCCAATTACAGCACATTCTAAAATTCCTCCAAAACCCAATATCATTTTTTCAACCTCAGAAGGATAAACCTTGCTGAGGGATAAAACTAGCAATAAAAACCACGCTGCAACCAAGATATAACGGTAAGTTCATACATGACCTTTGACCAAAAGCATGAAATAATGGTAAAGCACCAACGAATACATCATCGATTAACAAATCAAGAACTTGTTGAACAGCAACAACATTTGATATTATGTTGTAATTATTTAACATCGCATCTTTAGGAAATCTTATTATACCTAAAAGTATAAATTATAACTGCCAAATCGTTATATCTTTACTTTATATTTCCATCAATTGAAGCCTAACTTTTTTAAATCCATATTTTTTTTATTTTGGTTATCTTCTTTGTTATTTAAGATAACTATCCCAAAATTTGTAGATTTCCGTAGATTGTAAAAAACTGGAAAATTTTCTTTTAATATTGCTGCAACCTTGGAATTACTGTTTGTGGAAACTACTACTCCTCCTACAAAATTAACTGCATAATAAAAAATAGCAAACTCGGGAATTATCATTCGGATTAACCTTGTCTGGAAATTTTCTTTGCAAATTGTAGATAAAATCGTATAGTTTTTTCATTTAAATCACCACTCTTCTTTCTAAAACAGTTTTGGCAAATAAGATGTGTAGTTCTTTTTGAGGTAAATCTTTATGTTATCTTTCTTCCTTGTTTTAATAATTCTATCGATCTTTGGATGTATGATTTAGTAGGAATTGGCAACAGGAATAGATTCATAGAAAGTTAGAAACCATGTAACTATGATAATTAACAGCTAATATTATAGGAGAATTAGGTAGATTATCTAAACAACTCACTTTGAATCTGAAAATAACTTTTACTAATATTTTCCCAAATGAACCTTAATATTAGTAGGAATATTGGCTTATACCAGGGTATGCTATAATTTTTTTATCGAAACTTCACCTAAATAATTTACAAGATTTGCATTATTTAATAAATTTTGTTTTTCGTCAAAATTATTTACCAAAACAACTCCATCTTCAGAAAATACTAAATTATATTTTGACTTATCATTTGAAAATAGGGCAGTGCTTGTAAAATGAGATGCTTTTAACTTAACATTCTTAGGTAAAATTCTATTTTTTTCAGTTATTGCTTTTCCTCGTGATAAAACTTCAATATTATCAATACTCAAAATACCATCATTTGTAAGGAAAACTACTTTAGGAGTAAAGAGATTACTAACAACGTCTGCTAAATAAATGTTATCATTTTCTTTTAAACCCACAATTTTCACACCTTTTGAACTTTTTGAGTATTCTGGTATTTCGTTTGAGTTTACTTTAAAAGCGTATCCCATCTCTGTCAAACCTAAAATGAATGAATTTTCTTGAAATGGCATAATTCTAATTACTTCGTCTTTTTGATTGTTTTCAATTTCATCAGATTTAGTTTCATCCAATTTAATGTATAAACTTATCCTCGTTATATCGGCTAATTCTTTTGAATTAACTGCTTTAACTATTCCTTTTTTGGTTAAAATTATAAATTTCGAATATTTTTGAATCTTTTTTGTAGTTGTTAAAAATATTGCTTTGGTATTATCTTCAGCTTTATAAAGTTTTGGTAAAAATACAGAACTATCTATAAATTTAGATAAATCAAATATTGCATACTTTCCGTTTGATAAAAATACGATGATTTTTTGATTTGAAGCTATTTCAATAAGGGAAGTAATAAAATTATAAGGTCCAACATTGGCAAATATTTTTTCTAACTTGGTCGACGATTTAAAAGAACTAAGGTATCCGTTAGAGAAACCTAATACTAATAAATCTTCAACAATTTGGGGTTTCTCAATCTTTATTTGCTTGAAATCATCATCCTTTGCTATCTCCGTTTTTCTCTCTTTACCATACTTTTCTTTTATCTCTATTAGTTCTTTTTTAATCACTTCCTTTAATTTTTTTTCATTATCCAAGATTTGAGCCAATTCCTCTATTTTTTTCATAGTTTGTTTATAATCTTCTAACAGTTTATTTATCTCTAATTTTGTCAATCTGTGTAATTGCAAATTAAGGATGTATTCTGCTTGTTTATAATTTATCTGTAGTTCTGATATTAAATTATAAGCTGCTGTTTTATAATCTTGACTGTTTTTTATTATTTCTATAACTTTATCGATATTTTTTGTTGCTTTTATTAATGCTTTTAAAAGGAATGCTTTTTTGGAATTGCTTTCAAGTATCTCTTTTGTTCTTCTTATTACTATTTCTCTTCTGTGTTCAACATATTTCTGTATTAATTCAAGAATGGAATACTGTCTTGGTATATGCCCATCTACCGCGATAAAAGCACAGTAGAATGTTATCCTAAAAGAAGTAAAGTTTTTTAAATAATCAACGATGTTTTTCTGATTATAAGGATTTTTTAATTCTAAAAGTATTCTTATTTCCTTGTTATTACTTTGGTCTATTACATCTGAAACATCTGGCAACTTTTTATCTTTTATTGCTTCAGCTATTTCTCTTACTAACTTTGATTTATTAACGGAATAGGGTATTTCGTAAATAACCAAGTAATCTTTCTTTTCAATCGTTTCGATCTTATATTTTCCTTCAACTTTTATTATTCCTTTTCCTGTTGAGTAGATTGATTTGATTATTTTCGATGTGTATACTATTCCTCCTGTAGGAAAATCTGGACCTTTTATAACTTCTAAGATCTCTTTTATGCTGACGTTTGGTTTCTCAAGAACTAAGATGCATGCATCAATAACTTCATTAAGATTATGAGGAGGAATATTGGTTGTCATTCCTACTGCTATACCTGTTGAACCATTGACTAACAAATTTGGAAAAGCAGCTGGTAAGACAACAGGTTCTTCAGTTGAATCATCAAAGTTATTCCTAAAATCAACTGTATTTAAATCTATGTCTTTTAGCATTAAGTATCCGATTTCTGTTAATTTAGCTTCTGTATATCTGTATGCTGCTGCGGGATCTCCATCTATCGACCCAAAATTTCCTTGTCCCCATACTAATGGATAGTTAAGTGTAAAATCTTGAGCCATCCTAACTAAAGCTTCATAAACTGAACTATCTCCATGAGGATGATACTTGCCCAAAACTTCACCAACAACACTTGCACATTTTTTGAAACCAGAATCCGGTAATAAATTCATCTCATACATTGCATATAAAATTCTTCTTTGTACAGGTTTTAAACCATCCCTTACATCTGGTAATGCACGGGATAATAAAACACTTAAGGAATAGTCTATATAACTGTTTTTTAATTCATCTACAAAATTTGCTTCTAATAACTTTGTCATACCATCCACATCTCCAAGTTATGTTCTTTTTTATAACTATTTGAAATATTTTTATTAATCATTAGTTCTCTATATTTACTTAAAAATCCACTTATTAATTCCTCGTTTAATACATTATCAAAACTTTCTTTCCAGTTACTAAAATATCTTGGTATAAAATCTGTGCTAACGTCGCCTTTTTTGAATGCTTCTGATTTAATTATATCCAATAATAAGCTTTTGTTTGTTTTTAATGGTAGGATAATTAAGTTTTTCAGTGCGTATGTCATGTTTTCTATTGCTTCATTCCTATTGTTACCTTTGACGATGACTTTACATATTAGTGAATCGTAATAAGGTGGTATTTCTGTTCCCTCTTCTATAAATGTATCTATTCTTACATTTTGTGGATATTCAAAAACTGATATTTTCCCAGACACTGGAATGAAGTTATTTTCCGGATCTTCTGCAGTTATCCGGCATTCTATAGCATGTCCATTGAAATTAACTTGCTTTGGAACATAACCACCGAAAGCTATATTGTATTGCAATTCTACTAAATCCAATCCTGTTATCATTTCTGTAACAGGGTGTTCAACTTGTAGCCTTGTATTGACCTCTAAGAAGTAAAACTTATTATCTTTGAATATAAACTCTACGGTACCTGCGTTGTAGTATCCAACTTTTTTGGCTATCCTAATTGCTGCTTGGCAAATTTGTTCTCTTAATTCTTCGTCTAACGCTGGCGCCTCTTCTATTAGTTTTTGATGTTTTCTTTGAATAGAGCATTCTCTGACATTAAGATGAATAACGTTTCCATGGTTATCTCCAAATATTTGGACTTCGATATGTCGGGGACTTTCGAAAAATTTTTCAATATAAATTGAATCATCTTTGAATGCTGTTAGAGCTTCTCTTTTTGCAGCTTGAATTGCTTCAAACAATTGACTTTCGGAATAAACTGTTCTTATTCCTTTACCTCCTCCTCCTTTGGCTGCTTTTATCATTATTGGAAAACCTATTTCTTTAGCTTCCTTAACTATATTTTCAAAACTTTCTGCATTGCTTATGTTTTTGCCAGGCGGTATAGGAACATTTGATTCTTCTGCTATCTTTCTTGCTAAAACTTTGTCCCCTAATTGCTCTATTACTTTATAATTTGGACCAATGAAAGTTATATTATTCTCTTCGCATGCTTTTGCAAATAAATAATTTTCAGATAAGAAACCATAGCCTGGATGAATTGCATCAGCCTTTGCTTTCTTTGCCGTTTCTATTATTTTTTCAATATCAAGATAGCAATATGTATCAACTAAATTATAACTTTCGTTTGCTAACCTTACATGTTTACTATGTTTATCTACTTCTGAGTGTATGGCAATTGTGTAAACACCTAATTTCTTAAGAGTGTTAATTATCCTAACTGCAATTTCTCCTCTATTTGCAATTAATACTCTCCTCATACAATTTTATAATTCTATTTCATACTTTTTTAATCCTTTAGAATGAAACAATTAAGGGGCTGTTGGACGAAAATTTAGAAAAAGCAAACCGTTGACAATAAAGGAAAAACTACGAGAAAAGAAAACTTTATTTTGTGGATATAATTTTATTCTTCGTTTTTTGTGAATAATTCTTTATTGAGTACTGACCATACTCCTAAATCTGCCATATCTGTAGGGTAAAGTTCTCCGTTTAAATAAGCGTTCATCGTTGGATTATTTCTTAGCCCTGGTGCATAAACTCCGTAACTCGTTATTAATGGGGAAAAAGGATTAACTGGATTTACTGCATTTAGTAAAATGTTAGAAAATGAAGGATTAAAAGGATTATTAATCCCTGGATTCATGGGTACACTTTGCCCAACTACTCCTGCTTGATTAGTATTATTTAAAGTATTTAAAGAATTAAATATTCCTTGAGGATTGGAAAAGAGCGTATTAATTTGATTGGGATTCATAGAATTTAAGGTGTTTATTAAACTTTGTTGTTGAAAATTTTGACCTTGATTAGGATTTACCATTCCTTGTAGATTTGTTTGATTGTTAATGTTTGGTATGGAGAGCATTTGAACATTTGGATTGGCTGATGATACTTGCGTGTCTGTTGTATTTATGATATTATTTTGTTGAGATATCGATGTTTGTTGAGGTATTGTTGGTGGAGTTGAATTGTCAGGAGGAAGGATATCAGATTCTTGAAGCTTTTTCAAGAAATCATCTTTTGATACTTGGGCAATGTTTTGTTCTTGTTTTTTTTCTGCTATCGAAGCAGCAGAAAAGTTCATTACTTTACTATCACTAACTTGCACTGCTATTTTATATTTCTTTTGTGCCTCATCTAACAAATCCCTTTTACCTTCGTTCATGTATTTAACTATTAGATCTACTAATCTTCTTCTTTCCATTCTTAACTGTTCTAAATCTAATTGTTCTATTTGTTTTCTGTAGTTTTCTAAATTTGTATCTGTTGTTATTTGTTTATTGGATTGGTCATTTAGAGATTTATTTAGCAATTTATCAAAAGGATCGGATGAGGTATTTTGTACATTTGGTTGAGATTGATTTGCTTGTGGATTTATTTGTTGCCCTTGAAAGATTGGAGCATTATTTGGATTGAGATTAAACATTTGTTTTTCCCCCTTTTAAAATTTTCTTTCCTCTTTTTTAGTTTTTCTTTATTTTGTTAAAAAAATGTTAATTTTTTTTTACAAACTTTTTAAATTATATTAACCACCTTTATTACTTAGAAAAAAATTTAATTTTCTAACTAATTGGATTATAATTTTTTTTTCGATTTCTTTAGGGTTTAAGTAAAAATCAGGTCTTATTTTGCTATGTGGCTCTAATTCTAATGAAAAATTTAAAAAAGCATTCGTGTAAACTATCGTTAAATTCCCTACATCAAATACACTTTGGATATAAGGTTTTCCGAAGGTAAGATCACCGAAAATTAAGGCTCTCTTTTTTAAAACACCGCTAATAACTTCTGCTGCACTTACAGTAGTATCATCCTGTAAAACTGCCACTAAATTATTGACAAAATATCCACCAAAATCTGCACTATTGTAAAAATTCTGTGTTTTTATCCCGTTCTTCTTTAGGAAATTAACAGAAAATAAATAAGTATTTGGTTCAAAGAATAAACTTATAAAAAATGCGGCGGACCATAGACTCCCACCTAAATTGTTCGTTAAATCTATTATTATTACGCTATTTTTATCAATATTCTGAGTTAAATATTCTTTGTATTTTTTTGCCATATTTGGGCTGATTTGATAAAAAGTAATTAAATAAATATTTTCATCAACCTTTTTTATCTTAATGTCATTTTCTACATCTCTTTCTTTGTAGTAGTTGCTTTCAAAAACTTGTTTTTCTCTTATTTCTAAGAACGGATCTTTAACAAATGTATACAGAGTTTCTTTGAATGCTTCTTCTTTACTCTTGCCACATCTTTCTAAAAAGTAATTTTTTAAATTTTCTACAGTGTATATATCCCTTTTGATGAATAAATCTTCATAATAAATTTTTTCTATACCGTATAAAAACTCGTCAATTTCTTTGTATTTATTGTTATGAGGAAAACATAAGCAAAGTAATGCGAAAACAAAAAGTAGTGTGAAAATTATATTTTTATTACTCAATTTTTACTTCTTTTGTATGATTAATTATTTGATCATGTATTTTTCCGTTAGAAGCAACTATGGTTTTACTCCATAATGAAAATTCATTTCCGTAATAATCGCTTACTTTTCCGTTTGCTTCCTTAACTAATATAACTCCTGCTGCTGTATCCCAGGGTTTTAGGTCGAATTCCCAGAAACCATCGAATACGCCCATTGCTGTGTATGCTAAATCTATGGCTGCACTACCTGCTCTCCTTATCGCTTCTGTCTTTACTGATAAATTCTTAAATAGTTCTATATGTGGATCTGGATTATTTACCAATGCATAACTAAAACCTGTTGCTAATACACTCTTTTCTAAAGTATCAACATTTGATACACTTATTTTTCTATCGTTAAAATAGCTGCCTTGTCCTTTTTCAGCCAAAAATAGTTCATCTAAGATAGGTAAGTAAATAACTCCCAATAGGATTTCTTGATCTTTGGCAAGTGCTATAGAGACACAAAAAAATGGAAACCCTTTTCTGAAATTAACGGTGCCATCTAATGGATCTATAATCCACCAAAAACCATCGAAATCTACTTTTCCTTCATTCCAATCCTCTTCTGCCAATATTCTATGATTCTTGAAATTTGATTTTATTATTCTTTTTATTTCTTCTTGGGATTCAATATCTGCTTGTGTTACAGGATTTCTATATCCTTTATAGTGGTATTCGAAGCTTTTTCTGTAGTATTTTTTTAGTATTTCTCCTGCTTTAAAAGCTGCTTCTACAGCTACTGTTGTGTATATTCCTACTTTCATTTTGTTTTCTCCTTTACTTCTTTATAACTTGGACAAAAATTTTTCGTGTTCTTGGGCCATCAAACTCGCAGAAAAATATTCCTTGCCAAGAACCTAAAATTACTTTTCCTCCGGATATTATTAAATTCAAAGAATTACCAATTATCGATGCTTTTATGTGTGCATCTGCATTCCCTTCTGTATGATGATATTTCTTATCTCTTGGTATATGGGTATTTAGAAATTCTAAAATGTCTTTTTTTACTGAAGGATCTGCGTTTTCATTAATTACGCAACCAGCAGTTGTGTGTGGAACATATATAACTACTATACCATCTTTTATGTTTTCTTTTTCTATTTCTTGGTTTATCACATTGATTAATTTTTCAGTAATATCGATAAATTCTTCCCTATTTTTTGTTGTTAAGTTAATTTCTATCATACTTTTCTTTCTCCTTTCCTTTTTAGTAAAATTATTCCAATTAACCCCGTAGTTATCATAAATAGGGAAAATATTTGTGCTAAAGACAAAGATAAGAATATTATTTGTGATTCTCTGAAATATTCAACAAAAAATCTTACAATACCATAAAGAATGAGAAATTTAAATAAATAAATACCTCTTGTTTGATTTGTCCCCTTTAATGAATATAAGAAATAAATGAAAATAAACAAAGAAAGTATGCTTTCAAATAATTGAGTAGGATATCTTATGCAGCCGTGTAATTCTATTCCCCATGTGCTTGGTTTTCCATAGCAACAGCCTGCCATTAAACATCCTATTCTTCCTATGAAAATACTAAAGGGAGCAATAAATGAAAAAGTATCAAGTAGTCTTAAAGTGTCAAGTTTATGAATTTTTGCACTTAAAACAACTCCTAATATGCCCCCAAATATTGCCCCTATTATTGTTAAACCACCTTCAAACGGATTTATAGTGCTTATTATAAAACTATCTAAACTTGTTTCATTAAAGATGGAGTATCCTATTTTTCCACCTAAGTACATAGACAAAAGCAAAATAATAAATGAGTTAAATATACTATCAAAGGAGGTATCGATGAATTTTTTATAATAAATTGAAAGAAGATATAAAGAAGCTAATATATCGATGTAAAGTATGGTTCCGTAAGTATAGATTGTTAAATTCCCTATTTTAAATAAGATCGGATGCATAAGGTATTGACGTTTTGAAGATTATATAACCGTTTTCATACAGAATATCGATAGAAAAGTTATTAATCATTGATATCTCTTTAATAATATTTAGACCAATTCCTTTGCTTTCCTTCAATCCTTTGAATATATTTGTTACGTTTTCATAATCTTCGTATTTTGCTTCATTTTCTATTAAAACCTCGACCACATTTTCTGTAAAATTAATTCTTATATTAACTTGTTTTGATTTTTTTGTTGAGTTATCAAGTAGGTTAAATAGCATTTGCTGGAAAAGAGATATATCCATTTTTACTTTTCTGTCGGGAATATTGTCAGGCTTAGAGAAATCAAGTGAAAAAAAAGATGCCGTATCACTTACTATTTCAACTAAATCCATTAAACTAACTTTTTCCAAATTTATTTCTATTTTCCTTAATTTTATCTTGGAGTAATAAAGATATTTATTAACCATTTCAGCCATTTTGTCGAGATATTCTAATGCTTTATCTACCCTTTCATCTTTAATGTTGGAAATTATTGCTTTTGTTGTAGCAATTGGTGTTCTTAAATCGTGTGATATCTCACTTAAAAATTTCAGCTTAATCTTCTCGATTTCATAGATTTCTGTAAAATCAATAATTATTACCAGTAAACCTTCTTTTATATCTATTTTCATTACCTTGAATTTCTTGCTATTTTCTTCAATTATATCTTCTTTTTCAATCCTGTTAAAAAAAACATCCACATTCAGATTGTAGAAATTATTTAAAACAGTAAAGTTTTTTGTATTTTTATCGATCAAAAATATAGTAAATGGTAATGATGTTAAGATATTTTTCAAAGTTTTCTGGGAATTCTCTACATCTTTTATTAATTTTATTAAGTTATTTTTCATTATTTTTATACTCCTAAAAACGTCTTCTAATTCGTCCTTGTAATTATATTCTGCGTTGTAGTATATATTTCCAAGTGCGACTTTGACAGCGAAATCCCTTATTAATCCCAACCTTTTAATTACTATGTTGGAAAATAGTAGTGAAAATATGAAAGACAATAAAACGTTAATAGGTAATAGATATACAATTGTTTTTAATAAGCTTTTTTGAAACTCCTTTATCAAACTTAGATCCATTTCTATTGCTAACATATATGGCTCATTTTTTATAAAAATTGGAGAAAAATATGTTATCAGGTAATTTTTTTTGTCTTCTACTATTTTTTCTTTATCCTGTGAATATTTTTTTAAAAACTCTTTGTCAACCTCAAAATAATAAGGAAAATAGAAAACTACGTTGTAATCTTTGTCAAATATTATGAAATAAGCATATTCGGGAATTTGGGGAAAAATGTTGAATGTATTGTCCTTGTTTTGTAAGGTGAATAAATCTGTGTTTTCTAAGACGTTTTTAATTAACTGTCCGTATGATTTTAATTCGCTTTTTTTTGTATCAATATAGTATTTAATTGATGTGTTTGAAAAGAAAAATAAAATAAGGATTGAGATCAAAAAAAGTAGGGAGAAAGAAACCAAAAATGAGATTATCCTAATTGACATTCATATTTTCTATTATTTTATCTGTGAATTTATCGGTTTGAAGGTAATTATTTTTATCTAAATCAAAAGTTTTGTATCCTTTTTCTAAAGTTTTTTGAACTGCTTGGTATATTAATTCATATATATCATCTCTTTTTAAAGAATATTTAAACATTAGTGCTACTGACAAAATTGCTCCTATGGGGTTTGCTATATTTTTACCTGCTATATCTGGTGCTGACCCATGTATTGGTTCATATAAACCTATTACTTTCTCTTTTTTGAAAGCCAAACTTGCTGATGGTAATAGCCCTAAACTTCCTACTAATACTGCAGCTTCATCTGTTAATATATCACCAAAAAGATTTTCCGTAACCACAACATCAAAATACTCTGGTTTCAGGATTAGGTTCATAGCAAAGGAATCTACCAAATGATGTTCAACTTTAACATCTTTGTATTCTTCTGATATTTTATTAACGATTTCTCTCCACAGGCGTGAAGATTCCAATACATTGGCTTTATCGACGCTTACCAAAAATTTTTTTCTATTTCTTGCAATTTCAAACGCTACCCTTACAACTCTTTCTATTTCTTTGTCAGAATATTTAAGAGTGTCGATTACAAAAGTTCGATTATTTTTTATCCATCTTTTTCTGGGTTTCCCAAAATATATCCCTCCTGTAAGTTCTCTCACAAAAACTATATCAATGTTTCTATTGAAAAAAGA
This sequence comes from bacterium, assembly GCA_030549815.1. Taxonomy (GTDB): domain Bacteria; phylum DRYD01; class DRYD01; order DRYD01; family DRYD01; genus DRYD01. The sequence goes on along the minus strand of JAUQQQ010000005.1, from coordinate 16,305 downwards.
GTGAATTGGTCTAATATTTGCATAAACTCCCATTTCTTTTCTAAGCTTCAGTAATCCTTCTTCGGGTTTAACTTTAGATTTTTCCCACTTGTATCCACCGACTGCACCTAATAACACAATCCCGTATTTTTTTGCTTTCTTTATGGTTTCTTCTTTAATAGCAACACCAAACCTATCTATACATTCTCCCCCAATGTAATCGTATTCAAGTTCAATTTTTAATTTTAGTTTTTTTTGTATAAATTCAAGTATTTTAATTGCTGATTTTATAACTTCTTTCCCAACTCCATCTCCTTCTAAAACTAATATCTTTTTTGCCATAATATTTGTGCAGTTTTTTTGCACTTTTCCCCCTTTCTCTGAAATTTTGTTTAGTTTTTGTTGTATGACCTTATTTTTTCTTTAACCTTTTGGTAATTTGCATTTAATAATGTTTCTTTTTCAATTACTACCACGGGGTATTTAGCACAACATTTGTAACAGTAACTAAATCCAATTTCGTAATCTTCTCCAAGATTTTGGATTAACTCTTCATACAATTCTTTCCCTCCGTTAAAATAGCAAGATGTTCCATTACAAACTGTTATTTTTATTTTTTCTTTGGGTTGGAATCTAAAATCTTTGAAGAATGAAATAGAAGAATAAGCTTCTGCGTAAAATATTTTTAATCGATCACAAAGGATTTTAAGTAACTCTTTGGGTATATAGTTATATTGTTCTTGTATATCGAAAGCCATTTCGATTAGTTTTGATCTGTCTTCTCCATATTTTTCGATTAGTTTGTTCACAAATTCTTGGTAATCCATAGTTTTTAATAGGTGCTGGAGTATTTTTTTCCGCCCTATTTCCAGCAGGCGGAGATTTATTGTAGTAGTCTAAATTTCTCTCCTAAATAGTATTTTTTTGCTAATTCATTAGATGCTACTTCTTCTCTTGTTCCTTCAACCATTACTTCTCCATTCGATATTATATACGCTCTATCAACTATTCTTAATGTTTCGTATACATTATGATCGGTTATCATTATCCCAATGTTTTTTAATTTTAGTCTATTTACTATTTTTTGTATTTGTTCTATTGTTATTGGATCTACTCCACTAAACGGCTCATCTAAAAGTAAAAATTTAGGATTAATTATCATTGTCCTTGCTATTTCTACTTTTCTTCTTTCTCCACCTGACAAGGTATATCCAAAATTTTTCCTAACTTTTTGTAAACCGAATTCTTCTATTAATTCATCGATTTTTTCTTTTATTATATTTTTATCTTTGTAGTAATATTCAAGGATCAATTGGAAATTTTCTTCCACGGTAAGTCCTCTGAATATAGAACTTTCTTGGGGTAAATATGATATTCCAAATTTTGCTTTTTTGTATAGTGGTAAGAAAGTTATGTCATTATTATCTATCAATATTTTTCCTTTGTTTGGTTTTGTTAATCCGACTAACATATAGAAGGTAGTTGTTTTTCCTGCACCGTTTGGACCTAATAAACCAACGATTTCACCTTGTTTTATATTTAAACTAACATTATTGACAACGACTCTTTTGGAGTAAATTTTTTGTAATCCTATTGCTTCTAATACGCTAACATTCACATATAGATTATTCTTGTTACTTTTTTTCTTATCCTCTTTATTCGATTTGCATATATTTTTGTTGTTCTTGTTGTTTTTTCTTTTCTTCTTTTAGTATGTAAGTTATTTCGGTTTCTTCTGGTTCTATTCTTTTTATGTTTTCTATTATTATTCCATTTTCCTTTAATAGTTCTAATATTTTATCATAATCTTTACACCATTTTTGGGCTATTTCTAAATCTTTTTGTTTTTCATATGATGTAGGTGTTAAGGAATCAGTGAATTTGACTAATCTGAAATATATTTGATTATCTTCTGTTAACCTTAGTTGAACTTTATATTCATCTGAATATGGTATATCTATGTAAATGATTTCTCCTTTTGTTAATTTTTCTATTAATAAGGAATCGATGATTTGATATCCTATTTTTTCTAATGTTTCTTTTATATTTTTCTGTAATAATTTTTGGGTTTGTAGATATTCTATTTTTTTTAGTATAGAGTTGTATACTTCGATGAATTTCAATCTTAGTTTTTCAAATTCTTCTTTTTCTATGAATTTTTGTTTTATTAAATCGTCAATGTTTTGGAATATTTTAAGAGTTTTAGGGTAGAATTCTTTTAATTCTACGTCTTTTTCTACCGTTTTTAGAATGTTATCAATATTATGTTTTAATAATTCTAATTGAATTTTATAAATATCTGTTCTTATTTTTTTAGTTTGTAAATTTGAAAAATCGAGTTGAGATTGATCATATAATATTTTCAAATATGATTCATCCAGGTTTTCTAAATTTTCATATTTATGAATTACTTTTTGATATGTTTCTAAGTCTATTTCTTTAATTTTAAGAAGATTTTCTCGAATTTTTTGTAATGTTAATTCCCTCTTTTTATTTTCAGCTTCACTTTTTGTTACCTTTATTTCTAATTCATACGATATATAAGCATCTTCGATTTTATTAAGTAAATTTTCAATATCTTTGGTATGGAAATTGTGAGGATTTTTTATAATTTGCTCTACATTTTTAATTTCTTCAACGTTTTTTATTTTGTTTTGGTATTTTTTTATTTGGTTAATGATTTCTTGTTTTTGATAATTTATCGATTGATTTCTAATAATTAATTCGTTTATTTCTTCTACCAATTCTGTTGCTTCTTGATTAATTTTATCATAGTTTGAAATGGGGTTTTGAAGTATTTTGTTAAGATTTTCTATTTTGTTTATTAATTTATCCCTCTCATTTTTTAATTCTATATTCATTTGGTTTTCTTGAACTATGTTTCTAAGGTTATTAAGAGTTTGTTGTAATAGTTTTTGTTGTTCTTGATATGATATGTTTGATATTTCATTTATTTGGGGAATATCTATTTTTCTATTTTGGTTATTTTGTAATAGAACTGCGGTTGTTCCAGTTGCTGCTGTAAGGATGGTTGTTGTAATAGCGAGGATTCCCCCTATTGCTATTATTGCTCCTATACTCAAAATACTCATACTTCAACCTCCATAACGGTATTCCCTATTTTCAAAAAGATTGGGAATTTGTTTATAATTTTTTTCCCACTTACTTTAATCATTTTACCATTTTCCAATAAGAAAGTCCCATTTGTCGAATTCAAATCCTCTATTATTAATTCTTTCCCAACTGTTGATATTTTTAGATGTTTTCTTGATATTGAGAGATCAAGGGGTAGGGGAATGTCGTTTGAACTATCCCTTCCTATTGTTATATCATAATCAAAATTGTAATTATTTCCTTCGTATGGTCCACTTAAAATATATATTTTCATGATTCTATCCTTACTATTATTCCTTCTTCGTAGTCAACTATTATTTTTTTGTTTTTTATATGTAAATTTTCCAATATGGTTTGTGCTATTTTACTGAGGATTTCTGATTGAATAAATCTCTTTATGTTTCTTGCTCCGAATGAAAAGTTAAATCCATTTTCTAAGATGTAGTTTTTGATATTTTCTGTAAAGATTATACTATCTCCACTTTCTTCAATTTTTTTTGAAATTTGTTCTAATTCCAATTCTATTATTCTTTTCACATTTTCTTTATCTAAGGGTTTAAAGACGATTATTTCGTCTATTCTATTTACTATTTCTGGACGTAAAAATTTCATAATTTCTGGTAATACTGCTTTTTTGAGTTCTTCTGATGTTATTGATGGATTGTTATTTAATAAATCAAATATTAAGGAGGACCCTATGTTCGATGTCATTATAATGACTGTATCGTAAAATATCAGAGTTCTACCTTTTGAATCCTTTAATTTTCCTTCATCAAATACTTGGAGGAATATATCGAATACTTCAGGATGCGCTTTTTCTATTTCATCTAACAATATTATTGCATATGGATTTTTCTTTATTGCTAATGTCAAAATACCGTCTTTATCAAATCCTATGTATCCGGGTGGTGCTCCTAATAGTTTTGATACTTCGTGTTTTTCTTTAAATTCTGACATATCGAGCCTTATTAGGTTTTCTTCACTGTCAAAAAGTGTTTCTGCTAATACTTTTGCTAAATATGTTTTACCGACACCTGTGGGACCTAAAAATAAGAATACACCATATGGCCTTTTATTTGGATTAAGTCCTGCTTTTGATATTTTTATGACTTTTGCAACTTTTTCTATTGCTTCATCTTGACCTATAACTTTAGACTTCAATATTTCTTCTAAGTTTGTTATTTTTTCTAATTCTTCTTCTTGCATTTTTGATATCGGAATGTTTGTTTGCTTACTTATTATTTCTTTCACATCTTCTAATTCGACAGTGTTTTTATTTTTTTCTGTCTTAACATAAGTTGCTACTTCATCGATAATATCTATAACTTTGTCTGGTAAATTTCTGTGGGGTATATATCTTTGTGCTAATTTAATGATTTTTTCCAATATTGATCTATCGTATTTAACTTGATGATATTGTTCAAATGTATCAATTATATTTTCAAGAATAAATAATGTTTGTTCTGGTGTAGGTTCATCAACCATTATAGGTTGGAACCTTCTTTCTAAAGCAGGGTCTTTCTCTATGTATTTGTAATATTCTTCGGTTGTTGTTGCTCCTATAATTTTTATTTGTCCCCTTGCTAAGGCAGGTTTTATGATGTTAGAAATAGTATTATCAAGCATTATAGTATGTATTTCATCTATGAAGAGTATCACATTTTCACGATTTTCTAAATTTTTAAGTAATTCTTCTAATTTTTTTTCTAATTCTCCTCTTAAGGATGTACCTGCAAGTAGTGAAGATACAGTAATTTCATATATTTCGACATTTTGTAGTTCTTTGATTTGGTTATTAGCGATTTTTTGTGCTAATCCTTCAACGATAGCAGTTTTACCTACTCCTGCTTCTCCTATTAAAACTGGACTATTTTTGGTTTTTCTTAATAAAATTTGGATTACCCTTTGTATTTCTTCATCTCTACCAACAACTTTGTTAAGTTTTCCTTCCTTAGCTAACTTTACTAAATTTCTACCATACTTTTCCAAAAACTCTATTTTTTTATCTTCTTTTTTATCTTCTTTTTTGACTTCTTCATCTTTTTCAAAAATGAAATTTTTTACATCATTGGTATTGAAGAAAGAAGCTATAACATTAAGGATTGATTTATTAGTAAATAAGAAATTAATAAAATCGTCTATTGATGGGTTTTTATTTTCATATTGTTTTTGGAATTTTTTTAAAAGTGGGCTAATAACTGTTTCTTCATTTCCCTTGACATTAAGCGAGGAAAATAGTTTTAAAAAGTCTCTAACTTCTTTTTTAAGTTTTTTTGTTCCTTTTTTATCAAGTTCTAATAAGATATCGATAGTTGTTAACGAAGATGTTTTTTGGTTTTTATATTCACTGAATATTTTTTCAATAAATTCTTTAATCATGTCCTATTTTCTATAACTTTTGCTCTTTTTACTGTTACTCCTTTGTATTTATATCCTTTTTCTTTTACTTCTGTTATTACACCATTAGGTAGAGATGGATTTCTTGAGTATCCCTCCACTCTATGATCTATTATATTTACTTTTGTTTGTTCTGGTATTATATTAATTTCTTCTATTTCGAATTCTTCCATAATTTGTTTTGTTATGATTTCTATATTTTCATTATATCCTAATTTTTTTTGATATTTTTCAATTGCTGTTAGTAGATCAATAACTGAATTTTTAACTAAATTATCCCATTGAGAAAAGTTAATCGTTTTTGTTTGCCTGATTTTATTCTTAATATCATAAAGATCTGAAATAATTTTTACCGCTTTTATATTTATATCCATTTCTTTATACATTTCCAAAGTTTTTAGTTTGTTAATTATATTATCTATTTTGAACATTACTAATTCAAGTGATTCTTTATCTAATGCTTTTGTTTGATCTATTGTTTGAGTTTCCAGGAATTCTTCTTCTTTAACTTCTTGTTTTATATTTTGCTCTTCTACTTTTTTGTAGGCTATTTCGGTTTTCATTGAGATTTCTTCTAATCTTTGAAATATTTGTTTTATTTTACTTTCTAAGGCAGAGGTTTTTTCTTTCAATATTTCTATTTCATTTGATATTTTTTCCTGATTAATTTTTACTTCATTAAAAATTGCTATGTTTTCTTGAGAGTTATGTAGATGCTTTTTATTGTTTGTTAATCTCAAAAGTATGAAAGATGATAATACTAAAAGAATAATAAAAATAACAACTATTATTACCAAGTTATTAAATAATAATGGCATTGTTTTTTTGAATGTGCTTTGGTTATTATTTGTTGTTTGGATTGGAGGCATTTGTATTGTCGATATTTGTGTTGTCGATTGTATATTAGTAGTGTTTTGTGTTTCTGTCGTGGTAGTTATCGATTCTGTTTTATATAATTCTGTTGTATCGGTATTTATTTTTTCTTCATTTGTAATTAATTTTTTGAAAGTTATTTCATATTGTAAATATTGAGGATCATTGAATGCTGTTCCGAATACTAATCTATATCTTTCTATTATATCTTTTTTCATTTCTTCAGGTAATTGATCAAAAGAAGGAATCCTTATTGTTATGCTATCATTAATTTTTTTACAGAAGATTGCTAAATACTTATATGTTAGAGGTCCCCAGGAATAATAATCTATGTTTGTTGGTTCTACTTCATTAAAATCAAAATTTATGATTTTTTTTAAAACATATATCTTAGTAAAAACATCTTCATCTCTACTTATGAATGTTTTTGTATCTAATAAATATTCAACGAATTTTAGTTTTTGTTCTTGCTGCTCTGGCTTTATCACAAAACCACTATTTATATCCACAAATAATTTATTATTTTCATCATTGTATATTACCAAAAACTGATCTTGAAAATAGAAATATACAATTTTTGTATTTGCAAAAGTTAATGATATTGTCAAAATAAGTATTATTAATACAAATCTTAATAATTTCATAATAATTCGTTAAAAATTTCTGAAAGAGTTGGGTGAGGATATACTATTGTTTCGGAATTATATACCATTGGTATATTTATTAATTCGCTTACATTACTTGCTACTACATGTGTACCTAATATTTCTCCTCTGTTATTGTATATTATTTTGACAAAACCTTCTCGGGAATTATCTGCGATTGCTCTTGCATTAGCTGATAAGAAAGATTTTTTAACTATATACTCTATTCCCATTTCTTTTACTTCTTTTTCTGTCAATCCATACCATCCTGCTTCTGGGATTGAAAACATTATTGATGGTATCTGTAGATCATTAGTTTTTGTGAATCTCTTTGTGGGTTTTTTTTGTATTATATTGTGTGCCACTAATTTAGCTTGAAACTCAGCTTTATGTGCTAACATCTTTCCTCCTGTTATATCACCCGCTAACCATATATTCTCCGAATTTTTTAATCTTAAATACTCATCGAATTCTAAAGTTTTTAAGTTTTCTATTGGATTATTTATTTTTCTACCAATTGACATTATTATGAAATTAAATTCTTCTTTTTTTATTCCTTCTGGAGTTTCATATTCGACGATCAAATTATCGGAGTTTTTTGTAATGTTTTTTATTGTTGTATTTGTTAAGATTGTCAAATTCTGGTTATTTTTTTGGAAATTTTTTTTGATTTCATTAATAACATCTGTGTCGGCTGTAAATATTATATCTTTTTCTTTTTCAATTAGAGTGAAATTACTATTTGTGAAAATAGTTGATAGCATTGAAGCTGTTTCTAAACCTATATATCCACCCCCAACTATTAGGACTTTTATGCCTTTGCTAACCTCATTTATAAAATCATCAAAATAATTTCCCCATAGTTCCCTGTTTGTAAGTATTTTTTCATCTTTATATCCTAAGGTTAATGGAGATGATCCTGTTGATAAAACCAGAACATCAAAACCATATTCTTTTTCATCAATCACTATTCGGTTATTTCTTACTTTGGCTATCTTGTTTTCTACTTTTATATCGTATCGTTTTAAATTATATTCAATACCTTTCCTTATTGTATTTACGACTTTTTTTACAGTGTTTATTATGGTCGATGGATTTATTTCTATGTTTACGTTTGCTTGTTTTTTGCAAAGTATTCTTAATTTAGCAAAATTGTAGAGTGTTTTTGATGGTATACATCCAACGTTTGTGCATTCTCCACCTAAGAACCTGTCTTCGAAAATGGTTATATTGCCTTCAAATCCTAAAATTCTCAATTCTTGTGCGACTTTAGTTCCTGCAGGCCCACCTCCTATTATAAATACATCTTTCATTTTTTTCAACCCTTTCTATGTATTACTTTTTTGATTTGTCTCTTTTGATGAAAAATAAGATAACACAAAAATATCTGCTAAAACGATAAAGGAAGAAGATAATAATAAAAGGGAAAAAATTGCTGGCAATAAAAGTATAAAGTATATAATAAATGAAAATACTGCTGTTATTAACCCTATATGTAATGTCTTTAAAGGATCCTTAAATACCCTTTTGTAATTTTCCATTATGAAATTTAGTATGTTTTGATCAAATTTTTCGTAATTCACTGTATAGTAATATTTAAAGGCAGCTGCAATAAAATTGGAAAGAAGAGTAATTAAGAATATTATTCCCATTATTAATATCATTAATAAAAAAATAAACCAAGAATTTCTGGTTGTTTCAATTGTTATAAAATTGGTAAATAATAGTAAAGCAAGGGGGCAGGCTAATGTTAAAAAAGATAATATAAATACCGGTAGTAAAGAAATAATTAGAAAAAAATAGAATTTAAGACCTTCTAAGAAATATTTACCTACTTCGAAATCTTTTAATTCAAAATCTTCCGTTCCTGTTATATAATATTCTTTTATTTTTTGATATATCTTGTAAGATATAAAAAATGGCATCCCAAGTACAAATCCAAAGGATAGGGTAGAAAATAAGGGATTAGCTATTAGAACAGAAATTAAGATGGGTTTTACGTTTGCTTTTATAGCATTAATTCCTGTTTGTAGCCAATTAGCTCTTGTTTCCATTCTTTTACCACCTACTTAATTATCGTTATTGCAATTATCGACAGGAATATTGTTATAAAGTAAAGGATAAACGCTGCTTGTTTTTGATTAAACCCGTATTGTAATAGTTTGTGATGTATATGTTCTTTGTCAGGTTGAAAAATGTGTTGCCTTTTTATTATTCTTCTTATTATTGCAAAAAGTGTATCAAATATCGGGATTGCAAAAATTATTACAGGTATTGCTATTGAAATAAGTGTTGCTTTTTTGAAATACCCTAAAATTGAGATTATACTCATAAACATTCCAATGAATAAGCTACCAGTGTCTCCTAAGAATACTTTAGCAGGGTTAAAATTATATTTTAGGAAGCCTGTTAAACTTCCACTTAAAGCGAAAACAAAGATGGCTAAAACTGTTTGTCCTTGTATTATTGCTAATATACCTAAGGAAAAAGAAATGATTGCTCCTATTCCCGCTAAAGCTCCATCCATTCCATCTATTAAATTTATCGCATTTGTTAAACCTATTACCCACAAAATTGTCAGTATATAACTTAACACATCTCCAAGATGTAGAAAATGGTTATTTAAGAGAGTGATAAAAGTTATTTTTGTCCCTGTAAAAAATAGGATGTTGGCGGATAGGAATTGAAAAATAAGCTTGGTTTTTGCCTTTAATTCTTTTATATCATCTATCATTCCTACTAAAGTGATTAGCGATAATGATGATATTATACCTAAAACCTGTATTATATCGTATTTGAAATACTTTATTTTAAAGAATTCGGGATAGAAAAATATTGTTATTGACGAGAAAATGAGGATGGATAGAAAAGTTGATATTATTACGGCTAATCCTCCCATCCTTGGTATTGGATCTTTATGAATTTTTCTCTTGTCGGGAATATCTACGATGTTGAACTGCTTGCAAAATTTTATGATTAATGGCGTTATAAGTAAACTAAGAACAAGAGATATACTAAATACCAGTATGTATGCTATCATCAGGTATTAACCTTTTTTTCTATTGATTGAATTTTTTCTAATCTTTTTTGATGTCTTCCCCCTTCAAAATTAGTGTTGATAAATTGTTGAACTATGTCTTTTGCGGTTTCTGGTCCTATTATTCTGCTGCCTAAGCACAATACGTTGGAGTTATTATGTAGTCTTGCGAATTTGGCCATCGTTGAATTTGTGCAAAGCGCAGCTCTTATATTTTCAAATTTGTTTGCTACTATTGACATCCCTATTCCTGTCCCGCATATTAATATGCCAGCACTGTTTGGAGTATTCTGAACTTCTTTACATACTTCAACTGCATAGTCAGGGTAATCACATGAATTTTCTGAATAAGCTCCTTTATCGATTACTTCTATTTCGAAATTGTTTATTATGTAATCGATTATTATTTTTTTTAGTTGAAAGCCTGCGTGATCACTCCCTATGTATATTTTGCTAAACATTTTTTTCTCTCCTTTCTATTTCAATAATCCAATGATGTTTTTTATTTTATCCACTAAGTATTGTGTTCTAATTTTAAAAGTTTCTTTTGTTAAAGCTGATATGTGTGGGCTACCTATAAAATTAGGTAGTTCAAAGAATGGATAATCGATTTTAAATTCTTGGTTGAAAGCGGGCTCTTGCCACCAAACATCTAAAGCACACTTGAATTCGGGATTTTCTTTTAAAAAGAAGTAGAGATCTCTTTGATTAATTATTGGTCCTCTACCTACATTTATTAAGATTCCATCTTTTTTCATTAAATTTAATTTATCATATGTTATTAAATTTTCTGTTTGTTCATTTAAAGGAAGACAGATAACTATGATATCAGAGTTTTTCAAAACGTATTCTAAGTTTTCAAGAGTATATATTTCATCAACATTTTTATCATCTATTTTACCTGTGGTGTTTATTCCTAAAACTTTCATATTGAAGCATTTACTAATTCTGGCTACTTCTTTGCCTATTCCTCCTACTCCTAATATTCCTATGGTTTTTCCATTCAGGAAAATGTTATTTGTATTCATTTCGTATATTCCGTTTTTTAGTTTCATATGGTTTGTTAGGATGTTTTTAGCAAAAAACAAAATAAATGCGAATATATGTTCTACCATTATTTTAGCGTATGCTCCACTGTTACCTTGTATTTTTGCTTTGCCAAACCATTCTTTTTTTATATGGTCGGTTCCAGATAATATACATTGAACTAATCTCAGTTTTGTTGATTTTGAAAGGATTTCTAATTCATCTTTTGTCAATTCTTTGTCTGGAAAGAATGTTATAAGGATTTCTGTATTTTTCAATATCTCTATTCTTTCTTCTTTTGTTTTTATTTCATTAAGGAATGATATGTTAGGTAGTTGTTTAAAAATTTCTTTTTCTTCGGGTTTAGTTTTGTAGGTTACGGTGATCATTGGGTTTATCGGGGTGGTGGGATTTGAACCCACGACTTCCACGTCCCGAACATGGCGCTCTTGCCAGGCTGAGCTACACCCCGCCTATTTAACAAACTTAAGCAACTCATTCATTAATACTGTCGATTGAGATGGCCCCACTTTGCTATACACTATTTTACTATCTTTGATAAAAAATAATGTTGGTATGTATTTAACTTCTAAATTATAACTCAATTGTTGTTTTTCTTCTAATAATACTGGGTATTCTATTTTTTTATTTTTTATGAATTCTTTAATTGATTTTTCATCTCCACTACTTGGACTTAGAATACTAAAAAAAGCAACATTGTTTTTTGTTTTGTTATTTTCATTTATACTCTTGTAAAATTTATTTAATTCTGGTATAGCGGTATTACATGCAGGACACCATGTTTCAAAAAATTCTAAAACTAATAATTTATTGGAGTAATCATTTAAGTTAATCGTTTTTCCACTTACTAAATCTTTCATCGGAGGAGCATATTTTATAAAACTACTTACATCTTTGCCTTGATTTGAATAGCAAGATGTCAATATCAATGTTAGAGCGATAAAGACTGTAATTATTACCAATAGATTCCGCATTCTATCACCTCCTCTTTTATTATTCAACTTCCTGTTATTTTTACCTTTAATTAATTTGATGGATCAATTGAAGGAGGTATTTATCTTTTAAAGAAAATAATTTTGAGAAAAGAGTTATTTAAAAAGAAGGGATTGAATGGAATTGGATTTTAATAAATTTACAAAAAGTGTCCAAGAAGCAATATACAACGCCCAAAAGTATCTGGAAGAATTCAGAAATAACCAACTTGATGTAGAGCATATAATTCTTTCTTTCCTCGATGATGAAAGCAATATAATACATAGGATTTTACATCATTTTGGAATTAATGTCAGTAGTTTTAAACAAAAAATAAAAGAAAATATTGAAAGTAAACCGAAAGTATCTTATGTTTCTAATCAAATTTATATAACTCCAGTTCTTAATGAAGTTTTCCAATTGGCTGATAAACATAGAAAAAATTTGAAAGATGAGTATGTAGCAACTGAGCACATATTACTTGGAATTATAGAGCAAGGAAAAAGTTTTACAGCAAGGCTAATGAAAGAATACGGTATAAATATGGAAACTTTTTTGAATGCTTTGAAAGAAATTAGAGGATCACATCGTGTTGATAGTGCTACTGCAGAAGAAAAATACCAGAGCTTGAATAAGTATGGAATAGATTTAACTGAAGAAGCAAGAAAAGGAAAACTTGATCCCGTCATAGGTAGAGAGAAAGAAATACAAAAATGTATTGAGGTTTTATCGAGAAGAACTAAGAATAATCCTGTTTTAATAGGGGATCCAGGCGTTGGAAAAACAGCTATCGTTGAAGGAATAGCACAAAAAATCGCTAATAATGATGTTCCCGAAAATTTAAGAAACAAAAGATTGATTAAGATAGACCTTACAAGGATGTTAGCCGGAGCTAAATATAGGGGCGAGTTCGAAGAAAGATTGAAAGCTGTTATAGATGAAGTTAAAAATTCTGGTAATGTTATAATGTTTATCGATGAGATACATACGGTTGTTGGTGCTGGTGCTGCTGAGGGAGCTATCGATGCATCTAATATCCTAAAACCTGACTTGGCTCGCGGAGAAATACAATTAATCGGAGCTACTACAATCGACGAATACAGAAAATACATAGAAAAAGATGCTGCCCTGGAAAGAAGATTTCAACCTATAATGGTAGATGAACCTACTCCTGAACAAACTGTTGAAATATTAAAGGGGTTAAGACCAAAATACGAGGAATTTCACAAAGTTAAAATAACCGACGATGCTATATACGCTGCAGCTAATCTATCATACAGATATATAACTAACAGATTTTTGCCCGATAAAGCAATAGACCTAATAGATCAAGCTTGTGCAAAGGTTAAAACCCTTCACCACCATATACCACAACACTTGAAAGAAATGGAACAAAAAATAAAAGAATTAAACGAAAAAATTAATTACTTTGTTATGAATTCCATGTATGAAGAAGCAGCTAAAATACAAGTTGAATTAAAAAAATTGGAAAAGCAATATAACGAAGAATATGATAAGTTTAAGAATCAATTCCCATTGAAAAGTGTAGTTGATAAAGATGTGATTGCTCTTGTAGTTTCTGAACTTACATCGATACCTGTTGCATCTTTAACTCAGGATGAAAAAGAGAAATTGATGAATTTAGAAAACATAATGCATCAAAGATTGATAGATCAAGAGGAAGCTATAGTTAGTATTGCCGATGCTATAAGGAGAGCAAGAGCTGGATTAAAAGATCCAAATCGACCAATAGCTGTATTCCTCTTTCTTGGGCCTACGGGTGTAGGTAAAACTGAAACTGCTAAAACCTTAGCCGAAACACTATTTGGCTCCGAAAATATGTTAATAAGATTCGATATGACTGAATACATGGAAAAACACGAAGTGTCTAAACTGATAGGAGCACCCCCTGGCTATGTAGGATACGAAGAAGGAGGACAATTAACAGAAAGTGTTAGAAGAAAACCATTCTCAGTATTACTCTTTGACGAAGTAGAAAAAGCACATCCACAAGTGTTTGACATATTCCTACAAGTTTTTGATGATGGAAGATTAACCGATAGTCACGGAAAAACCGCAGATTTTAGAAATACTATAATCATTATGACATCAAACTTAGGTAGTGAAACAATAAGAGAACTCAGCTCTCAAAAAGCAGATTATGAACAAATAAAAAACGAAGTAATGAAAATATTAGAAAGAAGAATGAGACCTGAATTTATCAATAGGATAGATGAAATAATTGTTTTTAGACCATTAGAAAAAGAACATATTAGAAAAATAGTAGAATTGATGTTGAAAAACCTCAATGCAAAATTAAAAGAGAAAAATATAGTTGTTGATTTGACTGAAAAATTGAAAGATTATTTGATAGAACAGGGTTATTCTTATGTTTATGGAGCAAGACCTTTGAAAAGAGTTTTTGCTAAACTAATCGAAAATAACCTCGCAAAGTTTATTCTTGAAGAGAAAATTAAAGAAAATAGTAGAATTTTACTTGATGTTGAGAATGGACAAATAAAATTGGGAGAAGTTAGTTACAAGGGGGTGTAGATTGTGTTGAAATATATCGACCAATATCCAAATGAAATAAGAAATAAAAGAGTAGTTTTAAGAGTTGATTACAATGTGCCCTTGGATAATGGAAAAGTAAAAGATAATACAAGAATTATTGAAAGCAAGCAAACTTTGGATTATCTATTAAATTTAAATTGCGATGTTGTTTTATTAACTCATTTGGGAAGACCTAAAACGGAAGAAGATAAACAAAAATACACTACAAGGCATGTATTGAATTATCTTAATGAATCTGGGATTTTGGGAAGGAAAGTTGAATTCCTTGACAATTTTGATATCCAATATGAAGGCGGAAAAATTTATCTGTTTGAGAATGTGAGATTTTTTGAAGGGGAAACGAAGAATTCTTTGGAGTTAGCGAAAAAATTTGCATCATTAGGTGATGTTTTTGTTAATGATGCATTTGGTTCTTTACATAGAGTTCATTCTTCTGTAGCAGGAATAAGTAACTTTTTACCAACGTTTTTTGGGTTCCTCGTTAAGAAAGAAGTTGAAAATTTAAGTAAATTCCTAAATCCTACTTCCTTGTTTATCGTTATTCTTGGTGGAGCCAAAATTTCTGATAAACTTGGATTAATTAAAAATATAAAGGCTGATAAGATAATCATAGGTGGAGCGATGGCTTTGACAATTTATAAAGGAATGGGTAAAAATGTAGGAAAATCACTTGTCGAAGATATTGATGTTAGCTATTTTATTAACAATCCTAAGATTATTTTACCTAAATCTTTTGTTGTTGTCGATGAAAACTATCAAAATGAAAGGGTAGTGGATATTGATAATATAGGTGATAGCATTGCAGTTGACGCTTTGGTTGATGATGAAACTGTTCAGTTGATAAAAAATAGTAATATGGTATTTTGGAATGGGCCTATGGGAATATTTGAGAAAGGGTTTAGGAAAGGATCTGAATTGATTTTGAAAGGATTAGAAGAATGTAAAGGATTTAGAGCTATTGGTGGTGGAGATACCGTTAGGTTTATAAATTCAGTTGAGAATAATAAAAAATATATTGATTTCATTTCAACAGGTGGGGGAGCTACATTAGAATTCCTGGAAAAAGGCACACTCGATGCTATTGACTATATTCTCTCTACTGTTAAAAATTAAGAATAATAACAGAAAAGTTAAAATATTTAGTCGGGAAGTGGTTCTTTAAAAAATTTCGAAAGAATTCAAAAAATTAAAAAGTAAAAATAGGAATTGATAAGTAATTGTAAAAAAATTGTAAAAAAGGGACTAAAAAATTTGATTTTATTATTGATATAAATCAATTTTTTTTGACAAATTTTCAAAAAAGACCACATCGACGAACGCTTGGTAATACTTGTTTAGATACTATCGTTTTTGTTAAAAATTTGTTAAATTAAATTTTATTGATTGTTATCAATGATTAGCTATATAAAAAACATTGACAGATTTAAATTTTTTTATATAGAAAATGGGATCGACGAGATATTGATACTATTAGGAAAAAGCATCATTTTTTGGCATTTTTGACCTATTTTTTTACCGATTGGACATCGACAGAAATTTTCCTCAAAAAAAGAAGGATACCCCCTATATTTTGTCTAATATTTTTAATAGAAAGGGTAAATTAGAAAGAACGGATTTTCAGCCTACCTATAAGGGATTGAAACTCAGGCTTGTACATATCATTCACCT
>JAUQQQ010000016.1 GCA_030549815.1 bacterium | reverse complement strand
GTTATAAGGGTCCGCTTCAATAAATCCAGTATTGAATAAATAAAAATCCAAAAGAGAAATATCATCAGTAAATTCCATATCCAAATTTTCTTCCCTCAATTCTTCATGAGCATTTATCAGTGCCCTTTTCTTAAAAATCTGAGGAGTCTTTATCAAATAAATCTGATTACGAGGTAAGTAAGTAATCTTATTATCATAATTAGCAGCGACAGAATCAAAAGGAAGAGAATACAAAGTTAATCCATCATAATCCTCTATATTATTTAATAGTTTCTCCAAATCCTGCAAACTTATATTTGGCCTTGCCAAATCATGAACAACAATATAATCAATGTATTTATCTTTTAACACTTTTATACCATTAAAAACACTATCCTGCCTCTTTTCTCCACCCTCAACAAAGTAAATACTCTTAAAACCATAAATATCAACCTCCTCTTCAATGATTTTTTTATGAAAATCAAAGGTATTCTTATTTAGAACAAAAACCACATCAGATATCTTATCTCTAAATTTACTAAAAAGAGAGGCAGAATATTCCCATACATAAACATCATTAATTTTAAGAAAAACCTTATTTATAGGAACATTCATTTTTAACATATATTCGAAATTCTCCCAAAAATCAGAACCCAAAAAATCCCGGTAATTAGGGTTATTATTTATTAAACTCAGTGCCGAATTAACAAACCTTTCTGAATTTCCAGCAGCAAGCAATACTAACCCTATCATAAAATCACTTCCTTTCCAACCCCTTCGATTTGTTTTTGCATACCACCTAAATCCAAACAATAACTCCTAAACATAATGAAAATAAACATAGTAATTCTTTACAAAATCTATCGTAAAAAACGTAAAAAACAAACCTAAAACAAAAGAAATACACAACCAACCTATAAACAAAGAAAACCAAAAATTAATGATTAAAAACTTAAAGAATAAAATAAAAAACAAAATAACAGGTAATGAAATAAGTATAAGAATAACAAATCTCCAAAAAAGGTCAAAAATCAAACTCCTGAAAAAAATTAATGTATTCTCATCATAAAAATCATCCCATAATGTCAAAATACTAAAAAATAACTCTTTATAACTATCATTCTCTATCGCCTTTAATAATAGCAAAGGAAAAAAAATATATAAGGATATTTGAAGTAAAACCAAAAAAAACATAAATAAAACCAACAAAATAATCAACATAGATTTAAGAAAAAAATTTACTTTAACAAGTAACAAAAAAATGTAAAAGAAAAATAAAAAAATAAACAACCCAATATTCAACATAAAAAATAGTAAAAAAGAATTCATAAAGGAAATTTTTAACTCTCTTTTATCTTTCCAAATTTCCTCAATCCTTGGAAAAATCAAAGATTCACCAGGATTTACAAAGAATTCCAAAAACTCTGTCTTCATACCTACCTCTCTTATAAAATACCTTAAAAAAAATATTAAGGTAGCAAAAAATAAAATTACTGCTAAAAAATTTAACAAAGGAAATAAAAGAAAAATCAAAGATAACAAAAACCAATAAACAATGAAATCAGAATTAATAATTCCATTTAAATCCTTAAAATTCATTTTCACCAAATTTTTTATATCCTCGAACATATTTGAATTCAAATATTACCCAAATAGTTTAGTTAAAAAAGTAATCATAACAATGCCAAGTATAAAAGAGAAGGATACGATGTTCTTATTGGTTTTTTCCAGAGATTCTGGCAAAATCTCAGATATAGTAAGGTAAATCATAGCTCCACCTGCAAAACCAAATCCCAAAGGTATAGTCCACCAAAAAATATGCCCAATGAAATAAGAAGGAACTGCAGCAATAGGCTGAGGTAAACTCGATAAAACAGCATATATAAAACACTTGAACAATCCCACACCACGAGGATACATAGTCAGAGCAATCATTAACCCCTCAGGAATATTATGTATTGCTATAGCTGCAGACATAATCGTCCCCAATTTTATAGGTTCGCTACCATTAAAAGCCATCCCTATTGCTACACCCTCAGGAAAACTATGAACAAACAGAATAAGAAAAGTAAGAAAAGCAATGCGTGCATCCCTCTTTGATAAATTCTCAAATTTTATATCATGATCCTCCACTTTTTCAGAACTATAATAAACAAAATAAGCACCGATAATTAACCCTAACAATGTTAGCCATACACTACTTTTAAACCCTTCATCAACTATAACAATAAAAGAAGCTCCCAGCATCATACCCCCTGACAACGCAGCTAAAAAACCAAAAACTTTACTCGAAATATTCTTTATAAAAATAAAAGGCAAAACCCCTAAACCCGTAGCCAAATCCGACAAAACCGCGTATACTATTAATAATAACAAAATATTATCCGTCACCTAATTTACCTCCTTTCAATCTAACAAAATAAAAAAACCAACCATAGGATCTATTTTACCCTTATTTAATTTTTCCAAACCGAATTTAAAAGAAAAATTACTGTTAATATCATAATAATAATAAAAATTCAATTCCTTTTCTTTTAGATTATTTAATTCCAAATACAGCAAGTGATTACCAATCCTTTTATCAATAGCAAACCCCATACTCCTCTTTTCATAAAGCAAATATAAAGAGTAATTAGTAAAAGAAAAAAACAAAGAAGTATTTATATTCTCATCAAATTTCATCCTTTCATACCCTATAGTCATATTTAAATTATCTTTCAATTGGTGTTTAAAATAAATTCCTGTTCTGAAATCTTTACTTCGAAGTAAAAAATCTTGTTCAACAAAAACTTGTGATTTACAAAATTCACAAAAACAAAGATGATATAACCAAAAAATGAAAAGTAAAAGAATAATTTTCATTAGTCAAGCAAAATGTATATTTTTTGGTTTTCAACTTTTGTTTTAAATATGTTGATAGGAGCAACAGCAGGCATCTTAAGAGCTTTGCCGGTAGTAATATCAAACCTCGCACCATGATAGTTACATTCTATAACTTTTTCATCAACTATTTTTCCACTATCAAGTGGTTTCTCATCATGACTACACCTATTTTCTACAGCAAAAAAACTATCCTTTACTTTTATTATCAAAACTTCCAAATCGTTATTGATTCTCACAACTTTTTTATTGCTTTGATTAAAATCGTTAATATCAGCAACTTCAATCCATTGTGAAACCATAAAATCACTCCCCCCATTAGCTATATTCATCTTAGCTATATTCATCGTTGGTAACCTTATTGTATATTATCGGATAAAGATTAGGGCCCAAATTATCTTCAAGCTTATCAAGTAAAAATCCATCGGTTATTAATTTTATTGCTTCTTGTCTACTAACCCCTCTTGACATAAAGTAATAAATAGCTTCTTCATCAAGAGAAGAAACGACAGCACCATGAGTACAAGCAACCTCTTGATTTAAAATTTCTAACTCTGGAATAGTTTCTACCCTTGCTTTATCAGAAAGAAGTATATTCCTACTATTCTGGTAAGCGTTAGAAAATTTTGCTTCCTTTTCTATCCTCAACATACCAGTATATATACTTCTTGCCCTACCATCAACAATAGACCTATAAACACTTAAACTTTCGGAACCCGGCTTTATATGTATGTTTTCAGTCCTATAATCAACATGATCCAACCCATCAACCCTTGCCAACATAAAAACAACATACTTACTATTAGAACCATTAATCAATCCCTTTATATGCGTTTTTTCATATTTTGGATTGTTGGTCAAGAAAGCTAACCTTACATCAGTATTATCTTTCATATCAAAATATATCAAACTATGAGAAAAAGATTGCTTTAAATTATGGTCAAAAAATATTCTAACTTTACTATTTTTCTCAACTAAAAGCTCCAGACAATTGTTATTAACGGATTCTTTGTTTCCATCTTCTATAGTAAAAACAAGATCTACATCAAGATTTTCTCTTATTCTTACTTGTTCTCTTACAACATTATATTTGCCTAACATTTTAAGTTCAATAAAATACATTCCACTTTTGTCAATATCAAAGGAAAATTTTTCTTGACTTTTTATTAAATTATAAACTCCTATTTTTTCAGGATTCTTTACAACCAAGGGTTCAAAAATATCAGATTTATGAATATTCGAAATTGATGAATTAATATCAACAAAGGTTGTTGGTTCTTCATCTTTTACAAAAAAAGAATACTCACTGTATCTCCAATTATGCTCAGTTTTTAGAGGGACAGGTATTTTTTCATATAATTCCATTAACATAACATCACCCCTATCCAACACTACCTTCCATTTCCAAAGCAATAAGCCTATTCATCTCGACAGCATACTCCATCGGTAACTCTTTGATAAAGCTTTCAATAAATCCATGAACTATAAGAGTTTTTGCTTCTTCTGCTGTTAATCCTCTTGACATTAAATAATAAAGTTGTTGTTCACTAATTTTACTAACCGTTGCCTCATGAGTAATAGCTGCATTTGGTTGATGGACCTCTATAACTGGATAAGTATCTGTCCTACTTTCAGGGTCAAGGAGAAGAGCATCACATTGAACATTAACCTTAGCATTTTTTGCTTCCTTATAAACCTTAACTAATCCTCTATAACTTGCTCTGCCACTACCTATGGAAATAGACTTAGAGGTAACAGTAGCCGATGTATTAGGAGCAGCTAAGATGATTTTAGACCCTGCATCCTGATGCTGCCCCGTCTTAGCAAAAGCAACAGATATAATTTCTCCTCTTGCCCCACTTCCTAACAAATAAATCGAAGGATACTTCATCGTAAGCAAACTACCAATATTAGCATCAATCCATCCTACTTTAGCGTTTTCATAAGCAACAGCTCTCTTGGTTACCAAATTATACACGTCTTTCGACCAATTCTGAATGGTAATATATTGAACCTTAGAATTTGGTAAAGCAATAATTTCAACGACAGCAGAGTGAAGAGATTGGGAGGAATAAACAGGGGCCGTGCAGCCTTCGATATAGGTAACTTCCGAACCTTCATCAGCAATTATCAAAGTTCTTTCAAACTGTCCCATGTTCTTTGCATTTATCCTAAAATAAGCCTGCAAGGGAATAGAAACTTTAACACCTTTTGGGACATAAACGAATGACCCACCAGACCACACTGCACTGTTCAAAGCAGCAAATTTATTGTCCTCTGGAGGTACAACAGTACCAAAATACTTCCTAACAATCTCAGGATACTCTCTTAAACCACTGTCCATATCAGTAAAGATAACCCCTTGCTTAGCCAAATCTTCCCTTATAGAATGATAGACAACCTCTGATTCATACTGAGCAGTAACACCAGCCAAGAATTTTCTTTCAGCTTCAGGAATCCCTAACCTATCAAAAGTTTTCTTTATGTATTCGGGAACATCATCCCAAGATGTTTTGTGGTCATCCTCAGGACGCACATAATAATGTATATCATCGAAATTGATTTTATTAAGTAATTCAGTATTTCCCCACGTTGGCATAGGTTTGCTGATGAAAATACGATAGGCATTAACTCTAAATTCCGTCATCCACTCAGGCTCACCCTTTATTTTACTTATCTTAATAACTTTCTCTTCATTCAACCCTTTATCGAAAACTTCCTTGTATAAATAAGGATCCTTAAAATCATATTTATACTCTTGGGCCATTTCTCTTAACTCAAGTATAGACCTATCTTCCATAAATTCCACCTCCTAATTAAGAAACCACATTACCTTCCAACCAAGAATAACCTTTCTCATCTATTTCCTTTGCTAACGACATATCACCAGACATAACTATTCTTCCACCTATCATAACATGAACCTTGTTAGGATTAAGATATTGAAGGAGTCGAGAATAGTGAGTGATAAATATTATAGAAGATTCAGGATTTTGCTCAACGTATTCATTTATGTATCTAACTACTTGTTTTAATCCATCTATGTCAAGCCCAGAATCTATTTCATCAAGTATTGCCAGTTTAGGTTTATATACCAAAACTTGCATGGCTTCTATTCTTTTTCTTTCTCCACCTGAAAACCCTTCATTCAAATACCTTCTCATAGTGTCCTCAGGTATCCCAAACTTACCCAACAATTCTATTATTTTCTTTCTAATTTGGGGATAAGGAATGTTTTCAGGATAGAATTTCTTAGTTGTGTATCTAAAGAAGTTAGCCAAAGTTACTCCTGGTATTTCAATAGGATTTTGAAAAGCTAAATATATTCCCGCAACTGCTCTTTCATTTGTTGGTAACTCATTTATTAACTGCCCATTAAAGTATATTTCACCTTCCTCAATTTCGTAATCAGGGTTTCCCATAATAACGTGCCCTAACGTAGATTTCCCGCTTCCATTCCTACCCATTATACAATGTATCTCTCCACTTTTAACTTCTAAATCAACTCCATTCAGTATTGGTTTATCCAGTGATTTTACTTTAGCTTTTAAATTGATGATCTTTAGCATAGCCTTACCTCCTTCTGTGCAATTTTTCAATTGAAATGATTTCAATTTTGAATTTATTTTAATCCTCCTAATATACTATTAAACAGTTTCCTTACTAATCCTTTTATTTTCCTATACAAAATCTTGACAACATATTATCAATAACAACATCAGAAATGTTTTCTCCCATTAATTCTAAAATTGAAGCCAAAGCCTCTCTCAAATTTACTGCAACAATCTCCTGGGACATATGAAAATCATCCAATAACCTCCTTAGATAAAAAAGCACTTTTTTTAAAATTTCATATTGATAATTATCTATTAAAATAACATCATCATTAATCCCCATCAATCTATGTATCTTTTCCTTCAAAGTTTCAAGGTTAAAATTTGTTTTAAGAGAACAAGAAACCACACCAAAATCATTGCCATTTAATTTTTCTTTAGCAACTTTTATAATTTTTTCCTCAAATTCCTTTATTTTTTGAAATTCATTTTCTTTATCTATTTTGTTTATTACAATAATAACTTTACTAAAATTTGGGGCATTTTTGATAGCTTCAAAATCATCATCGTCTAAACTATCGTATTCCAATACCCAAAACACAAGCTTAGCTTTAGCGATAATCTCCTTTGCTTTTTCAATACCTATTTTTTCTATTAAATCACTTGTTTTTCTAAATCCTGCAGTATCATAAAGTTTAACCAAAACACCATCAAGGTTTATGTACTCACTTATTATATCCCTTGTAGTTCCGGGTATATCGCTAATGATAACTCTTTCCTGACCATACAAGTAGTTAAACAACGTTGATTTACCAACATTTGGTTTTCCTACTATAACAGTATCTATACCCTCCCTCAAAAATTTGCTTGCATCAAAGGAAGAAATTACTTTTTCTATATCTTGAATCATTTTAAAAACATCCTGTTTCAAATCTTCAAAATTGACAGAAGGTATATCTTCTTCGGGGAAATCAAATAAAGCCTCTACCCATCCTATCCAATAAATCAGCCTTTCTTTTATACTGTTAATAATAGAAGAAAGCTGACCTTGAAGATTTTTAAGAGATAAACTGAGCATTTTTTCTGTATTTGCCTCTATAACATCTCTAATAGCAAAAGCTTTAGACAGATCTATTTTTTTATTCAATACCGCCCTTAAAGTAAATTCACCAGGTTTGGCTAACCTGCAGCCCATCTCTAAGAACATATTAACAATCTTCTGCATCAAAATTAAATTACCATGACAATTTATTTCTACCACATCTTCTCCAGTATAACTTTTAGGAGCCCTATAAACAATAACAACAACCTCATCTATAAACTCATCGTTTTTCACCAATTTTCCAAAATAAGCCCGATGGCTTTCAAATTCTCTAACGTTTTTATTAAATGGCACGAAAACTTTCCTCAATAAATCGATAGCAATATTGCCAGATATTCTAATAACACCGATAGCTGCGTTTTTTAAACCACTTGAAATCGCAACTATTGTATTTTCCAACTCTAAATTCATAAACTAAACTTTCTTTATTGATAAAACAAAATCCTTTAACTCATTCTCGATAAAATTATCCAAATCTTTTGTAGATTTTAAATTTTCCATCAACTTTCTTATAAAATCAATTATTTCATTTTTACTAATTTCGACATTAGGATGGACAACAAAAACATAATCCTTTTTATCAATAATCTTTTCAAAATCGAAAAACAATTCCTCCTCTATCTTTTCTCCTTTTCTAAGTCCAATGATTTCAATATCTATTTTCCTTGTATGAGCAACAACCTGGATAATTTTTTGGATAATTTCAATAATTTTAATTTGTTCCCCCATATCCAAAACTGCTATCTTACCATTATCAATTTGTAAAGAACTTATTATTAACTTCGCGGCTTCATCAGGCATCATAAAAAACCTTTTAACATCAGGAGAAGTTAGAAAAACTTTATTATACATGTTTATTTGCTTTATTACAGTGGGTATTAAACTCCCCGAAGTTCCAAAAACATTACCAAACCTAACAACGATAGACTTTCTGTAATCATCTTTGTAAGAAAGAGTAATTAATTCTCCCATCCTTTTAGTAAGACCCATGAAATTTACGGGCTTAACAGCTTTATCAGTAGAAATAAAAACAAATTCCCTATCTTTTCTTTTTAATGCTTCTATAGTGTTCAAAAGCCCAACCACATTGGTCAGGTAAGCAGTATATTTATTCTCTTCAACAATAGGAACATGCTTATTAGCAGCACAATGAAAAATAACATCAACTTCACCGACAACATTATGTATATTCTCATCCTTAATATCAAACAATATGAATTCTTTTTGGCAATCTTGAAAAGGTAACAATTCTAATCTTAGGTTATGAAGGTTTTCTTCACTGTAGTCCAGGAATTTTATCTTCTTTACACCCAAATTAATTAATTCTTTTGCAATATATTTTCCGATACTTCCGCCAGCACCCGTTATAAGAAAAATCTTATCTTTATCAACCTCAACATTGATTTCCCTTTTCTCCCTACTAATAACATCCTCTATCCTAAAATTTTCAATTAAAAGATAAGGCTTCAAATCTACCTTTCTAATAATAGAATTATAATGCTTATTTTCAACAACTTTTAGATATAATTCTTCCCCTATCTCTTTATCAACAAAAACCTCATTAACAGGGATTTTTTTTAAAAAGGAAATATCATAAAAAACAGGTATTCCTCTAAAAGTTCTTCCAACAATTCTTTTATTAGTAACTAAAAAAATAGCAGCGACATTAAAAAATTTTACTTCATCAAATATTTTTGATAAGTTCTCTTCTTTACAAACCACAGCAACCTTTAAACCATTATCCTGATCTATGGAGTATTCTCTCAAACCTCTATAAAAAACCCTTGAAGCAACAATAAATAAAATTGAAAGTGGTAAAGATATTAAAAATATACTCCGTGGCACAAAAAAACCCTGACTAAAATAAAAAAACAATCCAATAAATAAATTAACACTCAAAAAAGTAAGAATAGTTTTTGTATATTCTTTCAAAGAAGAGTATTCCCATTTTTCCTCGTATTCCCCAAAAGCAGCAAAAGTGGAAACCATAAGTAAAGAGTAAGCTAAAAAAAACATGGATTTTTGTTGTAAAAAATTAGAAGGTAAATCAAAATCAAACCTCAAAAATGTTGCTACTAACAGAGAAAAAATGACAATAAAAAAATCAAAAATCATTAATAAAACATTCATTGTTTGGAAACAGTTTTCAGAGTCCTTCTGCGAATTTTCCAGTTCCTAAAGCCACACAAGCTATCGGGTCTTCCGGTATATTAACCTTTATACCTGTAGCTTTGGAAATAACAACATCAAGTCCTCTTAATAATGCTCCTCCCCCGGTTAAAGTTATACCTTCTTCAATTATATCTGCTGCCAGTTCTGGAGGTGTCATCTCAAGAACAGATTTAACAGTATCAACTATTTCACTAACCGGTTCCCACAAAGCTTCCATTATATCCCTATTACTTAAAACGACACTTTTAGGTAGCCCTGTAAATAAGTCTCTGCCCTTTACCTCCATCTTTTTTTCCTCTTCTATTGGTACAACAGTACCTATTGCTATTTTTATTTTTTCTGCAGTTTGCTCTCCAATGAGCAAGTTAAAGTTTTTCCTAATATATTTTGAGATGGCTTCGTCCATTTTATCTCCTGCAACTTTGATAGTTTTTTTAACGACAATCCCTCCGAGAGAAATAACGGCAACATCGGTTGTTCCACCGCCAATATCAACAACCATGTTTCCTCTTGCACTATTTACTTTCAAACCTGCACCTATGGCTGCCGCCATGGGTTCTTCAATTATATAGACTTCTTTAGCACCAGCAGCCATCACAGCCTCCTTAATAACCCTCTCTTCCACACTGTTATACTCTGCAGGGATACACACAGCAACAATCGGCTTAAAAATTGATGTCAATACAGATGTTTTTTTAACTTTATTAATATAAAACTTTATCATAGCTTCGGCAGCTTCATAGCTTGCTATAACACCATCCCTTATCGGTCTTTCAGCAACAATATGAGACGGTGTCCTACCTATCATCTCTTTAGCTTCCTCACCAACAGCCAAAACACCATTACCTTTCTTTCTGTCAATTGCGACAACAGAAGGCTCCTTCAAAACAATTCCCTTACCCTTAACATAAACCAAAACACTATTAGTTCCTAAATCTATTCCTATACGCTGATGAAGATTACTAAACAAACCGTTGTTTTTTCTATACATTACTCATCTCCACATGAAATACTTTTACTAAATCCGTCTCCTTAGCGTAGAATTTCTTGCCCAGATTTTGTTAAAGGCTTTTGATCTTCTTCGAATACCCTTGCTCCAAGTTTTGACATCTTTTCAACAATACTTTCATACCCTCTTTCTATTTGATAAACATCACTAACAACAGATTGTCCTTCTGACATTAGGCAAGCGATTAATATAGCAGCACCACCCCTAATATCAGTAGCTCTTACAGGAGCACCCTTTAAATTCTTACCTCCATAAACCGTTGCTACCTTATTACCAACTACATTTATATCTGCTCCCAATCTTAATAACTCACCTACATAAACAAATCTATCATCAAAAAGATTTTCTCTTACAACAGAAACCCCATCAACAGACAAAGCTAAAGACACCATCTGTGGTTGCAGATCAGTAGGGAAACCAGGATATACATCAGTCGATATTTCAAAAGAAGATAAAGGCTTAACTATTTTTACCTCAATTCCATCGTGTAAGCAGGAGATATCAACACCTATTTCTTTTAATACTTCCCACAACTTAGAAAGCATATTTTTAACAGAATATTTTTTGTCAAAATTATCTTCTATCCAAATGTTTCCTCTTGTAGCACAAGCTGCAATAGCATATGTCCCAGCTTCTATTCTATCAGGAATATTATCAACAGTTATGACAGAAGAATGCACTAATTTAGAAGGCCCGATTTTAAGTACCCTTTTTTCTTCATCATAATATATGTTAGCTCCATTTTGAATCAGAAAATCCCATAAATAAGTTATCTCAGGCTCAATAGCAACATTATGAAAAATAACCGTTTTATTAGTGCTATTACTAACAAACATTCCCAAGAAAGTAGCATTTTTAGTAGCACCGACACTTGGAATCCAAAATTTTATTTCTTCATTAACATGATTTTCATCAAAATCATTTACAACAACATTTCCCGATTCTATTTGAACATCAAAACCCAACTGTTTTGTGATCCACAAGTGCATATCCACTTTTCTGTTACCGATTAGACACCCCCCAGGGAAAGGAACTACAGCTTTAGAACATCTAAAAACTAAACTACCGAGAAGATCGAATGATGCTCTCATCTTAGAAGCCAATTCCCAATCTATCTCGAAGGATTTTATATCTCTGCTGTCAACTATTATCGAATTGTTCACAAACTTACAAGAAATCCCCAAATTTTGCAAAATAGAGATCATTGTTTTAATATCCTCTATATATGGAACATTGTTAATTTTAATGACACTATCAAAGATTATGGAAGCAGCTAATAGAGGTAAAACTCCGTTTTTTGAACCTTGCGGAGTAAAGTGCCCCCTCAAAACATTCGGACCTTCACAAAATATCCTTCTCATCCGTATCTATTAATATTAGAGCTTTATTAGATTCAATCTTTAAAATCCCTTGATTACATTTTAAATTAAAAACTCTGCCATCGTTTAACCTTAAACTAAGATTAGAATTAACTTTAATAGAAGAAACTATATCGGTATGTTGAGGATAGATCCTTAACACCCCTTCACCACTATCGATAACTATTTCTTTAACTTTCACAGTTTTAGTCCAATTTGGAGTTGAAACCCTACACTCCATATTTTTATAATTCTCTAAAACAAAAAACTAACCTCCTTTAGAATAAACATAACCACAAAAAGCAATTTTTTTAACATTTTTTTTACAATTTAAAAACCTAAATTCTTTAATCAATAGTCAATTTTAAAAAAGGGAAAAATTTTAATAAGGAGGAAGAAAGATGGAAACAAATTCCATTTCATTAAATCCAAACTTTTTAATATCAAACAATAGTTCCACTATAACAAACAATATAAATTCTGAAGCAAGACGAAACAAAGATGTAGAAACAGGACAACCAAAAGACACAATAGAAAGAATAGAAAACGAAGTTAAACAAAAAATAGAAGAAATTAAAGAGACGATCAAAAACATAGATCTAAAAAAATTGGATGCAAAAACTGTAGGGTTAGGGCTATTAGGAGCAGCCTTAGGAGGAGCATTGGCTTACTTTACATTCAATTTAGCTCTAATACCCACCTCATTTCTCCTTCAATTACTTTTCTCAGGAGGTGTAAGCGTTCAAATTCCTCAACAAATAGTCCAGCTATTACAAACGATATTAGGATTAGGGATAGTTGGCTCACAATATGGATCAATTGCAGCAGGCGCAATCTCAGGTGCAAAAACTACATCACAAATGGCAGAACAAAATGACCTCCAAAAGGTTGATACATTAAAAATAGATCTCGAAGAATTCAAGGATAGCAAAAGCTTTATAGAATACATCAGGAATGGTTTTAATTTAGGAATTGAATGGGGTAAAAGTGTTAATGAAAAAGCAGGAGGATGGGCTAATATACCATTAGCATTAGCAACAAGCTTGGTTATGATGGCACCATTAGCACTCCTACTGGCATCACTTAGTACCAGCACTTTCGGAATCGGATTAATACCAGCACTACTCATAGGATTAGCAGCATCATTACCAATAGGAGCAAAAGTATTCAGTGCAGTTAAAAACTTTGCTCAAAGCGTATATGGATTAATAGGAGGAGCAATAGGTGGAGCAGTAGGAGCAGTTGTAGGTGGTATATCCAAAGTATTCAATACCGTAAAAGGGTGGTTTTCTAAAGATGACAAAAAAGAAGAATTAGACGAATTCCAAAAAAATAGTCCATACAAAAATACGGGTGTAGAAAAAATGATGGAAAGTGGAGGAAAAGTAACAGAAAGCTTCTTAAAAGGCTCAGCAGACGTCCTATCCTTTACTGGACTTATAAATAATATACTTACCAAACAACCCTCAGGATTAGGCACAATAGCTTCAATAGTTGGAGGAACGATAAAATCCTTCGAAGGAGCAAGTATCCTAAAAAATTCAGCAGTTAACAATCAACCCCAAAACTTCAAAGTAGGATTATTCAGATTCCTAAGCGGTTTTTCAATGCTCCTAAGCTTCTTAGGACCCCTGTTTGGACCACTTGGAGTAGTCGGATTTTCAGTAGCCTCACTCCTTTTCATGGGCTTAGAAAAATTCTTCTCCCTTAAAAATATAATAAAAAATGATCAAAATACAGATAACAAAGAAAATACACTAAAAAATAGCTATGCGATAGGAACAGCAGGAGGAGAATTTGTAGATGGACTGGGAAGCTTAGGAAAATTCTGGATGGGATGGGATACCCTATTTGGAGGACAATATGGAGGATTAACCTCTATCTTCGGGCTTATAGGCTCAACAAGAGATATATTACAGGGAGCCAAAATGATGCAAATGGCAAGCGAAAGAAATAATGTGGGAATAGGAATTCAGGGAATACTCAATGTAATCGGTGGAGTATCATTGGCATTGGCAGCATTAGGATTAGGAAGAATTTTTGGATTCGTTTCCCTCGGAATCGAAATCGCTAAATTAGCAATTCAAATCTCCTCAATGATATCAAAAGAAAATACAAATATCAATGAAAAAATAAAAGAAAAATTAGAAGAACTTAAAGAAAAAATATTTAATCAACAGGAACTTAAAGAACAAACGGCTAATAGTTAAGTAGAAGGTTAAAAGGAGGTGTTAATGATGGAAATCAGAGAGACAAGACCATTCCATCCCCCAATAGAAAACGATCCAAAAAATGAGGTAAAAAAAGAAGAAAAAGAAAAGGTACAAAAAGAAAAAATGAGTGAAGACCCTCATAAAATGCCATTCCACCCACCAATCGAAGATAAATTTACACCATCTGAAAAAAAATAAGCTTTACAATTAGATACTAAAATTAGTTAGAAAAATAATAGGGAAATTTGGTAATAGGGGGATTTTATAACAATTTAAAGTCCCCCTATTTTAAATTTAATTTTTTTTATGCAAAGATTAAGGGAAATCGATATTTTAAGGGGTTTCGCTATTTTTATAATGGTCATTGCAAATTATTCACCGTACTTTACCGATAATCCCCCTGTTTTTCTTAGATTAGTATATACCTTTGCAGCACCTCTTTTTATATCAATAACGGGCTTCATGATGATAAAAAATAAAACCGAAAAAAATTATAATCACTCCTATTTTCTTTCAAGAGGAATATCAATAATTACAATAGGATGCTTAATAGATTTGCTAATATACAGAATATACCCATTCTTTTCTTTTGATGTTCTCTATTTAATAGGGGCTTGCACGCTTATTTTTCCAATACTATTCAATTTTTGGAATAAACTAAAATTGTGGTCTATTATAATAATTTTTCTTTTAACTATACTTATTCAACTAAAATTTTCATACGATCCTAATTTTATTGAATATTCATTATTTACAAATCAAGAGATAAACTTTCTATTAATATTCAACAAAGTATTTTTAGATGGTTTTTTTCCAATATTTCCATGGTCAGGTATATTTATGCTCGGATTCGCTTTATATGAAGAAAAATATAAAACGATGATTACAAAAAATATTCATTTTTTAACAATACTTTTTCTCGTCTTTAGTTTCCTTTTGGTTAACAGTCCAAAATATATTCGAGAAGGATATGCAGAATTATTCTATCCACCTGATTATTTATTCATCTTATGGGCAATTGCATTTATTTTCCTTTCCTTTTCTCTAATACACAAAATAAACAATTTTTTATTTTTAGATCCATTTTTTAAATACTTAGAATTAATAGGAAAATCATCGTTGTTTTTTTATATCTTCCATTTAGCAGCGGCTGAGTACATCTTCTCAAAAATGATAGAAACAAAAATATTAGAAAAAAATTTCATCGGCCTTCTTATTAGTTACATTTCAACATTAATCGTAATGCTTGTTATAGGATTGATATTTGAAAAACTAAAGAAAAACAAATTACCAAAAATTGTAAAATTCTTTATAGGGTCATGAACATAAAACTGAAAATTCTTTGTCTTTACTTAAAAAACAATTTCAACTTCTTTAAGATAAAAAAAATTATAGAAAACAGTATTGATATAAAAAACGAAAAAAACAAAGATGAATTAGAAAAATTCGTAGAAAAACTTGATATTTCAGAAGAAATCTTAGCAAAATACAAAATAGAAAGTTTAGAGAATATTAAATTTTTTTTCGAGGAGGACTTTCCCAATATTTTATATCAAAACAACGCCGGAGTTATATTCTTCAAAGGTAATTGGAATTTATTAAACGATAAAAATTTGTTCAAAATAGCAGTAGTTGGCTCACGAAAACCCACAACATTAACAACAAAATGGACTGAAGAACTAGTGAAATTATTGATGGAATTGGAAAACATTTGCGTAATTAGCGGCTTAGCAACAGGTATTGATACAATAGCACTTAAAAACTCAAAAATAAGAATATCAATCTTAGGTAACGGAATAGATTACTACTATCCACCAACAAACAAAAAACTTCAACAAATAATAGCAGAAGAAGGATTGATTTTATCAGAATACCCTCCTAAACAACCCCCACAAAAATATTTCTTCCCTTATAGAAATAGATTAATTGCTGCTTTAGCTGATTTAGTGATAGTTATACAAGCAGCAAAAAACAGTGGGAGTATTACAACTGGTAAATATGCTTTAGAAATGGGAAAAGAGCTACTGGTCACTTTTATATCTGCTTCACCAGAATTCGAAGGCTCAAAAGAACTAATAAACAATGGAGGAAGAATAGTAACTAAACCTGAAGAAATTTTAAACTATCTGCCATTCTCCAAAAAAATAGATAATAAAAACGTAGAAGAAAACACCAATATCCTTAAAATTATTTCAGACAAACCAGGTATAACGATAGAAGAGCTATCTTATATCCTTAATATACCTATACCTAAAACCATAGAAATTGTAACAAATCTTGAATTAGAAGGAAAAATCTTTTTCGATTTTAATTATTCCATATTTATTAAATAATTTATTAAATGAACAGTAAAAAGTTTCTCAAGAAATATCTATCACCCATCCTATCCTTAAATTTTGAGATAGGGAATTTGGATTGTTTATTATAAATATATATTAGAATAACCTAAATTTTAAAAAATTGAAAAAAGGGGGTGAAAAAATGAATGTAAAAAGAGGAGGGGTATTATTACTACTCTCAATCTTCCTCGCTTTTTTTACATTCACAATTTTAGTCATATGCTACTTATACCTGAGAGATATGGGGAGGTATTTTGAAATAGGAAGGTTGAACTCCACAATAGCACCAATGTATGAAGTGTATATAAAAAAGAGTATACCAGAATTAGTGAATAACGATATATATTTCCCACAAGAAGGATACAACGGAAAATTCTTCCGCCTTAAATACCACGAATTACCTTTCAACGGAAATTTCTATTGCGGAATTGAAATGAGGCAAAACTTAAAAATAAACGGTAAATCATGGAACCAATTGAATGACCAAGTAAAAGAAGAAATTAGAGAAATAATTAAAATTAAGAAAGATG
>JAUQQQ010000004.1:84137-164736 GCA_030549815.1 bacterium | reverse complement strand
GATTCAAGAATTTGCGTTGATTCTACAGGTTGAGTTGATTCAATTTTTTCTATTACTTTTTCTTTTTCGTGTTCTACTGTTGATAATAATGTTTCTATTTTTTCATTTGTTTTGTAGAGGAGTTCTCTTATTATTCTTAATTCTTCAATTGAAGTATCAAGTACAATGTATTGGGTATACGTATTCACATTTTCTTGTTTAAATAGGATTTCTCTAATAATTGGGTTAATCATAGATAATATTTTTTCGTATACTCTCTTAATTTTTGCTGTTTTCCTGGGTGCTTCTTCAAGGTATTTTTTTTGAGATAATTCTTGTATAACAAAATTATAATCTTCTAGTATATTATCTACTTGTAGGGAGGTTTCGTTTTGGTTGTTTTGTGTTAAAACAGCATTTATTATTTCGTTTTTTTTATTATTTTTTTCTGATGAAAATTCAATTAATATATCATCTATTATTTGTATGGTTTCTTTTAAGTATTTTTTAGGATCTTCTTTTTCTTTATTAATTATGTCTTCGGCTAAACTTTCTATGAACAGATTTATTTTGTTAATATCGAAGTTTCTTAGTAGTTCTTTGTAATCTTCATAGTTTTCAGATATTTTGTATAAAATATGAAATATTGGGTTTTCTTTGAAATTAGAATATAGTTGGAATATTTTTTCGAGGAAGTTTTTTTTATCTTTTGCTAAAGATAGATTAACTACTATTTTATCAACTTCTTTTTCTAACACCAACATTTTTGTATCCCCTAAAAAAAATTCAAGAAATTTGTATAGAATTCCTACTGATTAGTTTATAAAGAATTCTTCGATAACATCGATTGTATAGTTAATTTCTTTTGTTGTGTGAGAGAATGATATGAATAGTGCTTCGAATGGTGATGGAGGTAAGTAAATTCCTTTTTCTAATAGGAATTTGAAGAATTTTTGGAACATCAGTTTATCGATGTTTTGTGTATCTTGGTAGTTTTCTACTTCTTTGTCTGTGAAGAATATACTAATCATTGAACCATATTTATTTATTTTTAACTTTTTGTTATATTTATTTTTTATGGTTACTATACCTTCAGTTAGTATTTGGGATAGTTCTTCTAAGTAGTGGTAATTTGATTTTTTTAATTTTTTAAGAGTTGTTGTGGCTGCTGCCAATGTTAATGGGTTTGCACTGAATGTTCCTCCTTGATATACTTCGCCGACTGGTGCTAATAGATCCATTATTTCTTTTTTTCCTGCTACAACACCTATTGGTAATCCTCCACCTACTATTTTCCCTAATATTGTTATATCAGGGTTGTATTGATTTGATAATCCTCCGAATTCAAACCTAAAACCTGTTATAACTTCGTCGAATATTAGAACACTTTGATAGTATTGGGTTATTTCTCTTAGTTTTTTGAGGAATCCATTTTTAGGCAGGACTACTCCCATGTTACCTGCGATTGGTTCGACTATTACTGCTGCTATTTCGTTTTTATATTGTTCAAATGCTTTTTCTAAAGCTGATTCATCGTTGTATTCTATGACTATTGTGTCTTTGGTAAATTCTTCGGGTACCCCTGCTTGTGGTATTGAAACAAAGCTATTTTCGGAAAGGAAAGTTGCAACTCCTGAACCACTTTTAATTAGTAGTTGATCAAAATGTCCATGGTAATTACCGGCAAATTTAATTATTTTCTTTTTTCCTGTAAAAGCTTTAGCTAATCTTAGTGCTACCATTACTGCTTCTGTTCCACTATTAACTATCCTTATTTTATCAATATTTTTAAAAGCTTCTTTAACGAGGTAAGCGAATTCTATTTCTAATGGATGGCATGCTCCAAAGTGTATTCCGTTTTCTAATTGGTTTTTTATTGCTTCTTTTATTTCTTCATCGCAGTGTCCAAATATAAATGTGCCCCATCCTAATACATAATCGATGAATTTTCTGCCTTCTACTGATATTATGTATGGTCCTTTACCTGATTTGATGTATATTGGATTACCACCAACATATTTAAAACTCCTTACTGGACTATTGACCCCTCCTACCATCAATTGTTGAGCAATTTCAAAGAGTTCCTGAGAGCAACAATCTTTTACCATATAAAATTCCCCCAAAGAATACTTCTTTAATAAAAAATTCTTCGCAATTTTCTAAAAACCTCTTTCTAAAAAAACGAAAATACTATTACTAAAAAAATTCAAATAATTTAAAAAGGTTTGAAATAGAGAAATGTCTAATAAAAAAAAGAGTACTAAGTTTGATTTTTATGAAATTATAATTATTACAATATAATGTTAATAGAAAGTGTTCCAAATATATCAGAAGGACGAAATTTGAAATTAATAAATTCTATTGTGAGAAAAATAAAATCGTTGAATAGTTATTTGTTAAAAGATATTCATTATGACTACGATCATAACAGATCTGTTTTTACGATAGTAGGGAAACCTTCTATGGTATTTGAAAGCATACATATTATTGCTCAAAATGTTATTAATCTTGATATAAATAATCATATTGGAGTTCATCCAAGAACTGGTATAATCGATGTTATACCTTTTATACCTGTTAAAAATATCTCTTACCAAAAGTTAATAAGGATGGTTGATAAATTTGCTATGTCTTTCTTTAGAAAATATAGAATACCTGTTTATCTTTACTATCTTTCCGCCAGGAAAGAAAAGACAAGAGTGTTGGGAAAAATAAGAAATAAGGGAATAGAATTCATAAAGAGATTGTCGTTAGAAGACAAAGAATTTATCCCTGACATTTTTGAGGATTATATTTTTCACCCAACCTTAGGTGTTACTTTTATTGGTGTAAGACCACCTTTAATAGCTTTCAATTTTAATCTACATACACCTGATGTAGAAAATGTGTTAAATAAAGCAAGAAAAGTAGCAAATGAGATAAGGGAAAGCAATGGAGGGATTAAAAATGTGCAAGCTTTAGCATTTTTCTTGCAATCTAAAAATACTGTCCAACTATCTATTAACGTCCTTGAAGCGGATAAAACTGATTTTTTTGAAATATTTCAAAAAATAGTTAAAAAATTGAATGAAAATGGATTGATTTTGAAGGAAACCGAACTTGTTGGATGTTTTCCTTCTTCACTTATTGAAAACATCGTCAAAAATGTTTTTAAAACTAATAACTTTACGATTGAAAAGATAGTGAAATTTCAAAAATAATGATAAAGCAGAAATTAGAACTATTTTTCCAAGATTTAGATTACGATGGGGCTGCAGTATCATTTATCGATAATAAAAAAGTAAAAGTTTTTGGTGTTTTCCCAAACGAAAGAGCAATAATTTTTATTACTTCTAAGAAAAAAAACGAATACCAGGGGATACCCCTTGAAATCGTAGAATCTTCCCCCTTTAGAGTAAAACAAAGTGAGGACCATTATCTTTCTTGCAGCCCTTGGCAGGTTATCCAATACGATTATCAATTAGAACTCAAAAAATACATCTTGAAAAAATTTTTTGAGTTAGATGATATTGAGATTGTTAGGTCTCCCAAAATTTGGGGTTATAGAACAAAAATGGAATTCTCATTTTTTTTAGACCAGAATATAAACCTTGCTTTTTTCAAACGTGGAACTTACAAAGCAAAATATAAACTACAAAATGGTTGTTTATTAGCTTCCAAACCTATGAATGATTTTGCTATTAAGATAGTTGAATGCTTACGAAACTCTTTGCTACCGCTACAAGGTGATCAAAAAATATTAAAAGGAATTATAGTAAGGGAGAGTAAAACTTGTAATCAGATTATTTCTTCTTTATTTGTTAAAACTAATGATTTCTATATTCAACCTAATTTAAAGAGTAATGAAGGTTTTTTTATTTTTTATTCAAATCCTCTTTCTCCTGCTTTTACCTTTGATCAAAAAATCTTTTCTGCGGGAGTAGAAAGTTTAACTGAAAAAATAGATAATTTGAAAATATCTTATGGTATAAGATCTTTTTTTCAAAATAACATTGATTTATTTTTAGAAGCATTGAATGATATAAAAAGAGGAATTGGGGAGGGTGGAAAGGTTTTAGAATTGTATTGTGGTGTAGGGACGATAGGTCTGTTTTTATCTTCCATCTCAAAACAAGTTGTAGGTGTTGAGATAAACGAAGAGGCTTGCGATTTTGCTAAAATGAATGCTTACCAAAATGGAATAAGGAATTTCAATGTTTTAAATGTTGGCGTTGAAAAAATGGATGAGAATCTATTTGAAAATGTGGATATATTAGTACTTGATCCTCCACGTTCTGGCTTGGACCAGAAAATTATAAAATACGTTGTAAAATACTTACCTAAAAAGATTGTTTATTTATCTTGTAACCCACTACTAACTCAATTCAGAGATTTCAAAGATTTAAGTAATTTTTATAGGATTGAATTTTTTAAATTTTATGATTTTTATCCACAAACCCCACACATTGAATCGTTGTTAATATTAGTGAAAAAATGAATTACTTTTCTATTTTGTATATTGGATGGGCTTTAAAAAGTAAATTTATAGTTTTTTCTTCAAATAATGGTGTAATTTTTCCTGTTTTTATTTTCCATAAAAAATATTTTTCAAATACTGTTTTAAAATGATGTAAGAAATAGTTCTTCATGTATAGTTCTGTTTTTCTGGGTTTTTGTATTGAAGATAGGAAGAAACCTATTCCTGTATCTCCTATATCTGCGACGCATATTGCTGATAATTCTGGTGTATATCGGGTAGGATCATTATTTATGTCATTGATTATGTTGTTTGCTACTGCTAATGCCATATGTTCAATCATCATTCCTGTTTTTGGGACTCCTGTGGGAATTGGTGTTTTTTCAATGGGTGGAATTGATACTACTACTCCTACGGCGTAAATATTTTTGTATTCTTCGTTTTGGAAAGCTTTATTAACCATCACCATTTTATTTGCAGGATTTGCCACTTTATCGTCTGCTGTTTCTACGACTTCTGGTCCATTAAATCTTGGCATTAACATTACGAATTTACTTTCTATCTCTTCTTTACTTCCTTCTAAATCTTCAAATGTTACTTTATTTGCTTCTACTTTTGTTATTTTTTTATTTGTGAAATATTTTATGTTGTTTTCTTCTAATTCTTGTGACAGTATTTTATTTGATTCTGCTACACCACCTAATCCGAAATGACCTATAAATGGCTCTGGGGTAATGAAGTATAATGGAATGTTTATTTTCCTTTTTTTTAATTCTCTGCTTAGCATGAGTATAAATTCATAGGCTGGGCCAAAGCAACTTGTCCCTGGTATAGCTCCGACTACTACTGGACCTGGATTTTCTAAAAAGGATTGAAAATTTTGGAATGTTTTCAATGCGTGGGATGATGTGCATATTGAATTAGCATACTCTTTTTGTCCTTCTACTTCCATCATCAATCTTGGTCCTGTGGCTATTACTAAATAATCGTATTCTTCTTCTTTACCATCTTCTAAAATTATTTTATTTTTTTCTGGAATTATAATTGTTGCATCTTGAGGTATGTAGTTTATATCAAACTTTTTTAAAGTAGATTCTAAATCTACACTAATTTGATATAGTTTTCTCCAACCTATTGCCAAGTGTGGAAATGCGGGGGTGAATTCGAAGTTTCTTCTTTTAGATACAACAGTTATCTTTATGTTTTCTTTTGATTTATTCTTTAGCGATCTAAGGTAATAAGCGGTTGATAATCCTCCTATACCTCCACCTATAATAACTATTTTTTTCATATAACCTCCTTTATGAAAGGGTTATTTAGTTTTTCTTCTCCGATAGTAGTTTTTTCTCCATGCCCTGGTAAAACTATCGTATCATTTGGTAGAACTAAGAGTTTATTCTTTATACTTTTAAGTATTTGATTTAAACATCCTCCGATTAAATCTGTCCTGCCGATGGAACCTTTAAATAGTGTGTCTCCTGAGAAAAGAATTCCATCTATTAATAAAGATATGCTTCCTTCTGTATGCCCTGGTGTTTCAATTACTTCTATCTCAAATTCATCAATCTTTAGTTTTCCTTCTTCTATGTGTTGGTAATTAAATAATGGTTCTTCTTCGAATCCATATTCTTGGTATATGCTTTGGGAAATTTTAATTTGTATATCATCATTTTTATTCATTAACGGTATTATATTGAATTGTTGGAAACTTTTTGCGCCGCATATGTGATCCACATGTCCATGGGTTAATATTAATCCTGCTACCTTTAGTTTTTTTTCTTTTATAAAGTTTATGATAGGTTTGCTTTCTGTGGAGTCTATTATTAAAACTTTACCATTTTTTATAAAGCAATAGTTATTTGTGTAAAATTCGCTTAATGTAAATCTGTAAATATTTTTAACTACTTCCTGAATCATTTTTGAGAAAATGTTAGTAGGTATGGAGTTAAATCTTGGATTATTTCGTAGCAGTATTGATATCTTTTTTTAGGTTCTTTTTCAAGCATTTTCCTTATTATTTTTTCAATGTTTGGAGGAATGTAGGAGTTGTCTATGATTATATTCGAGCTTACTGGATTATCAAACATATGTGCTTTAAACACTGCATAAATGTTTTCTGATGTTTCAAATGGAAGCTTGCCTGTAAGCATTTGATATACTATTACACCTAAGGAATAAATATCGCTTCTGTTATCTACTTTTTGGTTTTTTATTTGTTCTGGTGACATATACCAAGGTGTTCCTACGAAATCTTGTGTTATGTTTAATGTTTTATCAATTTTTTTAGATATCCCAAAATCGGTTAGTTTTACTTGTTTTTTTTCTAAATCTATCATTATGTTATCTGGTTTTAAATCTCTGTGAACGATCCCTTTTTGATGAGCATAATCTAATGCTTCGAGCATCTGGACCCAGTATTCCAATGCTTCATTTAGTGGTAATCTTTTTTTCTCTTCCAGTATTCTCGTTAAACTTTTACCTTGTATGTATTCGAAAGCAATAAAAGGTTGATCTTCTTCTAATGAGTAGTCAAGCATTCTTATGATGTTAGGGTGGATTAATATTTTGTTTATTTCTATTTCATTTTGTATTCTTTCTTTAAACCATGGTTCTGAAAGTAGGTGTTTGTGTATAAGTTTAAGGGCTACTATGGAACGATTTTTTATGTTTTGTGCTTTATAAACTATAGATGTTGCCCCAGTGCCTATTCTTTCCATCAATATGTAATCTGCAACTTTGGGATTTGAAGAGACAGTTGTTTTTAATGATAATTTTTCCTCCCTTTTATTCCTACCATTTAATTTTACTTTTATTTTATCAAGGATGTTTAAATTTGGGATTTTTAGACTTTGGAACATTTTGCTGAATATTCCCTCAATTTCTTTTCTTTTATAAAGAATATAAAAAGATGGAATTGAGAGCAAAAGGAAAAGTAAAAAGACAGGGATGTATGGGTTTGGTAATTTATTTTCCAAAATAACTATTCTTCTATATTCTGGGTATCTGTTTCTTATTAATTTTGGTGTAATTTTCAAAGAAACAAATTCATTCCTGAATTTCTTATTATTAGAAAATTCCAATTCTATTGAAGAGATAAAGTTTTCTGTTTTGTTTATTTCATTATTTATTTCATCGTTATCCAAGTATGTAAAGCCATATTCAGGGATGATCTCTTCTTTATTTAATAAAGGGATTATTATCTTATTATTTTGGATTGTATAATCTTTACTTACTATTTTGTTTATCTTAAGTAAAAATTTTAATTGTTGGGGATTAAGTATCTGATTTTGAATATCAAAAATTGGAAAAGAAATGGAAAATTTTGATGGCGGTAAAATTATATTCAAGTTAGTGTCCTGATTTATTTTTCCTGTTATTTTTAATGCTTTAAAATTTGGATCCATTGGAATTATAGTAATAGTTAAGCTTTCTGTGGAATGAGTTGAAAAGTTAACTGAAGAGGTTTTAGGAAATATTTGCTTTTTGTTTTCTTGTTCTATTTCTATCGTACTCAAAATTGGGTTCTTTTTATAGTCCATTGTTTTAATATTTAGTCTATAATAATTTCTTATTTCTATATTTTTTTCTGGATTTTGTTGTTGAATTTGTATAATTTTTTCTGTTTGTATATTTGAAGAAGGTTTGATTGAATGTTTTCTATCATGTTTTTTGTTGGTATTGTTTCTTTTTACTTTTTCTGTTTTATTATTATCTTGTTGTGTTTGATTTTGTTTTTCGTTTTGAAATGATTGATTATTTAGGTCTTCATAAACAGGTCCGTATGGTAGAGATAATTGGATTAGTATTGATGAGATTAGAATAAGAATTATAAGGATATTTATTTTAATTCTTTTTCTCATGTGTATAATTCAGATAGTAATGAGTATATGTCTGCAACTTTTTCAATTATTCTATTAACGGTTTCTTGGTCAGCACCGTTTTTTATTGCTTCGAATAGTTCTCTTTCTGCATCTTTCAGTAATTTTCTTGCTCTTGTAATGTTTTCGTAGTATGATTTTCCTTCTTTAATATTTCCCATTCCCATTTTTTCTAATTCTTTTTTCATTTCTTCACGTATGTCGGTGTATGATTTATTCTTTTTTCTTCTCATTCGATTAACAGCTGCTGCCATCATTCCTGCTGTCATGAATGCGTGTTGATTTTCTTCTGCTTCTCCTTTGGGAACTTTAGGATCATTTCTTGTATCTGCGTATTCTTCTACCATTTTTTTTGCATCTTTTACTAATTTTACTAATTGGAGTTTTACATAAATTTCGGCGTTATTAGGTTGCAATTGAAGTTGTAAATTTAATAGTCTTTCTAAATTTTGTATAGCTTTATTATCTGCGTTTAACCATGAGTTCATGAATCTTTGAGTTGCGTTTTCATTGAGATTAGCGTTTTGAAGCATGTTAAAATTGGAGGAAGGATTGAGGATTCCATTAACCCAATTTCTCAAAACTCCCTTTAAAGTTTGAAGTTCTTGTTTATATAGTTGGGGTTGTTGTTGGGTTTGTTTTTGTTGTTGCTGTTGTGTTTTAAGTAGATTTATTCTTGTTGTTTGACTTTGCTGGACTTTATCTTTCTGTTCTTGTTCTGCGGTTTTTTCTTGTTGTTTAGCTTTTTCCTCTGCTTTTTTTTCTTCTCTTAATGTTTGGCTATCTTTTGTTTGTTGTGTTTGATTTTGTTTTTGAACTTCTTGGGTTTTACCTGTAAACGAAGCTTGTGTATTTTTTATTCTATTAACATTTGTGCTATCCATACCCAATATATATTTTTTGATGATAATTAAAAAAATCCTTAACATGAAGTAAAAAAAATGTTAAATTGTTAAAAAGGAGGGAAAGGGAGGTTTTAAGAGAAAAAATATAAATGGGTGCGGTAGTAGCTCAGTGGTAGAGCTCCTGCCTTCCAAGCAGGAGGTCGCGGGTTCGAGTCCCGTCTACCGCTTTTCTTTTATGCTCAATCTTATCTTGAAAAATAAACCAACAGTCCTATGCACAGAAAGCACCAAAATAGCAAATATTATTGTTAATATCATTATTGAACAAAAAAAATACAAATACTCGGAATATTTAAACGAAAAATACACAGTAACTACTGTTTTTGATTATATAAAAGCAAAGGAAATAGCACCAAATATTTCAAATGAAAATATCGTTGTATCTACATTGGATTCATCAATTTGGAAAGAATTAAGACAAGATGTTGAAGTTTGGAATCTTGACAATCTTGGGTTTAATAAATTAACCTTTATTTCTTTTCTTGTATTTTCTAATCCTAAACTTAGAAAGGGATTTTCTTCTAACTTTTGGATAAATGCTTTGAAGATACTTTCTCCAAACTTTTTTGAGATATACATTTTTTCTAAAATTATTGAAGATTTATCTAAAAATGAAGAAAAATTAAATTTAAATAAAATTTTTTTTAACGCTTTTATTGATTATTTGGAAGAAAAATTCTCAATTGAAAATACTGTTGATATTTATCCGAGGACTGGAGAAATTAACAAATTCTTATATTTCCTTTTGGATTCAAAGAATCCAAATAATCTTTATAAATCATTTAATGATATAGATCTACTTGACAGAATATACCATAAATATAAAATCCTTTATAACTTACCTTCTAAGAATTTGGATACCTTAATTTTAGACTACGAGGATGATTACATAAGAAAGATAGTTGAGGTATTTAATAGATCTTGTGGTGAGATAAATTTTTTATCTTGTGTGGATAACTTGCCGAGTTTCGAAGGTAAGGAAATAGAAAATCTTGACCTTGAAAACTTATCTACAATTTATCCGTTTTCTTTTGTTTTTATTTTTCTTGATAAAAAGATAATAGTTGTGGAGAAAGATAAAAAATACTTTATTTTTGAAGCTAAAAATTTGAAAATAAGTAATGTTGAGATCGTAAAAAGCGTATTTGAAAAATTCAATATTCAGTTTGATAATGTTTATTTTATTTATTATACTTCCCAAGAAATTTATTCAGAATTCATTAAAATGATTATTAAGTCTTTAAGATATGATGTTAATTTATCTTTTAAAATTTTATCGACTCCTTTATTAGCATTTGATTATGAATATTACAATAATTTGGGTTTTGTGTTAATGTTAAAGGGTGATCTTGATGA
This sequence comes from bacterium, assembly GCA_030549815.1. GTDB lineage: Bacteria > DRYD01 > DRYD01 > DRYD01 > DRYD01 > DRYD01. Next base: position 154,162 of record JAUQQQ010000004.1, on the reverse strand, counting down.
GGCAGAAAAAATATTTTTTAAATATTTGGATTTCGATGATATGTTGATTAATTATAATGTTGCTACTTTATATTGGTTAAAAGGAAATTATTTAAAATCTTTAGAAATATTTCAACAAAAATTGGAAAAAACTCAAAAAGAAAGGATGTTTAGTGTCATTATACCTATATATCCTTTCCCTAAAAAATCTTTGCTTTTTGATATTGATGGGGGGGTGCTTAGGAAAATATCATTTGCTAATCTTCTTTTTCTTAATGGTTATTACGATGATGCCTTAAGAGCATTATCAAAAGTATCAGAAGATAGAGCTAAATACGACGAAAATTTATATAAGTATTTCCTCGAATCTAAGAATTTCATAGTTGAAAAAGTTTCTTCTAAGAAATAAATTGAATTATAAAAATTAGCTAAAAATTCTTGTAAAAAATTAAATGAATTATCTTTTGTAATTGTAAAAAAAATGTTAAAAATGAATATAAAGATTTTAATTTTACTAATTTTTGATTATATATATAATGAAAAAAATTGAGGAGGTGAAAAAATATGATGGGATGGCCTCTATATAATTACAACTACATCCATGAGGTAGGAGATAGTGTATATAAGCCTGGACCTTTGGCACCATTATCTGAAAGAATTATAGATAGCTTGAATATGAGTAGAACAAGAGAAGAGATAATGAATCAAGGTGGCTTTGATAACGCGCTGTATAATGGTGTAAGAGGAAATAAAATAAATAAAGATGAATTTACATCATTACAAATGTACCAAGCTGAAACTGAAAGATTGAGACAAAAATTCCTGCAAGATGGACAGTTATCCGATGAAGAAAAAAGAATATTACAGCAAAGGCAAGATGACCTTACAAGACTATACAGAAAGTATGTAGATGGAGATTACCATCCAAAATATGATCTTGGTGGAAGAGATGCACAAGCAAATTATAGAAACTATTATTATGATAAGCAAGTTTATGACCAATATTCTAAACTGTATGATGGAATAACAAGTGGTGAAGTTACAAGAAGAGAATATTTAGTTGCTGATAATAACTTAGAAGCAATTCAAAGATATAGAGGATCTGTTGGAGAATTCCAACGATTGTTTGATCCTTACTCACGGCACCAACATTCAATATTAAGGGATGCCTTGAATTACAACAACTACTTAATAGATTATTATAATAATAACTGGGAAAGAACCTGGCCTCCTATCGTTATTGCTTACTAATTAAAAATATTAACTTGAAGAAAACAAAAAGGGGTGGCTTAGCCACCCTTTTTATTTTACAAAAATTATCTCAAACTATTTTTATTTTTCCTTTATTGTATTGATCCAATAAGAAAGACATAAAGAAAATATCTACAATAAGGTAGGGAAATGATACAAAGAAAAAGACAATCCCACATGTGCAATAACACAAAATACCTATTAAATTTTGCACAGCCAGGAATATTACAAGTAATATAAAAATCAATAATATCGAAATTATAGCATTTTTTATCATTAATCTATAAGTTTGTATTATTAAATTCCATGTATCTATTTTTTCTTTTTCTCTCTCTATTAGTGATATTATAACAAAATACCTTGATACAATATAAAATGATGAAAAGAATATTAAGTAAAAAATACTTATTATATAGGAAAGAAAAAAGAATAAAGCGTAGGTATAATTTCTTTCTGCCTGTATAAAACTAAAGATCAATATACCTGTTAATATGATTAAAATAATGATAAATGGTATAAGTGTTAGTAAATGTATATATAAAATTTTTAGACCCTTTAAAAAATCTTTGGAATATGAAAAATCTATCTTTGTGTTTTTATTAATAAACGATATAGAAAAATTATAAAGTAAGGAGTAATGATAGGAAGAAACTAAGCCAAGTGATAGAACCCAAAATATAGGATTATTAATTAAACTAATGATTAAGATTTTTTGCCAATTCTCTTTTATTACTTCTACTGAAAAGTCAAACCAATTTAGTTGTTTGCTTAATTCCTTATTTTCTTCTTGTGTTTGAGTTTCATTTCCTTTATTTTCTGTATTTTCAATTGCTTCTATTTTTTCACCGCAAAAGGGGCATATCTTTGCATTTTCCGGAACAAAATTACCACATTTAATACACTTCACAAGGATAATATTTTTCTACTTTCCTAATTTCCCTTTTATTTTTTATAAATTATAATAAATATTTTTTTATCATTTCGACGTTATATTTTCTTGTTTTAAATGAGTTAACTCTTATATAAAGAGGTAGGCTTTCATTCTTAAACAAAAATGAACGAATGAGTGAGCTTTTGTCAAACGATAATTTAGATAAAATTGAAATAACTTTGTTATTCTCTAAAATCTCAGGATTGATATTTATTTCTTTTAGTAATCTATTTACAAACAGATGTTTTAAAAATATATCGTTTTTGATTATTTCAAAATTATCTAATAAGATATCCATTTCTTGTCTATCAAAGTAATTAGTTATAATTTCTATTAATATTTTTCTCAAATTCAATGATTTTATTTTAATTTTTAAATTGTTCAGTCTTCGTGATATTTTTAAAATATTATCGAAAGATATTTTAGTTATGTATGGAATGTAGCATATATTGTTAAGGAATATTTTGTATCTTTCTATCAGAATTTCTTTCTCATCCATTATAATTGCTAATATTGTATTCATTGTTTTTTCAGAAATCGTTTTAGTTATTTTATTTTGTAATTTACTAAACATGTGCCTTACAACTATTTGTTTATCAATATTATCAATCCTTTCAATGATTTTTCTTATTAGATTTGATACCTGTATTTTACCTTCACAAATTTTTATTATTTTTATTGCTAATATAATCATTTTGTAGTATTCTGTCGAGTTTGTTTTTATTAGGCCAATAATTTTTTCTGTAATGTTAATAATGTATTTGTAGATGTATTCAGTTTTATTTGTTAACTCTGTTGTTTCTATTAAAAAACTAAGGATATCCAAGAGGAAAGAGCAATTACTTTGATTAACTTTATTTTTTAATTTATATAGCATTAGGGCTTTGGCTTCTATCGTTCCAAAAAGAGAAATCTTTATTAATAATTCATTTTGATCTTCTATATCCATTTTACTAAATTCATAAAGAAAACTAAGGTTATACATTTTTCTTTCCCCCTTATTTAATTTTAGATTAGTTTATTTTTCTTAAATGCTTTTAGATTTTAAAAAAATGTTAATTTTGGTGAAAGTTAATTTTTTTAAGATTGAAAAGGGAAAAATGAGGATTTTTAGAATTTTATAAAATAAAAGTTAACAGGCAGGGAATAGTATGAGTATAGTTGTTTTGTTACTTTATGCTTTAGCAATAATAATACTTTTATTTGTCCCTAAAAATTATGTAAGATGCTTTAGCATTATAATATCTTCAATTATAGGAGCTTTTTCAGTTTATTTGTTCTTTGATTTTTTAATGAATGGAAACAATGCCACCTTTATGATTAATTTAGGTATTGATTATTTCTTTAGAATGGATAACTTTAATGCACCGTTGGTTTTACTAAATGGTTTAATTACGTTTGCTGTTCCTTTAGCAACTCATATAAAGGAAAAAGAAAGGGATTTTTATTTGTTAACTTTTACTGTTTTACTTGGTACAGCTGGGCTTTTTCTTACTCAAAACATAATATTATTTGTCCTGTTTTATGAATTAGCCAGCGTTCCTATGTATTTCTTAATAGCCAAATGGGGAAGTTGGGGAATAACACCGTTTAGAAAAGTATCACCTAATTTTGCTGCATGGAAACTATTTATTTATCTTCAGCTTGGTGGTGCTCTTGTTATGATTGCTTTCTTTATTCTTCATTCCTACGTTTTTGGCTCAGACATATTTGCTGGTTGGAATTTTCAAGATTACGAAAGAATTATTAAAGAAGGAAAGTTTTTAATTAATTCGGAAAATATTGCTTTATTTTTATTCTTGTTATTTTTTGTAGCATTTGGTATAGAAGCTGCGCTTGTGCCTTTCCACACCTGGCTTCCTGACGGACACTCTGCTGCTCCTTCTTCTATTAGTGTGATTTTAGCAGGTGTATTACTAAAAATGGGAACATACGGAATATTAAGAATTCCTATTGTATTCTTCCCCCAAATTGCTGAAAAGTACGGAATTATACTAATTTTATTTGGTGTTTTAAATTTGATATACGGAGCGTTTAATGCTTTTAGGCAGGTTGATATAAAATATCTTATAGCTTATTCCAGTATAAGTCATATGGGAGCTATATTTATAGGACTTGGAGCTAACAATGATTTAGGAATATCTGCTGCAGTATTTCAAATGGTTTCCCATGGACTCATTGCTGCAATGATGTTCTCTATAGCAGGATCTTTACAACACAGAACCAATACAAGAATAATAGATAACTACGGAGGATTAATGAGGATAACTCCTTTCATTGGAACAATGCTTGTTTTTGCAGGAATGGCTAATTTGGGATTACCAGGTTTAAGTGGGTTCGTATCTGAGCTTCTATCACTAAGTGCTTTACTACAGAAAATTAATAATACTATTGGGATATATTTGGTATTACTGTCGTTGGTTGGAATATTTTTAACTTCTGTTTATGTTCTTAACTTAATCGATAAAACACTTTACAGAAAAGTGAATATACTTTATTCAAATTTACATGATGCTCATTGGGATGAAAAATTACACATGCTTGTATTAGCAACCTTTGTTTTGATATTGGGTATTTTCCCCTCTATTATAACTGATTTATCCAATTTAACTCAGATAAAGAAAATAATAGGGTGGTAAGTAATTATGGAATGGGTAGCAAAATTATTACCTGAAATATGGTTATCTGTAAATATATTACTTTTTATGTCTTTTTTAAATTTTAAATCTAAGGATGATTTTTATTCGCTATATAATCTATTCAATTTCTCTCTTTTTATTTTAGTTTTTTCAGTATTGTTTCAATTTTATTTGCTATCAACCAATAACCCTTCTTTGGAAAGCAATTTGGACTTAGCTAATTTAGATTTAAGTATAGGAAACTTAATAATTTATTCTAATGGTTTTTTTGAGCTTATTTCAAAGCTTTTTATTTCGATTATCTCTGTCTTTATTAGTGTATCCTTTTATTTGTATTTTAAAAAAGGTAAGGAGGATTTCTTGCATCGATATTTTAAACCTGATTTATTGTGTGTGTATTTAACAATAATCTTAGGATCTTTTGTTTTAGTTTCTTCTAATGATTTTCTTACTTTTCTTATAGGTTTTGAATTGATTGCTATACCTTCTTATTTTGCTATTGCCATGGATAACAAAAGAGCAGAATCTTTGGAAGGAAGTATGAAGTATTTCCTTATTGGATCGCTTTCTACGATAAGCCTTATTTTATCCATTTTGATATTCTATATTTACAGTGGGTCTCTTGTTTTTTCTTCCAATTTTGGTATGTTTGATTATTTTGGGGTAAAGTTGGCTTTTGTTATTTTTATTATGGGTTTATTAATAAAGTTAGCGGCTTTCCCATTATCTTTTTGGATCCAAGATGCTTATGCTGGAAGTAGAACGCCTTACCTCTTGGTTATCTCTACCATACCTAAATTAGCTGTATTATTTGCTTTTATAAAAGTTATTCTAATGGTACCATATCTAAATCTGGGAACATTTTTATTTGTTTTTTCTTTATTTTCGATGGTTATGGGGACATTCTTTGCTTTAACCAATAATGATATAAGGAAGATACTTGCTTTTTCGACTATAACTAACATAGGTTATATTCTTATACCATTTTCATCTTTACAGGGTAATTTAGTAAATAATTCTCAGGCTTTATCTGTAGTATATTTCTATATTTTGCAATATGTTTTGGCTACTATATTGTTTATATCTGTTTTGATTTATTTGGAAGAAAAATATGATACTATGGATTTAGAAAAGTTGAAAGGTGCTTTAAGTAATAACCCGCTTTTAAGTGTTTTTATGATTGTATCATTGGTAACGATGGCAGGATTACCTCCAACTTCGGGATTTATTGCAAAATTCTTACTATTTGCTTACTCTTATTCAATATCTCCTTTCCTTGTATGGGTTGGTATAATAACAAGTGTTATATCTCTCTATTTTTACTATAGAATCGCACAGGAACTATACGTGAAGAATGAAAAATCAGAGAAAATAGAAGTAGGATTCCTTAATGTTTTTTCTAATTCTGTTTTATCGTTGATGGTTGTGTTTATGGGGTTTTTCCCAAATCTGTTTTTAAACATCATTTATTTTGCTATTATTAGTGTATTCGTAAAATGAGATTTTTGATCATCATTCTTGCTTTTTTTCTCTTTTCTTTTTCAAATAAAGAAGTTAAAGATAGGATATATTTAGAATTATCAAAAAATAATCTGTATGAGGCTGAAAAATTAATTTATGACGTTTTAAAGGAAAACCCATACGATACTGATGCAATTTTCGCAAAATCTATCCTTATCCTTAAATATGCAGAAAACTTAAATAACAAAAATTTAAAAACAAAAAAGTATCAGGAAGTGGTAGAATTATTGAATTCTTTACAAAAAAAACTTAACGGCTTTTATTACTATCACTACATAAAAGCTATTACGTTAGAAAAATTAGGCAATATTAATGATGCAATAAAAGAATATGATAACTGTATATATTACAATAAAAAATTCATCGATGCTTATATTTCCAAAGCTATGCTTTTTTGGAAAATTGGTAATATAGATGAAAGCTATAGAATAATTAGTCTTGTTCAAGATAAATATAAGGTAAAAATGTTGAAGGCTTGGTTTGATTATCAAATCAAAGATCAGACTTCAATACAAACTTTACAGCAGATCCTCGATAACCCGTTATTCTATAAGGAATTATTAAACAACAGGAATGTTCTTAATGAGCTTTATTTTCAAATCATGTGGATAAGGCACAGATTTAATAAGGATGACTTATATTGGATAGAGCAAAATAAAAAATTTAATACTAATGATTACTATTTTTCTATATCTTCTGCTTTGTATGATTTGTATACTAAAAATGATGAAGGAGCAACAAAAAGATTGATTAGCATTATTTCAAAATATCCTGATAAACCATACGCATATTTTTTGATGTATGAAATACTTAAAAAGCATGATGTTAAAAAAACTAAAAATTATTACTATTTTTTAAAAAAGGCGGTAGAATGTGATTTGTATAACTTAGACTTCAAAAACCAATTGAAAAAGGAAGAAAATAATGAATGAAATAATAAGCAATTTAGTGGAGTTTTCAAGAAATGTAAATCCTTGGTTTACTGGAACGATTGTTTTTGTTTTTGGTGCTATTTTTGGTAGTTTTATAAATGTTTTGATCTACCGTCTTCCGATGGAAATGGATGTTATTTTTAAGCCAAGTTTTTGTCCTCATTGTAAAAACAATATAAAATGGTATCATAATATCCCTATCTTGAGTTTTATTTTTCTTAAAGGAAAATGTGCTTATTGTGGAGGTAAAATCAGTTGGACTTATCCCTTGGTTGAATTATTTACTGCTGTTTGTTTTGTTTTGTTTTTTATACTTTATGGTTTAACCTGGGATTTCTTTGTTTTGTGTTTGTTTTTTATAATAACTTTTCCTGTTGTTGTGATCGATTTTAAATATCAGATTATACCTGATGAGTTGTCGATAGGGGGTGCTTTGATTGGATTGCTTTTAGCTTTACTTCATACTTTCATTGGATTTGAGAATAATGTTAATGTTACGGTTAGTATATATGACAGTTTGATTGGAGTTTTTGTAGGTGTTCTTATTTTTTTGGCTATTTACTATTCTTCGTTGGTGGCGTTTAAGAAGGAGGGGATGGGGATGGGGGATGTTAAATTTGCTGCAACAATTGGTGCTTTCCTGGGTGCTGCTCCTGCTACTTTAGCTTTTCTACTCTCCTTTATTTATGGATCGATTTTTGGTATTTTTATCACTGTTTTTAAAAGAATGAAAAATATGAAAAAAATCAATGCTTTTTCAAAATTGAAAATATTAAATATTTATCCTAATTATATGGAGTCGATTTTGCTTTCTTATGTTTATAATGTTTATATTGATGAATTAAAGAATAGTTATATAGCTTTTGGACCTTATATGGTTTTAGGTGCATGGACATCTATATTTTTTGCCAATTACATTATCAGTTTTATTGTAGGAGAAATAATATGAAATTGTCGGTATTGCAATTTAACCCAATTCATAAAAATGTACAAAAAAATTACGAATTAATCGAAAATTACTTGTTAAGTTTAAAAGATTCTATAGTTGTTTTGCCTGAACTCGCTACTACAGGTTATCTTTTTGAAAGTAGAGAGGAGATAATTGATTTAGCTGAAGAAGTACCTAATGGACATTTTACTAAATTACTCGAAAATATAGCTAAAAAAAATAATTTGGTTATTGTTTCTGGAGTTGCAGAAAGAGATGGGGAAAAAGTATTTAATTCTTCTTTGTTAGTTAGTAAAAGTGGATTCATTGGAAAATATAGAAAGATTAATTTATTCTACAAGGAAAAGAATGTTTTTGAAGAGGGCGAGAAGTTGGAAGTTTTCGATGTTAATTTTATGGATCAATCTTTAAGAATAGGGGTAATGATTTGTTTTGATTGGTTTTTCCCTGAAATTTCAAGAAAATTAAAATTAATGGGAGCGCAAATCATTGCACATCCTTCTAATTTAGTTTTACCATATTGTCCTAAGGCTATGCCTATAAGAGCACTTGAAAATAAATTATATACGATTACTGCTAACAGGATCGGGATGGAAAAAAATCAAAACGAAACTTTGAAATTTATCGGTCAATCAGTTATATGTTCCCCAAAAGCAGAATATTTACTAAAATTAAATGAAAATGATGAGGGAATTTTTTCTATAGAAACTGATATTATAATTAATGAAAACATTACAAAATATAACAATTTATCACAAGACTTAAAAAAATTGTATGAAAAAGAGCAATTAAGAAGTAATTTCAAGAGGTAATTATTTATGAAGGGATATATTTTTATTGTTCTGTTTATTTTATCTATCTTTAATTTTGCTTTTTCTCAAAAAATTATTCATAAAGTTTTGATCGATAATTTGATAGGGAATGAAGGTTATGGTTTTTCTGTTCTTTGTGATGATAAGGGTAGAATTTATGTTGCTGGTAATAGCGATAGACAAAACAAAATAATAGTTTTTGTTATTCGTTTGGATAATGAAATGAATATCGATAAAACTTTTGGTGATAATGGGAAAGTTTTTATCGGTTTTAGTCGTATAAATTTTTTTAATTCTATTGCTTTTGATAAAGAAAAAATCTATGTTGTTGGAAATATTCGTAATGAAGAAAATAATCCTATTTTTATCACTCGATTGAATGAAGATGGAAGCATAGATAAGAGTTTCGGAAATTATGGCAAGGTTATTTTAGACAAGGTTATTGTAGATAAAGAAGAATATTCGTATGATTTGGTGAAAAATTTTTCTGTTAAGGATGGAGTATTATATTTAGCTGGTACGCTTTTGACAAAAAAAAATACTCTTGATTTCCTTATTAAATTGGATCAATTAGGAAATATTGATGAAAGTTTTGGAAATAAAGGAATTGTTTTATTTGACTCTTTTTCTAATGAAAACTACGGTGTTTCAAATTTATGTGTTGATTCTAATAAAAATTTACTTGTTGTTGGCACTACTTATGATTATCGAAGTGGTAAAGACCAAAAAGCAACTGCTTTCATTATGGAGTTAAAACAAAATGGAAGTATAGATAGAAACTTTGGTAATAACGGAAAAGTAATATTTCCTTCACTATCTGATACTACATCTTGCTTTATCTTTATCAATCAAGATGGTAATATTTACATTGGTGGGAATTATTGGAACGAAAATCAAAAATATGATGCTTTTATCATTAAAATAAGAAACGACGGAAGTTTTGACAAAAACTTCGGAAACCAAGGTATGGTATTAATAACAGGTCTAGATTTAAGAAAAATATTTGTAAATCAAGAAGGAAAGATTTTAGTATTGGCTGCCAACCAAAATAATTCATATTTGCTAAAATTAAACGATGATGGTACAGTTGATAAAAATTTTGGAAAAAACGGAAAAATTATTATCGATAAAATCTCAAATTATGATCAAACTGTTGCTTTGGATTTTGTTGTTGATAAAAATGATAATATTTTCGTTACTGGTTGGACAGGTGATGATGATCAAAAATACCCTTTCCTAATAAAGATTGAAAAGTGAATTTATCCTTTATTTTACCTGTATATAACTCACAAGATTTTATAGAAGAGTCTTTAAAAATATTAATCCATTACATTGAAAAACTTGAATTGATCCAAGATGTTCAAATTGTAATCGTTAATGATGGAAGCAAGGATAAAACATTAGATATAATTACTAACTTTGTAAATAGTAATCAATACGAAAAAATTACTTTCGATATTGTTAGTTATGAAAAAAACATGAATATAGGTTTTGCAATAAGGAAGGGAATAGAAAAAGTAAAGAATGATGTCGTGATAATCATGGATTCCGATTTACCTTTTGAACTGAATATAATAGATGATTCTTTGAAGTTAATAAATTCTTGTTGTCTTGTATCTGTGGATAGAACAAAGAAAGCAGATTCATACAAGGTTGGTTTTGTTAGATTAATATTACATAAAGGACTTATATTTTTGATAAAATTAATGTTTGGTAAGTATTTAAAAGGGATAGATGATTTTGTGGCAGGATTTAAAGTTATAAGAAAAAACCTTCTCGATAAAATAAAACAAAATTTAATTTCAAATACATCTCTTATTCATTTTGAAATTATACTTTATACCGTTATCGAGAATATGAAAAGTGATCAAAAATGTGATATTGGGTTCGTTTTTCCTGTCTTAAAAGTTGAAACTAATCAAAAAACTACTTATAAATTTTTTAAAATATTAGAAGTTGTTTGGAAAATAATTTTCGAATTATTTGAAATTAAGAAAAGAGTTGATAAAATAGTATAGAAATAAATATTAAGGAAGGGAGTTGGTTGGAATGAGGATTATTAATATATTCATTGCAATATTTTTGCTTATTAATTTTTCTTTTGCTAATGACGTACCTGAGCCTCCGAATCTGGGGATCCTCAAGAAATCTATCAAACACTATATAGAATCAGGAAGTTATGAAAGAGATATTCAGAAGGTTGTTGACGAGGCAATAAAATACTTGTATAGTAGGTATGACAAAGTTGAAAAACCTGCTGTCGTATTTGATATTGATGAAACTTTGTTGTCTAACTTGGAATATGAGTATAGGTATGATTTTGGTTTTAGTTATAGTACGTGGAATGAATGGGTAAAGGAAGCAAACGCTAAAGCTATAAAACCTACTCAAAAATTATATAAAATCTGTCAGAATTTAAATGTTAGTGTTTTTATCATAACCGGTAGGAATCAGATTAATTCTGATTTGGCAAATGACCCTACCGTCATTAACCTCAAGAAAGAAGGATTTTATGGATGGAAAAAATTATATCTTAAACCTATGGATGTCAAAATGTCAACCGTTGAATATAAATCTTCTTGTAGGAGAGAAATAGAAGAGATGGGATATAAGATAATAATAAACATAGGAGATCAGTGGTCAGATTTGTTAGGTGGATACAGTGAGCAAGTTTTTAAACTTCCTAACCCTATGTATTTTGTCCCATGATTATTAAAAGACTTGTCCTTTATAATTTTGGTAGTTATTTTAAGAGAACGGAAATTTTGTTTCCTAACAGTGGTTTTTTTCTAATTTCAGGACCTACGGGATCTGGAAAAACTACCATTCTCGAAGCTATATCGTACGCAGTTTTTGGCAGAATACCAAGATATGAGGATAATGATAAAATACTAAAATTTATCGTATCAAAAAATGAACATAATAAACATAAAAAAACAAACTATGTTGAGGTAGAGCTTGATTTTTCTATAGCTAATCAGGATTATGCTATTATTAGAAAAGTTGAATTTAGTATTGAGGATGGAGAAGAGAAAACTAAAAGAAGTGAGGTTATTCTTAAGAAAATATCTTCTTCCAATGTCAGTACAGTTTCTGCTAAAACTAAAGAATACGAGCAAGAAATATGTAAGATATTGGGTATGGAAGATATTAAAAAAGCTTATGATGCTTTTACCAAAAGTATTTTCCTACCTCAAAATGCTTTCGATAGGTTTCTTTACCTTAAACCAAAGGACAGAAAGAATCTCATATTTGAACTGTTTAATCTAACTATTTACGAAAAAATTAAACAAAAAATATTCGAAGAATATAATAGCTTAAAAGCATTTATACAAAATTTAAATAGAGAAAAAGAATCTAAAATAGAACAAATCAATCATTATAAGCAAAATATACAAACTTTGGATATAGAAAAGTTAAAAAATGATCAAATCAAATATAAAGAACTACTTCAGAAAATGCTTATCCTAAAAGGAATGTTGAGAAATGATTTATTCTTGAAAATAAATCAAATGATTGAAGAGTTTAAAGAAAAATTACATTTTCTAAGTTATTTACAGGATTTGGAAAACAAAGAAAATTTTGTTAGTCAGTTGATTAATAATTTGGATTTTAATAAAAGTTTGTGTAAGGTGTTGAATAATAAATATCTGAAATTTCAAGAAGAACTGTCAAAGGTTGATTTATCTTATTTTAGGCTTTTATCTTTAATCCAAAATAATTTGCCACAAAAAGAACTCGTTGACTTTATAATAAAAATAAAGGAAATAAATAATTTAGAGCAAAATATGCATCAAACCCAAGAGAAGATTCAAAATTTAGAACAAAGAATAAATAATTTGGAAGAAGTGGTAGATAAGGTGGAGATTATTCTACAAAAATTAAAGAAAGAAGAAGAAGAGATAGAGGAAGAAATTGATGGTTTGGAAAGGAAAAGAGAGAGTCTAAAAGAAAAACTAGAAGTTAAACAACATGTTTTGCATATTCAGGAATTTATGTTAAAACAAAACATTCAGAAATGCTTGGTTTGCTCTTGCCTTATGGGACAAGAAGAAAAAAAGTTTATCGAATCTTCTGTTCAAAAAGGTGATACAAAAATAATACAATTTATCGAAGAAATTGACCGAAAAATAAAAGAATTGAATGAAAGAAAGAAAAAAATTGGAAATGAAATACTAAAGAAAAGCAGGGAGTATGCTTCTTCAAAATCTGAATTGGAACAAAAAAAGGAAGAATTGAAAACGTTAATTAATGAAATTGAAAAATTTAAAGGGGAGTTATTCAAAATAAACCAATCAATACAGACCGATTTTTACAGAAATGTCGAGAAACTATTAGAAGAGTTTTATAACCAAAAATTGGATTTGAAAAAAAATCTGGAAAAAGTTGAATTACTTTTTAATCAACTGTTTTTAATAGATAATCTATATCAAAAATTAGTAGATTATGTTAATACTAATGCTGATTTTAAAATTTCTATCAATCTGTTTAGTTTAAATGAAGAACTTGATAAAGAAATAAATGAACTTAACAAAAAACTGGAAAATTTGGAAAAGTTTATCAAAAGATTTAGAGAGAAAGTAATAAACAATGATTACGAAAGTATTCAAAAAATATTACTTAATCCTAATTTTGAAAAAAACTTAAAAAAATTGAATGAATACCCTGACTTTGACAAAATATATTCGTTGTTAAAGAAGGAAAAGCAAAATATTGAATATTTTAAAGAATTAAAACAAAAATTCGATAAATTAAGCAATATGATAAATTTAATAATTAACAATACAGAGCAAATAATTAAATTTGTTATTGAGATCAAAGAAGTGGATGATGAAATTATCGGGAAACTACAAAACAAAATTAATGATTTACTTCAAGATGATTTACAAAATGTTTCCAATTTTGGTAAAAATATAAAGATATTAGAAGATTTGAGTAGTGAATACAAAAAATTTTCTGATTTTTTGGATAATGAAATCAATAAAACTCAACAAATATTAGAAAAAGTAAATGAAAGTATTAACACATTTGAGTTAGTAAAAAGAATTGAAGATGAGTTGATTAATTTGGAAAAAAAGATTAAGGAAGAAGAGGAAAAATTTAAAATACTCGAAATTTTGAAAAATGATTTTGGAGGTGGTAAAGGAAGAGATTTTCTCGATTTCGTTTTTCAAACTATCTTTGATATGGTCACTAAAAAAGCAAACCTGATACTGGGCGAAATTACTGAGGGAAGATATTCCATTGATTTTTCAGAAGATATTGAAGTTTTTGATAGTTGGTATGGGGTAAGAAGAACAGTTAAAAGCTTATCAGGGGGTGAAAAATTCCTAACTTCCTTATCCATTGCTATGGCTATAAGTGACCTTATGAGTATTTCTAAATATCAAGTTAAGAGTATGTTCATTGATGAAGGATTTGGGACTTTGGATATAAATACCCTTAACGATGTTATAGATTACCTTGAAAATTATTTCTACAACAATTCCGACAAAGTTTTAGGAATAATTACTCATGTCGAAGAAATAAAGGATAGGTTCAATTATGTTATAAAGGTTAATAAGGGGAAAGATGGATCTTCTGTTGAAATCATTAATAGATTGGAAAGGTAGAATGTAATTGGATATAGAAATATAAACAAAGATGTTTAAATTTTTAAGCCTTAATTACGTTGACTTCTTCGTCAAAACCTTGAAATTAATGAATCTAGATATAAATGATAGTATAAAAAATGATCTCGTTTTTAGGAATAATGAATTTAAGCCTCTAATAGTTCTACTCAATAATAAAGGTAAAAAAGTTATTATTAATTGTTCTAATTTTTCGGTAAATATTTTAAAATTTTACATGTATAGGTATAACATAAAATCGAAAGTTACTCGCTATTTGAAACGTAATGCTAATAAATGTTGAAGAATTAAAGGAAGCAATAATTAAAGCTTATGAAACTGGAAATTATGATTTTGTTGATGACCCTCACTTTTTTGATGAGATTAACATTCCAATAATTGCCAAGGCTGTTAGTTCTATTGAAGACTGGAATATAATCAAATCTTTTCTTACAAAACTACCAATCGAGAAAATTTCTCTTATAATAACTGAGCTCGATGATGGTTTGGTTGAAAAAATATTGAAAGAAATAGATATAAAAAATATTGTTCAAATGATAGCGGAAATGGATGAAGAGGAAGCGGCTGAGGTCGTTGATCAACTACCTGACGAAGTTAAAGAAGAGATTATTCAAAAATTAGACCCTAAGGAGTATTCTGAAATAGCAGAATACCTGAAATACCCAGAAAACAGTGCTGCAAGGCTAACTACCAGGAGTTTCCTTAAGATTTACCCCTATTATACAGTTGGAGAAACATTAGAAATAATAAGAAGAAAAGCTGAAATTGGTGATTTACCAGATTTCCTTAACTATATTTATATTGTTAATAGTGATGATAAATTGGTCGGAGTTGTATCATTAAAAGAGTTAGTTATTTCTAAACCATATTTGCAAGTTAAATCTATTATGACGATAAAATTGGTATACTGTTCTGCTTTGGATGATAAAGAGGAGGTTGCAAAATTATTAAGAGATTACGACTTATTAGCTATTCCTGTCGTTGATAAGGATCAAAAATTGATAGGAATAATAACACATGATGATATTATAGAAGTGATATTTGAAGAATATTCAGAGGATATACTTAAGAGTGGTGCTGTTGAATCTTTTGAAGAACCATATGTTCAATTGACTCCTTTTCAACTTGCTTTTAAAAGGGCAACATGGTTAGTTTTTTTGTTTCTCGCTTCTTCTTTAACAAGTAATGTTATTTCTAGCTTCAGTGAAACTTTGGAGAAATATGTGCAGTTATCTTTTTTTATCCCTCTTTTAGTTGGGACAGGTGGAAACTCCGGATCTCAATCTTCTGTAACAATATTAAGATCTTTAGCGTTGAATGAATTGTCTGAAAAGGATCTGTTTTACATTATTAAAAAGGAATTTAAAGTAGGTTTATTTTTGAGTTTTCAGATTGGTATTGTTGCAGTAATTTATGTTTTAACTATGGGGATTTTTGTTTTAAAGATAAGGTGGGAGATAGTTCCTGTTGTTGTTATTTCTCAGATGTTGATAGTAGTGTGGGCTACATTAATTGGTTCTATATTACCGATTATAGCAAAGAAGTTAAAAATAGATCCCGCAGTCATGTCTGCTCCATTTATCGCTACTTTTGTAGATGCTACAGGATTAATAATATATTTTACTGTTGCTAAACTGATACTGCATATATAGAATTATTTTAGAAAAGTGAACTACCACAGTAGACGGATTTTATCTATTTTTATTTGAACTTTGTAAACAAGAAAAGATGTCAAGTTTCTATTTGGTTTCTATGTTTGATCTTTCTAATGAAGCTAAATTTTGCTTTTTCAAATGCTTTTCTATTATACTATATATCGTCTTTAATTCATGATTTTGATGTAAATTAAATTTATCCTTAATTTCAAGTATTTGGTTTTCATTTTCTATGTATTCTATTTTGTTTTCTCTCAATATGTTAGATATTATGGATAATCTTTTGTGTCCGATATCCTTTATTTTTCCCAATATTGAATAATTGGGATTACATCCGTAAATTAGGCTTAATTCAAGTCTTTTTATAAATTCTTTGTCTTGTTCTATTTCTTGTTTTGTTAGTATTTTATTTAATAGCCATATGAGATGATTTATATCTGTTTTTAAAGTTGAGTATTCTCCAATTGGTTTTTCGTATTCGTTGATGATTATTCCTGTTATCCATCCTAAGTATTCCCATAAGCTAAAGAATAATTTTTCGATTGATTTATCGTCTAAAGTAAAAAATCCGATGTAATTTTCTAACATCATTTTCATTATTTCTCTTATTTTAATCATATCTGATTTTGTTAAGTTAAATGTATGTTGAATTATATGTTCCCAGTTTTTATATCCATAGACTTCTGCGTATGACATAAAATTCTTTGTATGAAGGAGGTTTCTTATTGAGAGGATGTATGCAAAATCAATGTAATAGTATTTTATTTCTCGTTTGTATTTTCTGATTTCAAGGAATCCCTGTAAGAAGTGAGGGGGGATGTTGGAAAGTAAAGAAATAAAAGCTTTATTTGTCAAAGTGTTATTTTCTATAAATTTCCATTTTTCTAAGATTTTTATGTAGCTTGAAGTTATCTGTTTTAATTCATCTTTTTCAAGATATTTGCTTATAATAGAGCTAAAAACTAATCTTTCATCACTAAAAAGGTTAAGGGATGAAAGAATAAGTATTGATAAGGTATTGTAGAAAAAAGAGTTATTAAAGAAATTAGAAAAGTTTGTGTTTATTTTTTCTAAATTTTGCAGTTTGGGTCTTAGGTAATTAGGGCTGCTCCAGAATACTCTAAAACTTGTTCCTTCTTCTCTTAATCCAAATCTACCAACTCTACCTTCTTCTTGTAATATATCTAAAATTGATGGTAAAATTTGTATTTCTCCATTATTGAAGAAAGATTTGATATTTATAAAAGCGGTGTCTGCAGGTAGATTTACTCCCAAAGCTAAAGTTTGAGTTGCTATTAAAATTCTCAAATTTGAACCTTCATTTCTAAATTCCTGTTCTATCATTTGTTTTTCTTCAAATGGTATATCTGCATTATGGAAGGCTATTTCTATATCTGAAGTTGGTTCTTTAGTTTTTTCAAAATTAAGGGTTTGGTTTTTTATTTTAAGACCTAATAATTCGGCGAATTTTAAGAATTTCCATCCCAAATTTTTAGACCAAACAAAGATCATTACTTTCTCTTTTCTTTTTGCTCTCTCTATTGCGTTGTTTAACACAAAAATTATTGAGTTCTCTTCCACTTTGTTAGTTTTTACGGGTAAATCTATGTGTTTCAAGAAGTTACTATCGATGAAAACGGAGTAATGGTTGAGTTTTACAGGCCTGTAATCACTTATTATGGTTAATTCAGGTTTAAGATATTCTTCCAAATCTTTCAAAATAGGTAATGTAGCAGAAAGTGTAATTAGAGGAATATCGTAATTTTTACAAAGTGCAAGAATTTCTATCAAGTATTTACCTAAGTTGGATATTATACTATGAACTTCGTCGATGACTATGAAGTTTTTGTCTATCCAATCGATATTATTCCTTATTGCTATAGCCAAGCTGTCGTAGGTAGTGCAGATTATATTAGTTGAAGGACTAATCTTTTTTGAGATATAATCCCCTGTTTTTATATCGACGGATAAATTTTTAGGAGTGAAAAAGTTTTTAAATTCCTTGTATTTTTCTTCGATTAATGCTTTTGTTGGCCCAGCGTAGATAAATCCTCTAAATTTATTTTCGTCAAAGTGTTTGGATAAAGAAAGATAAATAATTCCAGTTTTTCCTGATGATGTTGGTGTAGAAACAATTACATTTTTTAAATTCTTATCATAGTATTTATAAAATATGGTTTGAACTGGGTTAAGAGATGGGTAAGGAATAAAGTCTTTTAAGTTTTCATCAACCAATATGTTTGGTATTTTAAAAATTTTTTTGCCCTTTTCATACTCTGTTGTGTGGTAGTTCGAATTTGGAGTTATATAGATTTTCATCTATTATTTGATAAAAAGTGTTTCCTTACTTTATCTTTAATAATATTATACAATCCTCCTAATACTAATCCTGTTGATAATATTGCTAATGGTGTAAAAATTGGCGATACTGGAATTAAACTTAACAACATTAAAGTTGATGTTCCTAATATTGTGTAGTCGATTAATCCGTGGCAAATACCTTTAATTGATCCTAATATTGACCCTTTAATTCCGGCGTTTATACTTTGTTGTTTATTTAATCCCACCTCTTTTGCTGCTTTTTCTGAATTTTTGTATCCTTCAATTGCTTTTATGATAGATATTAAAAGTGGGTATGATAATCCCAATAGTCCGTATAGTTTGATTGGTAGTGCGTTTGCTGATCCACTCCAGAACATCACTGTAGTATATAGGGGTAGTGATATTCCTAATGTAGATACAACTAAACCTTTAAGTAATCCTTGTTTAAAAGAATCTTTTAATGTTTCTTCAATTTTATCTCCAGTAATTTTAACTTCTTTAGTTCCATTTGGACCTGTAACCTTAACTCCTTTGAATGTTATTTTACTTTCTAATTTTATTTTATTTGTTATTTTTACTTCATTCATAAAGCTTTAGAAAAGTGCACTTTCTGCTAATTTATTTTTTAATCGTTAGCTCTAATGGCGTCTTTTGCTAAGTTGTAGAAACCTGCACCTACTGTTGCTGCTAATGCAGCTCCTAAAGGACCACCAAGAACTCCTCCTAATGCTACTAATGCTCCTATAGCTGCAGTATCAAGTAATCCGTGTGCAAATCCTTTAATACCACCAACTAAAGCTCCTTTAAGCCCTGCCTTCGCAATTCCCCATTCATTTAATCCAACATCTTTTGCTGCTTCTTTGGCATTTTCATACCCTTCAGCTGCTTTAAGTGTGCCTGTTATTACTGGATATGCTCCACCTACTATAGCTCTTGCTATTCCTTTCCCTACCCCTTGCCAAAAGGAATCTTCTGGAGTTTTTTCAACTTTGTCACCACTAATTTCGACTTCTTTGGTTCCCTTTGGTCCTGTAACCTCAACTCCTTTGAATGTTATTTTACTTCCTCTTTCGACATTATTTACAGACATATCCATTTTAATCACCTCCTGTTAAGGAAATTTGTAGGACAAAAATTAGAAGTTGTATAAGTTTAATTGTAAAGAAAATGTTAAAAATAAGAATATTCTGTTAGGTATTAAACAGGACCAACTACTTGTTCGTCAAAGTTTATGTTTATAAGTAAAGATTCTTGACAGATAAAAATCCTAATTTTATATATGGGATATTTAGCAGAAATTTTTTGGAAAAATAAAATCGTTTGTTGCTACGTAAAAGAAAAGAAAGATAAAAAGTTACGTATTGTTTTACCTACATTAAAAGAAGAATTGATAAATGCGTCCGATCTGGTTTATCTTGATAATCTTAAGGTTTCAACCAACGATATTCAACAAATTCTTTTAGAAAAAAACGAATTAAGAGAAAAATTAAAAGAAAACTTTAATTTAGAAGAAATATGGGAGATTTTAGAAGAAGAGGAATACAATGCTAAAGAAATATCTGACTTATATTTAGGTAAAGAATCAACCGATGACGAAGTTGCAGCTTTCCTTAGAAAAATATTTGAAACTAAAAACTATTTTTCTATTACAAAAATGGGAACTATACTTAGATTATCTGAAAAACAAGTTAGAGAAATACAAAATAAAAAACAAAAACAAGAGGAAAAAGAACTTAAATTGCTTGAATTTGAAAAAGTTTTGGAAAAATTTTTTAATGGATGTATCCAGAATTTAACAGATAGTGAATCTTATTGGATTGATAAATTAAAAAGATATGTTATTTTTGATGAATGTAAAGACAGAAATATTATTGAGGAAGTTTTGAAAAAAAAAGGGATAAGTAATATTTATTATCTTTTTAAATTTTTAGTGGAAAATGGAATGGTTGAAGAGGATTTATTCTTTGAGATATCCAGAACAAAGTTCCCTAACTTTAGTTTGGAAGACAAAAAAGAAGCAGAAATTTTAATTAATAAAGGAATATTATTTGAAAACAGAGTTGATTTAACTAATCTTTATACATTTACCATAGATTCAGAAGACACTAAGGATTTTGATGATGCTATAAGCGTAGAATTTATGCATGATAAAGTGATTTTATACATTCATATTTCTGATGTTGCTTCCTTTATAGATCATAATTCCTCTTTGTTTAATACTGCCTTAAAACGGATGCAAACATTGTATTTACCTGATTTTATTATGCCAATGCTTCCTGAGGATATTACTTTTAAAAAGTTTAGTTTAGTTAAAAATGATCCTAAAAATGCAGTAACTTTTCTTTTTGAAATAGACAAAAATACTTATGAAATACTAAAATTTGATATTTTTCTTTCTGTTATAAAGGTGGATGAAAATATGGTTTATGAGGATATTGACGAAAGAATTGGAAGTGGTGATGGTTTTTGGAAAGATCTTTATGAAATCTTGAGAGCTAATAAGGATAGACGCTTACAAAATGGAGCCTTTTCTATTTTTCTACCTGAAGTATTGGTCAAAATCGATCCTAAAGGGAATTTAGTTTTAAAGAGAATAGAAATGACAAAATCAAGGGACTTGATATCGGAAGCTATGATATTAGTAAATACTTTTGTTGCTAAATTTTTAGCTGATAATAAGGTACCTTGTATTTTTAGATTCCAAAGGGAACCAAATAAGATAATTGAGATTAATAGTATTGTTGACGTGTTTAATCAATTAAAGTATTTTAATAAAGTTGAGTTTTCTCTTATTCCTCGCTTTCATAGTGGTCTTGGAGTTGAACAATATGTTACCATAACTTCCCCTATAAGAAGATTTCTGGATTTGCTTTGTCAGTATCAACTAATTTGCTTTCTTCAGAATAAGCAATTTTTAGCGGAAAGTGATCTTATTAAGCTTTTACCAGAAATTGAGAATTATTTAAGTAGGGCTCAGTTGTTGCAAACACGCAGGAATAAATATTTTCTGCTAAAGTATTTATCTATGCAAAAAGGAGAAAAATTTGAAGGTATAGTTATAAATAATGGTAAAATTTATTTGCCTGATTTTAATTATATTGCAGTATTCAAAGAACCACGACAATTTAAGACGGGTCAAAATGTTTTAGTAAGGATAAAATACGTTGATCCTTATCTTGAATATTTGGAAGTAGAGCCATTTGTTTAATTTTTTTTTACAATTTTTTAAAAATTTTTTAAAAAATAATGAGAAAAGTAATAAAAGACGGAGGTGAAAAAGAATGAGTTTCTTGGGAGATTTCTTAGGTGAACATTACGAATACATGAGGAAAGCAACCGAAGCTGCTTGGCAAAGGCAACAAGTTATAGCAAGCAATATAGCCAATGCTACCAACCCTAATTACGTAGCAAAAGATCTAAATTTTGAAGAAGTCTTTGCTCAAATAAGAAAAGAAAAATTTGATAAAACTTCTGATCCATTTAATGTCAAAATGCAAGCAGATGAAGAAGGACACATAGGGGGAGAAATTGAATTAGCAAGTTTTACTCCCGAAGCTACATCTACGGGGCAAAAAGTTGATATTAATGAACAAGTTAATAGATCCTTAGAAAACCAAATACAATATCAATTGCTGTTAAGGGGTGCAACGAGTCCTTTGAAATCTCTTACCGAAATATTTGAAAGAATGTAAAGGAGGGTGATTAATTTATGTTTAATCCAATCGATATAACTAAACCAGGCAAAATCGCAAATCCATTTACTTCCACAAATGATACTGTTAGCGAAAGTGGAATGGCAACATTTGGAGAAGTCCTTAAAAATGCTGTTAGTTCTGCTAATAGTAAATTAGTAGAAGCAGGAGATATAAGTAGAAAAGTTGCTTCCGGAGAAGTAAAAGATATAAACCAAGTTGTTTTTGCATGGCAAGAAGCAGGATTAACTTTGAAGATGATTAGAAATATAACACAAAAACTAATAGAAGGAGCTAAAACCCTATTTCAAACAAATATATAAAAGGTTAAGGAGGGGTAGCTATGTTTGATAGTTTAAGAATAGCTGCTACTGGAATGAGTGTAAGTAGACAAATGATGGATGTTATCGCAGAAAATATAGCTAACGCCAATACAACAACTACCATAGATGGACAACCTTACAAAAGAAAAGACGTTTTGATATCTTCAAAACCTCTAAATGACCCTGAAGATGAAGGAATATTAACAGTTAGTTTTGATGAAGAATTTGAAAACCAACTCAGTGGAGCACAGGTTGTAGGTGTAAAGCAGGATAATACAGGTTTTAGGAAGGTTTATGACCCTAATAACCCAAATGCTGATAAAGACGGTTATGTTACCTTACCTAATGTTAATGTCGTAGAAGAAATGGCAAAAATGATACAAGCATCGAGAATGTACGAAGCTAATCTAAGCGTTGTTGAATCAATAAAAACTATGGCTACAAAAGCACTCGAATCAATTCAACAACAGTAGTAAGAGGTTATTTTAACTAATTTAATGCAAGAAGTTCCCTTCTACTCCTACTTTTTCCTATTTAACACACTACAAAACATTTCAAGAAGTATAAGAAAATGATAATTTGACGATAACCAATATATAACCTATAAAGCTAATATAGTATAGTAAAGGGAAGTATTTGCGGATGGGTTTTATCTATCATCAAGACTTTGTAATATATATAAAAATATGTAGATATAAAAAAGAAGATTTGGAATTAAAAAATATGTATTGGACAATGTCCTGTTTGTAAAATGGCAGAAATTCAAATCAGGTAAAAACTAATGATAGGAGATTGGATGGTATTTTAACCTAAGCTAATAATTTCCTAATCTCATTTGGAGCACTTTCTTCATCTGTTTTACAAACAATTTTAATGTCTTATTTCATAAATAAATATTAGTTGTTATCCCAATAGTTTTCGATAATGGGAAGTTATAGAAATCAACGATTGTTGGCGAATTCTTCTTAAGGAAAGCATAAACATTCATTATCAATGACTTAGTCGTTATATTTTCATAACCATAAAAAACTACTGTTGGGTTTATGTTCATTTTTGATATAATATCATTTATGTTGATTATTTCCAAATATCCTGCTTTTATTTCGATGTATCCTAAACTTTGAGTTTTATCATTTTCTATTTGAGTATATTTATACTCTATTCCGTAAGGGTTATCAGTTAT
The DNA here is from genome assembly GCA_030549815.1 of bacterium. GTDB lineage: Bacteria > DRYD01 > DRYD01 > DRYD01 > DRYD01 > DRYD01. The sequence goes on along the minus strand of JAUQQQ010000004.1, from coordinate 130,343 downwards.
CCTTAAGGAAAGGAATATATTGTTTTTGTAAAGTATTTTGAAGTCAAAAATTGTTTTAATTATGTAGGGAGAGATCATGTTTATATCTCTGATCATAAATATGGCAGTTCCTTCTATCTTAGGTTCATTTTTATATAATTGTTCATATTTTTGAATAAACTTATCATATTTTTCGTATATTAGCTTTTTCCCAAGATTTCTATTTCCTTTTGTATAGATTAAAACTAAACTAAGGATTATTAGAGCAGTAATGAAAGGAAAGTATCCACCACTACTAAATTTATGAAAATTAGATATTAAAAATAGTAGATCTATTGGTAAGAGGACTAAGAAAAGTAAAAGCGATATTATGTAATTTCTTTTATATAAGAATGCAATAATTCCCATTATACATGAAATAACGATTGTTATATTAACAGATAAGCCGTAAGCATTAGCTATGTTTGATGAACTCTTAAAAAATATCATTGTTAAAATGACTAATACCATTAATAGCCAATTAATGAAAGGCACATAAATTTGATGTTTAAGTTCTGTAGATGTATGGATGTATTTTACTCTTGGTAGTAGCCCCAGATTCGATGTTTGATAAAATATGGAAAACATTGCGCTTATCATTGCTTGTGATGCAATGATTGTTGCCATTAAAGTAAGTATTATCATTGGTATATAAAGGAAAGGTACACTTTCTTTTACCATATAAAAAAGAAAGGAATTGTATTCGGTCAATTTATCTGAATGAAGTAGGAAGAAAGCGCCTTGGCCAAAGTAGTTTGTTATCAAACATATGAATACAAAGTGCCAAGAAAGGACTATGGGCTTCTTACCCAAATGCCCCATATCCGCATACATTCCTTCCACTCCTGTTATTGCTAACATACAAAAAGATAAAATAGTTAAAAAATCGATTGGATCTTTTTGAACTAACTCTATTATATACAATGGATTTATTGCTTTTAAAATTGAAGGTTCTTTTATGGTGTAAAATAAGCCTAACAAAAACAATGAAATAAACCAAACAATCATTATTGGAGTAAAAAGGTAGGATACTTTATCAGTACCTCTCCTTTGTAAGCTAAAAAGCATTATCGTTACTAAAATTGAGATAAATATTACATCAAATGTGCTAAAGTTCAGTCCTATCATTTTTATCCCTTCTACTGATGAAAGAATACTTATTGCAGGAGTTAGTATTCCCTCACTTACTACAGCAGAAAATCCAAATAAGCCCAATATTGATACAATATTTCTCAGTGTTTCGTTTCGTCTTATTAAAGACATTACGTATTCTCTTATTATTAATTGTCCTCCTTCTCCTCTTATACTAAGGTTCATAATTATTGAAGCATACTGAATATAAACAATTAGCACTAATATCCAGAATATTAATGAAATACTGCCCATTATTAATTCTGGATCTTTTTGTTTAATTAAAAAACCTACTAAACTTACTGTATATATTGGGCTTGTTCCAATGTCCCCAAACACTATACCTAAGGGACGAATGTATTCAAAAAATTTAGAATTGCTTTTCATTTCATTACTAAGAAACTTTTTATTTGAGAATATTCTATTATTTTTTCATCTACTTTTTGATACATTGGTAAGAGGTTTATGAATTTGTTATCTATGTCTAAATATCCTATTAATGTGCAACCATATACAGGTATTTCTTTTAATCTGTTATGAAAAGAGAGTAGGAATTGTTCAACCAATCCTATATGTGGAATTGATATTTCTATGTTTATTAATTTGGAAATTATTTCGTAACTTCTTACTACATGAGCATTTGGAATATTAACTATATCTGTATTTGTTAATACGAACAATTTTTTTCTTGCAAAATCTTTACCCAAGTAATTTAGGATATTCATCGCTATAAATGCTGTGTTTGTATCTTTATGATATATATAAGTATTATGATTAACTATTTCAAAATTTTTAAGATTTTCTAAAAGTAAAATCAAGGATTTGTAATCTTCATCATTCATTTGGCTTATTATTGCTACTTTTGTTTCTATTATTTCATTATTAAATATAATGACTAAGTTTTCACTATTTGGTAGGTTATCAAAATCAGTTATATTTTTAAATTTTTCCATAATGTAAACCGATTATACCTGCTAATAATAAACTATTCGACGCTATTAGCATCATTCCTATCCAAAATGTATTCTTATTTTGCAACCCTTCTGGTATTTCTCCTGCAAATATTACGTATAAACTCCAATACAAAGATTCTATCGAATCTTGTTTTAACAAAAAACTTAATATCAATGAAGAAAAAATTATTAGTAAAACCGTTATTACAAAGTGGTATCCATCCTATTAATGCTATAATGTCCAAATAGTATATCTTCCAAAATTTTTTCAAATTCCTTACTGAAAAATACCTTACTATCAATTCAAATGAAAAAAGAAAAAGAAACATTAAGTCAAGTATAACTATTGCCTGTGTTATTTCATGGTTTATAAGAACAAAAATAACATAAAAAACTGAAATGAAAGCTAAGAAATTGTAAGAAAAATTAAAGAATCGATTATAATTTAATCTTGACAAAAATAAACTTAAAGAATTTGTTTTGTGATTAATTAATAAATTTTGATGGGATTTTTCTTGCATCATCTATGATTTTTAGTATAACTTTGGCTACTTTTTTACCATCGTGTCTTATGAAGTCACCCTCTTGAGAAATTAAATCGCTTTCTATTATCCTTTCATCTTGTATGTCTTTTTCTATTAACCTATATCTTTTGTCCTTTTGTAGGTATTTCTCAAGAATTTTGGGATTTATAGGACAGTTATTAAATAAGGTAAAATCGAAGTTTATGTGATATTTGTTAAGTATTTCTATATATTCCGAAAGTTTATTTTTTATACATTCATTTGGTTGATTAACGATGTTGGAGATAAATATTTTTAATGCCTTGGATTTTTGGTATTCTTCCAATATTGGTTTAACTAAAAAGTTTGCAACTATGCTGGAATAAATACTTCCTGGGCCTAACACGATTATATCTGCTTCTTTTATCGCTTCTAATGCTAAAGGATTTACATCGTCATCATTTATTTCCTCTAAACAAACTCTTTCTATCTCCAAACTTGTTTTATCTATTATTTCATTTATATAGGTTTCCCCTTTTACAATTTCCCCATTACTAAGTCTCGCTACTAATATTCCTCTTTTCTTGCAAGAAATCAATGATTTTCCCTTTATCCTAAACAACCTATAAATTTTTTCAGTAAATTCGTTAATGTCATTTTTTGACAGTTTAAATATTGCAAGTAGGATAAGGTTTCCAAGTGCATGCTGATTCAATTCTGCTTTATCGAATCTGTATTGAAGTAGTTCTTCTAAAATAGGGTCTTCTGCTAAACTTGCGATGCAATTCCTCATATCCCCCAAAGGTATAACATCGTCATATATTTTCAATATTTTCCCAGTTGATCCACCATCGTCTGTTGGCGTCGATATAGAATATATATCGAATTCATCAAAAAATTTTAAACCTCTAAGTACTGATGAAATCCCACTTCCTCCACCTATTAAAACTATTTTCATCAGAATTTAAAGTATGTTCCAATATTTAGTTTTCTGTCCTTCGTTAATACATCTCTGTATCCAACTCTCAAATATCCATTTGAGAAGATCCTATAATCAACGAATGTGTTAAGTTGGATGTCAGAAGGTTTTACAAGTTCGGCTGTAAAATAGAATTTATCCGATAATTTTTTATCTATTCCTACTCCCAATTCAGAATAGAATAGCCCCATCCTGTATCGTGTATCCATCTTTTCATTCCAATACGTCAATTGTAAATTAAGTCTTGAAGTTTTTCCCAAGTCAAATATTCCAACTCTATAGCCTTGCTTGGAATTTGGAAAAATATCTACATCTAAACTAACTGCTGGATTATCTTGTTTATCCTCTATGCTTTCTATATATGCATTTACGCTTGCAAATCTGAAATCTTCCTGTTTCATCGTTTCTTCTTTTAATTTCTTTGCAGGGGTTAACAAGAAGTCTGTCACCTCTATTACTTCTCTTAATTTTGAGATAGATACTTTTAGGTCTTCTTTTAATTTTTTATCTTTAACTAAATCCTCAACTTGCTCTGCTGAATTTGCTAAACTTTTTGACATCCTTTTTAGGTTTTTTATAGTTTCTTTTAGATCTTCTTTTACATCTGTATTTTTAACAAAATCCCTTATTTCGTAAGTAATATCATATAGGTTTTGTGATGTTTGCTTTATACCAATAACTATTTGTCTTATGTCTTCCTTGTTTTCGGTTAATATTTTGTCTATCGTTGAAGTGGATTTTGCTAAATTATTACCTATTACATCTACTTTAGAATTTATGTTTTCTACTGTCATTCTTGATGAGATAAGTAAAAGATTAATGTTTGTTGATATTATTGATATATTTCTATCGAGGACCGATGTTAGGTAGTTTATATCCTTTCTTGTATCATAAATAAGTAATCTTAAGTCATTGGTTATTGTGTTAACTTTTTGGGGTAGTTCCATTGCTTGTAATGTTTGTTTAAAATATATTGCAGTGTTTTGTAGATCTTGGAATGCCAAGTATGTTTGTTTTAATACTTGGTACCAATCTATCATTGGATAAGTATTTTTACTTTCTATATCTCCATCTTTATAGTATTGCGAAGATGGTATTGGTTCTATATATAGATATCTTTCTGACATTATATTACCTGCAATATAGAAAATAGAGTTTTTGGGAATTAGGTATTTTTTTTCAATCCATATTTTTACTTTTACTTTGTAGTCTTTCTCGAAAGAAACTTCTTTAACTTCACCTATATTAACGCCTGCCATATATACTTTTGATCCTTCAGATAGTCCTGACACATCTTTGAAAATTAAGTAGAGTGTATAGTACTTGTCTTTATCTTCTAATTTTCCTAAGAAAAATGCGATTAGAAAAATGGATGCTACAGTTAATAGGAACATCCAACCTATTTTTAAAATCGTATTTTTTGAGTATTCCATTATGTTGTTGGGAAGAACTTAAGTATATCTTTAGCAAAGTAAAGGATTATGGACCCTGTAGGTCCGTTTCTCTGTTTTGCTATTATCACTTCTGTTAAATTAGCTTTTTTTGAATCTTTGTTATAGTAATCATCTCTGTATAAAAACATTACTAAATCTGCTTCTTGTTCTATTGCTCCACTTTCTCTTAAATCTGAAAGTAATGGTCTTTTGTCTGTCCTTTTTTCTACTTCTCTTGATAATTGTGATAGTGCTACCACAGGCACATTCAATTCTTTGGCTAATGCTTTTAGAGATCTGGATATTTCTGATAATTCTTGCACTCTTGATTCGTACCTATCCTCTCCTTTTATTAATTGCAAGTAATCAATAAATATTGCTCCTAACTGTTTTTTTTCAACTTTCAATTTCCTACTTTTTATCCTAATATCTATTGTTGTTAAATTGGGAGAATCATCTATAAACAGTGGTTGTTCTGAAAGTATGGATATTGCTTCTGCTAATCTATCCATATCTTGTATTGTTAAAGTTGCGTTTCTTATTTTTGCTAACGGCACGCTTGATTCAAGAGAAAGAAATCTCTGAGCTATTTGCTCTTTAGACATCTCTATTGAGAAAAATATCACAGGTTGTTTGGATTTTATGACTATATTATATGCCAAATTGATTGCGAATGCTGTTTTACCCATACTTGGTCTTGCTGCCACTATTATTAAATCTCCTCTTTGTAAACCAGACGTCATTTTATCTAAATCTTCAAATCCTGTGGGTATTCCAACCACTCCTTCTTCTGCTATTGTTTCAATATTTTCTAAAACGTTTGCAAGTATGTCGGATAAGCTATGATAATCTTGGGATTTAGTTGTATATGATATATCCATTATTCTTCGTTGAGCTTTGTCAAGAATGGTATTAATGTTATACTCTTCATTATAAGTATCTTGTATTGTTTCCAGTGCTGCTTTTATTATTTTAGTCCTTATGCTTTTTGATTTTATTATTTCTATATAATGATGGTGTGATTTAACGACAGATACTAATTCCAATAGTGATGCTAAATATTCAAATCCTCCTGCAAATTCTAACTCGCTTTCTAATTTTAAGTGTTTTATTTCATTTGTTATTGATACGATATCTATTGGAATATTTTTTTCATATAAGCTTAGTATTGCTTTGTATATGGCTTTATTTTCGGGCCAAAAGAAATCATCTACATCTATCTTTTCTATAACTTGGCTAACTATTGAAGGGTTAAAGATTATAGAAGAAAGCAGTGCTTTTTCTGCTTGTATGTCGTTAGGTAAATAATTTTCTGATAAATTTTTAATCATCATCTATATCTATCATTTTCAATCCTTGTTCTACTTTCATACTTCCAACTTTTATATGTGTAATATTTCCATCTGTAAATACTAAGAATATTTCTTTGTATCCTTCGATTTGGGTTTTTAGAGATTGTTTAAATTTTTCGTGGAATTGTGCCCATTTTTCATCAGGTTCCAATAAATCCAATCTGTAGTATTCTTCCTGTAGTGATGTAATAAGCTTTAACAGTACTTCTTTTGCTTTTTTTACGACAGGATCATCAAGGTCTATTGTTTTGCTTTTTGTTGTTCCCGAAAATTGATTAAGTAAAGAGATAAGGTTTTTCATCATTTTTTGTTCTACTAATAGCTCTTGTTGGACTTTTTCAATATTTTCTATTATTTCTGCTATTTTATCTAAGTATTTACTCATAGGCTATGTGTATTGCTGCCATTCCCCAAAATAAAGGTATTGCTTCTACTTTATCATATCCTATTTGTTTTAGTATTTCTGAAAATCTTTCGTAGTTAGGAAAAGTCATTATCGTTCTGTAGTATTCTCTGTTATAATGAGGGAAAAATATGCTCCCTAAAATTACAATAATGAAGTATAGGTAAGATTTGTAAAGAGCTTTTATTATTGGGTTTTTAGGATGTGATGTTTCTAAATTAAGTAATCTTTTGGATATTCGGTGTATTTCTTTTAAGTATGTGGAGAAATCTTTTTCTCCTTCGAATAAGCTTCTTGCTCCGAATGACATGGTTGATATATCAAATGATTTGTTTTTAAAAGGCATTTGGGATATATCTCCTAAGATGGGGATTAAGTTTTCTCTATTTGGTGATTTTTCTATGAATTTTTTTAGCATTCCGAATGAAGCGTCAAAGCCTATTATTTTTATATTCTGGTTTTGTGATTTTTTGTATATTCCGATTGCTATATCGCCTGTTCCTGTGCATAAGTCTAAAATGTATTTGGTTTCACTTTTAATTAGTTTTACACTTTCGTCTATTAATCTTTTTCTCCAGTATATCGTAACACCAAGGCTCATTGTATAACTAATTAAGTCATATGCTTTTGATAGTATATCAAAAGCTTTGGATATTTTTTTTAGCTCCATTACCTTTCTCCTTCTCTTTGGTTTATCTTTTACTTATCTTTTCTATATTTTTCTCTATTTTTTCTCCCTTACCTTTCTGAAGGTTGTTATTTTGTTCGTATAGAAATATTTCCATAAGATGAAAAGGTTATTAATCTTTTTGATTTTGATTTTATCTTTTTCGTTCTGTTCTGAAAAATATTTCATCATCGATTCTTCGTTAGTGCAAGTGGAAGATGGAAAAAAGATGATTCTTATTGATAACATCGTCGATTTCTTTTACTATAATAACAAACCTTATTTTATTCAACAAACAGAAAGTGGTATTAATATTCTGACTTTATATAAGACAAGATTTTTACCGCTTTTCCCTTCAAAAAACAAATTGCAAAAAATTTTTCAAATCAAAGAGGAAAGTCAATATATGGGAAATTTTATAAAAGATCAAAATATATTCGTAGTTTTTAAAAACAATATTTATATATTTGAAAAGATGACCAAATATAAAAAGATTAAATTGGATACTTTCACATGTGTTTATTATTCAGATGAATTAATCGGTTTAAAAAAATTAAAAAATGGTAGTGAAAATAATGCTATTTTTGTGTATGAAGTAGATAAATTAATTAATCCGCTTTTTACAGTAGAATCTGATAATTTATTGCAAATATTAAAAAGTGATAACTTTTTTGTATCTTTAGAATTGTCCCAAATTTACCAAGAAGATTATACTTTAAAAATAAGGTATATATCAAAGGATTTTAGCAAAGACATTTTTGAAAATAATGTTAAAGTTTTTTATAATTCTGTTTTCTATATTATTTTATTAGATAGAAATCATCTTTTGCTTCAGACGGGCGAAAATGCAAATATTTATAATATCGATCAAAATTTAAATATGAAATTAGTGGGAAGTATAGAAAGTTTTTACTCTTATTTTGCAAATCCCTATTTGTTTGTAATTAACAAGAATAATTTAACTGTTTATTATTGGACTAAATCAGAAATAAGACCTTTTTTCTCAATCCCAAATGTGAGTTTCATATTCTATTCTAACTCTAAGCTTTACTATCTTTTTTATTCTAAGGATATGAATGTTTGGGTTTATAATTATCTTGTGATCGATAAAGATTTTGTTTTTGAAAATAATGAAGAATTAATACTTTATACTTTGCCTGAGGAGGTTATACCGATATGAATTTCCAAAGTTTATATGAGTATTCTATGAACCTTCACAAGGAAATAGATAGTGTAAGGTATTTTTCTGCAACGCATGAGGAGATTGATAAAGCTTTAACTACTGATATATATTTTGTAAGAACAAGCTATTTATTGGAAAAAATTGGTAAGTTAGACACAAACGTCTGTGCTGAGATTTTTACTAATGAAAAAGGAGTTTTTGCAGGTTTAAATGAGGTCCTATATTTATTAAGAAACAAAGATGTTAAGATTGAATCTTTAGAGGAAGGTGAAACTTTTGAACCATTTGAAGTCGTGATGAGAATAGAGGGAAAGTATGGAGAGTTTGGTTATTTAGAGACGTTGATATTGGGGTTTTTGGCATCTTCTTCGAGTTGGGCTACGGCTGCAAGAATGTGTAAAGAAGCTGCTAATGGGAAGAAAGTTATTTGTTTTGGCGCTCGATTTGTACATCCTTCTGTTGCTCCTGTTATGGAGAGATCTGCATTGATCGGTGGTGCTGACGATGTTAGCTGTATCCTTGGTGCTTCGTTAGCAAAAAGAGAACCAAAGGGAACCATTCCTCACGCTTTTGTTATTATCCTCGGTGATACTTTGGAAGCAGCAAGAATATTTGATAAATATATTGACGATAGCGTCCCTCGTATAATTTTAGTTGACACTTTTAAAGACGAAGCTGAAGAAAGTGTTAGAATAGCCAAGTTTTTTAGGGAAATAGGTAAAAAGTTGGATGGAGTCAGATTGGATACTCCACGAGAAAGAGGAAGAGTAACACCAGAATTGGTAAGGGAAGTTAAAGAAAGGTTGAAAATAGAAGGGTTTGGCGATATAAAGATAGTGGTTTCAGGGGGCTTGGATCCTGAAAGAATAAGTATTTTAGAAAAAGCAGGTGCAGATATATTCGGTGTTGGGTCTTTCATAGCTTCCTTCAATAACATACAATTTACGATGGATTTAAAAGAGGTTGAAGGAAAGGCTATTGCAAAAAGGGGAAGAATACCTGGGAGAACTCAAAATCCTCGACTAAAAAGAGTAAAGTAGATGAATCTCTTGAATAGCTTTGTATACTATTTTGGTTGTCTGGCTTTGGTTTTCTTTAATAGTTTTTATTCTATTTTCAGATTAAAGATTAACTGGGAAGATTTACCTTATCAGATTGTGCATTTAGGTTATAATTCTATTTTTATCGTTGTTTTGACAATAACTTTTACAGGTATGGTGATTTCGTTAGAATTATCTAAAGAGGCGGTAAGGTATGGTGTTGCTGATATGGTTGGGGGCGGGGTTGCGATTGCTATGGCAAGGGAATTTGGACCCATGCTTACTGCTATAGTCTTAATCGGTAGGTCGGGTTCTTCTATCGCTGCTGAAATATCAACGATGAAAATAACTGACCAGATAGATGCGTTGAGAAGTATGGGAGTTAATATATATGAATATTTAGTTACTCCTCGTCTCATTTCTCTGATAATTACTGAGCCCATTATAACGATCTTTTCTATTATTTCTGGCACTTTTGGTGGTGCTGTTATGGCTAAAATATATGCAAACATTAGTTATTCAACTTATGCTAATTCGATTGAAAGATTTCTGGAATTGAGTGATTTAACAGGGGGTATAATTAAAAGTATAGTTTTTGCTGTTGTTATAGTTTTGGTTTCTGTTGTTGAAGCTTTTAATTGTCCTAAAAACAGTGCGGGGGTTGGTATAGCAGTAACCAATGCTGTAATGAAATCCATCATATTTGTCTTTATCCTTAATTTTCTCCTTTCTTACCTCCTTTTTGCTCATTAAAATATTCAAAAAAAATTATGGTGAAAAATTGGAGGACAGTTAGGCGTTTATGTGGAAGTTTATAAAATAAGGTGGTGATATTATGAAAAGAATGAGAATACTGAAAGTTGTTAAAAGTCCTGATAAATTACTTAGAGAAATACATGAAAAATACTTGCCTTCAAAAAAGGAATTAAACTTTAAGGTTGGAGATATTGTAAAAGTACATCAAAGAATAGTTGAAGGTGATAAGAGTAGGGTTCAGGTTTTTGAAGGTGTTGTTATTGAAATCCATGGGCCGATCTATAACAGGTTCTTTACCGTAAGAAAAGAAGTCCAAGGAGTTGGGGTTGAAAAAACATTTAGGATTAATAGCCCTAATGTAGAAAAAGTTGAACTTGTTAGAAATCCTCTTAAGAAACCAAGAAGGAAGAAACTTACCTATTTGAGGCCAGAATAAGGAGGTTAAAATGTATAAAAATATCAATAAAAATTTTTTAATAGTGGCGTTAATTTTTGTTATTTCCATAATAGTTTTAAATATCTATGGTTGTAATAAAAGTGATTCTAAAGTTGTTGCAGAAGTAGAAAATGAAAAAATAACTCAAGATGAACTTAATAAGGAACTAAATAATCGATATGGAATGGAAGTTTTGCAAGATTTAATAACTGAAAAACTAATACTATTGGAAGCAAAAAAGAAAAATATAAATGTTAGTGATCAGGAGATAAATCAAGAATTAGAAAAAGTTGCTCTTAGCATGGGAGGAATGGATAAACTTAAAGAGCAATTGAAAAATAGAGGGGTCTCCTTTGATGATTATAAACAAAAATTAAAAATGGACTTATTGTTAAGGAAGCTCATAATATCCGAATTATCTGAGGATGAAATAAAAGTTTTTTATGAAAATAATAAGCAGGGATTACCATTAGTTGAGGTATCGTTTATCATGGTTCCTGATAAGAACCTTGCAGATTCTATTGTTAAAAGTTTGAAAAATGGTGGAGATTTTACCAAACTTGCTGAAACCTATTCTCAAGACCCTATAAGTAAAGATACAAAAGGATATGTGGGATATCTTGCGAGGTACGATATTTCCAGAAATTCACCTACTTTTAAAACATTAGAAGACGCAATATTTAAAAATCCACAGAAGGGAAAAATTGTAGGACCTATCGAGGTTGATTATAATAAACAAAAACTGTATTATATAGTTAAGTACCATAATGTTTTAAGTACTTATGAAGAGGTTAAGCCTAAAATCCAGGAATTATTGGCACAACAGAAGGTCCAAGAATATATTCAAAAGTTAAGAAAAAATGCTAATATTAAAATACATTACGGACAGGAGGAAAAAAAATAGTATTTTGTTCTCTAGTAGAAACAAGCCTTTGTTGGGAATGATAAGAAGAAAACAAGCTACAAGTGTCCATACAAAAATTAAGATATACACATGAAAATAAGGAATCAAAAATTTATTATATTCAAAGCTTTTGAATTAATTAAAAAGAGAATGCCCTTGGTAATTGGAACAAGAATAAATTTATTATTAGCACTAGTCTTGTTTATTAGTGCTTCTTTGTTTATTAGTTTTTCTAATGATGAAGATTTAAGTGCAACTTTGATTATATCAAGCGACCCATCTGCTGCTTCTGTTTATATTAATAACGTTTTTAAAGGTAACACTCCTTTGAGAATAGAAATTCCGCCTGGACAACACAGGATTAGAATTGCTGTAGATGAAAATTACGTTCCTGAATACATAACATTAATTGCTTTTGCAAAACACAGGTACGAATATAATGTTAAATTAAATTTAACAAGCAAAGGAGCTTATAAAGCTGCTCAATATTACCATAATTTGAATGAATTAGAGAAAGCAAGGGATTATTATATTCTTTCAACTAAATCTTATGGAAAAGTGATACCCGAAGCTTATTTTTATGCAGGCTACATCGATTTTTTACTTAAAAATTTTGAATCGGCAGAAAGTAATTTGCTTAATTACATAAGTTACAATTCCAGAAGTGTATCTACATGGTATATTTTAGGGGAAGTAAGGAATACTCTTAACAAAAAGAATCTTGCTATTGCTTGTTATAAAGAATGTCTTAAAATATTGTATCCTAAAACTCAAGATATACTTAACTCAACAAAGATTAGTCAAAATGAACTTGAAAGGCTAAAAAAAGATATTATAAAATATCCAACTTTGGAAAACTATATAAGAATAGCAAGGATATACGAGCAAAAAGGGGATTATGATAACTCTATATATTACTATAGAAAAGCAATTTTCTTTTTTGACTTAGATTTGAATAAACCTTATAAGGTTGGTGAAGATAATGACTGAAGCATGTATTGGATCTTTGGGATTTTTAGTTATTGGTATCATATTCATAATAAGTTTTGTTTTACCAGTTGTATTGTCAATAATTAAGATAGTAAATCAGTATGAGAGAGGGATAAGATTGAGATTAGGTAGGTATGTGGGGCACGTTGAGGGACCTGGACTAATTATATTGATACCTTTTATCGATAAAATGATAATTGTTGATACACGAGAAACCCCTATGAACTTACCTTCTCAAGAAGTAATAACTGCTGATAACATAACTATAAAGGTTAGTGCGGTTGTTTATTTTCAAGTCGTCCATCCTGATAAAGCAGTTTTACAAAACCAGGACTATGCCGCATCCATTTTCCAAATAGCACAAACTACTCTAAGAAATGTTGTTGGGCAATCTGAATTGGACGAAATATTGCAACAAAGAGAAAGAATTAATGAAAAAATAAGAGAAATAGTTGATGAGAATACCCAGAGATGGGGAGTAAAGATTACTTTGGTTGAGATAAAGGATATAGAATTGCCTGAGACTTTGCAAAAAGCTATGGCAAAGCAAGCTGAAGCAGAAAGAGAAAGAAGAGCAAAGATAATAAGTGCTGAAGCGGAATTCCAAGCAGCCCAGAAATTGGTCGAAGCTGCTAATTTAATATCTTCCCAACCTGTCGCTTTACAATTACGATTTTTCCAATTACTTTCTGATATCGCTTCTAAGGGATCCAATATGGTTATACCGTTACCTACTGAACTTTTTGCTTTCTTTGCTAAAAATATTAATGGAGAAAAAAAGAATGAATAAAAACTGCCTCTCGGGATGGCAGAATATAAATAACCCGGGACAAGCAATCGCTTGTTGGTAAAAAAACATGTATTATTACCCTTATGTTAATAGATATATAGAATTTTATAACTACAGCATAAATAATTTAGAAGATTTTTGGGCTTATCAAGCGAATATAATCCCATGGTTTAGAAGATGGGATAAAGTTTTGGAAGATAATCATCCTTTTTATAAATGGTTTGTTGGAGGTTTATTAAATGCTTCTTATGTGTGTTTGGATCAACATTTAGAAACCTACAGGAAAGATAAGGTGGCATTTTATTGGGAAAACGAATTGGGTGAAAGAGAAACTGTTAGCTATTATGAATTGTATAACAGGGTAAATTATTTCAGTAAATTTTTGCAGGATTTGGGAGTAAAGAAGGGCGATGTTGTTTTAATTTACATGCCTTTAGTTATTGATGCTATAGTTGCTATGCTTTCTGTTGTAAGATTAGGTGCTATTCATAACGTTGTGTTCTCCGGATTCTCTAAAAATGCTATCCTTGGTAGAATTGAGGATAGTAAAGCTAAGTTTATAATCACTGCTACCCATACTTATAGGAGAGGAAAAAAAGTTGATTTATTGTCAGTTATTAAGGAAATAAATGTTGATAGTATTCAAAATATAGTAGTTCTTGATAGAAGCGGGGATTTTAAGGAAGAAGGGAAGTATGTAAAATGGCCGACTTATAAGGAGTTTGTTTATGTTCCACCTGTTCCTGTTGAATCAACTCATCCTCTTTTTGTTTTATATACTTCAGGGACTACTGGCAAACCAAAAGGTATAGTTCACTCAACAGGTGGATATTTGGTTTATGTTGCAAGCACGTTGAGGTGGGCTTTTAACGTTGATAATGATAGCATATGGTGGTGCACGGCTGATATTGGTTGGATAACAGGACATAGTTATGTTGTTTATGCTCCTTTGGCTTTGGGGATTACGAGTTTTATATATGAAGGTGCTCCGGATTATCCTGACCCTTCCAAATGGTGGAGCTTGATAGAAAAGTATAAAATAACAGAGTTCTATACTTCGCCTACTGCATTAAGGATGTTTATGAAGTATGATTTAAAGTATGTTCTTGATCATGATTTAAGCTCATTAAGGATGTTGGGATCTGTTGGTGAGCCTATCAATCCTGAGGTTTGGGAATGGTTTTATGTTAATATTGGAAGAAGTAAATGTCCTATAATAGATACTTGGTGGCAAACTGAAACAGGTGGTTTTATGATTGCACCGTTTATCGGAATATTACCGTTAAAGCCAGGATTTGCTTCTTTGCCTCTACCTGGTGTTTTGGTAGATGTTGTTGATGAGCAAGGAAATAGTTTGCCACCCAATACGAAGGGGTATATAGTTGTTAAGAGTCCTTGGCCTGGAATGATGATGGGAATATTGAATGATGATGAAAAATATAAAGAAGTCTATTGGTCTAAATTTGAAAAGATGTATTATCCAGGAGATTATGCTATTAGAACTGAGGATGGATATTTTCAATTGTTAGGTAGAGCTGACGAAGTTATAAAGATAGCGGGACATAGGATAGGGACTTTTGAAGTTGAGAGTGCTATATTGGAAAATGATTTTGTTGCTGAAGCTGCTGTTGTTGGGGTACCTGATGAAGTTAGAGGAGAAGTTGTTGCTGCTTTTGTTACACTCAAACAAGGTGTAAGTGTAAATGAAGAATTAAAACAAAAGATAATCGGTAAAGTAAGAGAAATAATTGGGCCTGTCGTGGTTTTCTCTTCGATATTTTTTGTCGATAAATTACCAAAAACTCGATCCGGAAAAATTATGAGAAGGTTATTAAAAGCTGTTGTTTTGGGTAAAGAATTGGGAGATATAACTACTTTAGAAGAAGAAGCATCTGTTGAAGAGGTTAAGAAAGCCTATGAAGAAGTTAAAAGATCAATTGTTTGAAAAAACACGATTTGTTAAACCTTATGGTGATAGTTTTAATGATGGTATAGTTCAGTTAAGTTTTACACTACCTGCTACTGATAAGTATGTAGCTATAGAATCGGCTAAAGTTTTGGTATCGAAAATGGGAATTAAAGATGTCAAAATCGCTACTGTTGAAGAGCCTATAGAAAATTTCTATTTTTTTGTTGTGTATGGCTCTGTTATTCATGAGGTTGATTTGGAACAAGTAAAACCGATTATTCCAGAATATGAAAAGATGTCAAAAGAGGAAGTTGAAAGATACGCTAAGGAGCATGGGATAGAAAAAATAGTAATTGTAGGGGCTACAATCGGAACAGATAGCCATACCGTAGGGTTGGATAGTATTCTCAATGTTAAGGGATTTAAAGGAGAGAAAGGATTGGAAGCTTATAAATGTTTTAAGGTTTATAATCTTGGGCCTCAGGTAATGCCCAGTTTATTGGTTGAAAAAATTAAAGAACTGAAAGCTGAAGTAATTTTAGTATCTCAAACTATAACCCAAAGAAATATGCATTTGAAAAATTTAACGGAATTGGTTGATTTATTGGAGGCAGAAGGTTTAAGGGATGATGTTATTTTGATTTGTGGTGGTAGTAGAATAGATCATAAAGTAGCTAAGGAATTGGGGTATGATGCTGGTTTTGGGCCAGGAACTACTCCCTCTGATGTTGCTTCATTCATCATACAAAATTATGTAAAAAGAAAGAAGGAGGTGTAAGGATGAGAAAATTAATAATTGCATTTATAGTTTTATTGATGTCCTTGTTTATTATAGTATTTTCACAGGTTGAGATGAAAGTAATGTATGCACCGTCGATAGAAAAAGTAAAAAAGGTAATGGGATTGGGTGATGATGAATTTTTAATCGTTGGGGATACCAAGAGTTTTACTGAAACAAGTGATGATTGGTTTATTCTTAAAGCTAATTCTAAACATGATATTTTGAAGTTTTCTATTTTAAGTGGAGCTTTTAGTGATAAATTGGTTGATTTTAATAATGTAAACAATTATTTTGTCGGTATTGGTGATACATGGAGTTTCAGAAGGGAAAGTTTGGATGATATCCTTGTTGGCGTTTTTGATAAGGATTTAAATTTGGTTAAATATTACGTTGTTTCTGGAACAAGGGATGACAGAGCATCCAAGATTATTAGTGTTAGGAATGGTACTTACTTTTTGGGATCTACAAGGAGTGTTGGTTTTGGAGCTGAAAGTAATTTAATATACAAGTTTGGTCCTGATTTTTATCCAACAAATTTCTGGGTTGTAGGGTCATCTGTTGATCAAACTCCTTTTGATTTAATTGAAATTTCTCCTTCAAAATACTTATTGGTTTCTTCTTATCAAAAATTATCGGGTAATAAGGATTGCTTGTTAGCTGTAGTAGATGATAATTTTAATGTGTCGCGGGCATTTGCTTTTGGTGGTGGTTTTGATGAAGAAATAACCGATATTATTCAAACTAAAGATAATTTTTATTTCATCTTTAATACTCGTTCTTTTAAACCTCAGGATAAAAGTAATATTTTAATTTCTTCATTTAAAAAATCTAATTTGAATTATGTTAGGAGTTTTGCTTTTGGGACTTTAGAGGATGATTTTTATCTTTCTTCTTACCAGTATGATGATAACATTTTTGTTTTCTTTAGTACAATGATCGACAAAAAACCTGCGCTTGCTGTTGCTATTCTTGATTATAATCTTGCTCTGAAAGCTACTTATGTAATCAATGATTTATTTGGAATAGATTCGAAGGTTTCAGGATTTTTCCCTCTAAAAGAAAATCTGTTTGCTGTTAATATTTTCAATCTTAACACTCTTGATGATATTTCTATATTTTCCAGCAAGAATATTTTTGATTATCTTTTGCAAGATTATAAGAAGATTTCAAAGAATGTTCAGAATTTAAGAGTTGAAAAGTATTATCTGAAGGTTGCAAAGTACCCGAATATAGAAAGTTATCCTGTTGAATTAAAAAGTGAGTCTATTTCTCCTGATAATTTTGTTATAACTGATCAAATAAAATTGAATTACACTGATATAAATTATCAGGATATATGGAAATGAAGAAAGTTGTTAGGTATTTGGATATAAAGCCTTTGTATGATGATCTTTTTGTTGTAAGCGATCCTATTGGTATTTGTGATGATTTTATTGTTAATAAAATGACTTTATTATTAATGTTTTTGTTTGATGGAAATAGAAGTGATGAAGAAGTTAGGAGTGAATTTATCAAAAGGATAGGAATTTTTATAACGGAAGAACAATTCAAAGAAATTATTGAATTTTTTGAAAAAAATGGATTATTTTTAGATGAAAATTTAAAGATAATCAAAGGGCGTAAGATAGAAGAGCTGAAAAAGCAAGGTTACATAAGTTCATATTTTTCAAATGATGGTATTGATTTGCAAGATTTTATTCGTTTTCTTAGGATAGATGAAGTTTCTGGTGGAAATTTTGATGCTGCTATTGTTCCTCACATAGACTTAAGAGTTGGAATTAATAGTTATGTAAAGGCTTATGATACTCTAAGGAGTGACAGGAAGAGAGTTTTTATTTTTGGGGTTTCTCATTATTTTCATGAGGGGCTTTTTTCTGTTTGTCCTTTAGATTGGGAAACACCGTTTGGTTTTGTGTATACTGATAAGGAGGCGGTAGTTAAAATTACCGAAAAATTCAGTTTAGATATGTATTCTAATTTACTTTCCTATAGAAAAGAACATTCGATTGCTTTTCATTTACCTTATGTCAAAAGGTTAATGGAAAAAGCAAGGGTTGTTGCTATTCTGGTTGGTATGTCGGATAATCTGAAAGAGTCTAAAAAAAGAATAGAAGAGTTTGCCTATTTTATAGCTAACAATTTTCCTGATTCTGTCTTTATCTCAAGTATAGATTTAAGTCATGTTGGTAATAAATTTGGTGATGAAAAATTGGAGGATCCTGAGGAAGTTGATAAAGAATATATTAATTTTCTATTAAGTGCAGACGCTGAAGGAGCTTTTGAATTTCTTTTAAATAATGAAAACAAAACAAGGATAGATGGAATTTTAACTAATTATCTTTTTCTTAAAACTATTAATTTTCTAAAGAAAGAAAGGATTGATGCAAAGTTATTAGATTACCAAAAGTATTTTGAGAAACCAACTAACTCATTAGTTTCTTTCTGCTCGATAGTTTATGATTTATGAATGTCGTTATTGAAATAAAACATGATAAAAGTGTCGATGTTATTTATTATAGAGCTGGATTTATTAAGAATAATAAGTTTACAAATATATCAGAAATTCCTGGAGAATTGATAAAAAATAAAGAAATTGTATTGGTAATTCCAGATAGTTGGCTTATCACAAAGTCCTTAACTGTTCCTTTCGATATACGTAATATCCTTGCTATTAAATCTTATCTTGCTAAGTCTCTATCTTTGGGTTTAGATGATCTTTACAGTAATTATTTTATTTTTGGTAATAAGCTTTACTTTGTTGCTGTTAAGAGGGAAAATTTAAATGATTTTGTAAAGGTAGTAAGAAGATTGGGTGGGAAGTTAAAAACTGTATTACCTAAAAGTTTTATTTTCAAGTTGTTTTTAAATCTAAATAGTCCTAAGCATTTCTGTTTCAATTTTGATAGGGATTACTTGTCGATTTTTTCTTTTGAAGGTAATGGTTACTTTTTTTTTGTTGTTTTGCCTTATGGTTCTAATTCTTTTGTTGATTTGAATGAAGAATTGCAAATAACAAAGTTTATTAATGAAATATATAGAGTTGTATCTTCTTTTCAAGGTCAAACTAAGATAAGTATTGAGGAATTTCATTTTTTTGTTGATAAAGAATATAAAGAATTACCTGTTTTAAGTAGCATATCTAAAGTTTTTCAAGGTATAAGCTTTATTACTATGGATGACGGAAAATATTTGGACACTTATTCAAAAGTTTTGGAATATAAAGATAATTTTCCTATTAATTTGAGTGTTGATAAATTTGAAGAATACTATAGAAAAGAAAATTTAATACAAAAACTGGATTTAACTGTTAATTTTTTAATCGTTTTGCTTGTTTTACTTTTGATTTTTGTTTTTTTTACAAATAGTGATAAAATAAGCAAAGAGAAGATGATTGTTGAGGCTCTCAAAAATAATTACCAAAACCAATTAACTCTTTTCTCTTACCAAAAACAAGGCAATGTAAGAAAATATGTATACGATTTTGGTTTTTACAGATTTTTTAACACTTTGAATGAATTGACAAATCGACAGGTTTATATTGAAAATTTTGATTTTAAAGATAATATCGTTAATTTTTATTTTGTTAGCCCTAAATATTCTGATATTTATTTATTAGCCGAAGAATTAAAAAAAAGAGGATTTAATGTTAATGTTGAGGGTAATACTAAGTTCATTGTTTTTGAAAAATATGAATTGAATAGGTCAGTGGTGAATTATGGTAAGTAGACAATTTTTAATTCTAAAAATTCTTATATTAATTTTTGTCGCTCTTATTATTTTTTATATTAATAAAGATTTTTCAAATAAGCAAAAAATTTTATTAACTGAGAAAAAGAGATATAATGATTACATTTTGGTTTTGTCTAATTTATATTCTTTATATTCTAAGTCAAAGACGGAGACAAACATTAGTTATCAGGATGTTAAGGCATATTTTGGTAATTTTATTAGTTTTTTGGAGAACAGACAAATAATTAAATTGAACCAGGTTGTTAGTAACAATAACAAGGATAGTATAATTTTTAAAATTAAAAGGGATTACTTTCTCAATTTGATGAGATATTTATATGATAATGCTTTTGCTTTTAAGGTTGAACAAGTTAGTTTGGTTAATGTTTATGATGAAGATTTGGAGCTTTCGCTTGTTATTTCTTATTTATATTCTTTACCAAAAGATTTTCAGGATTACTTTAATCGTAAGGAAAATTTAAATGTGAAGTTTTGGAAAGATGAGCTTGTTGAGTTAGAAAGAAAAGTTAAAGAAGACGAGCAAAAGAAGATGGAAGTAGAAAATCGGTTGAAGCAGCAAGCAGAAACATATGGATCAAATCAGAATATTGTTTATAGTAAACCTGAATTTAATCCTGATACTTTTAAGTATAAGGGGGTTGTTAAAATATCTAACAATGTTTTTGCTATAATTGATTACAAGGGAGAAGATATTTTTGTTAAAGTTGGGCAAGGGTATAATTTAGAAGGATTTAATGTAGTTATTAGGGAAGCAAATGATATATGGCTTGTTTTTGAGGTAAATGGGAAGATTTATACGAAGAAAGTTGAGGGAATGTAGATGAAGTATGTTATTTTTCATTTGCACTTTTATCAGCCACCTCGAGAAAATCCTTTTGTAGGTCAAATAGAGTTCCAAGACAGTGCTTATCCTTTTGAAAATTGGAATGAAAGGATTGCCTTTGAATGTTATGTTCCTAACGTTTATGCACGCATTTTCGATGTTAATGGTTATATTGTTAATATTGTCAATAATTTGGAGTATGTTAGTTACAATTTTGGTCCTACTTTATTGCATTGGATAAAAAGGAATTTACCAGAGCTGTATGAAAAAATACTTGAAGCTGATAAATTGAGTTACAATAGATTGGGTAGTGGTAATGCAATAGCTCAGGCTTACAATCATGTTATTTTGCCATTATCTAATGACATTGATTTGGATGTTCAGGTTTATTGGGGGTTGAAAGACTTTGAGTATCATTTTGGAAGGAATGCACGTGGAATGTGGTTACCTGAAACCGCTGTAGATTTACGAACATTAAATTACTTGAGTAAAAACGGTATTGAGTTTGTTATTCTTGCTCCACACCAGATAAAAAGGTTTAGAAAGATAGGTAGTAATCAATGGATTTATAATGAAGGAAATCTTCCCAATAAACCTTTCATTGTGAATCTTGATGAGGATAGAAAAATTATTGTTTTTGCTTATAATTCAAATATTTCTCATGCTGTTTCTTTTCAAGATTTATTGAGTAATGGTGAAAGGTTAGGAAAAGCTATTTTGTCGGAATTTAGAGAAGAAGATGATGTTGTTGTTATTGCTGCTGATGGTGAAACCTATGGACATCACAAAAAATTCGGAGAATTGGGACTGGCTTATTCTTTGTATTATCTATTTTCTACCCCAAATGTTAAAGTTTGTAATCTTGGTTATTATGTTGATAATGTCGAAATTATCTATGAAGCAGAAATTAACGAGAATACATCGTGGAGCTGTTTTCATGGTATAGGAAGATGGAAAGAGAATTGTGGATGTAGGTTTAATCCAAATACTTCTCAAGAATGGAGAAGGAATCTGAGGCTTGCTGTAGATAGTGTGAGGAATACTTTTGAAGAAATATACATTAATGAAATGAAAAAAATGGAAATAGACAAAGATATTAGAAAAAACTACATAGAGTATATTTTAAAGAGAGATAATGAAATAAAAACTAAGGAGGATTTGTTTAATTTTGTTTGTGCTTTTATGGAAGATTTTGGTATAGAGGATTGTCAGGAAGCAAAGAGAGTTATAAATTTATTGGAGATATACAAAAATATTATGTTTGCGTACACGAGTTGCGGATGGTTTTTCGATGATATATCGGGTTTGGAAGCAACTCAGAATCTGAAGTTCCTTTATTGGGCTATCATTAAACTTACCCGAAGGGAGGCTTCGCCTACCCGAAGGGAGGCTTCGCCTACCCGAAGGGAGGCTTCGCCTACCCGAAGGGAGGCTTCGCCTACCCGAAGGGAGGCTTCGCCTACCCGAAGGGAGGCTTCGCCTAAGGAGATTTTTGGAATAAATTTAGAGCCTGTTGTTGAGACTATCCTTAAGGATGCTATTTCTAACTATTATGGTAATGGATTAAGAGTATTTAATGATTTTGTAAAAACTGCTTACTTTGACAATGATAAGATTGTTGCTTCTTTTATTGCGAATAAGTTATTTTTGAAAAATATTGATAATTTAGGGCGTTTTTGGAATGTTGAATTTTGGGAAAAACATGTTGAAGGTGAATATATGATTAGTACAGGTAAGGTGGGTTATACAAATATGATTGATTTTTCCGAAGGTTACGTTAATTTTATTTTTGCTTATTTGGGGAACTTGAATTTGTATGGTGGTTTTGGTGATTTTGACCCTTCCGAAGTTTTCCATACATTGAAAACTTTTTTGTTATCTGGCAATTTTATAGATATTGTTAATTTTATAGATGAATATTGTCAAGAAAAGTTTTCATTGGATTCATTTTTTGTAAATGTTCGACGAAAAATAATTAGGAAACTTATTGACTCTAATGTTAAAGAAATAGATAGAAAAATTGATGAGATATTTTTTGAACAAAAAACAATTATACGTAATCTAATCGATAATAATTATCAACCTATACCGTTGGAAATGAAATTAATAACATTGCTGATTATCGATAATCAAATAGAAAAGTTAATGGAGAACTTTAATCCTAATTATGAGGATATAATTTATTTTATTTTGAATAGGGACAAACTTGATTTAAAGTTGGATGAAGAGAAAATCAAGAGAAAATTTGAAAAAAAATTGAAAGATATGCTTTTAAGGATTCCCCTGATTTTGGAAAATAGAAATATTAGTGCTATTGACAATATTATTGATTTTATTAATTTTGGGTATAAGTTAGGTTTAAACTACAATCTATGGGAGTCTCAGAACGTTATGTTTTCTATGTATAAACAATTGAAGGATAGGGAAGAGTTTTTTAAACAATTATATAAGGAGGAGTTTGAAAATTTACAAAGAAAAATAACATCCTTGGCAGATATGCTAAGAATAAGAGTAATATTGTAAAGGAGGAAAGTGGTTATGGAATTTAATATACCCACGATTGTTATTGGCCTTGGAGGAACAGGTTTAAAAACAGTTGTTAGTTTGAAAAGAAAGATTCCTAAGGATGCCAGGACTCTGCTCAAGTTCTTCTGTATCGACTCTGATAAGAATGAGGTTTTGATAAATGAGTTAGAACCTGATGAATATCTTAATGTTAGTGTTCCTGGTGTTTCTTCGATTGTTGGTAATTTAAGGTCTGAATCTGCTGAATTTATTAGGCCTTGGTTTCCGTCTAATTTGAATTTTAAAGTGGTTTCTGGGGATGAGGGAGCTAAGCAATTCAGACCAATGGGAAGACTATATTTATTCAGAAATGTGGATAAAGTTTTCAATGCTATAGATATGGCTACAAAGCAATTGAGGGCGAAGTTTGCCGATGTTAAGATTGCTTCTAAGACTATAAACGTTTATCTTATTTCTTCTACATGTGGTGGCACGGGTAGTGGAATGTTATTGGATGTGGCTTATATTGTCAGAAAAGTAATAGAAGAGGAAAATGCGATACCTGCTCTGATTAAAGGTATATTGTTTTTACCTACTGCTTTCCATCCATTTCCTATATCTGACGAAGCTGAAAAGAAACACATATTTGCTAATGGTTATGCTACTCTCAAAGAAATAGATTTTTATATGAACCCTAATAATGAAAGTGAATACAAAGTGCAATTTTCAAAAACAAGGGTAGTTTCGAGTAAAAAACAACCTTTTGATGTTTGTTATCTTATTGATGATGAAAATGAAGAGTTTCCGATTGGTGGTTTAGATGATACTATAGAAGCTGTTAGTGAATCACTTGTAATCCTTATTAGTTCAGGGGTTGGGACAAATATTAAATCTGCAGAAGATAATCTTTATACTGTTCTCAGTCAATCTCAAAAGATGCAACCTTATTCTCATAAAAACTATTTGTATAGCTCATTTGGAACTTCCAGTGTTATTTATCCTTATGAGGATGTTAAAAGGTACGTTGCTGGAAAACTTGTTAAATTTATGTATGATTACTTAAACAAGGAATTGAAATCTAATTTTGTTTATGATATAGTAAGACAATTGAAAATGGATGAATTAAGCTCTGACGATTTAATAAACCACCTTTACCCTCTTAAGCTGTTATCTCCTTCCGAAATAAGTGAAAAAGTTTATCAAATTGAGAATAAAGATTTGCAACTGACGATTAAAGAAAAAATAATTACTTACTACAAAGAAAATACGTTGAGTGAGATTAAGGAAAGGTTAGAGAAAAATCTCGACGAAATCGTTAAGAATAAATTTGAGGAATTCAAAAAGTTAATGGATGAATATATAAGTAATCCATCTGTTGGTTTCTTTTTGGTTTATAAGGTTTTAACTGATTCTGAAAATGGTTTAATAGCTTATTTAACAAAAGTAAAAGATGTTTTAAAGAAAGAGATAGAGGAACATAACAATAGGATTTCCAAATTATCTGCGGACCTTGATTTTTATTCAAATGCTCTAATTGAAAAATCTAATTCATTAATAAACAGGTTATTTAACAAAAAGGATAGAAAATTAGTTGAAGGAGTGTCTAAAGCATTATCAGAGCTTTCTAATCATCAAATGAATTCCATCATTAAGGAATATGCAATTCTTTTTTATAATAAATTTGGGTTGCTTCTTAGTAGGTATATTGATGAGTATATCGAGGCTATAAACAATGTATGGAAAAAATTTTATAATGACTATATTTCTGAGTATCTAAAAATAGATTTTGTATGCAGAGCAAGTAGTTGGGGAAATAGAATAAACTTCTATGTGGCAAACAGAGAAATGATAGATAAACAATTGGAAATGATTATTGAAAATGATAAAAACAGAATCAATAGTAATCTATATAAATTATTTGACAGCTTTGTTAACATGAAATATGATAAATTTAAGGACTATGAAAAGGCACTTTTAGATTTTGTAGAAGAAAATTATAAAGATTATCTCTATTCAGATATCGAGGACCAGGTTATATACATATTTGGTAATGAAGAAGAGGTTGTTAGTAGATTATTAAGATCTTCAACTATCCTATATAGGTACGATTCTCAGTTATTTGAAAACTCTTATGTAAAGCATTATAAAGTTATGGGGGTAAAGGATATTAATAAAAGCAGGTTTTTTAACACTGCTAAAGCCTACAATATCGAAGTTATAGAAAATTATAATCCCTATAGGATTTCTATGCTACAAGTAAAACATGGACTACCTTTATATGCTTATGTTCTTATCGATGTTATGGAAAGATGTTATTTGGAATTGGTTAATACCGACCCGGGATTGCATATAGATTCTGTATATCAAAAAGTTGAAAATCTAACTCTTGAGGATGAGAAAGATCAAAAGGAAATACAAAAATTGCTATACGTTTATCTGAGTTTAGTATTTGAATTGGTTAGAAAAGAAGGACTTAGTTTTGTTGTTTATATTGATAATGTAAAAATAGATTTGGGAAGTAATAAGCAAGAGGTTGTTTCTGAGCTCCTTAAGAGAATGAACGACAGTGAATTCTATTCTAAATTCTCTAATTTAGTCGATACTTTCCTTAAAAATTATGGAGAGGAATCTATTCAGATTACCTTGAAGGAATATCTGCAAAAAATCGGTCAAAGATTGTATTATTTGAAAAATAAAAAGAACTTATCAAAAGAAGAAATAGATGAGATGGATATGTTAGAAGAGGAAAGTAAGGTTTTAAAAATGTTTGTTGAAACCGTAAAAACTTAAGATAAGAAGGGAGGGAGAATTTTGAAAATAATAGATTCAAAGGTTGTTAGTGAGGGAATTCTTAAATCATATACTGAATACTGGGTTTTTAATACTAAAAAAAGAAGAGAGTTTATACATATAACAAAGCAGGTGCAAGAAGCTGTAGATAAATCTGGGATAAAGGAAGGGTTTGTTTTGGTTTCGGCTATGCATATCACCGCATCCGTTTTTGTTAATGATAATGAAGAGGGATTTTTGTATGATCTTGAGAAGTTTCTGGAAAGATTGGCTCCTTATGGAAAACATCCCGATGGTGAAGAGTATAGACATCATTTAACAGGAGAAGATAATTGTGATGCTCATTTAAAAAGTATTCTTGTTCATCATCAAGTTATTGTTCCCGTAACTAATGGAAAATTAGATTTAGGCCCTTGGCAAAGAATATTCTATGGAGAATTTGATGGACAAAGGAATAAAAGAGTAATTATCAAAGTGATTGGTTTCTAAAAAAATCAAGGGAGGTTTTTTATGGTTTATGTGGTTGATTATAGTAGCACGATTTTTGGTAGGATAGGAGGTGTATGGAGTAATTACAAAGCTTCGGATCTTGCTTCACTGGTAATTAAGGATATTATTTCAAGGTTTTCTTATCCTGTTGAGTTGGTTATTTTAGGTAATGTGATAGGTGCTGGTAATGGGCAAAATTTAGCAAGGCAAGCATTAATTAAAGCTGGAATGAATATAAACACACCTGCTTTTGTTGTTAATCAGGTTTGTATATCTCCTATTAAAGCATTACAAACTGCGTATGTAAATATTATTAGTTCTGAGTATGATGTTGTAATTGCTGGTGGAGTTGAAAGTATGACTAATGCTCCGTTTTTAGTAAGGACAAGGATGGGGAATAAATACGGGGATTTGGTATTGGAAGATTCGATTAATACTGATGGGTTAAGATGTGCAGTTACTAATAAGTTGATGATTGAGATTGCTGAAGTTATTGCAAAAAGATATGGTATAAGTAGAGAAGAGCAGGATGAATTGGCTTATAACAGTCATAAGCGTGCTGCTGAGTTTTGGAATTCTAATCCTCAGAATTTTGTTAAAAATCCTAATGGTAGTATTGACGAGAATATAAGGTTGGATGTAAGTAAAGACAAAATGGCAAGTTTAAAACCTGTGGTTAGGAGGGAGGATGCTACGATAACTGCGGGTAATGCTTCTGCACTTGCTGACGGTGCTGCTGCTTTACTTTTGGTTTCTGAGAGGTTTTTGAAAAAGTATGATTTAAAGCCACTATGTAGGATAGTTGGTTTTGCTGAAAGTTTTGAGGAGCCTGAGAATTTTCCGATAGTTCCCTCTCTTTCTACCAAGTCGTTATTGAAGAAGTATTCTATTTCGAAGGATGATATAGATTTGTGGGAGATAAATGAGGCGTTTGCTGCTGTTTTAGCTGCGAATATGAAGATTTTGGAATTGGATTATAGTAGGACGAACATATTTGGTGGAGCTGTTGCGTTTGGGCACCCAATTGGGGCTACTGGAGCACGGTTGGTTATAAATTCAATAATAGGTATGAAAAAATATAATTATAAAAAAGCTGTTGTGATGGTTTGTGCAGGTAGTGGCGGTGGATACTCAGTTTTAATTGAAAATACGTAGTTTTTCGACAGATTAAACAAAGGAGAAAGATTGTGTAAGTAGAACTTTATAATTGTTGGGATTAATGAAGACTGCAACAAAGTTTAATGATTTAATAAATCAAATAAGAGAAATATTTTTTGCACCGAGTAAAATATTTTATTTGATTTTTTCTTGTTTTTTATCAAGGGGGCATATTTTGATCGAGGATGTGCCAGGAGTTGGAAAAACGACTTTGGCAAAGATTATCGCTAACTCGATGGACCTTAAATTTAAAAGAATCCAAGGGACTCCAGACCTTTTGCCTACTGACATAACAGGTTTAACGATTTATAACCCAAAAACTATGGAATTCGATTTTAAACCTGGACCCGTCTTTACTAATATTTTGTTGATAGATGAAATAAACAGAATACCACCAAAATCTCAAAGTGCTTTGCTTGAAGTAATGGAGGAAAAACAAGCAACTGTAGACGGTAAAACCTATGTTCTACCAAATCCTTTTTTTGTTATTGCTACTGAAAACCCTATAGAAATGGCGGGATCTTATCCTTTGGTTGAAGCCCAATTGGATAGATTTTTAATGAAAATTTCTATCGGTTACCCTAATAGAACAGAATTGAAAAAAATAACAGAATTATACGTATGGAAGAACGGAGAGTATAATGTGGATTTTAAAATAAAGTTGGATGATATAGTGGTTGCTTTTGAAGAGGTCAAAAAAGTGTATATAGATGATAAGGTAAAGGATTATTGTTTGGATATATTTGAATATATTCATGGGGATGGAAGAGTTTATTTGCCACCAAGTCCTCGATCTTTGCTTCATGTTATGAGAACTTCCTCTGCTTATGCTTACTTAAATAACAGAGACTATGTAATTCCTGATGACGTAAAAGATGTATTACCTTCTGTATTAGCCCATAGGATAATATTAAAAACATCTTCTGATTTTAGGGATAATTTGCATTTTGTGGAAGAAGTTTTGAAAAAGGTAAGTGTACCAAAATAAAAAAGGAGGGATGATATGGATACTACAACCTTAACAATAGACAATCTTTTAAAGATAGCGGTTGAAAGGAATGCGAGTGATTTGCATATTACTGCAGGTTTACCACCGATGTTGAGGATAGATGGTAGGTTAATTCCTACTGAATTTCCACGCCTTAAGCCTGAAGATACGAGAAGATTAATCTATGCTATATTGAATGATAGGCAGAGAGAGAAGTTTGAAAGGGATTTGGAATTGGATACATCTTATGGTATTCCTGGATATGGTAGGTTTAGGTTGAATGTTTTTAAGCAGAGGGGTGCTGTTAGTGCTGCATTTAGGACTATTCCTAACGTCATAAAAAGCCCTGAAGAATTGGGGTTACCACAGATTGTATATGATTTAGCGAAGAAGAGAAGTGGATTGATTTTGGTTACTGGGCCTACGGGGGTAGGTAAATCAACAACTTTGGCTGCCATGGTTGATATAATTAATTCCACACGTACGGATCATATATTAACTATTGAAGATCCTATAGAGTTTATACATACTCATAAGAAATCAATGATAAATCAGAGGGAATTAGGGGTTGATACTCATTCTTTTGCTGCTGCTTTGAAATCTGCCTTAAGAGAAGACCCTGACGTTATATTGGTTGGTGAGATGAGGGATTTAGAGACGATAAGTGGTGCTTTAACGGCTGCAGAAACTGGACACTTGATATTATCGACTTTACATACTACCGATGCCCCTCAAACGATAGATAGGATTATAGATGTTTTTCCTCCCCATCAGCAACAACAGGTAAGGATTCAGTTGGCATCAGTTTTAGAGGTAATAATTTGTCAACAATTAATTCCTGCAGCATCTGGGCAGGGAAGGTATTTAGCTTGTGAAATACTTATTGGAACCTCTGCAGTGAAAAATATCATAAGGGAAGGGAAAGTCCATCAGTTGAAAGCAATCATGCAAACATCGAGGCAGTACGGAATGCAAACGATGGACCAAGCAATTTTCGACCTTTATAAGGAAGGAAAGATATCAGGAGAAGAAGCTGTTAGTAGAAGTGCTAACCCACAAGAAATGAAGGCAAGGATTACCGGAGGATCGTAATTGAAATTTGTTCATGTATCTGATATTCATTTAGGTAAAAAGTTAAAAACGATTAAAGGAGACCTGGAGTTAGATTTTTATTCTCCACTAAAACAGATAAAAGAAATAATACATCAGGTGAAGCCTAACTTTGTTTTCATTTGTGGTGATATTTTTCATCATAAAAACCATTCTGCTGATGTTGAAGAAATGTTTATTGAATTCCTCATTAAGATCAATGATTATGTTGATTTTATTTTTATAATCTCAGGAAATCATGATAATGAAAAAAGGTTATATAATTTTTCGCTTTTTAATAAGTTTTTGAGTAAAGAGCAAAAAATTTTTATTTATACAAGTATTGATTTAATGAACGATATTAAACACGAAAGAGTAAGCCCTTTTAGTGTTGGAGAAGTTGATGTTGTGGTTTTACCTTTTTTGGAATATAAGTTGGCTTTGAATGCATTTTATAATTTGGATATTCCGAAAGAGTTTGCTTATTCTTTTGTTTATTCCTCTATTATGAAGAATTTTTTACAACAGTCAAAGGGGAAATTTAAGTTTTTATTAGGGCATATGTATGTTGAAAATTCTGTTTTAGGTAATACTGAAGCGAGGAATTATATAAATGATTCTTATTATGTAAGGTTGGGTGATATTGATGAGAGTTTTGTGTATGTTGCTTTGGGGCATGTTCATAAGTTTCAAAAGATTGGACCAAGAAATATTTACTATTCTGGGTCTATTATCCCTCTGGATTTTGGCGAAAATTTTGATCACGGAATAATTGTAGGCCAAATAGTTAATAATTTCCCAAAAATTGAATTTATTAAACTTAACTACAAAGAATTTATTACGATAAGGGAATCAAAGAATATTTTTGATGAAATTGAAAAAAATAAGGATAAATTTATTAAAGTGATCTATAGCAGTTTAGATTATGAAATACTGGAGAAAATAGCAAAATTTGATAATGTCATAAAATTGCAAAAAGAAATTATTGAAGAAAAAAAGAATTTAGAAAGAAGTACTGATGAATTAATAGATCCTTTTGATGTTGTAAAAATGTATCAAAGATATTATGAGATTGAAAAGAAGAGTAAGAGCAATCCTTCTATAATGGCACTCTTGACCAATATTGAAAAAACGATTAATTTAGAGAATTAAGTATTTTAATATTCTATTTTTAAACCTTCTACATTGTCTAAGTATATTTTTGTAATTATTCCTTTGTTTGTTTTATGTTTTTTTGTATTTGAGATTGTTGGGCAGTAGATCCAATATTTATTACCCGTTGTATTTATTTTGTATTCATAGTATTCTTTTATCAATGGGCATTTAATGTCTTTTTGTATGTAATTGTATAAAGGACTGTTGTTATCAACGATGAAATCATTTTGAGGGTATTGATCATTATTTGATGAGCAGTATGTTTCCACTGCCGTAGATATGTTTTTTATGTTTGATTGGCATGCTGATAATCTTGCTTGGTGTCTTGCTATAACAAAGTTGGGTAATAGTACTAAGGCAAGTATAGAAATAATAGCTATAACTATCATTAGTTCTACTAATGTAAATCCCTTTTTCATTTTTCCTTCACCTTTTAAAATTATTTAAAATTAAAGGATTAAAATAAAAAAATAAAGGGGGCATAAAGCCCCCTCCTGGTTCTACGTCGAAATTATTATTGGAAAGCGGCGGAAGTCCATACTCCACTTCCTCCG
The DNA here is from genome assembly GCA_030549815.1 of bacterium. GTDB lineage: Bacteria > DRYD01 > DRYD01 > DRYD01 > DRYD01 > DRYD01. Next base: position 98,814 of record JAUQQQ010000004.1, on the reverse strand, counting down.
TCCACAGTATCAGGGATTATTCCTAAAGCAGAATCAAGGTATGGTCCACCAGTTCTACCATTTGCTTTTTTGTGTCTTCTGGGTGGGTTTACCTCGGATGATGCTGCTGCTGGGCAGTATATTCCATACTGAGCACCATCTGAAGATGACCAATATCTATAACGGTTTACATTACCAACTGATGGGCACACTAAGTCTTTTTGTAGGTATCTATCTCTTAATGCGCCTACACCTCCGTTTCCTCCAGTAACTATATCTACTTTGGTGTTGTTAGTGAATGGGTAAACGCCGTCGTTATCGTTTGAGTAAGTTTCAACTGCGGTTGAGATATTTTTGAGGTTAGATTTACAAGCGTTTAATCTTGATGCTTCTCTTGCTCTCATGAAGTTAGGGACCAATACTGCAGCTAAGATTGCTATAATGGCGATAACAATCATCAACTCAATTAACGTGAAACCCTTTCTCTTTTTCATTCCTTTTCACCTCCTTTTCAATTTTTAAGTGTTAATTTTATTTTAAAATGTAACCAATTTTTTACAAAAAAATATTGAAAAAATATTGATTTTAATCAATAAAATTACATAAAATTTAATAAAATTTAGTTAACAAAATTATTCAAATAAAATTTAATTTTTCTTCTTAGTAGTGAATTAATCCAAGCTATGGAGGGTGGGACTTCCTAGATAAACAAGTGCTTATCCTTGTTTTGAGTAATCTATGAGAATAAGTATCAAATTGTATTTTTCAATATAACTTCAAGCTAAAAATTTGCTAAAGGTATGCAATTTATCTTGTGTTAGGCTTCCTTCTAATCTCTGTTAAAATTCCTACTATGTAAACAAGGATAAATAAAAATGGTAGAAATAGGAATTTTTTATAGAATGGTTCAAATTTCAGTATTACTTTGTTTATACCGTCTTTCAGAATAATGCATTTAACTAATCCATTTGCTTTTATGACTGGTATTTCCTTATCATTAGCAGAACATTTCCATCCATCAAAAAATGAATCATTTATCACAACTATCCCTTTGTCTTTAACTTTAGCAGTAAAGCTTATTTGATCAGGTTTATTGAAAAATTCAATATTTTCTATTTCCACTTTGTTAAATTCAATTTTTTCTATCTCATCCAAAAATTGGTATTCTTTTTTTATTTTTTCTAATTCGTTTTCTTCTATGCAGACAGTGTTAAGTGGGTTTATTTCCCATAGTAGCAAAATTTTTTTAAATTCTTCTATATTTTTGACTATCTTTACATTTTTTATACTATAAATAATTGGGCAACTATTGTTGTTTTTGTATATATCTAAATTTTGTAAAGTAGTATTATCAACATTGTCTTTAGTGATTTCGTATACCTTTGAACTGTTATTTAGATATAGATTTGGTATTTTGTTGGGTGGATAGGAATAAATTTTTATGTTTTTTATCGTTATACCTTCTTCTAAATTAGGATTTATTAATATAGTAATTTCTTTGGCTTTACTAAAGAAAGGTATTGTTATATGATCAACTATCTCTTGAGATTGTGAAGCATTTGAAAATTTTTTTGTGTTTTCAATTACTTTTTCTTTAATTAAAGGCTCTATTGACCTTAAAATTAAATATTGATTATTTACATTTATCTGTAATAGGTTGTTTTTCTCCAATATTAATTTTTTCAATTTTTTGGAAATATTTGTCTTATTCTGTTGCTTTAAAATTTCGTATTCTAGTATGAATAAATTTGAGTTTTGTGTATTATTGAATTTTATTTCTATTGAATTTTCTGGATTGGTTTTAGTTTTTAAATTTTCCTGTTTTATTGAAAATGTTTTAAAATTTGTATAGTATATATTTTGAATAACCTTATTTATATTCTCTTCTGTCAAAACAATTCTATTGACTCCAAATGTTGATAGTATTAAATTATTTTGTATTAAGCCATAAAGAAATGGTAAGGGTAACCTATTTCCCCAATCTATATTAAAAATATAATAATAATCTCTACTGACAAAAGGATCATATATGTTAATTATTCTTGTGTTTTCATTTTTTGAAATAAGATTAATAATGCTAAAACTATCAATAAAATAATTGTATTCTATATTTTCTTGATTACTACCTCTTAATAAAGATTCTTTATTTTTAATTGCTATATTACCTATACTTAAATTCAAATAATGTTGAGAAAAAAACAAAAATGTTTTCTCTACTACTACTAATATTGCAATAAATATTATTAATACTTGATATTTTTTTATTTTTTGAAAAAGAAAAGCTATTGAAAATAACGATAAAATTATTAAAAAGAAAGAACCTAATATTGTTTCTTTAATTATTGTATCTATTATTTCAGTTTTTAGATTGGAGAATGTAAAAATTATAAAAAATAATACAAAAGGGGGGATTAAAAATAGTTTTGTAAAAATTTTTAATCTGTTAAAGATACCGGTTTTATATCTTAATAATCTTAAAAAGTAATCTATTCCTATTAATGAAATGAAAATTAATGATAAATCAACAAAAAACATATTCCTTGCAGGAACTCTTAAATCTGACAAAAAGGGAACAAAGTATAATAAATAACTAACTAATGTATATTTACCAAAGCTTAACAATAGGAAAATTAATAATATTAATATTAAAAAATTGTATTCTTTATATTTGTATTTCATTATCCTGTAGATTCCGATTAAAAAAGTTGGAATTGAAATGAGGGATATAAAATTAACGTATTCCCTTGCTAATTCTACAAATTCATTATCAGGTCCAAAATAGTCTATTTTGCCCATACCGCCGAAAACATAGGGTAGAATCATTGTAATTAACATTTCTGGCTGATAACTATGTTGATTGAAAAAGAAATCTTTTGTGTATTTCCTTAAGCTTTGATCTAATAAAGGTAAAGTGGATATTAGTTGAATTGAAATAATAGGTAAAGTTAGAATTATTGAAATTATTAAGTTTTTTAATAAGATTAATGAATGTTCATTCTTTTCTTTGTTTATTTTTTCTTTTATAAATAGATGTACAATGTATATAAAAATGTAAAGAAGTGTGTAAGCAAAAAGTTGAGGATACCCACATAAGAATAATAAACCGAAAGTTAAAGCTAATGAAAGTATATAGAATAAACTTTTATCTTTTTCATCTTTCATTTTCTCTATTATTAATAAACTCAATATCGAATATGGCATTGATAAAATAAATGGATAAATATCTAATCTAACTAAAACAAATAGACTAAAGGAAAACATTATTGATCCTAAAAAAGCTAATTCTGACTTATTACTAAAGTACTTCTTTAATAAATAATCGAAATAATGGAATGTAACAATTTGTAGGAACAGGAAATGAAGAAGTAAAACTAAGTTATAACCGTATAAGGGATGAATGAAAAAGTATAGATAATTAATTGGATAAAAAACTCCGCTTTGAACTACTCCTGCAAATGGGTATCCAAGAGCAGTATATTGCCACCATAAGGGTATTGTAAATTGTTTTAATCCATCATGCAAATGCAATAAGTAAGGATAAAATTGGTTATAAGCATCTACACTTCCTATTATCTTCCTATTAATTAAGACTGGTAGAAAAAATAGTAAATCTATTATTATAAAAAACAAGTAAAACCTATATTTTTTTAAATTATTTTTTAGAAAGTTTAAAAAATTTAATATCATCATTGTTGTTTTAGCTAAATTCAAAAGGTTTGCTATAAGAATCTGTTTCTAAAACAATGTAATCTATTAAATTTGCGGGTGTGATGTCAAATGATGGATTGAATACATTGTATTCATCTTTTGTTATATTTATTCCTTTAATTTTTATGATTTCATCTTTATTTCTTTCTTCGATTGGGAAATTATTGAGGTTAGGGAGGTTTTTGTCAACGGATGAAGATGGTGCTGCTACGATAAACGGAATATTGAAATAATTTGCTAAAATTGCCAAATTCAATGTTCCTATTTTATTTGCAGTATCTCCATTTTTCGCTATTCTATCTGCTCCTACACAAATAACATCTACTAAATTCTTACTCATAACGAAAGCTGCTGTATTGTCTGTTATGATCTTAAAATCTATTCCTTCTTTTTCTAATTCCCAGGCTGTTAATCTGCTTCCTTGTAGGTAAGGTCTGGTTTCATCTACCCATACAAAAATTTTTTTACCATCTTTCAAAAATTGCCTATGACAATATTTTATTATACCTAATGCTGTTCCTAATCCTACTGTTGCTATCGAACCTGTGTTACAATGTGTCAGAATATTAATTTCATTTTTATCTTTAACTAACTCCTTTATTAACCTGTAGCCATTTTCTGATATTTTCAAGTTTTTTTCTTCTTCTTGTTTTATTGTTTCTAATATAAATTTTTTAATCGTTTCCCGAATGTTAGTTGAGTTTTTTAGTAAAGTTTTTAGTTGATTAAAATAGTTAAATATATTTACTGCTGTGGGGCGAGCAGATTGTAAATACTCCATATCTTTATATATGTTTTGACTTAAATACAAGCCAATTAATGCAGTTATACCTATTAACGGAGCTCCTCGAACATTCATATTCTTTATAACTCTATACACATCCTCTACCGTCTTTAATTCAATATATCTTTCCTCAAATGGTAATAATAATTGATCCAAAACAAGAAATTCGTTTGTTTCAAAATTAATAATTATCGGACTATTAACTATTGCTTTCATAAAATTTTAATTCAATAAAAAATCAAACTTAACCTTCTATAAAAAAGGATAAAACTGCAAAAAAGGATAAAAAATGTTGTGTCAAGAATTATATAGTGAAATGAGAGTGTTGTTGATTTTTGTCATAGGAATTATATTGGTTTTAAATTTTTCTTTCGCAAATTATGTGATTACTTTTAATCATTATAACGAAAGATTAAAATCTTATATAAGTTATGTTTTGTTTGATAATTATCAAGTTATAACGGATTACCAAAGGTTTATTTTTTATAGATTCGATTATCCTTCTATAGATGTTTTAAGGGAGATTTATAATTTAAGGGGACAAACTTTCCCTTCTTTCTATAAACCTATTTTACAAGAAAAAAAGGATAAAAAGAAAGAAAAGAATAAAAATTTAGGAACAATTGCTCATATATACAAAGATGATCAAGTTATGGTATTCATGGATTACTCTACTCCTGAATTTTATAAATTCTTGGATATTCAACTGCGTGGATTTGTGGTTGCTTTGGAAGATAATATCCAAAACCTTCTAAATCAATTGTATGACGCTGAAAAAATAGAATTTAAGACTTATTTCGATTATATCAAAGCGTTTGGGAATGTTAATGATGATTATACTTTGCTAATTGCTTACCCTTGTAATGATTCCATTTTTTTTGAGTTTTTGAATACAAAACAAAATAAAATAAGAATTTTTAAAATAAATAGGTATTATAATTTCAGTTATTTTGAAAAGGAGTATCCAAGAAATGAGCTTTTCAAGTTTTGAAAAAATTAAAAGAGTTTGTTAAGGAGGTGAAAAATGGTAAGAGAGGATGTGGTAGAAGGTCAAATATTGATTGATCTTGAAATTTTGTCAGCTTTATCTAATTCATTCGGACCATCGGGAAATGAAGATGAGGTTAGAAATATTATAGTTTCTGAACTTGAAAAACTCAATATGCCCTATATTATTGACAAAAAAGGTAATGTTATTAGTGTAAAAGATGTGGAAAACACAGATTTTAAGGTTTTAATTGCTTCTCATATTGATGAAATTGGATTTTTGGTTTCTGAAAAAGTGGAACCATGTTATTTAAAAGTTGAACCTTTGGGTGGATGGAATTTACAAATCATCCCAGGAATGAAAGTTAATATTAAAACCAAGTTAGGGGTTGTTAAAGGAGTTTTTTCTTCAACTCCTCCTCACATCAACAAAAAAATTAATCTCGAATCTTTTGAGGATTTATATGTAGATGTTGGAGATAATTGGAATTTCGTAGAAGTCGGTAATTTTGTAATACCTGAAAGCCAATTCGAAGTAATTTCAGGATCCTTAATAATGGGAAAAGCTTTTGATAATAGAATTGGTACTTACATAAATTTGCATCTTTTAAAATATGTCAATCCCGTTCTTGATGTATCACATTTGTTTTTGGTTCAGGAAGAGTTGGGTTTGAGAGGATCTAGGTTCTTCGCCAATAGTAATAACAAATATGATTTAATTATCATTTTAGAAACTACTTCTGCGGAAACGCCTTTTTCAAAGGACCAGGTATCATATCTTGGAAAAGGACCTGTTTTGACCATCATGGATAAAACGTATATAACCAATCCTAAATTGATAGAGTTTATAAAGGAAATAGCTTTTGTTAATGAAATACCTTTACAGATAAAGAAACCTAACGTTGGTTCTACAGATGCGGGATATTTGCAAGATTTAGGCCCTTGTGTTATAATCTCTGTACCCGCCAGATACATACACACACCCTATCAAATGACCTCCCTTTTAGATATACAAAACACTATAAAACTGATTTCTATTTTAATATCAACTCCTAATATTGAAGAATTATATAAGAAAATATTACCTTAAGGAGGTTGAGAATTATGTCAAAAACAGTAGAAGTTATGTTGGTAAAAGATTATTATCATTTAGGTAAAGCTGGGCAGATCGTTAAAGTCAAAGCAGGATACGCCAGAAATTATCTGGTACCACAAAAAATAGCATTACCTGTAACAGAAGGAATGAAAAAATCTATCGAAGAACAACAAAAAATAATACAGCGAAAAACTGAAAGACAAAAGCAGCAATCTTTAAAAATAAAAGAAAAAATAGAAAATCAAAGATTAAAGTTGGAAGTACCTGTAGGTAGAGATGGAAGATTATATCAAGCCTTAACAAAGGAAAGAATATCTCAAATCTTGGAAGAAAAATTTGGTATTAAAGTAGATAAACATTCTATCGAACTTGATAAACCAATTAAATCTACGGGTATATACAATATTTCTCTCAACTTACCTGGTGGGATAAAAACATCTTTTGAATTGGAAATAGAAGGGTAGATCGGGGGTTTTATTGATGGATGAAATTTTGAAAAAAGCTTTGGAAATTTATAATTCTGAAGATGCTGATTTTATTTCTCAAATTTATTTTGAACATATAAATCCGAATTTAACGAAGTTAATAAAGTTGGCAGGGTATGCAAAGCTTGAAAGTAGAACAAAAGGTGAAAAAGTATTTACTAAAAATAATGGTCAAGAAGAAGAGTATTTAGATTGTTTGGGTTTGTATGGAGCTGTATTGTTAGGGCACAATAATGAGTTTATTGTAAGTAAAGTAAAGGAGCAAATGGAAAAGCAGTGCATGCCTACTAAGGTTTTCCTGAGTTCTATCCATGCTGCTGCTGCTTATTTATTAACTCAATTATCGGGCTTGGATTATGTATTTTTCTGTAATTCAGGTGCTGAGGCTGTTGAAGGTGCTATAAAATTGGCAATCGCTTCGACGGAAAGAAAAAAAATTATCTCTACTTTCAATTCTTACCATGGAAAAACTTTGGGAGCTTTAAGTGTAAGTGGAAGAGATGTTTATAAGAAAGGTATTCCACAACTTTTAGATGTGGTTTTTGTTGAATACGGTGATTATGAGGCAGTTGAAAGGGTTATAGATGATGAAACTGCAGCTGTGATAGTAGAACCAATACAGGGGGAAGGTGGCATTATTATTCCTCCTGATGATTATTTACCTAAATTAAGAGCTTTGTGTGATAGATTTGAAACGTTGTTAATTGTTGACGAAGTCCAAACAGGAATGGGAAGGACAGGCATAATTTTTGAACATCAGAAATATGGGATAAAACCAGATATATTGGTTTTAGCAAAAGCATTGGGAGGAGGAGTTTTTCCTGTTGGTGCAATAGTTGGCAATAAAAAGGCATGGAAAGCTTTTGATATAAACCCTCTTTTCCATACTTCAACTTTTGGTGCTAACCCTGCATCCTTAACTGCTGTTTTCTACACAATACAGTTTATCTTCAATAATGGTGTTTTGGAGGAAGTAAAAAATAAGGGACAGTATTTCCTGGAAAAATTAAAAAATCTGAAAGATGGAAAAGTTGTAAAGGATGTTAGGGGAAGAGGATTAATGATAGGGATTGAATTAACAGATGAGCAATTTGCAGCATCCATTTTCTCCTATTTGATTCAAAATAAAATTATAACTGCATACACTCTTAATCAACCAAAAGTGATAAGAATAGAGCCGCCTTATACTATCTCTTACGAGCAAATTGATCTTGTAGTTGAAAAACTTGGACATGCTATTAGTGAGACGATTGAATTATTTGAATTGGCATGAAAGTTATACCGAATTTTGTTAAAAATCTTCCCATAGAGTTTGGTGTTTGTGCTTCATTTGGCCAAGAAATTATTTTTGCTTTTAATGAGCATTTTGTTTTCCCTGCTGCTAGTATTGTTAAGGTACCTTTATGTTTATTAATTCTTAAGAAGTGTGAAGAGGGAAAATTGAATATATTTGACAAAGTAAAGATAGATAATAAAGTTCCAGGAGCAGGAGTTATAAAGGATTTATCTATCACTGAATATTCTATTATTGACCTTATTACCTTGGCTCTCATTATTTCTGATAATACTGCAAGCAATACTCTAATTGATTTAACAAGTTTTGATGAAATAAATGATTTTCTAAAAGAAATGGGATTAAAGAACACGTGTATCAATAGGAAATTCATGGTAGACCTTGTTAATCCTCCTGTTAATTTCACTACTCCTTGGGAATCTTGGAATATTTTTAATAAGTTGGTAAATGGTGAAATTTTGTCAGACAAAAATACGTTATTGTTTTTTGATATTCTTAGCAGGCAGCAATATAGGGAAAAAATTCCACTTTTTTTGAATGAATTTATCGTTTGTAATAAGACAGGGGATATAAGTGGGGTTTCTCATGATGTGGCAGTTATCTTTTTTGATAAAACTATAGAAGAGTCCCTTGTTAATAAAAGGTATTCTATAGTTAGTATTTTTAGTAGTTTTTCTGAGCAGGTAAGTAGGTATTTTGTAAATAACATTATAGGAGAGATAGCTTTAAATTTGGTAAAAAAAATGGAAAAGATGGGGGGAATGAAAAATGTTCATACCTATTTGGGATAAGCCTTTCAATCAGGACGAGGTTGGAAAGAAAAATTATGGATCGTGGATTGTTAAAAGTGGTTTGGCTCAAATGTTAAAGGGTGGAGTTATAATGGATGTAAGTTCCGTTGAGCAGGCTAAGATAGCGGAGGAAGCTGGAGCTGTTGCTGTTATGGCTTTGGAAAGAATCCCTGCTGATATAAGAGCTCAAGGTGGGGTTGCAAGGATGACGGACCCTGAACTTATACTCAAGATAATGGAAGCAGTTAGCATACCTGTTATGGCTAAAGTCAGGATAGGGCATTTTGCAGAGGCACAAATACTGGAAAGCATAGGTGTTGATTTTATTGATGAAAGTGAAGTTTTAACTCCTGCTGATCCTGAAAATCACATAAATAAGCACAAATTCGCTGTGCCTTTTGTTTGCGGAGCAAGGGATTTAGGGGAAGCTTTAAGAAGAATTGCTGAAGGTGCTGCAATGATAAGAACAAAAGGAGAAGCAGGAACGGGTAATGTAGTCGAAGCAGTAAAGCATATTAGAACAATAAACAAGCAAATTAGAGAGTTGAAAAACATGAGTGAAGATGAACTTTATTCTAAAGCAAAAGAACTACAAGCACCTTTTGAATTGGTTAAGATGACTGCTCAGTTGGGGAGGTTGCCTGTTGTGAATTTTGCTGCAGGAGGTATTGCAACTCCTGCAGATGCGGCATTAGTTATGCAACTCGGAGTTGATGGGATTTTTGTTGGATCGGGGATATTCAAATCCTCGAATCCTCTGAAAGTGGCCAAGGCAATAGTTATGGCTACTACTTACTATGAAGACCCTTACACTATTTCACAATATTACAGAGGATTGGGAGAACTTATGAAAGGGTTAGATAAAATAGAAGAATTAATGCAAGTAAGAGGGGTGTAGAGATGGAAAAAGAGATGAATAATGAAAAAAACGAGAGGATAGAAAAGAGAAGAATAAATCAAGAGGAGGTTAGGTTTACTAACATAAAGGTTATAGGAGTTGGTGGAGGAGGATGTAATGCCGTTAGTAGATTAGTTCAAGATAATGTTAAAGGAGTTGATTTTATTGCAGTTAATACTGATGCGCAGGCTTTGTTAGCTTTACCTGATAGGATTCAAAAATTGCATATTGGGAAGAATACTACGAAGGGGCTTGGGGCTGGTTCTGATACTGAATTAGGCAAAAAAGCGGCAGAAGAAAGTATTGATGAGATAAAGAAAGCTATTGATGGAGCGGATATGGTATTTATCACTGCTGGTATGGGTGGAGGAACTGGTACAGGAGCAAGCCCTATCATCGCGTCTATATCCAAAGAAATGGGAATACTCACTGTTGCTATAGTTACCAAACCATTTTCTTTTGAAGGAAAAATAAGAAGGATTATTGCTGAAGAAGGAATTAATAATTTAAAACCCAACGTTGATGCTATGATTATAATCCCTAACGATAAATTATTTTCGATTGCTGAAGAGACGACGACTTTGATGGATTCATTCAAATTGGCTGATAGTGTTATAAAGCATGGTGTTGTTGGTATTACTGAAATAATTTTAAAACCTGGGTTGATAAACATAGATTTTGCAGATATTCAGTCTATATTAAAAGATTCTGGAAGCTGTTGGATGGGTATAGGCGTAGCTAAGGGAGAAAATAGGGCTGAAGAGGCTGCTCTTAAGGCTGTTGATAGTCCTCTGCTTGAAATGAAAGTAGAAGGAGCTAAAAGAGTATTGTTTAACATCATTGGTGGTAATGATTTGACTTTAACTGAAATAAATAAAGCTTCGAATATTATATATCAGGCTGTTGACCCTGATGCCAAAATAATATTCGGTGCTACTTTAGACGAAAATTTGAAAGATGAAGTTAAAATAATACTTATAGCTACTGAATTTCCAGAGACCGCTTTTAATAAAGAAAGTAGAAAGGAATCTATTTTTGGATTTTCTGAAACTAAGCCAAGCTTTAGTTTAGATATGGATGATTTGCCACCATTGACAAGAAGAAGAAAAATTATATTTACTGAGTAATGATATGAAATGTCAAGTATGTGGGAGTATAGTTAGAAACGATTATATCTTTTGTCCCAATTGTGGATCAGTTTTAGTATTAGGTAAAGAAAATTTTAGTAATAACATTGTTATAGATAATCAAGGGGTTTTGCAAAAGATAAACAACATGTCAAGTAGAAGATCTTTCTATGCTAAGTTTTTTATTGTTTTAGTAATGTTTTCTATAATTTTTTTCTTTTCTTTTATTTGTTTTACTTTTTTGATGGGCAGGAATTATTTAGCTGGTGGAATTTTGGGATTATTTACATGGATTTTTGCATCTTTTTTGTCGATAATATTTAGTGTGATTATGTTAGCGATTGTTAGGCAGGTTGATTTATATGAGAAAGAGCCATGGGGATTAGTTATTTTTGCATTCCTTTGGGGTGCTTTAGGATCGACACTATTTTCGTTAATAGCAAACGAAGTAAACTCAGTTATTTTTAGTTCTGTTTTAGGTTCAAATATGGGAAATGTGTTAAGTGCAATTATAAGTGCTCCACTTTTTGAAGAGTTTTTTAAACTTCTTGTTATACCCATAATAATAATATTTTTTAGGACGAATTTTAATGGTCCGATTGATGGTTTGGTTTATATATTTGCATCTTCTTTAGGTTTTAAAGTTGTGGAAGATTTATTGTATGGCTCAAAATTTGTTGCTCAATCTGGTGCTATTGGGGGATTCTTTTTATTAGTTTTGGTAAGATGGATAATGGGTTTTTTAGGGCATCCTTTGATGTCTATGTTTTCGGGTTTTGCAGTTGGGTTAGCCACTATAACTGAAAACTACGCTTTAAAAGTCGTTTATGTATTTTTGGGGTATTTGCTATCTGTGTTTTCTCATTTTATGTGGAATTTTATGGCTTCTGTTGCAACTAATATTGTTGGTCCCTATGCTTGTCTTTGGTTCCCTTTACAAACTACAATACTTTTAGTTATTTTCATTTTCCTATTCTTTATGGCTTTGAAAATAGATAGGGATAATATACGAAAAGTTTTAGAAGAGGAAGTTGCCAACGGGTTCTTAGATCATCAAATGATAGAAGAAATATTTGATTTTAGATTGAGAAATAGGAGAAAAAGTATGTTACCAAATGAATTGAGAAATTTGTATGATATTTTTATTCAGGAACTGGCCTCTTATGCTCTACTAAAAAAACAATCTGCTAATTCTTTAGGAAATGAAATTAATAAAGAGTTGCATGAAAAGAGAGAAATCTTACAGTATATAAAGCCATTGATCTATGCTTAAAAATATATTAAAAAAGGAGGTAGGAATGAGAAATTTAATTATTACAAACTTATTGCTTTTATTAATATTGTTTATGGTTTGGGCAGATGATAATTTGAAAGAAAAAAACGAGGTAGAAAAAGTAAATCATATATTCGAATTATATTACAATCAGAAATTTCAGGAATGTATGGATTATTGTTGGCAGGTAATAAACCAAGATGTGGATAACAGTGCTGCTTATGTATTTTATTTCTCTTCTGCTTACCAGTTGGATAAACTCCAAGAAGTAATAAATGATTTAGATAACAAGTATATTTCTTTTATTCAAAATTTTAATTCTACAAAGAAAAATGAAATAATAGAGGCACAAAAGGAATATCAAATATTGACGCTTTTAAATGGTTATTCTAATATTTTTCTTTACTTTACATCAAGTAATGGAAATTATTATCTGGATGAGGGGATAGATACTTTAAGGAAGAGTTTGTTTTTCCCTGTAAGTTTTTCAAGTGTTTATACGGGTTTGTCTATTGCATATTTTGAGAAAAAGTTGAACGAGAAAGCTATATCGATGATAAATAAGGCTTTAAATATAAATCCTTCTGACCCAATTGCTTTGGAATATTTTGCTAAATTACAAAACAATTTGGGAAATTATCAACAAACAATATCCAGATTGAAGAATTATACTTACATAAAATATCCTGATATGTTGTATCAGTTGGGTTATGCTTATGAAAGAAATGGTCAGTATGATGAGGCTTTAAAGACTTATCTTTTGGCTTATCAATGTGATCCTAATTTACTTGGGCAAGGGTTTATTAGCTTGGTTAGAGTAGGAGATATTTATCTTTACATAAAAAACGATAAAGAAAAAGCAATTTACTATTACCAACAAATTCTTAAGGTCTTGCCTGATAGTTTGGTTGCAAAAACAAAAATAGAGGAAGCAAAAAACTATAATCCAAAAGAAGAAAATAAAAAGAACAATGATAAAACTAAGAATGAGAAAAAATGAAGAGTGTTATAGACGAGTTAATAGATCAAAAACCGTTTGATTATGATTATGATGACGATGATTTATTCTTAAAATCAATGGAGGAATGTTTTCATATACAGTATTCTAAATCTCGATTTTATAGAAAATTTGTAGAGATTAAAGGGTTTCGTTATTTTGATAAAAAACAATTTTCGGATCAAAGTGTTGCCAGTTTTGAAAAAATAGAAAATTTGTGGGATTACAGGTTATTTATAAGCGTTTATGTGTTAAAGGAATTTGTTAATGTAGCTGATTTTCAAATAACGGATGAGGTAGAGGTTGAGATTTTTTCTTCGGGAACTAGTAGTAAAGCATCAAGGATGGTTTTGGATAAATTAACTCTGGAAAGAATAAAAAGAATAGTTTTTAATGTTTATGAGGATTATGGTTTAACGGATATTAAAAATGAGCATAACTATTTATTTTTTACATATGAGGATTTGAGTTTTGGGACTGCTTTTTCTGATGAATTGCTTTCTTCTTTAGCACCAAAAATAAGAGATAAGTTTTTTGTTTTAAAAAGAAGAAATGGGGATTTTTATTTTGATTTAGAGGGAACGATAAAAAAGTTAATTGAGTATCAGGAAAGCTCACTTAAATTGAGAATATTAGGGTTTCCAGCTTATATTTATTATACCATACAGGAATTAAAAAGAAGAAATTTGAAATTCAAATTTGATGGTGTTGTTTTACCTGGAGGAGGATGGAAAACTCATAAGCAGGAAATATCTATTTCTGAGTTTAGAAATTTAGTTTATGAATATTTGGGAATTGATAAGGTTAGAGATTTGTATGGTATGGTTGAACATGGCGTGCCTTATGTTGAATGTGAATACTATAATAAACATATTCCAAGGTATTCAAGAATTAGGACTTTTAATCCTTTTACGAAGGAATTTAATGATTACAGTAAAGTGGGTTTGATATCTTTTTTAACTCCTTATGCAAATAGTTATACGATTGGTTTTGTTATTTCTTCTGATGTTGGTTTTATTGGGTTTGATTGTAAATGTGGTAGGAAAGCACCGTATGTTGTTTTATTGGGCAGAGCAGGGGTAACTAAGTTGAGGGGTTGTGCCATTAGTGCTTTGGAATTTTTAAAATAACAAATATCTTGTAAAAGCGGAGTCTAAAAATAATTTGAAAGTAGCAGTGATAGATAAAGTAGTTATTCTATCTCTGTGAAATTCTTCATACAGGAATGGGGAAAACTTACTGTGCTTTCTATTTTTGA
>JAUQQQ010000004.1:0-84037 GCA_030549815.1 bacterium | reverse complement strand
AAATATCTTGTAAAAGCGGAGTCTAAAAATAATTTGAAAGTAGCAGTGATAGATAAAGTAGTTATTCTATCTCTGTGAAATTCTTCATACAGGAATGGGGAAAACTTACTGTGCTTTCTATTTTTGAGGAGAAGTAAAAAGTGCTTGGTTGAAGGAAGGTAAAAGTATTTTATCGGTTTAATTTTAATAAAGAGAAGACAAAATGTTGTAAAGTTATGGAGCTGTTTTTGAAGATAGGTAATCAAAATATGTTTTTTGTATTTGTTGAGAATCAGAAGATATTAAAGGTTTTTGTTATACCTTCTTATATCACAATCAATAAGGATGGAAAAATTACATCGTTTGGACCTTATTCTTTTCTTCAATATATAATTTTAAAGCAACTTTACAAAATTTACGATTACCCTTTAAGTATTTCAAATAGGAAAGATAATAAACACTTTGATTTCATTGTTATAAGATTGATTGATAATAATATTATACAGAATTACAAAGATTTTTGGCAAATATTAAATTCAGTTTTTTCAAACGATTTAGAAAGGTTCTACAATTTAACTTTAATGGAAGATTACGAGAAATATTCTATTCCTTATTTTATTGAATTGGACGATTTTTATAATTTTTTGCGTCAAACTAAATTAGTCAGATGGATAAGTTTTATACCTAACAATTCCCCCTATTTCATTAATCAGATGAAATTTTTAAAAGATGTTTTTAGGTATTGGAAAATGGAGTTTTATGTTTTACCTTTCTGGGAGTTTTTTTATATTTTTTATCCCAAAATGGTTAATATCTATATAGCAGAAGTTAATTCTTTTGTGTGGGTAATAAATAGGTATGGTTTTGTTAAGAATAAAAGAATTGGGATTAGTCTAAGAAAAATAAAGGAAATGCTTTATTTAAGGTATGAAATGGAATTAAAGTATATTGAATTGGAAAGATTAGCTTTATCTTTGTTATCTGGTAATAAATTTGAAGGAGAAATTAGTGAATACATAGATAACGAGATTATTTTCTCTATCTCTGAATTGGCAAAAGGATTACCTGTCGCTGTTGTAGAAGATCTATATGACAATCTTAATTCTGAAGGATTGAATTACTTTAATTCAGTTAATTTAAGAAATAATGATAATTTTGATAGATTTTTGAAAATATTTGAGAGCATATTAATAAAGGAAAAGATATGAAGAAATTGTATATAAATGGGGTATTTGATAGTTCTGATTTACCAAAAGGGGCAAAGGTAAAGAAAATAAATTGTGCAGAATATAAAATAGAAGAAATAGAGGAAATTGTTACTCAACAAAATTTGTTTTCGAAAAATGTTCTTTTTTTACTTTATAATTTTGATGAGTTATTAGAAAAGAATAATTCTAAGAAAATCTTAATGTTTTTGAAGAGAGCAGGAAATAGCCTCTTGATTATTAACATGTTAAACGGTATTAACCAAATAAAAGATGAATCTTTAAAGCAATTTTTTAAGGATAATTTTGAAATTATTGATTTATCAAAGGCGCCTATTAAAAAAGAAAGATTGAAAGATTTTGTGGATGCTTTTTTATCAAAGTATGGAATAGAGAAGAATGAAACGGTAGAAAAAGTGATAGAATTAGTAGTAAAAAAAGTTGGAAATAATTTAATTACTGCGGAGAAGGTATTGGATGAAATATTTTTTGATCAAGTAGAGAATGGGGCTGTAGAATGGGAAAATATTGATGAAGGGATGATTGAATATTTTGTTTCAATATATAAGGAAATTAATCAATTTGTAGTAGCTAACCTTTTTCTTGAATTATTGCTGAGAAAAGAAACCAATGATTTTGAAGATATAAAGAGAGTTAATAGGAATAGAGAATTGATTTTAAGATATTTAGAGATGATGGAATTAGATGATAAAATTGATGAATTATGGGGATTAATTTTTTCTCAAATAGTGGCATTGATAAAGATTTATGATCAGTATTGTAAATTTGGAGATAAGGTGCAAGTTATCGCAAATAACTTAAAGATGAATAGTTATAGGGTTATGATGTTGATGAGATTTGT
Organism: bacterium; assembly: GCA_030549815.1. Lineage (GTDB taxonomy): Bacteria > DRYD01 > DRYD01 > DRYD01 > DRYD01 > DRYD01. The sequence goes on along the minus strand of JAUQQQ010000004.1, from coordinate 81,991 downwards.
AAAGAATTTGGATTATTTGATAAAACACAAAGATTTTTCTATTTCTCATTTACTTTCATCTTTCTTAGAATGGGAAATAAGAATAAAAAGTGGATTTAGCACTTATATTAAGGAAATAGAAGGGCTTGTGAGCTGAATCATGCAGACAATATTTTTTTTGTAAAAAAAATGTAAAAAAAATTGATTTTTATTTTAACTTTTTTATTTCTAAACTATATTACTTAAAGTAAAGGAGGTGATTAAAAATGACAGAAGGAATAAGAGGTGATACCAAGATAATTACTAATCAATTTATGGAATCTGTTGATGGACCTTCGCAGATAAAACTTCCTGATAATGTTATTGAAGAAAGGCCAAAAATTATAACTCTTTCTGTAGGGGAAGCTGATAGGACTACTGATGTAAATAAGGAAGTACCAAAGGCTTTTACTCATGCTGTAGGAGAAGATGGTTCTGTTATACAAACAGAAAATCCAAAAATTCTTGACCTTAAAGAAATTATTAAGAAAATCTTGGAAGAGATTGTAAATAAAAAGACTGATACAGACGTTGCTTTTGGCAAAGTTGAGGAAGGTAAAATAGAAAATCCTAAAACTGAGGAAAGTAAGATAGAAAATACTCAGGAAGGTAAAATTGAAGAATAAAAGAATAATCTTTAATCTGGAGGAATAGAATGTATAGATGCATACTATGTGGTCAAGTAATGGAAGGGGATGCTTGTAATGATTGTAGAATAGAATATAGATTTGATTTTCCGGAGAACTCACCTTTCGTTAATGAAATTTTATTCTTGGCAGAGAATGGAGAACATCTACTCCTTACTGCTCTTAATAATTTTATAGATGAAATAGATATCTCGATCTCATCTACTCCTAATCTGCATGTACCTTTTGTTGACGATACCTTTATGATTATTGATGAAAAAATGAAAGAAATAAAGGATTTACTAATCAATATTGCACAACGTGTCGAAGAAAATCAACCTTATAGTGATCTTCTTGAAAAATTAAAAATAAAGGACATAGAATTTAAAGAAGTGAAAAAGTTATTGGATGATATAAAAATTAAGGTTCAGGATGAAGAATTTGTACGAAATGACCTGAAAACAAAAGGAATAGAATTAGAATATATAGTTGAAAAGTATAAGCAAGGTTTTTAAGAAAAATTGATGACTGAAGCATTCCTTTTGTTGAAGGAAGGCTTTAGTAAATCCTATTTGTAAGTTTGTAGGTATTAATCGGAAAGATATTTTATTATTTGCTTGGAAATAGGAAAAGATGAGTAAAATTCAAAGCCTTCAAACATAGGTGCAGGATTTATGTCAAGAAAATAGTAATCATTATTTTTTACTATAAAATCAATCCCTGAAAAGAGTAATCCTATCTCTTTTGCTAATTTTAAAGAAAGTTTTTTTATTTCATTGCTAACTTTAGTCGTTTTTATTTTTAATTCTTTAGGATTTAAATCTCTGTAATCTATGGATTTATTTGTATCATATTCGATACTAAATGCACACAGGAATTTATTGCCTAAGGTGAAAATTCTTATATTTGTTCCTTGGATTTTTTCTTGTAATATATAGACAGTTGTTGATAGTTTAATTTTTTCAAGTATTTCTTCATTAAGTTCTTTAACTGTTTCTCCTCCTGCTATTGGTTTAATTATTAGTTTTTGGTTTTGAAATTTTTTATATGTTTTGTAAATTTGTCTAAATGACGGTGTTATTATTGTTGTAGGTATTTTTAGTCCTACTTTTTGTGCTAAGTAATATGTATAGGGTTTAAAGTAATGGCACCAGAAGGTGGAGGGAGGATTGACTACTTTTAGACCTTCGGATTTTAAAGTTTCAAGAAAAGAAAACATAAGAGAATAGTAGTTTCTGTATTCGTTATATTTCTGGGAGGATGAAAAGGAAAAAGGATTTAATGGGATTAGATTCACTGCTCTGACGAAGAAATTGAATTTTTTAGCATTTGTGTGTAAAAACTTTATATCTTGATTTTCCAGATCTATGTATAGATCGTAAGAGAGTGCTAATTTTTTTGTATCGATAAATATTGGATTTGCGGATAAAGATTTAGCTTGATTAAAGAGAAACTGTGCATTTTCGTCATCCGCATCTGCAAATATAACTATTCCCTTTCTCATTTTTCCAAAATCTTTGTTGATTAGTTATATTTTTCTCTATTTTTTTATTTTTATCCTTCAGAAAGGAATAATGATTTGAAGGTAGTAATATTATAGTGTAGGGTATTGGCGGGTCGTCTAGTGGTAGGACATGGGACTTTGGATCCCGTGGCGAGGGTTCGAATCCTTCCCCGCCAGCTCCTAAAAATAACCAATTATTAATGTACGAACCAAATGTAAGTAGCTTCCTATTCATAGACCTTTTTTCCTTGCCAACTGTTAAAATAATTAATGAATTATACAACTTAGATGCAGATTCTCCCACAGCTATATCTTTGTATTATCAACAAGTAATAAAAAAAAGTTTATGGGCTAATGAAGTTGATGTAATTGAAGATTTAATAAAAAATCAAGGAGAACAATCTATACAAAAGATACAAATTTTACTGAATTAAATTAACTCAAAGATTCAACTTATAAATAATTTCCTTTCTTATATAAGTTCTTTAGAAGATAAAGTTTTAGAAGAGGAACAAGTTTGTGAAGAAATAAACCAAACTAATATCTTAGCAGATACTTTATCTTCTGTAATCAATAGAATATCTTTTGAATCGGATCAAATTTATATCTATAAAGGGGAAGAAAAATTGAATTTAATCGAGAATAATGAATTATGGAATCTTATCTCTTCCTCTTTTAATCAGCTTAAATTAGCAGCTTGGAATATATATAACTCTCTAAAACTTGATGTTAAACCATATTTCTTAGAAAATAAAATTGATTTTTTAAGAAGGATTAAGCAGCCTATTTTTATAGATTACTTTTTATCAGATTATTTGAATTTTAAAATGGTAGACAAAGAGTTTATTGAATGGTTATTTTTGGATTTGGAATTAGAAATATTGTCATCTGTTGAATATCTACAAAAAGAGGAATTATTTTATCTAAGAGAAACTACTTCAGAAATTATTTCTCAAATAATTATCAATTTAGAAAACTTTGAAAAAATACATGATTTATATGTAGATGTAAGATATGTTTATGATTATATTCTGACATTAAAAATGAATTTTACATTATTTTGTCCATGCTGTGGATTAGAGTTAAATAATAATGTATGCCAGAATTGTAATATAGTTTTTGTCGATTTGGAAACTAAAGTACCTTTTATAAGGAATTTATTCCAGGCTGCGCTTTTAAAAAATTCTGATTTATTTGTACAACTAATTGACTTATCCATAGTTGGTTTAACAAAAGTTTCTTTAAAAGAAGATAATAGATTTTATTCTATTTTGGATAATATAAAATTTGATCAAAATATACCTTTATATTTCAAGGCTAAATTGGGAGGTATCGAAATTTTGCATAAGGTAGTAGAGAAATTGGAAAAACTAAAGGAAGAGGATATATCAAACTTATCACTTATATCCGATTTACTCTACGATATAAACGGTGATATTGAAAAAATAATGGTTCTTACAATGTAAGTGCTGATAGGTTGCTATTTACCACCGCTACCACTGCTACTATTTGTGCTATTTGGGCTGTTTCCTAACTGTGGAGATGGTGCTGGTTCTAATCTATTATTTCCATCTTTTGATTGTCCTGCATTTTTATCTGTATCTATGGTTATTGCAGGTTTATTATCTGTTTTCCCATCTTTACCTACATTTACGTTTCCTTGGTTTATGTTAAATTCTTTTCCATCATTTGTTGTTACCTTTCCACTATTAATATCTATTTCTTTAACTCCTGCTTCTAATGCTTTAGCTAATTCTCCTTTTTCTATTTGCCCGTCTTTATTTTTATCTACTGCAACTTGAAGATCTTTTAGTTCATCGCCTGTCAATTTTCCATCATTGTTTTTATCAAATTCTTTAAGGTTGTTTATGCTTGAGATAATCCCATTTTTTAGATCTATTTTTTCTCCATTTTGCAATTTAGCTAAATCTTGTGGAGAGAATGCTGTTAGGAATGCGTCCCCAATTTGCGATTTTACACAGTTTGATTCCCCTGGATTTGATGGTAATGGTGTAGGTAGTTCTGGATTAGACGGCAGTGGATAAGGTTGAGGAGTATTATTGAATCCTCCAATAAAACCTATATTGAAATTTGCTTGTGCTTGCATGTTAGCATATATCATTCTTAGATTATTTAATATCTGTGGCTTTTGGTAAATTAAAAAAACAAAAGCAAAAAAGCTAATGTTGCCTAAATTGAAGCTAATCATTCCAAAGTAAAATGATAGTTCTTCAATACTAATTCCCAATGAAGAAGCTATCATATTAACCTGTGATTTTTGTTCTACTGATAAAGAATTATAGTGGTATAAATATGAGCTTGTATTTAACCCTATGTTCATATTACCACCCTCCTTTTTTTTAATTTCTAATTAAATTATTGAGAAAGATTCTTTAATAAAAAAGGTATTTTTTGTAAAAAAAGTAAATTTTTTGTAAAAATTTTGAAAATTTGAAAGTTGAGTCCAAATAAGGAGGATTTTTCTTTCTTGTAAGTAAAATTATTTACGAAGTAATGGAAAAATTTCCTATTGGGACAGTTTTTAATAATAGGTATAAAATAGTAGCGTCTTACAAAATCGAGGGTGGATGTATTATTTATAGAGCAGAAGATATAAGATTTATTGGATCAACTTGGTTTCTCTATCAAATAGATATATCTGAAAATCTTAATTCTCATTCATACATCAATAATTTATTTTCTGTTTTTTCTTTCTTATCGAAAGTTATATATGATAAAGTTGGAAAAATTGTTGATTATTTTTTGGAAAGAGGATATCTTATTGTTGTATGTGAGGAATTACATGGAACGCTGCTAAGTGAAATAATATACTCTTCAAATCCAACTGTTATTAAAGGTATAAAATTGGCTTTGCAGTTGTTAGAGATTGTCAAGTTTTTGTATGAGAAAAACATCATAAATTTCATTGACCTTAACCCTGAAAACATCATCGTTGATAAACAAGGAGTAGTTAAAATAATTAGTTTTTCTATCCCTAAAATACCTGCAATAGTTACAGAGAAGGGAGTTGAGGAAAACAAGTATATTGGAACTTTTGGATATGTACCACCGGAAATGCTTGATGATGACAAAAATACTATCAACCAAAGTAGTTATATCTATATAATTTCGGCAATAGTCTATGAGTATTTTACTAAATTAAGTCCTTATTATCGGGAGGATCCTTTTTTTTTTCCACCCCCTTCTTCACTGTCTCCCATAATACCTAATCAATTAAGCTCATTACTTGAAAAATGCTTGTCGTACAACCAAAATAATAGAATAAAAACTTTTAAAGAATTTGAAAAAAAATTGCAATCGATACTGAAGTATGAAACTGAATATGAAGAATCAATTAGGCCTAACTTATTTTTAAATATCCTAAAGAATAAAGCTTTCTTTGTTATTGCTATCATCATCTTTATCCAATTGTTATTTTTTGTTATCCTCTTAATTTATTATTTCTTGTTTCTGCTATGAATATAATACCAACTGTTGGAGGACTTATAAAATATAAGGATTTATACTTATTTGTTAAAACTTTAAAATGGAAAGGGAAATGGGGTATTCCTGGAGGAAAAGTAAATGCTGGAGAAACTCTAATTCAAGCACTTATTAGAGAAATAAAAGAAGAAACTAATTTGGATGTGCGAAAAAATAATTGCCAATTTATCACTTTTTTTGAAGCAATTTTCGATGAAGAATTTTATAAACCAATACATATGATACTTTTTAACTATTTGGTCAAAGTTAATAATATAGATTTTTTATCTTTTAACGAAGAAATAGTGGATTTTGTATGGCTTAAAAAAGAAGATTTTAGAAGGATCAAAATGAATAAATACACTAATAAATTGGTTAAAATTATTGAGAAAAGATGGTTATAAGTTTGTCTCCAGTTCTTCGTTTATTTTTCTAATTATCATAGAGTAAACATATTTTATGTACGGTTTGAAATCATCTGGTACGAACATGTTTTTAAAATGTGGCAAATTGTATGGATAAAAAAATACTACAGCATCTGCTCTCTGGTTTTTTTCAGGAATAAGGCAAGGAAAATAGGCTGCAGGAATAAAACCATTGTCAAGTAATATAGAATGATTTGTGTGATTTAAAGCAATTGAAATTATCTCCAAATATCGAGCGTCTAATTTGTCAACAATGTAAGGAATATTGAAAAATAAATTATAAAGTTTTTCAACATCTTCTTTGGGGCAATCTATGCCCATTATTGCACAGTGTTTGTCTATCATGTTAAGGTGTAAAAAAACACTTCCAAATTCTGTTGTTATTTTAAAATTAGGTTTATGAAATGGAAAAAATTTAAATCTTAAGTTATCAATACTATTAATGTATTCTTTTTCAACGTTTATGACTTTTATATCTATTTTTTTTGCTTCCCTTATTTTTATGTTGAATTTTTCTCTATATACTATAATTAATTTTTCGGATATGAATGATTCTAAATAGGAATAATCTTTTTTTTCTTGTTTAAAAATTCCCAAAAGAAATTTTCTTATCATTAGGTCTTTCAAGATGTTAGAAAGATTTTTTATTTCAGGTAGCATTTTTTCAACTTTTTTCCTTTTGTTGAAGGCGGTTGCTTTTATTAAAGCATACAGTCCATGATTTTCATAAGCATATACTCTTCTTACATTTGGAAAAACACCTAAAGGAATGAAATCATATTTGATTAAAAGTTTTTGTGGTTCAGGGGAAATCGTGCGAGTAAGAGCATATATAATATCAACATCTATATTATTTAAACCATATTCAAACATTTCTTTAAAAATCCCTTTACCTCTGTATTCTGGCAAAACTATTGCTCCCATGGCTTTACATAATGAAATATCTTTATTTACTCTAAATATTAATGATCCAACAATTTCTTTATTATCAATTGCTATTACCCATAAATCATCGGTTTTCTCCTTACTTAGCTTTGATACTCCACTCAATATTTCTTCCATTAATTCATCGTCTTGGACTTCGGGTAAAGAGTAAAAACTGCCATAAACCTTTTGATATAGATTTTTTATAGATTTTTTATGTTTTATATCAGCTTTCTGAATTTTTATCATTCTTCTCTTTGTTTTACAAAAGAAACTAAGCCTAAGTCTTTTTCAAATATCTTTCCGTCTTTTATTACTATTTTTTTTAATTTTTGGTAATTATTATTTTCTTCTATTGGAGCAATAATTATTTTGGCATTTTTGACAAAAATATCAGGTATTTTCTTTATAGCGAAGCTAAATACAACTTTGTCAATCTTACCTTCTGTTTCTATTATTTGATTTATTAATTTTTCAGATTTAAATATATTGCCTTTTATTAATTCTATTTTGAGATCAAGATCTTTGTTTATTTCCATAAAATTTTGGATATTTTTCTGTGCTGCATTAAATATTATTTCATCTATTTCAAATGAGAATACTTTTTTTGAAAAGAAGGCAAGTAAGCATGTTTGGAATCCCGATCCTGTCCCAGCTTCTATCACCACGTCCTCTTTGTTAAGTTCCAAATTATCTATCACATTTGCAATTACCAATGGTTGAGATGTCGTTTGGCTGTAAAATGGTAAAGCTTCATTTAAATATGCTTTTTTCTTGTCTTCAACAAAGTACTCTCTTTTTATTATTTTCATTGCCTCCAATGTCTTAGAACTAACTTTATATTTTGCTAACTCTTTTATTAATTCTTCCAAAGTCATATAAATCTATCAAACAGAACATCATTCATTATATAATTTTTTAAATTTCTTTCTAATTTTGTAAGTATTAGATTATTTTGTGGCATTCTATAATAAAGATGCGGCACATGTGAAATGGATTTCAATATTTTAGCAATCAATAATAATTCTTCTATTTTTCCATCTAATACTTCCAACCTTATGATTTTCCCAATATTCATGTAAAAGCTTAGAAATTTAATATCATCATAAACTAAGTAAAAAGCTGCACTTCTCTTTAAAAAAGGCAAGTTGTATAAATAACTATTACCGAATTGATACAAATAGTTCCTTTCTACTTCTTTTATTAAACCAAACATTTTTACATTATCTAATTTTCTAAATCTTTTGAACTTTACTAAACTTCCATCAGATATAACGAACGCACTTTTTTTTATATCGTTTTTGCAAAAACTGTATACTACTAAGCTTTCGAGTAAAGACATAAAATTATTCGTATATTTTTCAACAAAATCTCTTATTTCATATTCATCAATATCCTTTATCTTTGATATCAATCCTATTACATAATCATTTTCAAAATTGTTTAAATTTAGTAGAAAATTTTCTAATGGTTTATAATTTTCAAATATTGAAGAAAATTCTAAACCAAATTTTCTGAGTTTTTCAAAAGTAGGGTCATAATTTTCATTAGAATTTTTGTCTTCTTGCAAGGTAGATTTGATATAAAAAGAAAAAGTTTTTGTAAAGGATGGTTCTGGCAGTAATTTTACGCCACCGATTACTGTAATCCAAAACAGATAAGGATTATCTTTTATGACTTTCTTAACTGCATCAAATATAAAAATATTTTCTGGAATTAAAACCTCAGTTTCATCTATATCATAGTATTCATCTTTTTCAATTATATCAATTTTTGGCATAGGTAATCACAAGCCTTTTCTATACTTTGATTGAAATCTTGTAAATTAATAACTTCACCGTCTATTTTTTTTAAGAATGAGAACTGTCGTTTTGCAAAGTGCCTCGTATTTTTCTTTATCATTTCTATCATTGAATTAAATTCTATATTTCCTTGTAAGTATTGGATTACTTCATAATATCCAAAGGTTTTCATGCTTTTAAAACTTGGTGCCTCGGGAAATTTTTTAAGGATAAATTTGACTTCATCTATTAAACCTTCTCTGATTTGCCGATCTACTCTTTTATTTATGTTTTCGTAGATTATTTGCCGGTTATTGGTAAGGATGAATATCTTGTTTATTGGAAATTTCTTGTTATTTTCCCATAAATTCGCAGGATTAGTTTTGGTTATTTCATAAGCTTCTAACAACCTTATTATTCTCCTTCTATCTTTATATTTTTCTAAGAAATTGGTGTTAAACTTTTTATCTAAGTTAGAAAGCAATTCCTTCAACTCTTCTGTAGATTTACTTTCAAGTTTTTTTCTAATATTTGTATTAGTTGGTAATAAGGTGTATCCTTTTACTAATGCCAAAGCGTATAAAACTGTTCCTCCGACAAATATTAGGTTTATTTTTTTTTGTATCCCGAAATCTATGATTTTTTTTGCTTTCTCCATGAAACATCCTAATGAAAAATCATGGTTGGGATTTAGAATATCTATTAGGTAGTGAGGTATTTTTTTTCTATCTTGCAATGAAACTTTATCTGTTCCTATATCCATCATTCTGTAAACTTGTCTACTATCTACAGAAACAATGAATGTATGGGGTATTTTTTGAGCTAATAACAAAGATAGTTTTGTTTTTCCTACTGCTGTTGGACCTGTAATTAAGATTATCACTTACCAGTTTATTAATCTATATAGTATTTCAGCTGCTTGATCTGACGGTCTTTTGTTCAAATACTCTTTTAATAAATTTTTGGCTTTTTCGAATTCCCCCAGTTTATAGTATCCTAAAGCTGTGTTAAAGAGCGCTTCCAATAACTGGGGATTAGTTTTATATGCTTGCTCAAAATATGATACTGCACTTTGTATCATTTTTGGATCTGGTCTTGCTGTCATACTCATTCCTAAGAAAAACAACTGTTCTGCTTTCTTAATTGGATCTTCTTTTTCTTTTTCTTTTTTACCGAAAGATAGTAGTTTTTTCCACCAAGGTTCTTCTTTTCCTATTACTTGTATTTTTGTTTTTACTTGACTTTTACTAATTGTCCTGAATTTAAATATTACGTTATTGTCGTATTCTTTTCTTTTTTCTTCATCTCTTAGGAATTGATGTGCATCTACTAATTGTTGGTATATTTCTTGTAATCTCTTTTTTTCTACGGGATTTTGAGTGGTATCAGGATGGTATTTTCTTGCTAATTTCCTGAAAGCTTGTTGAATTTCTTCGGATGAGGCTAAAGGACTTACCTCAAGCAGTTTATAATAATCTTTTTGAGGAAGTTTCATAACTATTCCACCTTTCCTTTCTATTTTGTGAAGAATTCGATTTCTTTAAACCCTAAAATAGCCATTATTTTTAGTATTTCAGAGAGCTTATTAAAATTGCCTAATAAGTAGTTCGTAATAAAAAGGTTATTGATTATTTCGGGATTATTTTGATCATAATTCCATGCTTCTTCGAATGCTTTTCTTGCTTCGTTGTAATTTTTTTCTTTGTAAAAGGAAAGACCTATTTTGTAGTTGTATGCTGCTTTTAGTTTATGTTGTCCTTCTTTATCAAATATTCCTTTTGCAAGGATGTTAAGGGAAATTTCAACTTTGGCATCTGAGATTTTAAAACCCCTGTTTCTGTTTAATTCTTCTTCTTTTTCTTTTGCTTCTTTCAAAATTTCTGAATATACTAAAGGCATGTCACAAAAAGAATCGATTATGTTTTTAAGATATTCTTTACCATGATTTTTTATAAAATTACTATATTTATCGTCAGATAAATTATCTATTTTTGAGTAAAGAAATTCTAAAGGTATTATGTTTAAAAAAATGAAAGGATCTTTGTCTATTATCTTTTTGTAGTATTCTATTTTTGATTGTAATTTTTCAAAATTTCTTCTCATTCTATGTTGCTCTCTATATTATTAATTTGCTCTTTTTTGGACCTTTCCTTATATCTTTTTTCTATGCTTTTTTCTAAGTAGTTAATATCGTAGTTGTAGGGAAAATTTCCTTTTATTTTGTTTATTAATTCTTGTGCTTTTTCAAGTTGATTATTTTGTATGTAGAAAAGAGCTAAGTTGTAATGTGCGTCAAAAAAAAGGGGATCCAATAAAGTAGATTTTTTAAAGTTTTCTTCTGCTTCTTTTATGTTACCTTGCTTGTATAACGCTAATGCTAAATTATTATATACTTCTGGTATATTAAGCTTTAAAGCTATTGCCTTTTTGTAGTTTGCAATTGCTGCATCATAATTACCCTTACTAAACATTATATTACCCAGGTTATAATATGGTTTAGCAAAACGGGGATTAATCGAGATAGCTTTTGTATAATAAGATTTTGCTTGTTTTAAATTACCCATCTTTTCGTAAATAACTCCGATATTATTATAAACATCCGCAAAACTATACTTTACTTTTGTTGATAACAATGTCTTGTATTCTATTAATGCTTCCTGATATTTTCCAAGAATTATAAATATATCCGCTAATTTATTTCTTGCTTGTATGTAATCGGGGTTGATGTTAAGTGCTTCTTGAAGATGTTTTATAGCTTTATCATACTGTCCTTGCACTTCATAAACTAATGCGAGCCTGTATCTTACATCAGCATAATGTGGCTTTTCCTTTAGTATTCGTTCATAAATTTCTATTACTTTATCGAGAATATTAACCATTTCATAACCTAACGCTATTCCTAAAAGTTTGGTTATCTCTTTGTTTTTTATATGTTCTTTTAGTGGGTAAGCACAATTGTAACAGTAGTTATAATATTCTTGGTTTTCAGTTCCACAATTTAGACATCTTATTTTGTTCAATTAACTCCCCCCTGTTAAGGTAAATCTATACCCCCTTTACTAAATGGATTGCATCTGAGTATTCTCCATATTGACTTAAATAACCCTTTTATAACTCCGTATTTTTCTATACTCATTAATGCATAGTCTGAACACGAGGGATAAAATCTGCAAACAGGATAGCTCCTAAATTTGTATTTTTTGTATAAATTAATAATTTTAATTATTAATTCTTTTATTCGCATTCAAGTTTTACAAAAAGTAATCCTTTTAAATACAGAGCTTTTTCTTCTTTTTTCTTTACTTTTTTAGGTAATCTTATCTTTCTATAAATGTTCCCATAATAGTTTTCTATTGAAATTGAGTTTTCTAATATAAATTTTAATGTATCTTCTGTTATATTGATTATATCTGCAGGAAAGAACAATTCTCTTTTTGCATTGATTATTACCGTGTCTTCTTCGATGGAAATGTCTATTGAGTTCTTATTAGCTCCTGGCAATGATATAATTAATATAAAATACTCTTTTCCGTTTTCATTAATAAAAAATATATCTGTTTCTACTTTGTATTCTCTCTTTATTCCGTAATTTTTGACGAAAACTACATCGAGTATTTCTGAAGTTATATCTTTGATTTTAGATAACTCTAAGAAAGGCTTTTCCTTTTCTACAGACATCTTAAAGGTTAAACCCTTTTATTTTAAATTTTATTTTAAACCACTTTATTCGAGATTTATTTGATAAACACCCACTCATATACTTCAACAGTTTTTTATTTTACCCTCTTTAATACTATTTTAACAATGTTAGCCTCTGCATATTTTACTTTCCCAAATTATGCCAGTGTATTTATGGCTAAACAAATACTTAAAACTTATTCATTCATTTCTATCAAATGATGGAGATTTCTTTTGGGTTAAAAATTTTGAATTATTTTTTATGTTTAAAGAAATCATAGATAACATTATTTTCTTTTAGGCAGTTGATTGCTATTCGGTAGTGTTCTGGATAGTATCCATTTCCTATGATTAGTTCTATATTTTTAGCTAATCCTTCTGCTTGCAGGGCTGCTTTTTGGAATGATGTTGCCATTGAGAAAAAGTAGCAAATTCCTCCTTCTTTTGTTAGCAATATTGCTGATGTTTCTGTATTCTCTACATTTGTGCAATTTACTACTAAATCTGCTAATCTATCACTAACTTTTATGTATTTTGAATATACTTCAATCGGATCTGTAGCGTCCGCTTGTATTGTGTAATCACATATTTGACCTTTCCTAAACCATTCTAATTCTTCTTCGTATTTTGAAATTATGAACACTTTACCTGTAGGTTTGACTCGTTTGTAAGCTTCATGTGCAGAAAGTATTGCCGATTTACCTGCTCCTAAAATGACTACATAATCTGATATTTTAGAGTATTTTGCAACTTGTGCAGGAGCTCCACAAACATCTAAAACCTTCATTATAACATCTTCTTCAAATTCAAATTCATCGATAACTGCAAATGGACTGTACAAAAACAATATAGCATACCCTTTGATAAATACCGTATTACTGTTTATATCAATGTCTTCAATTTTTTCAACATGCAAAGGAGTGAAAGAAAGGGAAGTTAGTGAAACTACTTTGGAACCTACTTTGTATTTGTTGTTGTGATATTCATTAAAATATTTTCCAATTTCTTTTATTTTTCCCTTGAAAACTCCTCCCGAGTTTGTATAGGGATTGTGCATTTTTCCTCTCTCTTTTACGATTTCCAATATCAGTTTTTTTATTTCTTCTTTTTGATTGTTTGATAATTGTTTTAGATTATTAAAACTTGCTGAGTCGATGTTTAGAGCATCAACTTCAAAGAGTATTTCAGAATCTTTTATTGGTAGAGAATTATCAACTGTTTTTGCAGCTTGAGGCAAAACAAATTTAGGTTCTTTTGAGCGGTGTATCCCTAAAAATTCAAACGTTTTTTCCATCCTTTTACCCTCCTTATATTAATAACTTTTAAGGAAATTCAAGAAAATCCTTTGAAGGTAATGTGTAATAAATCGAAGAATACTTAATAAAAGGGAATTATGAAAGAAAAGATTTTCAAAGAAGGAGAAATAATTTTCAATACTTATGAAGTTGTGGAACTTCTTAATTCTGGGGGCATGGGTAATGTTTATAAGGTTAAGCACTTGAAAATACCCAAATTTTTTGCCCTTAAACAACTAAAGGTAGAACAATACAGAAATGTTTTTATAGAAAGTTTTATCTCTGAAATATCAATCTTAAAATTTCTAAAACATCCGAATATTGCTAAATTCTACGATAGTTTTTATTACAACAATAATTTTTTTTATGTTATGGAATTTATTGAAGGAACAGATATTAGGGATTTTTTTAAAAAAAACGATGTCAATGAAGAAAAGATATATAAATACTTTATTATGTCCTTGAATGCTATAGATTACCTTCATTCTAAATCTATAATTCACAGAGATATAAAACCATCTAACATTCTGATAGATTATGAAACTGATATGATAAAGGTAATTGATTTTGGTATATCTAATTTGTTGAGTAGTCAGGTAGTTTTTGTAAGTCCTGGTTATTCACCTCCTGAACAATATCAAAAACTTTCTCCCCAACCATTTAACGATATATTTTCTTTAGGAATGACTTTTTTGGAATTGATATCTGGAATTAAACCTGAAAATCATAAAAACGGTTTTGATATATTATCTCACCAAAAGTATGTTGAAATGGCAGTAAATAAATCAAAAGATAAAGTATCTCCACTGTTCTTAGATATTTTGAGAAAATGTGTCGAAATAGACTATAATCCACCTAAAAGATTTCAAAATACACAAGAAATAATATCTAAACTTGCTAACTATAACTTTAAAATAGATAACTCTTATATTGTTGATTTTTACGATTACATAAGTAAAGTAGAATCTTTTTTTGATAAAGTAGAAAATTTGTTTAAAGACTATTTTGGTAAAAAATTTATAGGTAATGAAATACAGAGGGCGATTGATATGATGATTATAAAAGTGGTAGATACTGTCGATTTTTCTGTTTTCCTTTTCTTTGAAGGAAAGAAGTTGATGGTTTATCTTGTGCCACTTTTGGGAAAATCTGTGTTAGTGGAGGAACAAGAAATCGATAGATTGGAAGCAAATGTTATTTTAAAAGCCATGGAAATAGGGGGACTGGTATGAAAGTATTCAAATTTGGTGGAAGCAGTGTTGCTAATTCCACTAATATGAAAAAAGTTAAGGATATTATAGTTAATGAAATAAAATCAAATGGAAATGAACTTATCGTTGTCTTATCTGCTGTTTTTGGAATAACTAACTTGCTTTTTCAAATCTCCGAAAATCTTAAAAACAACAAAGGTATTGAAAATGAAATAAAAACCTTTAAAGATAAATTTTCCGAAATTATAGAAGAGTTATTAGAAGGTAATTTTAAAAAAGTTTCTATTGATTTTTTGAATCAAATAATAAATACAATTGTTAATGTAAAGAATGAGAGTAATAATATAACCAAAAGAGAAGAAAAAATAATAGTTGCCCAGGGAGAGATCATTACTTCTTTTATTTTTCATAATTACCTTCTTCAGGAAGGAATAGATAATATTTTGGTTAGTGCGTTGGATTTTATGAAAATAAACCAAGAAAGAGAACCCGATTACGAATATATCTCCTCTATGTGCTCTCAACTTTTTAAACCTGGTAATTTGTACATTACTCAAGGGTACATATGTAGAGACGAAAACGGTCAAATAGATAATTTGGGTAGAGGAGGCAGTGACTATACAGCTTCAATAATAGGAGCAGTTTTGAATGCTAAAGAAATACAAATATGGTCCGATGTTAGTGGTATATATAACAATGATCCTCGATTTGTGCAAGAAACTTATACCGTCAATTACATAACATTTGAAGAAGCTGCTGAATTAGCATATTTTGGTGCTAAGGTTCTTCATCCGTCAACTGTCTTACCAGCTCAGAAAAAATCTATACCAGTTATACTGAAAAACACATTCAACCCATATTCAGCAGGCACGGTTATAACAAATTTAATTCTATCTGAAGGATTTAAAGCAGTTGCTGCTAAGGATAATATAACGATCGTTCAAATAAAAAGTTACAGGATGCTTATGGCTTATGGTTTCTTAAGGAAAATTTTCGAAGTTTTTGAACAGTATAAAGTGCCTGTCGATGTTATTACTACTTCTGAGGTTTCGGTATCTTTAACAATAGATGATGATACAAAACTGGATGATATTGTCCAAGAACTATCAAGTTTTGCAAGTGTTGAAGTTATAAAAAACAATTCTGTTATTGCATGTGTTGGTTACATTCCTAAGAACAAACCTGGATATTTAAAAAGGGTCCTTGATTTACTTGATGGAATACCTATTAGGATGCTATCTTATGGAAGCAGTGATTATAGCATAACTTTGGTTTTAGATTCTTTCTATAAAAGGGAAGCACTAAATAGATTAAATAAACTATTTATATAATCCAAATGAATAGAATAGTGAGATTAAAAGAAGATTTATTAAAATTACCTACCCCGTCTTTTTTTTATGATCTTGATGTTTTAGAAGAAACTATAGACGAGATAGTTACTAATAAACAAGAAATTGATGTTTTTTATTCTTTTAAGGCAAATAGTAATGTTGAAATTCTAAAGTTTATAAGGGATAAGGGTTTGGGAGCAGAAGTGGTTAGTATTGGGGAACTAAACCTGGCACTTGATTTGGGTTTCAAGAAAATAGTTATGTCAGGTGTCGGAAAAACTGATGAACAAATAGAAAAAGCAATCATTCATAATATTGATTCAATCAATATCGAAAGTATCCAAGAAATACAGGTAGTTAATGAAATAGCAAAAAATTTGAGAAGGAAAGCAAAGGTTTCTCTCAGAATTAATCCCAATGTGGATCCACTTACCCATAAGGCTATAACCACTGGTTTAAGTGAAAACAAGTTTGGTATAAATTTTGAACATCTTGACAAAGCTTTGGATCTAATCAGAAAATCTGAATATCTTGAATTTGTTGGCTTACATTTTCATATAGGATCTCAAATAACAAGTATGTCAGTCTTTAAAAATTTGGTTATCAGGGTTAATGAAATCTACGAATATGTTATGGAAAGGAATTTTGATGTTAAATTGTTAAATTTAGGAGGAGGATTGGGAATAGATTATCATAATCCTGATTCTATACCAAATTTTAAATCTTATTTTGAGACTATAAGAAAATTTGTTAAAGTGCATTCTAAAATTTGTGTTGAACCTGGAAGAGCTGTTGTTGGGCAATGTGGAACTCTTATTTCCAAGGTATTGTTTAAAAAGGAGACTGTGGGTAAAGAAATTTTAATAATAGACACAGGTATGAATCATTTAATCAGGCCTGCTTTATATGAGGCTTTTCATTTAATCCAAAATTTATCAAAAATAGAAGAGAAAAGTGAGTTTTTGTATGATGTTCATGGTCCTATATGTGAAAGCACGGATTGTTTTGCTAAAAATATTTTGCTTCCCTTTACAGAAAGGGGAGATTATTTGATCATAAGAAGTGCAGGAGCTTATGGTGAAACGATGATGTCTGATTACAATTTACGAGGAAAACCTTACACATTTTTTGCATATAAAAATAAAATACTCGAAAAATAGTTAGCTTTGGGGGATATAGTTATTAAACTGTTCAAATGTTTAACTACCAGGATTAGATGATAGTAAAGTTGGAAAACTGAATTGTTATTAGTATCAAATTGTATTTTCTTACCAAAACTAAAGATTTGTCGATATGTGGAGTATGTGATTTGTTTTCTACCAGGATACTTCTTGCTAATCTCTGTTAAATTAAAATGTTTGGTAAAACTTTATAAATAAATCATATTCTTGAGTTTCCAAATTTTCTTTTTCCTCTTGAATTTCTATATCATTTGATTTAGTAAAAATATTAAAATTATCTGATTTTTGTTGAAAAGAAAATTTTATATCTAAATCGAAGTTATTATCTGTTGTGATTGAAAAGTAAGGATTACTTTTTTGTGCAATTGTTTGGTCTATTTTTACGATAAATGGAAATGATTGATAATTAAAATTTAAGAATATTCCGTTTATGTTGGTAAATAATTTAAAGTTGTCCCCGGTGTATGAAATTTTTATTTTTTTTGAAATATTAAGTTCTTCACTCAAAAAGTAGATGTCATTACTCTTGCTGTTTTCTTTTAGTATGATTAAATAGCTATTATAATAATTAAGGCTATAATTCCAGTTATTATCTATTTTGTAAAAGAAAGCGTATTTTATATTATTTTTTGGGATTTTTACTAAATATTGTTGATTATCTATTATTTTTTTTGCTAATATAAAGATATTATTATCGTTTGTTGTTATGTTTTGTGGGTATGTATCGGATAAATAGTATTGATTATAAGTATCATTATCAAAAAGAATAACTATGTTTTGAGTATCATTAAAGATGTGAAATATAGAAAATTTAGCATCTTGGTTATATTTACAGGATATGTTTTGTTTGATATTAAACTCGGCTTTTTTTTGCAATTTAAATGAAGATTTAAAATATTGAAAATTATATAATGCCAAATAATTTAACGATTCTGAAGATAGTAAAAAACCTATTTTTTCATTACTTAGGTAAGATATTTCTTTAAAATTTTTGTTAAAAATGATTTTTGATGAGTTAATAGGATTTAGATTAAAATCAAAAAGTGTTATCCATACTTTGTTTTGTTCGATATTTGAGTTTTGCTCTTGAAAAATGGCATATGAATAAAATTTATTCAAATCTGTGTGTAAGTTTATTAGATGTTTGTTTTCTATTTTTTTTGCTATTTCTGGGTTTCCATAAATATCAAACGTCACAATATAATCATTGTAGAGGTCGGTAAGAGTTAATAAATTTTGGTTATTTATGTATTCCCTTATCTTTGAAAGAAAACCTCTAAAATCAAGAAGAATAAAGTAATTGAAACTGTAGATAATTTTTTTTTCTTCTTGATTGTTTCTTACTTTAGGAATGTTCTGGAAAGTGAAAATGAAAAGAATTGAAATCATGTAAGGAAGAAAAGTAAAAACAAAGATCCTTAATATAATGTTGTTCATATTATTATTTTTAATAAAACTTTTAGTTTTTCCTTGTTAAAGGACTTGATATAAACATTAATTAGCGTAGCCAATTTACAAATTGTCTAAAAGAATACCAAAGTTTGAAGGTAGTAAGTAAATAAGTGTAGAATATTATAGAAAGGTTTTGTTATTGGGAAGTGGAATAGTGTATGCTAAAATTATTGAAACATTCAAAGAATTCCATGAAAAATAAACTTTTAACTTATAAAAGTAGGGGTAGTTAATGATGGTGGAAGTTTATAAAACTTATAAAATGTTCATTAATAACGAGTTTGTTAGAAGTGAAAGTGGCAGGACTTATAAAATTTTTGATAAAGAAGGGAAATTTTTGGCTAATATCCCGAGAGGTTCTAAAAAGGATTTAAGAGATGCCGTAAGATTTGCAAAAAACGCTCTGAAAGTGTGGAATAAAAAGTCTAACTATAATAAAGGACAAATAATATATAGAATGGCTGAAGAATTAGAAAATAGGAAAAGTGAGATAATAAATGAATTAAAAAAGCACAATGTTGAAAACCCTGAAATTGAAATCCAAAAATCTATCGATAGACTTATCCATTATGCAGGTTGGACAGATAAATATGCTCATATTCTTGGCACTGTTAATAAAGTTGCTTCCTCTTTTATTAATTATTCTGTTCCTGAGTATGTTGGCGTTGTTGGATCTATTATATCTGATACTCCTCCTTTACTTTCCTTTATAACCCAGGTTATACCTGCAATAGTTGCTGGTAACACAGTTGTTGCTTTGTTAAATAAAAATCCATTACCTGTTCTTACCTTTGCTGAAGTATTAGTTGCTTCTGATCTACCTCCTGGGGTTATCAATATAATAACACAATACGAAAATGAAATAGTTGATCATTTGGTAAAGCACATGGATGTTAACCTTATCGATTACGTAGGAAATAACCAAGAATTGATTGAAAAAATAATAGAAGGAGCTTCTCTTAACGTTAAAAGAATTAAAATAAAAGATATGAAATACCAAGACTTTTATGATGATGAAAAATCAGAAGGTTTATACTGGATAGAAAAATTCGTTGAAATAAAAACAGTTTGGATTCCTCAATCTATATAGGAGGTAATTAGAAATGAACCAATGCCCACAGTGTAAAAATTTTGTAGATCCAAATGCAAACGTTTGCCCATACTGTGGTTTTAATCTAAAAACTCCTTATCAAATAGGTTATCAACAACCATACCAACAACCTAATATGCAAGTTAATCCACCTATTAACCCTCAATATGATCCTGTGGGTACTACATACCCTGATGCACAAACAACTGACTATGCAATGTATGCGGGAATAGCAGGGATGGTTTTGGGCTTTATTAATTTTTGTTCATGGATTATACCTCTATGTGGTTGTCCTATGTCTCTGATAGGACTTGGAATTTCTGCTTTTGGAATAACATCTAAAAATAACAAAATCTGGGGAATTATAGGTGCTGTAATTAATTTTTTAACACTCGGATTGTCTATTATAAATTCTATATTTGGAATATTAAATTATAGAGGGTATTGATAAGTTTTCTTTATTAATGTTTTTATCTTTGTAGAAATTTTCATTAGTTTGTTAAATAAAAAAGCTTAAAAGCCTCTTTAATTTTTTATTAGTATTATCTATAGGGTTATCAGAGTTAGTATTTTTAGCACCTTGTATTGTTCTCTTTTGATTGTTTCAAAAAAACGGGTGTTAATTAAGAAAAGACTTCTATGAATTTTTGATAGAAAAATAAAAGGGGGAAAATGTTATTCCCCCTTTTATGTTAATCAGATTTTTAATTATTTATCCACTAACTTTGCTAAGCATTTCGTCCCATTTGGTATCTTTTGCGAAAGAAGTATCTTGGTAAGAATATGAAGGGCTGCCCCATGTTGGCATTTCTACTGATACACCTGTAGCATTGGGATGAGCTGAAGTATGGAATTCTTTAACTACGTATTCGTTTAATGCTTTTTCTAATTCTGCAGCTTTTTGTTTTATTTCATCACTTACATCTAAATTTTGGACTAACTTTGCAAAATGTCCAAGATCTCTGAAACTGCCGTAGAACTTTTCAGTATTTCTTATTGCGTTTTTTATTTTGTTAAACGAGGAAGTATCGTTTAGTATAGCTTGAGCTAATTCATCTGTTTTAGTTGCTAAATTTTGAGCTTTTTCTAAATCTACTGCTGACAATGTTTTGATAGAGTGAGTGAAATTCTGTGCTGCTTTAACCATCATTGTTGCTAAATCTTTAGGTTCTACATCTATATTGACAAGCATCATTTGTTGAGCAGTTTTTAACACGTCTTTAAGTGTACTACCAAATATGCTTCCATAAGGCCAACCATCTGCCCCTTCTAATTGTTCGCTTGCAACCATGTATTTTGCTACATCTTTTAATTCATAACCAACTTCAGCCATAGCCATTAAGCATGCATCCCATCCTAAAACGTCTATCTTTTTACCACCAACTTCTACTGCTTTTTGTAGAGCTTGTTTTATTTCACTTAAACTCATGAATTTGTAATTAGGGCTGTCATCTTCTACTGCACCTTCCCATCCTCCTCCATGATCTGAGATAATAACAGTTACGTAATCAGCGGGATATTTTTTGATGATTTCACCAATTTTTTGTCCCATAAATTCAGGGTCTGCTAAATTAACTTGCCCTAAATCTTCTAATACGGGAGAGTTTATTTTCCCTTTTTCTTGATCAGGTTGCAAATAGAAAGTTTTTGCGCCTTTCCATTTTGTTCCATATTTTCCTTGGTCTGCTAATGCAACTATGTGAGTGTTTTTATCCGAACCTACAGTTTCTAATTCATCTAAGTCATCAAAGAGATAGCTGTATAGGTTATTGTCTCCTGCAGAGTATAGTAAAACTAACCATTTCTTTTTTTCTGGCTCCCCACCATTTTCAACCTTATCTACTATTTCTGCTGTTTGATTTTCTCTTTTTACTTGTGTTGTTGGATTTTGGACTGTTGTATTATTTAAGTTTAAAGTTATCTTGTCTATCATACTTTTTACCTCCTTTTTGTGGTTTTACAAAATTTTTATTTATAAAAAAAATAAAATTAATGCTTTTAAATTGTAAAAAAAATGTTAAAATAAAGAGGTAGTTTTTTTTAATAGGAATTGAAAAAGAAAAGTAGAAAAAATTTAATAAGGAAGTTATGGGAAAGGAAAATAAAAATGAAAAGTAGATTAAATAATAAAATTAAATTAACTGAAGTTGTGGATGATGAATTATTAACTAAATATGAAACTGGGATAAATTTAAAAAAAATTGAAGAAATATATAAAACTTTTTTGTTGGAAGTAGGAGAGGATATAAATCGTGATGGATTAAGAAAGACTCCTTACAGGGTTGCTAAAGCATGGGGATTTTTACTAAAAGGATATTTTGAAAAATTAGAAAGCATAGTTAATGATGCTGTTTTTGATACTGAAAGCAGCGATATGATTGTTGTGAAAAATATAGAGTTTTACTCTATGTGTGAACATCATTTATTACCATTTTTCGGAGTTGCTCATATAGGTTATATACCAAACAAAAAAATACTCGGATTATCAAAATTTGCTAAAATAGTAGAAATGTACTCAAGGAGATTACAAATACAAGAAAGAATTACAAACCAAATAGCTAAAGCTATTGAAGATGTTTTGCAACCTAAAGGTCTTGCTGTTGTGCTTGATGGATATCATTTATGTATGATGATGAGAGGAGTTGAAAAACAAAATTCTCACACTATTACGAGTTCTTTGAAAGGTGTATTTAAGAAAGATTACAAAACCCGTGAAGAATTCTTGCAAATAATAAAAATGAAAAATAAATTCATTGGATGATGAAAAATGATTGTTTTAGGTATAGAAACAACTTGTGATGAAACATCTATCAGTTTAGTTAAATTCGAAAACCAAAAATTCGAAATAATTTCAAATGTTGTTCTATCCCAGGACATTCACAGTATTTTTGGTGGAGTTTTTCCTGAAAAGGCATTTAGGAAGCATCAAGAAAATATGGTGCCAGTCTTAAAGAAAGCACTGGTTATTGATATTCAAGAAATCGATATAATTGGTGTTAGTGCTTACCCTGGTTTGTTGGGTGCTTTGGCCGCAGGTGTTGCTACTGCTAAAACTATTGCTTCCTTATTAGATAAACCTGTTATTCCTGTGAATCATCTCTGGGCTCATTTTTTGGTAAATTTCATTGATAAAGAAATAACTGAAGTATTAAATAAAAAATATCTGGGGATAGTAATTTCAGGAGGACATACAAGTAGTTATTTGATTGAAAGTTTAATTCCATTAAAAATAACAAGTATATCGAGAACATTGGATGATGCAGTGGGTGAGTCTTTTGATAAAGTTGCAAGGATGCTTAATTTAGGGTTTCCTGGTGGGCCAATAATAGATAAAATGGCTCAAGAATACAAAAAGGAAACAAATTTAAATGACTTTAAACCTATATTCCCTATTCCTAATCCTTCAGATTATAGCTTTAGCTACAGTGGATTAAAAACTGCAGTTAAAAGGTATATTGAGCAAAATAAAGAATTGGAAAATTCTAAAATTAAGGAGATTTGTTATCATTTCCAATATTCTGCAATAAAGCATTTGGTTCAAAAGATTGAAAAGATAATTATAGATTTTGGAATTGGAAATGTTTTAATTGGGGGTGGAGTAGCTGCTAATTCATTTCTTAGAGATGAACTTAATGATTTGAAACAAAAGTATAATTTAGAAATTTTAATTCCTCCTGTTAATCTTTGTACTGATAATGCGGTTATGGTTGCAATAGCCTCTGTTTTTCTCTATCTTTCTTATCCCAATATACCCAATGATTTTGATATTTTTCCAAATGAAGATGAAGGAAATAGATTGTGGAACATGTCATAAAAGTAAATAAAACAATTATAAAGGTAGTCTCTTTAAAAGCAAAAGAAATAGATAAGTTATATAAAAAAAAAGTAAAGCCTCTAAAGGAAGGAAGTTTATCTTTGCAAGACGGGATAAAGGTAAAAATGAAAGTTTTCAAATTTTTTCGACAGGAATTTTTTATTAAATATGGGATAATCGTATCAAGAAAGGTTGGCAAAGCGGTGGTTAGAAATTTTTTAAGACGAAAAATCAGAGAATTTATTATAAATTCCATTAAATCTTCTTTAACTGAAAATCTTTCTAAAAATATACCTAAACAGGATTTATTTATTTTCCTTGTTGTTGTTAATAGGTTTTAGACTTCTTGCCAGAATTTTGTTAAAACTAAAAACTTGAAAAATCGTAATTATTCTAAAAAAAATGTAAATTTTTGTTTTTTAGAATGTTAAAAATTTGTTAATATTTGTTTTGGTTTTTAGGAAGTAAAAGAGATTTTATTTAAATATAAAGTAGGGATATTTGGTGGGGGTGGAATAAATGAAGAAAGGAAACGTTTTACTTTTGGCCCTCTTCATGGTTGCTTTTATTGTCTCTATTATCGGCCTAATGTATTCTTATAATAAAAGGATACTGATATTGTCACAATACGAAAAAGACAATTATAGAAAAGTTAATTTATCTATTAGGGAAAATATTCTTAATATTTATATGCTTGAAAAATTCCAAAATATAAATGGAATAGATATAAAATTAATTACTCTTCCGTCAGAATATCTGGGAGAATTTTCGACGAGCAGATCTTTTACATGGCCAAGTCCTGAAAAATCTGGTCTATGTATAGATAGGATTGATCCTGATCCGGATAATGGTGGATTTGTAATTAATACTAATCAAGGGATATTTGGACTTAATTTAAGTAATGAGATGAAACCTTACTATTCTCGAAGAGAGCAATATGCACGTCAAATAATGAATGCTGTAAAGCAAGAAACAAGAAATTTTTTAGATATTAGTTTTAAAAATTTTACTTACCATATAATTGATGAAAATGAAACTCTACCAAATCCACCAATAAGTGGAAATATAAGGAGGGGAACTTATGTAATAAAATATATCGTGGAAGTGGAAAATATTAAAGGTAAAAACAAAAATAAAGACTTTAGCAGGAAGTTTGAAGTTACGTTTACCTATAACTTAAATGTATTATTTTCTACTAACTCAAAAACAACAAGAAATTGGAATTATACAGACGCAAGTTACCAAGATGGACTTTATAATTGCTCAACTACTGTTAATTTTCAAATTGATGTTAGCACCAATGTTAGTGCTACTTTTGATAGTTTATCGATAAAACAAATTAAGTAGGAGGTATATTATGAAGGGAAAAAAGAGAGGATTTACCTTGGTTGAGATTATTACTGCTATTGGTATTATTTCATTAGTTATCATGAGTTTGCTTATGGTTGTTTATAACATACAATTAGCACAATATAAACAAGTGTTTGGACAAACAGTGGCTAAAAAAGTGGAATACTATTCATTGTTATGTGTTCTTGAATCAATAAATATATACCAAAATGATGATTTTCTGGATATACTTCAGAGATTTATTTTGGACAATTTAAAAAATGACCCTGACTTGCAAGAAATTGATTTTGTAAATATTGGAATATACAATTGTAATTTTGATGAAATTAAGGACATAGGATTACTTAATTTACATGCTACTGTAGATGAAGGAAAAATTCAGACAAGTGAAGGAGAAAAATATAAGATAAGAAATATTTATAAGTCATACTATAAAATTCAAGTTGCATATTATATTAAATCGTTAAGAAAAAATGATAGAGTTGAAATTTTAGTACCACTATTCTTAGAAGGAGAACCTACTACGATACCAGACGGTGGTGGGGGTGGTGGTCCTGACTCTACTGTGACAGGTACAGGAAGTTTATAAAAGTGTTATAATATAGGTTATGAAGATTAAAGGGTTTAGTTTGGTTGAGTTAATGCTTGTTATAGTTATATTTTCTGTATTTATTGGTATTATAGTTGAAATAACGTTGCTTTACAATAAGTTTAGTAGGGAATGGGGGTTTTTGAGTTCTACTGCTTTGGATGCTAAAGAAATAGCAATTGGAATAGAAACAAACATGATTACATCGCAAGAATTAAAAGTAAGATATAATGGTGCTGGGGTTTATACTATTTTGTTGGACAATATTGCTTATAGGCTTAATCAAAATGTACCTAAAAAAATCGAAGAAATAACTTATAGTCATCCATATACTATCGTTAGTAAACAAAAGGAGAAAAATGTAAAAAATGAAATATACTGGAAGTTTGGGTATAGAGATTTTGGTTTTACTTACATTTACGAAATAAGTTTTTATGTTTATAACAAATATGCTCAAAAATACCGAAACAAAACAGTTAGGAAACTTGTTTATTATATTATGGTTCAAAGAATGCGATAAGTTTTTTTGGATAGTTTTTATTTTTTCAAACTGCGAGTTCTTCCAATACAGTGATTAATTTATGTTCGATTTTTTTCTTGTTTTTGACAGCTAATTCTATTTCAACAGGTTGTATTTGGTTGTGTTTAAGGCCAACGAAATATCCGTTTTTGTTTTCTAAAATTAATTCTACTGCTTTTTGGCCGCTTAGTGTACCAAAAATTCTATCATAAGCTGTTGGACTTCCTCCCCTTTGTATATGTCCCAGCACTGCTATTTTTAACTCATATTCAGGGTTATAGCTTTTTAGTATAGGATTTAGTTCTTTTTCTAATTCGTATGCTGAAGCGTATCCTTCGGACAGGACAATTATGACATGCTTTTTACCTTTTTGCTTGTATTCGTGTATTTTTTGTGCTATTGTTTTTGTGGATATTTTGAATTCTGGAACTAATACTAATTCGCTACCTGTTGCAAATGCGATATCTAAGGGAAGCAATCCGTAATCTCTTCCCATTACTTCAACGATGAAAATTCTCCCAAAGGAATAAGCAGTATCTCTAATTTTGTCTATTGCTTCGGTTGCTGTATTAAGTGCTGTATCATATCCTAAAGTGTATTCTGTCCCATATATATCGTTATCTATAGTTCCTGTAATTCCAACTACTTTTATGTTGGATTCTGTTAAGATTTTGTATGCTGCGTTAAAACTTCCATTTCCTCCTATGATGATTAGCCAATCTATACCGAGTTCATTTAACTTTTGGTATGCTATTTGTCTGTATTCTTTTTGTAGAAATCTTGGTTCTCGTGATGATTGTAGGAATGTACCGCCTTTTTCTATTATTCCACTTACACTTCTATCATTTAATTCTATGAATTGATCATCTAAAATTCCTTTTAGTCCCTTGATAAAACCGATAACTTGGATGTTGTTGTCTATAGCTGTTCTAACGACTGATCTTATTGCAGCATTCATTCCTGGACTATCCCCACCACTTGTTAAAATACCTATTTTCATTCCTTTTCCTCCTTTTTTCTTTTTATCTTATATATTTTTCTTTACTTTATTTATAAAAACCTTTTTATTGCAATAAAAAATCCATTTTTTTCGTCTATTAAAATTGAAAAAAGAAGGTTGGTAAAAAAATGGGTTGGTTTGGTATGAATAAAAAATGTATAAAAGATGAACAATTGTATTTTTTCATTTTTAATGAATTCAAGAATAAGGGAGAAAGAGAAAAAATAGAAAAACATTTGAATGAATGTATTCTTTGTCAGAAAAAGTTAAATAAAGCCCTTAAAGTAATAAAATTATTAAATCAAAATAAGGAAAAATTGAATGAAAGGTCGTTTGATTACGAAAAGAATAATTTATACGTTTTTAAATACTTTAGATTTGCTATATACACAATGCTTTTTATTGTTTTGTTTTTATTTTTCCCTAATTTTGATTCAATTAGCGTAATTAAAAAGGGTTTAATTAAAAAGGAGAGTGAGTTATCTATTAATTATTTTGAAGAAAAAATATATGAATTTGAAATTATGCAAGTAGTATTAACAGGAGGTGATGAGTATGAATAATAAAGGAAAAGTTAAAGTGGTATTTATAATCATTGCTATTATTACTCTGTTTATCACAGGTATAATCTTGAACTTTACTAATATTAAAGAAGGTAAAGTATTTGCTGATGATAAAAAAGCACATAATGTTGAATATAATAAGAAGGAAAGCTTACCATTTGGTAAAGAAGTAAAAAATATAGAAAATAATCAAGAATTTTGGAATTACCTGAAAAGTAATCATCCTGAAACTTATGATTTGTTAAACAATCTGAAAAATAAAGATCCAAAAATGTATAAAAAGTTAGTTAAAAAATTTGGGGTTATGTATTTGCAAATAAGCAAAAGTGATAACCAAGAATTAAAGAATGTTGTTACAGATCAAATAAATGAGGAAACTAAATTGGCAAAATTGACTATAGACTATAAGGAAGGTAAAATTAAAGAGGAAGAATTTGATAAACAAGCAAGACCTATTATTTCTACTATCCATGATAATGTGGCAAAGATAATGGAAATAAAATTAAAGGAGTTTGTTGCTAAAAAAGAAGAAAAGGTAGAAAGTATGTTGAAGAGAATTAAAGAAATGGTAAAAGAAGATATAAAAAAAATGGAATCAAATAAGAGTCAAGAAACTAAGAAATAATAATTAGTAGAAAGGGGGCTTTAAGCCCCCCCCTTTTTGAAATAAATATGTTAGATGCAAAAAGAAAAGCAGAAGTTGAGAGATTATACAAAGAAAACTATAATAAATTGAAAAACTTTTTTATTAAAAAAAACTTTATTTTTGATGTAGAGGATCTTATCCACCAAGTTTTCATTAAATTTATGCAAAATATTGATAGAGTTAAAAATTATAATTCATATCTTTTTTCAATAGCACGCAATTTAATGATAGACATGGTCAGGACTAAAAAACGAGTATACCCTATTAATAATGATATATTAACAAAAGAAGAATTGGACAGTAAAATAGAATTTGAAAGAATTATATCTAATTTATCTGAAGAAGAAAGATTTATAATCAAAATGAAAATTGTTGATAATCTTACTTTTAAGGAAATATCACAAATACTAAATAAAAATATTAACACTGTCATTTCTAAATTTAATAAGGCAATAAAGAAGTTGTCTAAATTTGTTGATTAGGAAGTATATAAGTTTTGGAAGTTCATACTTGATTGTATAATCTTAGGATGACTTAAAGGAGGGGTTTTATTTTTGCAGAAATTAAAATTAACAGCGTGTTTATATGATTAGAGCTTTAAAGATAGTTTTTAACGACATTTCTATAGTGCAAAAATTATTGGTTTCTTTATATCTAAGTGAAACAGTTTTTATAGGTTTTAAAACGTTTAGCCCACCCACTTTAATAGTTGTACCTAAAAAAAGTTTGAAAAAAGTGCTTTACTCGGTGTATTCTTTTTTGTTTTTGAATAATTTAGTTAGTGTGGTTGTGAAAATTTTTAATTATCCCCTTTATGAAAACGAATATGAACAGATGGTTATAGATTCTACGGAAGATATAGAAACGGATTATTTTGTTATAACTCCTCGTTTGGATACATCAGTTAATGAGAAGATACCTATATATTTGCGTGGTTTTGATTTTGCTGAAGGCACGGGAGACCATCCTTCGACTAAATTGATCCTTGATAAATTACCTTTGTTTTTAAAGCAAATTGAGGATTATAAAACGATAATAATTGACTACGGCAGTGGTAGCGGGATATTATCTATTGCTTCAAAGAAAATATTACCTAATTCTTGGGTTTTATCTATCGAAATAGATTTTCAAAGTTTAAACGAGGCAAAGAAAAATTATGAGTTAAATAAGTTGGAATTGTTTTCTGTTTGTGCTGCTAACCTCAAATTTATAAACCTGGAAAAATTATCTTTTTTTGAGAAAAAAGTTTTTATTATAAATGTCCCTCTCTTTGTATTATCTTCTTGCTTCCAATATTTTAAACAAGAAGATTTCTATTTTGATTTTGTTATAATTTCAGGTGTAAAAAAAAGTAATCATGAAACTTTAAAAGAATTTGTAGAAAAGATTAATAAAGAATTTGATAACTATTTGGATCAATATGACTTGAATTATGATCAGTTGAAAAATTGGGTAGTGGTGATTGGTAGGTTGAAAATATGAAAAAAATAATCGCTATTCTATTAGCAGGAGGAAAGCTAAGTAATGAATATAAATGCTTTTTTAAGACCCCCAATAATAATTTTATTATCCAGGAAATTTTAAACATAATTGATAAAGTAAATTACCAAGATTATCGGTTAATTTTGGAAAGTATTTATATTCTTTTCCCTCCTGATATTGATGAGAATGATTTTAAAAGTAAATTGTCATTGCCTGATAGGAATGTAATTTTTGTAAGAGGTGGGGAAAAATTAGTAGATACTGTATCTAATTTTGTTAATTTGAGAAAAGAAACTATAGAAGAAAATAGGTATTTATTATTTATTGCAACAGATACACCATTGATTGATTTTGAAAGTTTAGATGATATTCTTAAAAGATTTTCTTTGTTAGATGGAGATGTTTTCTTTCCTTTTGTTAGTAAGGAAGTTTATAAAGTTCAGTTTGGTGGAAATTTGGTAAAAAGAAGGACTTTTGTAAAGTTAAAGAAAGATAGTTTTTGTGGTACGGGCATATTGGTAATAAAGGAAAACATTTTTTTATCTATTTGGGACAAAGTAAAAGGAATTTTAGAAAACAGAAAAGATCCTATTAAGATTGCAAAAGATCTCAATGTCGACTTTTTTACTATTCTGAAATTAATTTCTGGAAATATGACCGTTATCGAATTAGAAAGAAAATTAAGTGAGATTTTTAATATTAAAGCACATGGATTATTAACAAATTTTGCTAATTTGGCATTTAACATTGATAGTATGCAAGATTTGAAGGATTATGAAGAAATTGTAAAAAATAGATTATTGAGGGTGGTTAATAGTGAGTGAATGGGCTTTGGCTGTATTAATAATCGTGCTTTTTTTGGTAAGGTTAGGAATTGTTAATGATTTTTTTTCTTTTCCCCGCTTTTGGTTACCCAATTTTCTCAAAAAAGTAAGTAGAAAGACTGTTTTAGAATGGGTTGATAGTGCTCTTACTGCTGGTATTTTTGCATTTTTATTTATACTCCTTATAGGAAGATTATACATAATACCATCTTCTTCTATGGAACCGACTCTTAAGCCTGGTGATATTGTTTTGGGTATAAACAAACTCTGGTTTTCTGGTAAAAATGAACTAAAATTAAAAAGAGGAGATATAGTTATATTTAAACCCCCTGTAGATAATAAACTTTATATAAAAAGGTTGATAGGATTACCTAATGAAAAGATAATGGTAGTTTCCGGAAATTTGTATGTTAATGACAAATACATAAAAGAGGATTATGTGGTTTATAAAGATTACTATGATTATGGGCCTGTGAAAGTTCCTTTAAAAAGCTACTTTTTCTTGGGAGACAATAGACCAAATAGTTATGATAGCCATTTATGGTCTGAACCTTTTGTCCAAGAAAGCGATATAAAAGCAAAAGCGTTGATTATAATCTTTCCACCAAACAGAATAAGAATTCTTTCTAACCCTTTCGAAGAGAATAAAAAATGATGAAAAACCAAATCCAAACCGTTATCCTAAAAGGAGATTTCTATAAACATCTTTTGGAAGATTACAAATCAAAAATAACGAAAAGAATAAAAACCGAAGACTATAAAATCGTTATATTTTATTTTGGTATGAAAAATAACAATTATTTTTCAATAAATCAAAAGAAGATTTTTGAAAAGGTTGGGTTTAATGTTGATTCAATTCACACTCTTGATGAAGGCGAATTTATTAATTTGTTAAAAAAAGTATCAAATGATGAAAAAGTTTTGGGTATAAATGTAGAATTACCATTGCCTTTTAATTTTAGTAAGAAAATTTTGGAATTAATAAACCCTAAAAAAGATCTCGATTGTCTAAACCCTATAAATTATTATTATTTTCTTATTTCGAAGAAAGAGGATTTGGAAAGTGTTGCTATACCTTCAGTTGCTAATGCTGTATATCTGATGTTGAGTTTTTATGAAATAGATTTTCAGAAAAAAGATGTTGTTATTTTAGGTAATAGTTTATACACTGGTTTAGCTATAGCACATTTGCTAATAAAATTTGATTCCACTGTTCAAATTATAAATCAACACACTTACGATATACCTGAGAAATGCAGAAAGGCGGATATTATTATTTCTGTTACGGGCAAAGTTAATTTAGTAGATTCTTCTTTTGTTAAAGAAGGTGCTGTTGTTATAGATGTAGGTTTTGAAGTGGTTAATGGAAAAATAATGGGGGATGTTAATAAAGAAAGTTTAATAGGAATAGCAAAAGCAGTATCTGCTGTTCCCGGAGGAGTAGGATTATTATGCAATTTATCAACAGTTATAAACCTTTACAAACTTCTAAACCAAAGATAAAGAAAACTATTGTTATTTTGTTTATTTTGTTCTTAATTCTTTTTCCTAAAGCTAATCAAAGTAATTTACAAAATACTTTAAATTATGTAGATTTTAAGGATTTTGATAATTTGAGAGTTTTAATAGATAGAATAAATCCTTACAATACTAATTTAATTTTGAAAGGAGCTAATATAAGTTTGAGGTATTCAACTTATCAATTTCCGTCTATATATCAAGGGGGGTTTTATTTATCTAATCAGCTAACTATTCTTAATCTCAACCCTGTTTTGAAATTTTATTATGATAATAATGATTCACAGATGAATGAAGTAAGTAATTTTAAGGACATAATGATATTATCTACGAATTATCTTGAGTATAGGGATAGGAAGTATAGAGGCAAGTTTTTTATTGTGAATAAAAACGATGAATATTATTTGATTAATTTGGTCTCGATGGATGATTATTTGCGATCTGTTGTTCCTTCAGAGATGCCTGTATCTTGGGATATTGAAGCTTTGAAAGCTCAAGCTATAATTGCAAGGACTTATGCAATAAGAGTTGCTTTAGAAAGAAGAAAGAAGAATGAAGTTTTTGATCTGTATTCTACTGTTATGGATCAAGCTTATTATGGTGTTGATAAAGAAAATCCAAGGACTGATATAGCTGTCCAGCAAACTGATAATTTAATCGTTGTTTATGAAGGTTATCCTATATGGGCTCTTTATCATTCCAATTGTGGAGGGCAAACTCTGGATGGAAGATTAGTTTTTCCCACAAGGTTAAACAAAAATGAAAATTATTTAACTTCTGTCAAGTGCTTATATCAAGGTAAGGAGTGGGAAAATAAAGTAGAAACTTACTCTTTAAAAAAAGCAATTGAAAAATTAACAAAAACAAGGGTTTATTCTATTGATAATATTTATACTAATAATTTCAGGACTTATATTGTTTATAATGGAGGAGTTATTTATAGTTTGTATAATTGGGAGGTAAGAAAATTTTTGGGCTATAGTGTAGTTAAAAGCCCTTATTTAAAAGAAATAAAGATCCAAGGTGGTTATGTTAATTTTAAAGGAATTGGTTTGGGTCATGGAGTTGGGTTATGTCAATTTGGAGCAAATGTATTAGCTAAAAATGGTTTTAAATGTGAGGAAATAATAAAATATTATTATAAAGGAGTAGAAATAGTTGATAAGGATAGGTGGTTGAAAAATGCTAATATTTGAGCTTTTAGAAAATATGCATAAATTGGAGGCAAGTGATTTGCACTTAGGTGTTGGGTCTCCCCCTATTTTTAGGATAAAGGGAAAATTGAAGGCTCTCAATTTTCCCCCTTTAACTAACGATATGATTAGGAGTATGGTTTTTGCTTTGCTTACTTCTGAACAGATAGAGGAGTTTGAAAGAAAGAGGGAATTAGATTTTTCATATTCTTTGGAGAATGTGGGCCGTTTTAGGGGAAACCTTTACTTTCAAAAAGGAACAATAGCAGCTGCTATCAGGGCTATACCTTTTAAGATCAAAAATTTGGAGGAATTGGGATTGCCCCATATTTTATCAGAAATGGCATCTTATGAAAGAGGATTTTTCTTGGTAACTGGACCAACGGGTGTTGGTAAATCTACAACATTGGCAGCTATGATTGATTTTATAAATAATAACTTTTCAAAGCATATAATAACAATTGAGGATCCTATAGAGTATGTTCATATAAATAAGAAATCAATAATACACCAGCGGGAAATAGGAGTTG
This sequence comes from bacterium, assembly GCA_030549815.1. Lineage (GTDB taxonomy): Bacteria > DRYD01 > DRYD01 > DRYD01 > DRYD01 > DRYD01. Next base: position 47,963 of record JAUQQQ010000004.1, on the reverse strand, counting down.
ATACCCACAGTTTTAATGAAGCTCTCAGGCATGTTCTAAGGCAAGATCCTGACGTGATCTTAATCGGAGAAATGAGAGATATGGAGAGTATAAGTTTGGCTTTGACAGCTGCTGAAACGGGACACCTCGTATTCTCTACTTTACATACTTTTGGTATTGTCAATACAATCGATAGAATAGTAGATGTGTTTCCATCTTCTCAGCAAAATCAAGTTAGGACTCAGTTGGCTAACATATTGAATGGCTCTATTTCACAAGTTCTCATTCCTACTGTTGATGGTAATTTAATAGTAGCATATGAAATGGTAATAGCAAATACTGCAGTTAGAAACCTTATAAGAAAAGGGGAACATCATCAGCTTTATAATGTTCTTTATACGGGTAGAGAAGCAGGAATGATTTCATTAGAAGCAAGATTGGCTGATCTGTATAGACAAGGAGTTATTACTAAGGAAACTGCATACCGATATGCTACAAACAAAGAAGTTATTGCTAGGATGATAGAATAAAATGAATAGTTTTGAATTGGTAGTATTTATACTAATTCTGTGTTTGCTTATTTTCATTGATGGATTTACAAGACTTTTGTATTTTATGATGAAGTTTAAGGTTGATTTTGTTTTTTATAGCTTTTTTAGATTTTCTATTCTTGTTTTGATTATTCTTCTTTTTGTTAAACTATTTCCTAATTTTTATTTCTATAGTTTAGGTTTTCTGGTTTATTTGTTATTTAGTAGTTTTATATGGAGGTGGGTTTTTAGTATTTGGTACTCTAATTATTTAAAGAGAAATCAAAAGAAGGGTTAGATTTTGCGTTGTCAAAATATAATAGTATAGGGCGGTAGCTCAGTCCGGTAGAGCGGTGGACTCCAAATCCATTGGTCGGGGGTTCAAATCCTCTCCGCCCTGAATTCATCGTGAATCTCTGTATTCTACTAATTTTTTTAATACTGCTTCTAAAAGTATCTTTTGCCCAAGAAACAACCATTATTTTATATACACCACAAATTATTTCCAACCCCGAAAGAATAGAAATAAATCAAACGATAGAAATATATTCCCAACAATATTGGATAAAATCTAACAGAGCTTTGATTGACAAAAAACAAAGAAAAATAATCATACCTGAAAAAACTTTTATAAAAAACACTCAAACCGGAGATGAGTTTTTAACCGAAAATATTGAAATAAGGTATGATCAGAATGGCAATATAAGCGAAATAACTGGAGGAAAAGGATCAGGATACTTACTAAATTTTGGTCAAGAACCACTTAAATTTAAAGATAAGCTGTTTTTTAATTACTCTAAACTTAACCTTTTTTCATCTAATTACATCTTTTATAACGTTAAGTTTTCTACTTGTAATATCTGTGAATATGAATGTTTTGATGAAAAACATTATTTGTTAATTTCCGAAAAAGTTGAAGTTATACCTGAGGACAAAATGATACTTACTAACTCAAGATTAAATTTGTATAAAAAGAACGTTTTTGGATATAAGAAGTTAATAATACCGTTGAAAAAAAAGAAATTACCTCAATTACATGGTGAAGATACTTCTGCTTTTCCCAAGATAGGATATAACAATACCGATGGTTTTTTTGTTACAAAAAACTTTGATTACTATTTTAGTAATACTAATTATGGAAGGATTTTAACAAAATATGGACAATACACAGGACTTTACTACGGTATTTCTAATTACTACCAAAAACAGATAGGAAAATTAAATTTGAGATTAAACAATTACTTTTTCTTCAACAATAATAAGAGATATGGAAATAGTTTTAGGAATGTGCAAAGTGATCTCAATTTTAATATGAGTAATTTTAGCGCTTTTTTCAGATATTCAAGTAACAGGTCGATATACAGAAATTTTGTATCTCCCTTAAATGAGAACATTTCTTATGGATTTAATACTTCTGTTAAGGGTATTAGTATAAATTATAGTGCAAATAAAACTTCTACTGAAAAATATTTTTCTTCTTTGAATCAGTTTTTAAACATATCAGGTAATTACCGAAACCTTAATTTTAGGCTTACTGTAAATGATTTGGAGAATGAATATTTTTCCACGAATGTTAAACAGAAAAGCCAAAATTTTAAATTTGATATGGATTATTTGTTTTCCAATGGTTTATATACTTTAACTTTTTTAGTTGATAATACTAATAACAATTATGGTTTTTTTGGTGTAAATAAGCTTCCAGAGTTGATGCTGAAAATGAATAAACCTATAAAGATAAAAGATTCTGTAACTATTACTCCTTCTTTTTTCTTAGGGAAATACGAAGAACCGAGTTTTAACAGAAGAACCACTAAATACCAATTTTTAATGAACTACACTATTGACCACATAAAAAGTAAAGATATAACAATGAGAACAACTGGTTTTTTTAAACAAAATTTTTTTGATACTGGTAATTACTATTTTGACAGAAATTTTCATGCTTCCTATGTCAATTCATTTACAACTAATTTTAACATGAATAAAAAATGGTTTAGGTTAAATATTAATTATTCTTATAATTTTGGGAAGGGTTTTGCTCCTATATTTGCTGACTTTACAGGAAAATATCAAAATTTATCTGGAAATCTGAGTATTTTTAATAACAAAAGCTTTGACTTAAGTTTATCAACAAATTATAACTTGAATTTAGGTTCAATATCTCCTATTAGTATTAACCTTAAATACTACCCTAATAATAATTTTTATGCAAGTATTTTTACTACTTTTGATACTAAAAGAAGCTTACTGACTAATATTAACACAAATATTGATTGGTATATAACTAAAGATTTGAGATTGACTGCTTGGTTTAACTATAATTCCTTTACAAAAAAAATAGATTATATAGACTTTGTTTTGGTAAAGGATAACCACTGTTGGGTGAGCTATTTGGTGTATAGGAGTTCAATAAAGCAATTGTATTTATATGCGTACCTTAAGGCTTTACCTATATTAGGAATAAACATCGGAATAGACCAATCTTCTAAATTTATTCCTCAATACAGATAGGATAATAAAGAAGCTTATTGATGCTAATATGAATCCGTTGATAAATAACCAAGTATAGCCTAATTTTATGAGAAAAACAGATATGGCTGCTCCAACGGCGTTTGCTAATGAGAATGTTGATGAGATTAAGGTTATCGCTGTTACTTTCTCTTCGTTATTTTCAGATAAATACTCTATTGTTCCTAAATAAAGGGCTGTAAAAGATAATCCGAGAATGATTTGAAGTAGTGAAAGGACTAATAAATTTTTTGTTAATGGAAAGAATAGGAAATAGATCGCTGATAAAAAGAAACCAAGTGAAATCAATTTTAGAACACTTCTGTTGTCTTTTTTCAAAAATACATATATTAAGGGATTTGAAAAAGTTTGAACAAGAATGTTTATTGCATTTAATATTCCTATGATGTGTAAATTAAAATGGTAATAATTAAGAAGAATATAAGATAGGTATATCCAGATACTTGCTGCTCCAATGTGCCTCAAGAATAGGCTAAGGTATATAAACCAATTATTTTTTATTATAGTAATTGGGTTAACTAATTTGTTTTCTTCTCTTTTTTCATTTTTATCTTCAAATATAGGGGTGAAAAAATTTAAAATGAGTAAGAATAGAAAGAGAAAAGAGATGATAATAAACATAATGTTGTAGTTTTCTAAAATCCCACCGATTAGGTATCCTATTATAAACCCTATCGAAGATATTCCTATTGTTATTCCTTTGTTTTTTGATCTCGATATATTGCTTCCTACGAATGATGCTCCAAAGTAGCCAATTAGAAATACAGCAAATAAAAGAAAAAAATAGTTTTTTATGTAAATTAGAGAAAATATCAATATTGAGTTTATTAACATTATTATTTTTATTATCGTGTTTCTGTATTTAGAATTTTCTATAAAATTTGCCAATAAGAAACCTGAAAAAACAGATCCGAGGGAGTAAAAAAAACCTATTATCCCAATGTGTTGATTATTAAGGTTAAATTCTTTTGTTATAATTGGTAAATAAAGATAGAGTGTAGAAAAGAATGAGAAATAGGTCATTACATTTAGCCCTAAGTATATGTCTTTCCATCTCAACTTTTTTTATTTCCTTTCCCTACAGGGGTATTCAGAAATTTTTATACTGTTGCTGCTATTCTAACGGGCATGAGCAAGTATAGGAATCCTTCATTATCTACGAAATTGATTTTAAGAGGGCTGGAATCGTCTATAAAATTAAGTTCTATTTCATCTACCTTTATTGAGCTTAGCATACTTTCTAAAAATTTACCATTAAAAGTGATGGTTAGTTCTTTTGAAGCTTTTTTCTTTAATACTATTTCTTCTTTTGCTTTACCTAATTCGCTTTCTATTGATTTGACTATCATTTTATTTTTGGAGATTTCAAAGATAACGATGCCGCTTAGCTCTTTGCTTTTGCTAAGGATCATAACCCTTTTTATGGCATCCAGTAGGACTTTTCTGGATACTACGGTTGTTATTTCAAACTCTTCAGGTATGACTTCTTTGTATTCTGGAAAATTACCTTCAATTAATTTAGACACAACTTTAATTTCTCCAAAAGATGAGCTATTTTTGAAGCATATGGTTTGCGGGTTTTCAAAATTTTCTACTTGTATTTCTATTTTTCCTTCCATGTATTTTTGAATAACTTTTAGGCTTTTAACAGGAATGATCATTTTTAGTTGTTCTTGGCAATCGGTATTAATTTTTCTGACGGCTAATTGACTTCCATCGGTTGCTACAAAACTAAGCTCATTCTTTTTGCATTCGAATAATATTCCTGCGAATACGGGATTACTATCGTCGGGGTAGCTTGATGAATATACGACACTTTCAATACCTTCATTTAATTCTTCTGAATTTATTTCTAACAACGTTTGGAATTTTGAAGAAGATAGTGTAAATTCAGGGTATTCTGAAGGGTCTATTGTTGTTAATTCTGCTGTAAATCCAAACGAACTGAGTAAAAGTTTATTATCTGCTAATTCAATTGTTACTTCTGGGTAATCTATCTTAGATACGATTTGCTGAATACTTTTAAGTGGGACTACTGCTTTACCTTCTTTGAAAACTTCGCAATCTAAAACTGCTATGTATTCATTTTCTAAATCTGTTGTTGAAATAGTGACATTAGAGTTATTTACTTCGATTTTAATCCCTTCCAATGCTAAAAGGGGACTTTTCTTGGGGACTATTAAATTTGCCATATTTAGCGACTTTTCAAGAATATCTGTTTTTATCGTAAATTTCATATTTTTTTAAACCTCCTTAAATTTTATCTTTCTAAGAATTTCATCTTTCTTCGAATAAATTGGGTTTTACATTATACCAATTCTATAAAAATAAAATAAAAACCTTCAAAATTATTCGTGCAAGTTTATTATGTTTATAAAATATACTAGCATTCCTTTGGCGAAGTTTTTCCAATTAGGTTCTTTTACGTACCTTGAAAATTCTCTACCTTTTGGATCAGCGTTGTATACATAGAATCCTATAGATAAATTTTGAAAGAATATGTCACTGTAGTTTATATTATTTTGGTATCCTATAATTTTTATTGGGGATATTGAATCGAAATTATATAAGTAAGCGGTTTTGTATACTTCTCTTCTCTTTGAAACGTTAGTGGTGTATATTGTCCAAAATACATTATCTGGTACGTAGGTAAAATTTCTTATCCCTGTTTTCGGGAAAAAAACATTTATTCTTCGATAATATTTTCTGTTTATTAGGTTCTTTAGGTAGTAAAATTCTACTAATGTTATTTCATTTGGTTGTATTTGATTTTGTTGTATAGTATATATACAGAGAACATTACCATTGATAATCCTAATTGCCAATATATTTTGGTTGTATATTACTCTTTCTATTTTTACTGCTATTTCTTTTGCTTTGATATCTCCTTCTTGAACATATCCTACTTTTTTATTGTATTTTGAAACCATGAATGTTATTTCTAACATTATGGCTAATAATAATGAAATAATGGAGATACTTACTAATGTTTCTGCTAACGTTAATCCTTTATTTTTATTTTTTTTATTTTTCATAACCCTATTTTATAGCGATGGCTTCTATTTCTACTTTTGCTGATTTTGGTAAAGCTTTCACGATTATTGTTGTTCTTGTGGGTTTATGATTATCAAAAAATTTGGAGAATTCTTCGTTTATTTGTGAAAAATAGGATTCATCGGTTATGAATATTGTTGTTTTAACTATATCTTCTTTTGAGAAACCTGTTGATAGTAGGATATTGTTCAGGTTTTTAAGTGCTTGTTTGAATTGTTCAGTAGCGTCATCGCTTACTATTTCATTATTTTCATTAATTCCTAATTGTCCTGAAATAAATAAAATGTTTCCTTTTAGGATGTATGGGCTGTATGGTAACACTTTTATTACCTCCTAATAATAATTTTCATTTATAAAATTTTTCCTAATCTTTTTGTTCCCTTTATATTTATAATGTACTTTGTTAAAATTTTGTAAAAAAATGATAAAGAAAATTGAATTTTTTAAAAAAAAATACATAAAAAATATTGGTAAGAAAATATGCAGGAGGTGAATATTATATGATGATAAACGATAGTTTTTCGTTTTTTGGTGTTGGTAGAATAAGTGGTGATGTTACACAAAACGATATAAAACAGGTTGAGCAAGGAATAAAAAGTGACAAACCTTTGGAAGATTTAGGTTTTGGTGAAAATTTTAAAATTGAATCTACTCCTAATGTCTTACAACAAAATTTTTCGCAAACTATTGCAAAATTTGATGGTGGTATCTCTTCTTTAACGAATAAAATATCATCATTGAAACAAAAACTTAGTAGCTTATTAAGTAAAAAGAAAAAACCTTGGGGGTTAATTAACCAGATTAAAAAACAAATAAAAATGTATACCAAAGGTTTAAATAATCTTAAAAAATTGAAATCTAAGCATTTAAATTTGAAATCTAAGACCGAAAGTGGAATAAATCAACAGTTAGGAGTTTTTGCTGGTTCAAATGAAGCTAAGGATGCTTTGTATAATAAAGGCGCGAAATTACTGGCTCAATTCCCTAATTTACAAGGGGATTTCAGATTTTTACTAACCGCTTTTAATATCTCTATTCCTGACAATATGATTTCTCAAAATCCTTTTATGAATAATTTTAGTGTAGGGTCTTTAATGGGTTCATTCTTTGGAATGATGGCTAACCAACTTTTGGGATCTACTCAAATGGGTTTTGTAATGCAAATACATGATGTTAATCAATTGGCTAACATGTTGAATTCTTCTTATCAAAATCATCAAAATTTGCTTGGAAGGCTTAATATTCTTAATCAGGCAGAAAATTTCGAAATGCAAAAAATGATGAGATTACAAATGGATCTCATGAAATTTAATCAATCTCAATCTTTTGCCAAAATGAGAAAAATGTTCTTTAAGGGTAAGGAGGTAATGTTTAAGGGATTTTCTAAAATATTGGACACTGTTAGTAAAGCCGTTGATAAGATGTCTATTGTTATGGAACAAGCTGCTCAAGGTTTGGAAGCTGCTGCCAATGCAGCACAGGCTATCCCCCTGGTAGGACCTGCTATAGCTGCAGCTTTGAGAATGGCTGCAAAAGCATTAAGAATGGTTGCTAAAATGCTTAAAAAAGCTGCTAAAGTCCTTCAACAAAAAGCTAAATTGATGCAAAACAAAGCTAACCACATGAATAAAATGCAAAACCTAATGGATAAGAAAATAAACTTCCTAGAAAAACTTAAGCAAAAAGTTATGCAACATTTGCAAAACATAAGAAATAATTTAGCAGAAATTAGGGATAGAAAACAGCAAACAATTAATAACTTGATTACAAATCAGCAGTTAATGCAATTGATAATGATGAGATTAAGGATGCTTGGTGAGAATCCTATGTTACCAGGAATGGGGATGCCAGGAATTGGTTTCCCAGGAATTGGTCTACCGGGTATGGGCTTTCCAGGAATAGGATTTCCAGGTATGCCAAGATTAGGTTTTCCAGACATGGGATTTCCAGGAATGGGGATGCCTGGAGTAGGTTTCCCAGGAATGGGAATGCCAGGGATAGGTTTCCCAGGAATTGGGATGCCAAATGTTGGATTTCCTATTGTTAATCCACCTATGCAAATGCCAAATATGATGATGAATTTAGGTGCTTCGATGTTAATGGGTGGAATGATGTTGTCAATGATGAATCCTATGTTAGGTATGTCTATGATGATGATGGGTGCTATGACATTGATGGGCGGCAGTATTATGGGTATGAATAGAGGAATGTTTTCGCTTAATCCAATGATGCCTTCTTTAATGGGTGTAGGTTTAGGAGGACCATTGGGTGCAGCAACAGGTGGAATTTTCAGACCAACTAATATAAAACAGCAAGCTGAGCAAGCTTTAACTCAATTTGCTCAACATGTTATGAATAATCCTAATCCTCAAGCAAAAATTTTACTTAAGCAGATATATATTCAAATCGCCCAGAAAATAGATTTGAGACCTGAAGTAAAGCAACTTGTATCTCAGGCAGTAGGAGAGAATTTGACTAACATTTCACCTGCAAGTGCAGGTGCTGCTCGTGGAGCTTTCGGTGGAGCTTTATTAGGAATGGGTATGGGAATGCTAATGGGAGGACCATTTGGAGCAATCGCAGGAGCTTTGGGTGGAGCTTTGGTTGGTGGAGTTATGGGAGCAGCACTCGGAAAATTTATGGGGGATATGGGGACTTTTGGTATGCCATTGGGAGGTAATCTCGGTATTTTTGCAGGATACCTAAATGGAGGAATGGGATTGTCAGTGATGGTATAATAAAAGTATGAATAGTTGGGATCAAAAAATTGAAGAAATTAATAACATAATAATAAAAGGAGCAGAAGGGAAGGATTTTAATAAAATAAAGCAAGGAGTTGTTGAATTAAAAAACTTATTGAACAATATAAGTAAAGGGATAAAGGAGGAGTTAGAATATACTACGGATGCTGAAAACCCTTTCGTAGCCCAATTTATACCTTACTTAGAAAAAATAAACGGTGTTTTGCAAAATTTTCTGGTGCTTATAGAAATGGGAAGTTTATCAGAACAAGATTTGGAAAAACTTAAGGAGCTTGAAAATGAACTACAAGAGATAATAGAATCTGTGGAAACCATAATGGAAATTGCTGAAATTGAAGACGAAGAAAATGACGAAGTCAACATAGAAGAAGAATTTGAGAAAATAATGAATGACGAAAATTATGAAGATGAGGAAGAAGATTTTGAACTTGAAAGTACAGGGGACAAATACATGGATAGTATAATTTCCAAAATAAACGAAGCAATTGGAGAAGGAGACGAACAAAAATTAGTCGAAGAAATAGATAAAATGACAAAATATATAAATAGGCCAATTGAGGAAGAAGAGTAAAAAATAAATAATGAAAGTTTTAATAATTTTTGCACATCCAAGTAAAAAAAGCTTTAATTATCAAATATTATTAAAAGTCAAGGAGTTTTTGGAAAATAAAGGGATTGATTTTAGGATTCGGGATTTATATGAAGAGAAATTTGACCCTGTTTTGTTTTTTGATAAGCATGATGAAAAGGTAAGAGAAGAACAAAAATTTATCGAAGGTAGTGATTTATTGATTTTTATTTATCCAACGTGGTGGGGCTCTATGCCTGCCATCCTAAAAGGATATATCGATAAAGTATTTTCTTACGGATTTGCTTATGGTATCGATGAAGATGGACAAACCTTACCTTTATTGAAAGGTAAAAAATGTATTGTTATATCTACCTTTGGAGGAAAAGAAGAAGTTTATAAGCAAAATTCCTTAGAGTCTGCAATAAAAAAAATTAATCAGCATGTTATATTCGAATTTTGTGGTTTTGAAGTTTTAGAACAATTTTTTATCTACGATGTTAAGGAGGGTGCTGATTTAAAAGGAAAAATTGAAGAACTCATTTTCTTGCTTCAAAAAGTATTACTTGTAAGTAGCCAAAAAACTTCTACATAAATAACTGTTTGACAAAGTTTTCTTTATACCCTCTGTTCTTAATACCACTTTGTGCCTAAATACAGCAATTAGATAGAATATTACAAGATGTAAAATACTCTTCCATATGGAATGTATTATTTTATCATTAAGTTATGGAACTGTGGTTAGGGAGTAATTAAAAGAGGATGTTAGGGTTTTTTGTGGAATAGAATAAAAAAGGAAGGGGTCGTAGCTCAGCGGGAGAGCGTCTCGTTTGCACCGAGAAGGTCAGGGGTTCAAATCCCCTCGGCTCCATTTTTCTCACTATGATCACAACTACTAACAGCCAAGAACTATGCAAATTGATAAGAAAAGATATATTGGAAAGCACTTTTTATGCGAAATCTGGACACCCTACTACTTGTCTTTCTTCTGTGGAATTAGTAACAGTTTTATTTCTTAAATACCTTGTTTTTGAACCGGAAAATTATCCACAAATATACCACGATGAATTTATACTTTCAAAAGGTCATGCTGCTCCATTACTTTATTCGATATACAAAAAAGTAGGAATAATAAACGAGGATTTAAAAACACTAAGAAAATTGGGAAGTTTGTTAGAAGGGCATCCAAGCGTGAAATTAAATGGAGTTAAGTATGCTACTGGATCATTAGGGCAGGGATTATCTATAGCTGTTGGTGCAGCTTGGGCCAGAAAATACCATAAAATAGATTCTAAAGTATATGTTTTGATCGGTGACGGAGAGTTTGCAGAAGGAAGCAACTTTGAAGCATTAAATATAGCATATAAATATAACCTCAATAACCTTTGCTTAATAATAGATGTTAATAGGTTGGGGCAAAGTGAAGAAACTCTCTTTAAACATAATTTAGATGAATATGTAAAGAGACTTGATGCTTTTGGATGGGAATATGTTGTTATTGATGGACATAATATAGAAGAAATTGAAGGGGCTTACCAAAAATTTATTAACGGTGTTAATAAACCGTTTGCTATTGTTGCTAAAACTTTTAAAGGCAAAGGGGTTTCTTTCCTGGAAAATAAGGAAAACTGGCATGGAAAACCTCTGCAAACTCTGGATGAACTAAATAAAGCAATACAAGAATTGAATATACAAAATGAAGAAGTTAGTGTAAATGTTAGTTATAGAAGATATCCCTATTCAAATTCAGTTCAGAATAAGTTGATTCCTGTAGAAGTGGAATATAAGGAGATGGCTACGAGGCAAGCTGTAGCAAAAGCTATAACCAAAGTTGGAAAGTATATTAATAATTTGGTTGTTTTAGATGCAGATGTTAAAAACTCTACTTATACTGAATATTTTGAAAAAGAATATGGAGATAGATTTATTCAATGTCATATAGCTGAGCAGGTTATGACGGGGATGGCGTTAGGGTTAGCAAAAAATGGTTTTATAGTTTATCTATCTACCTTTGGTGCTTTCTTTACACGTGCTTTTGATTTTGTAAGAATGATGATGTATTCTAAGCCACCGTTGGTTATTTTTGTTGGGACTCATGCTGGAGTTTCTATAGGGGAAGATGGACCCTCTCAGATGGCTCTTGAAGATTTGGCTATGTTTAGCTCTTTAATCGAAAGCACTGTATTGTATCCATCAGATTCCGTAAGTGCTCAGAAATTATTGATTAATGTGATTAATCAACATTTACAGGGTAAGTTAAATGGAATCGTGTATTTCAGGACTTCTCGACCTTCTACTTCTATTCTTTATGACATCAATGAAGAATTCGAGATTGGTAAAGTAAAAGTTTTAAGAAAATCAGAAAACGATGAAATAGCTATTCTATCTAATGGTGTTCCATTATTTGAAGTTATTAAGGCCTATAACAAACTAAAGGACGAAGAAATAAATGTTAGAGTTATTGATATTTACAGTATAAAACCATTGGATGAGGATTACCTTGTTAGAGCTTTGGATGGTATTAAGAAAGTTTTGATTTTTGAAGAGCATAGTTTATATGGTGGTATGGGGCAAATTGTTTCTTCTTTGCTTTTGAAGAAAGGGAAGGTTTTAGATTATTTCGAGATTATCGCAATAGATAAAATTCCTTTGAGTGCTCCTGCTAATGATTTGTTGAATTATCATAATATGGATTATTTTTCGATATACAATAAAGTCAAGCAAGTAGTTTAGTATGGATACACCATTGGTAATAACTGTTGCTTTATGTGGTGCTGAGGTTAGTAAAGAGAAAAATCCTTATTTGCCTGTTAAGGTAGAAGAAATAGCTCGTGATGCTATCGAATGTTATCATTTGGGTGCTACGGTTGCACATATACATGTTAGAGAAGAAGATGGAACTCCATCAAGTAAAGTTGAGTATTTTGCTAAGGTAAAGGAGTTAATTGAGAAAGAGGTGCCGATGATAATACAATTTACAACGGGTGGCGCTGTAGGAATGACTGAAGAGGAAAGGATGGAACCTTTGAAACTGAAACCCCATATGGCTACGTTGAATTTAGGGACGATGAATTTCGGAGATGAATTGTTTATCAATACTCCTGATTTTATAAAAAGACTCGCTTTGAAAATGAAGGAGTTAGAAATAAAACCTGAATTAGAGGTTTATGATTTGGGTATGTTGGATATGGTTGAGTATCTTGTTAGGAATGGTTTTGTTGATGAGCCAGTGCATGTGGATTTTGTTTTAGGAGTTAGGTGGGGTGCTGCTGCAACTCCTGAAAATCTGTTATTTATGATTAATGATCTGAAGCGAAGGAATATTCAATTTACTTGGTCTGCTGCAGCAGTAGGCAAAAATCAATTATTAATAAATACTCTTTCTATCATTCTTGGTGGTTTTGTTAGGACTGGTTTGGAAGATAATATTTATTATAGGAAAGGAGTGTTAGCTACAAATCAAGAATTAGTAAAAAGAATAGTAAGAATGGCTAATGAATTAGGTAGGCCGATTGCTGATATTAACCAAACCAAGAAATTGTTAAATATCGGGAGGTAAGTATTTATGGAAGATGTGAAAAAGAAAATATTAGAAAGATTGAAGAAGTTATCTGAGGAAGAAAAAGAAAAGCGGGAAAAAATTCAGGAAGCGAAAATGGAAGGTGGAGATAGCCCTGATAATCAGGATTACCAGTTTAACTTGGAAACCCTTATTAGGATAAAACAGGAAAAATCAAATTTGCAAAGTAGGTTGGAGGAGATAGAAAGAGAGGAATCTGAGGAATCTGAAGAAAAAAAGGTTTTAAGATTAAAGACAACGAAGAAAACTGTTTCTGTTCCTATTATTGATAGGGAATTTGAATTATTGGTTAATGATAGTGGTAATTGGGATAAAAAAATAAAAGTAAAAATAGTAGCGTTGTATGAAGAGATAGAGGGTGATGGAGAAAATTACAAAATAACTACGGAATCTCCCGTGGCTAAAGTTATTGAAAAAATGATAGAAAGATTTATTCCCGAATTTGAAAGAAAGATAGAAAGGATTATTAATTCTGAAGATGATTGGCAAAAAATGATTAAAAATATTCAAAGTATGAACGAATGGGAAGCTATAGTTAATCATTCAAAATTTACAAAAAAACTTGAAAGTTTAGCCAAGGATAAAAATAAATTACTAAAAGAATTGGATAGTTTTTTAAAGAATGTTGAAATCGATAATTCGAAAATATTCAACGCTATTAAAGATTGGGAATTTTCTGTTAAAGTTAAGGGAAAAGACATAAAGTATAGAATAATTAATGTTAATTAATAAAGGGGTGTTGTTATGAGAACACTTGATAAATTGGAAGATATTGCACAAGAAGTTATGGATTTATTAGTTGGATACAAATTAGATGAAGAAGAAGCTTTCTATATACTCGGTTATATAGAGAGAAGTTTGTATATACAGTTGTTAGAAAAAACATTAGAAGAATATGGTTTGATAGAAAGCGAAGAAGAAATCGAAGATGATGATGAGAAGTAGTTTGTTTTTTTTAGTAATCTTTTTAATTTTTATTATTGTTTTTATCAGTAAGATTAATTTTTACTATGTTAATTATTACAATAAAGATGGTTTTGTAAAAAGCAAAATTGTTTTAGGTAAACCGAAATTTGATGTCGATAAACAAATATATTCCTTATCTGTGAATGAAAATGGGGTTGATGTTTTTGAAAATTTTGATATTGTTTTAAGTGTTGATAATGTAAAAAAAGTTGTAAAAAGTAATTTTTCGGAAAGTTTAAGAGATGTTTTAGTTAAAGCGGGTTTTGATAAAAAGGAGTTATTTGTTTTATTAAGAAACGGTAATGTAGGACGTTTTAATCCTCTTACTTCTTCTGTCTTGGCTCAGAAATTTAAATTTTATACTCCACAAAAAATGTATTTTGTCTTTGATTCTAAAGAATATGAAATTAGTTGTTTTGCATTTTATGATAGTCAAAGGATTAAAAGAATAATATCTGATAAAGTCAAAAAAATAATTGTTAACAAGGGTGTAAAGGTAGAAAATATAAAAGGAATTGATTTTGTTGATTTAAAGGAGGGATTTGAACTTACTTCATTTTCTGTAGAAAATGTTGATAATCATGTAGGTGTTAATGTTAGGTTTATTAGCAAGAAAGAGGAGATTATTCCTTATCAGAGGGTAGTTTTTTATAGCAGTAGTTTACCGCAAAGTGAAATAAGAGTTACTCGAAAAGGGAAAAATGGTAAAGTTTTTAAAGAATATTTAGTTTATCTTAATTATGATGGAACAAGAGAAATTGAATTATTAAGAAAGAATGTTATTGAAGAAAAGGTTGATGAGATCGTTGAAGTTGGTATTGGCCCTATCTATAGTTTAGAAGGTAAACCTTATTATATAATGGAAAGTAGCGGATATACTGCTGGTGTTGGAGTAGTTGGATATTACACTGCTACAGGAAGTAGAGTAAGAAGAGGAGTTGCAGCTGTGGATCCTTCAATAATACCCTTGGGAACTAAATTGTATGTTGAGGGGTATGGTTATGCTCAAGCTTTGGATACAGGATCAGCAATAAAAGGATTTAAAATAGATTTGTATTTTGAAAGTTATCAAGACGCTATTAGGTGGGGCAGAAGAAAGGTTAAGGTTTATTTGGTTAAGGAGTGATAAAGGAATGTTGTTTTATTATACCAAAGTCCCTGAAAATTTTGACTTGCATTTTAAAGTAAATGACATAAGTAGATGGAACGACGGGTTTATTTTATTAAGAGATTCATTATTTTTTGATTTGGTAGAAAATAATGAAGTTAGAACATATTTTTTACCTATTTGGGAAAGTAAATCTCATTATTGGGATTTTGTTAAGGTATTTGATTCCAAGGATTTGTATTTATTAGTCATTAATTTGGAGAAAAATTTTCTAAGACTGATTAAGTTAAATTCTGATTTATCGTTTGATTTTATCTATGAAGTAAGGAAAGAAGTATTGAATATTTGTAGTGATTTTATTTTTAGTAGTGATAGTATTTATAAGTTTGAAGAGGGAAAATTTATAGAGATTATTAGTGGGTTAGATTATTATGAGGAGGTAAAAACTTTGAAAAGTGCCTCTGTTCCTGTTTTTATTAAAATCGATGATTCGTTTTTTTATCTACATTCGATAAAAAATTCTAACCATTTGCTTAATGTTTATAAAAGAGTAAAAACAATTGAATTGAAAAGTTTTGTGAAAAAAGATATTGATATTTCTGATGTTGTAAAAAATGATTTTAGGTTGGTATTTTTAGAAGGAATTAATAAAATAATGATTTTTGCTATTTCTAATAGCAATAACTTGTTAAGGAAAATAGTATTGGATAATGGTGATAATGTTTCTGTTCAAGATCTAATGATTAATAGGGATTTTTGGTTAAAGTTTATTTTGTCTGATGTTTTTAGGATTAAAAAATTTAATGATGGATTTGTTGTGTTATTCATTTTTAAGGATTTAAATGAATTATATTTTACAAAAGATTTCAATGATTTTCAATTAATCTCCAGGAATTCTAATTTAGTTAAAGTTAAAAATGAAACTATTAATATTGTTTATGATGGTTCATTTATAAGGATTTTGAAACTTAATGAAAATAAAATTGAATTAGTGTATGAGGAAAATATAGAAAAAATAAGGAAAAATGAAAGTGTTTTGCATGAATTTATAGATTATCAAAGCAAAAAAAGGAAATTAATATCTGAGTTTATTAATAACCTAAAAATAGTTGATTTTAAAATTCTGGATGATAAATATATTTTTTATTTCAACTATTTAACTTCATTTTTCACTGTAATTATTGAAAAAAATCAAAGAAAAGTAGAGTTTATTGGGGTTCAAGATAAAAACTTTTCTACTAATGTGATTGATGAAACATTATTATTGGAATTTGATATAGATATTGATGCTGAAAAGATTTTATTACTTCAGAAAAAGGATGATACTATATTTTTTGTTGTTAAAGGGGAAAAGACTATTGATTTTTTCGTTAAAAATTCTGAGGTTTTGTTGAATTATACTTTAGTTGATATTAGGGATGTTGCTTTTAACAATTTTTTAACATTGTTTTTGGAAAGCGAAAATTTAGTAATTATAAATAAAGAAGGAGGGGTTGAAAAAATTTTGGAATTAAATATTAAGGCTGCAAGAATAGAAGCTGCAAATGATGGGTTTTGGATCCTTCTTAAAGAGGGAGTTATGATTAAATTAAATAAGGAAAACTTTGATATAGTTGAAACTAAAATTAATTTATCTATTTCTGATAATTTTGGTGTTTATAAAAATAAAATTATTTATTTTAACAATGTTGATTCGTTAGGTTTAGAATTTGAAAGTAATGGTGGTTTTTTATATACTAAGATACAGCCAACCCCTGTTGAAAGCATCAATTTCTATAACAAAGATGGTAAATATTATTGTTTAGTTGATAATGATGCGGAGTTTATAATGGAGTAATTGAAAGGAGGTAAAAAAGTATGGCAAGAGTAATAACAGAAAAATGCATAGGTACAAAGGATAGGTCTTGTGTAAGTGTTTGTCCTGTTGATTGTATACATCCCACTGAATCTGAAGATGGTGGAGAGTTTCAATTATACATAGACCCTGATGTTTGTATAGATTGTGGTGCTTGTGAAAGTGTATGTCCAGTTAGTGCTATATATCCTGAGGAGGATGTTCCTGAGGAGTATAAAACATATATTGAAATAAACAAAGATTACTATAAGCTTAATAAGGAAGAGTTTAAAGCAAAGTGGGAAAACTTTTATAAGCAAAAAGGTGCGAAATAGTTAAAGGTGTGGGAAAGGTGTAATTGATGTTGCTAATTGCTATAGCAGGTGGAACTGCGTCGGGTAAAACTACAATCGCAAAGAACATCATTGAAATACTTAATAGTAATAAAGTTTCTCTTATAAGTATGGATTCTTATTATGTTGATCTTTCTCATTTGAGCTTTGAAGAAAGAAAGAAGTTTAATTTTGATCATCCTAATTCTATAGATTGGGATCTTCTTTATACCCATCTCGATAGTTTAATTTCTGGTAAGCCCATAAAAAAACCGATTTATTCTTTTACTGAATATACAAGAAAAGAGGAGTTTGAGTTGGTTTACCCAAATTCTGTGGTTATTTTGGAAGGCTTGTTTGCTCTTTATGATGAGAGAATTAGAAGGATGAGCAAGATAAAGATATTTGTCGAAGCGCCGGATGATATAAGGCTGATTAGAAGGATTTACAGGGATATAAAGGAAAGAGGAAGAGATATTGATGATATAATTGAGCAATATGTTAATTTTGTGCGTCCGATGTATGTTGAATTTATTGAACCTACTAAAAAGTATGCAGATATAATCATACAGAATGAGAAGAATTTCAAGGCAGCTATCGAATTATTAACTGCTTTAGCGGAAAGGCATATAATATGGACTTGAGCTTAATCGTCCCTTATCATAACGAAGAATTAAATTTGCCAATATTATATAGTAAAATCGTAAACACTTTTGAGAAAATAAAAAAGGATTTAGGGTTAAATAATTTTGAAATTATTTTTATAGATGATGGTAGTAGTGATAATAGCACTGATTTACTTATAAAATCTATTGATAGTATCCCTGTTGAATCTATTAATCTCAGTGTTTATATTTATAAGTTTTTGAAGAATGAGGGGCAGTCTGCTGCTCTTAGCCTCGGATTCTCCAAATTTAAAGGAAAATTCGTTGCTACCATAGATTCTGATCTTCAAAATGATCCTGAAGACCTTGTTTATATGATAAAAAAATTAATAAATGAAAATTTGGATGCTGTTAGCGGATATAGAAAACAAAGAAATGAAGGAATGAGGGTAAAAATAAGTAATATAGGCAATTGGATTATTAGGCTGGTATCAAACTATGACGTTAAGGATGTGGGATGTTCATTAAAGGTATATAGGGATCAATGTGTTAAAGGTTTAAAACTGCCGCATGGTTATCACAGGTTCTTACCTATAATTACTAAAGCTAAAAAAGAGTTGATATCAAATTATCCGGTTAAACATTTTAATAGGTTTTTTGGTAAAAGTCATTATAATTATTCAAGAATTTGGTGGTTAATGAAACATGTTTTTACTTTACCTTTCCTAAAGGGTTTTGATATTAATAGAATTGAGAAAAGTGTTCCTTTCTTAAAAAAGGTTGCTATTTTTTCTACTCTAATTTTACCATTAACCGCTTTTCATCCAAATCTTTTTTATTTTATCTTTATTAGTATTTTTGCAACGATGACTTATATCAATGTTGATAATTTTTATAAATACCAACGAAATGATGAATGGTTGTTTTTCGAGAAGGTTTATGAGAAGGAATTTATTAGAGTTGAGGTTTAATGCAATATGGGTGGGTTTTAATTCAAAGGTGGAAATAAACAAGTTGTAAGGGATGTAGATTATGTGTGTGGATGCGATTAAGGATGAAAAACGTGTGGTAGTTTACTTTCCGCTTGTCAGGTTATGGCGGAATACAAGTAACCTGACCTATGCTGTTGCATAGTTAAGTAGGAATACAATGAAAAAAATAATAACCATTGTTTTAATTTTAATTTTGGTTTTTGCATCTGTATTTGCGAAAGAACTTAATATAGTTCATTTAAATGATTTTCATGGAAGGTTGGTGCCGCAGGTTCAGAAGATTTATAAAAATTACAGTTATACTGTTGCAGGTGCTGAGTATATATCTGCTATAGTAAACAATATTAAACAAAAGGAGAAGAATGTATTGTTATTTGATGCAGGTGATTTTAGTGCGGGAACTATATATTCTAACTTGTCTAATGGATTATCTGTTGTTGATTTCTATAACTATTTGAAATTTGATGCTGTTGCTTTGGGTAATCATGAGTTTGATTTTGGATATGATGCAATGAAAAATATGGTTAGAAGATTATCTGCTCCTGTTTTATGTGCCAATGCTTATCCTCTTTTTGATAATACAAAACCATTCGTTATTATTAACAAAGATGGTTTAAGAGTGGCAGTTATTGGGTTATTAACGCCAGAAACAAAAATAATAACTATGCCAAATGCTTTGAATAATAGGGATATAATTGATCCTGTTGAAACTCTTAATAAATACAAAAATGATATTTTAGCTCAAAATCCTGATTTAGTTGTGGTTCTTTCTCATTGTGGAGTTAAAGAAGATGAAAGAATTGCAAAAAATGTTGATTTTGTTGATCTTATAGTAGGAGGACATAGCCATACGGAATTGTTCGAACCTATAGTTGTTGAGAATAATAATAAGAAAATATACATTGTTCAGGCAGGATCTTATGGAAAGTATGTTGGGCATATAAAGTTGGACGTTGAAAATAAGAAAATAAAAAGTTTTAGTTATAGTCTTTATCCAACGATAAATGCTATAATAAATCCTGATAAAAATGCATATAAAGTTGTTCAAAATTATATTGTGGATGCTGAGAAATATTCTTCTGAAGTAATAGGTTTTTCTGATGTTGAACTTAATAAAGATTCCAAAGATATTGATAAAAATTTAGGAACGTTTATAACCAATGTTTTAAGTTATATGACAAATAGTGATATAGCTTTTTATAATCACGGTGGAATAAGAGATGTATTGAATAAAGGAGAAATAACATATGGAGAAATTTTTAACATCTTACCTTTTGAAAATACGGTTGTCAAGTTTAAGATGAAAGGCTCAGATTTAATTTCCTTACTTGATTCAATGGATCAAAAGAAAACAAAGCTTCACTACAATGATTCATTGGAGAATATTAATGGGAAGTGGTTTTTGAGAGGTAAAGAGCTGAAGGAGGATGAATATTATACTGTAGCAACTGTGGATTTTCTTTATTATGGTGGAGATGGATATACTGAGTTCTCTAAGTTCCCAGTTTTGCAGAATTATGGGTATGCCAGGGAATTAATAGTTGATTTTATTAAAAAGAATTCTCCGATAAAGAGTAGCAGGTTGATATTAACTTCAAAATAAAGGGGGGAAAAGAATGACAAAAGTAGCTATAAATGGATTTGGAAGAATTGGTAGATTAACTTTGAAAAGTATATTAAAAAAGTATCCCGAGTTTGATGTGGTTGCTGTTAATGACCTTGTTGATCCTCATACAAATGCTTTTCTTTTTAAATATGATAGTACTTATGGGGTTTATGATGGTGAAGTAAGGAGTGGAGAAGATTATATTCAAATAGATGGCAGGAAAATAAAAGTTTTTCAAGAGGCTGACCCTGAAAAATTACCATGGAAAGATCTTGGTGTCGAAATAGTTGTCGAGTCAAGTGGAAAATTTACGGATAGAGACAAAGCTGAAAAACATTTGAAAGCGGGAGCTAAATACGTTGTTATAACTGCTCCTGCGAAAGGTGAAGATATTACAGTAGTTTTGGGAGTTAATGAAGAAGCACTTGATTTATCAAAACATTTTGTTATTTCTAATGCTTCCTGTACAACAAATTGTTTGGCACCCCTTGCTAAAGTTATTTTCAAGGAATTCGGTATTATCGCAGGTCATATGACAACTATACATTCTTATACAAATGACCAAAGAATACTTGATATAGCTCATAAGGATTTGAGAAGAGCAAGAGCTGCTGCTTTGAATATGATCCCAACTACGACTGGTGCAGCAAAAGCAGTTGAAAAGGTTATTCCTCAATTAAAAGGAAAATTTACAGGTGTTTCTATAAGAGTCCCAACTCCTACAGTTTCACTGGTGGATTTTGTTGTCCTTACTGAAAGGAATGTAACTGTCGAGGATGTTAATAATGCATTAAAAAATGCTTCGGAAACATATTTAAAAGGGATATTAGCATATACAGAGGAACCACTTGTTTCCATGGATTTTAAAGGATCAACTTATTCTTCTATCGTTGATGGGTTATCAACTCAGGTTATAAATGGAAATATGGTAAAGATATTTGCTTGGTATGATAATGAAATGGGTTATTCTGCAAGAGTTGCAGATTTGCTCCATTACATGGTAAAAAATAAAATTAAAGTTTAAATTTGAAAAACAAAGAACGTAGTTTTAAAAGGTAGTCGTCTTTCAAGAAGAAAAGGAAGATAGAGTGGTTTAATAGAGAGCAGGGAATAAAGCGTTCTGCTACAGTTTGCTAGTATGATAATTTTGTAAGGTTGAAAATCCCGAGTTTGTTGTTAAAACAAAAATAGGAGTATGGATCACAGTATATTTTGGTATTTGGGATTAATAGTTTTATTGGCTCGTATTATTGGTGATACTATTTCTAAATTCGGGTATCCTTCGGTTATTGGTGAGATATTAGTAGGTATTATTTTAGGCCAAAGTGTTTTGGGATTAATTAAACCTAATGAGGTTATAAAGATAGTGGCAGAGATTGGTGTTGTATTATTGTTATTCCAAGTGGGAATGGAAGCTAATATAAGACAGCTAAGGATGGTAGGGATTAATGCTTTAATTGTTGCTTTCGTGGGTGCTTTCTTGCCTATTATTTTTTCTTTTTTTGTTTGTTTTTTGTTATTAAAGATGGATTTTATCGTTTCGTTGTTCATTGGAGGGACTATGGCTGCAACGAGTATAGGAATTACTGTGAGAGTTTTAAAAGATCTTGATAAGATGAAAGAAAATTTTGCACAGATTGTATTAGGTGCTGCTGTTTTGGATGATATCTTAGGTGTTGTTATATTGGCTATTCTTGTTCAGTTATCTCAAAATATGTCTTTTGAATTCAATAACATATTGGTACTATTTCTTTACTTGGGCACTTTCTTTATATTTGCACCTTTTGTAGCTCAATTGATGACAAAATTGGTTGAAATACTTTCAGAAAAGCTTGAAAATTTGGATTTTATACCTGCGGCGGTTATATCTGTAGTTTTTATTTTTTCGTTTTTAGCTTATAAATTTGGTTCTCCTGAAATTTTAGGTGCTTTTATTGTTGGTTTGGCTATGTCAAGGGGATTTAACATACCATTTTTGAAATTTTTATCAACAAAGAAGCAAACTATGGAGAAGGTGGAGCATTCGATACTTCCCTTAATTTGGCTTTTTACTCCTGTGTTTTTTGTTTTCATAGGTTTGCAAGTTAATTTAAAATCAATAAATTTTGCTTCACTTGATTTTTGGATTTTAACTGTTATTATAACTATTGTTGCTGTTGTTTCTAAGGTTTTAGCAGGATTTTTTATTAATGTTAGTTTTAGGGAGAGGTTAATGGTTGGTTTTTCGATGCTTCCTCGTGGTGAGGTCGGGCTTATATTTGCTGAATTCGGTAGGCAAGCCAAAATATATAACGATTTATTATACGCTGTTGTTATATTTGTTGTTCTTTTGACAACTTTTATTGCTCCTTTTGTTTTGAGGCAAATTAATAAAAAATATTATTAAGTTTTTTACATTTTTTTTACATTTATTTATTTTATTCAGGTATTGTTTGAAATATATAATTATCTGCAATTGGGAGGGTAGTGGAATTAGTATGAATTTATCTATTGTAGAGGATAGTCATTCACTTTTTCTCAACCATAAATTTCAAAATGTTTCTAAAAATGGTAAGATGCTTGACTTTGATGATACATATATACCTGAGGAAATTGATGAATTAGGTTTACTGAAAAATAAGATCATTAATTATTTAAATAACGGTGAGTATGAAAGAGACATAGAGAAAGTAGTAAAACTTGCTATGAAACACATTGTTACTACTTATAAAGAAGTGAATAATCCTGCTGTTGTTTTGGATATAGATGAGACTGCTTTATCTAATGCCCAGTTGCATTTGGAAAATAATTTTAATGTTACTTATGAAAAACTGATTGAATGGAGGTATTCTCAGAAAGCAGTTGCTATCAAACCTGTATTAGAATTATATAAAATATGCAAAAGTATGGGAATTAAGGTATTTTTTGTAACAGGTAGGAAAAAAGTTGATAAAGATATTACTATTTCTAATTTAAAGAAGGAGGGTTTTGACAATTTTGATGGTATATTTTTTAGGGATCCAGAACTTAGTGTAGGTGAAAGTAAAGTAAAAGCAAGAAAAGAAATAGTAGGTATGGGATATACCATTATTGCAAACATTGGTGATCAATTAAGTGACCTTTTAGGAGGTT
This sequence comes from bacterium, assembly GCA_030549815.1. Classification (GTDB taxonomy): domain Bacteria; phylum DRYD01; class DRYD01; order DRYD01; family DRYD01; genus DRYD01. The sequence goes on along the minus strand of JAUQQQ010000004.1, from coordinate 24,407 downwards.
ATTCTTTAAAAGGATTCAAACTACCTAATCCATTGTATTATGTTTCTTTCAATAAAAAATAAGGTTAATTATGGTAAAGGTTTTTAAGTAATAGCGCATCTTCTTCTAAATTAGGGCTTTCACAGATGACCATTCCTTCTACTTCTAAATCTTTGAGTGCTTTAATTAAATCGATATAATTGAAATCTGATTCCTTGAAATTTAGATGATGTAGTTCTCCTTTTTCATTGTATTTTATTCCAGAAACATGTATATGAACATCTTTTATTGCTTCTTTTCCTAATTTATGTTGTATGTCATCGATGACTTTACAGAATTCATTGTAAGAATTTATTTTTCCGATAGTTCTTGCGTGTAGATGTGCAAAATCTATGCATGGCATAATTTTGGGTCCCAGGTCTTGAGATAGATTGAGAACTTCTTCTAAAGAACCGAATTGGCTAATCTTTCCCATTGTTTCTATTCTTATAACGACATTATATTTTTCTATTTCTTGGACTACTTTTTTTAATGCATTTTTTATATTATTATAAACTTCCAGTTTATCCATATTGTGGTAGTATCCTGGGTGGACTACGATGTTCCTGGCACCACTAATATGTGATATTTCTGCAGTTTTTATTATCCTTAATATGCTTGCTTCTATTTTTTCTTTTTCCAATGAATTAAGGTTTATATAATACGGGGCATGAGAAGAGAGGGAAATATTATTTTTATTAGCAAAAGTATTTATTTTTTGAGCATTTATGTGTGATATTTTAACTCCATGGACGAATTCAAGTTCCATTGCGTCTAAATTTAACTCTCTTAGCCTGAGTATTCCTGAGAAGGTGTCTTTTTTGGCCGAGTTTGGGATTCCTGCTGTTCCGAATAATAACATTAACTTTCTCTCCTTTCCCCTAAGATAGGGTATTCCTGCTGTGGGAGTTTTCCACTTTTTAAAAAAGGATCTTTTTATTTTGCTACTTGGAAGTTTTCTGGACGTTTATTTAATAAGTTGTTATAAATTTCAGCACAGAAATATAATGAGCCTGTTATAACAATTATTTGCTCTTCTATTTTTTTTATTTCTTCTTCTATTTGGCTTAATGGTGTTATTATTTGCAAGTTTTTTAATTTTTCTTTTTCTTCCATTTTTTTTGATTTTTCTATTAGTTTTTCTTTTAGGTGGTATGGGTTTAATTTTTTTTCTTCTATGGAATGCTCAGAAAGGTATAATTTTATGTTTTTTTCGAGTAGATTAAGTAGCAATTTTTTTATTAATTTTAATTCTTTGCCTTTTGAAAAAGACAGAATTACTGCGAATTTTTGATTTATTCTTGTAAATAATTCTTTAAATAATTTTAATAGGGATTGGTAATCTTTGGCAGTATCGATTATAATTTTTTTGTCGTAATATTCAAAAATTTGAGTTTTTAGCTTTACATCCATAGAGTCTACACAATTTTGCAAATTATCGAATCTGGTATTTATGTTTTTTTCCATGCAATACAACAGTGACGTAGTTAAAGCTATTAAAAAATTTTCTACTAAGTAGTATGTATTAAACTTTAATGTTAGTTCTTTTTTATTAAATAAGTCTGTTTTCCTTGTTTCTGTTTTAAGTTTTATTTTGTAAGTATAAGAAGGGAATTGTGAGTTTATTTTTTCTATTTTGAAGAAGTTTGTAGGTTTATAAATTTTTGAATTAGTTTGTTTTGCTTTTTCTTTTATTTGTTTTAATCCTTTTGTTGCGTTTGTTACTACTATTGATTTATTTTTAATTATTCCTGCTTTTTGTTGTGCTATTTCTTTTATTGTTTTTCCAAGGATATCTGTATGTTCTAATCCTATATTGGTAATGACATTTATTATTGATTTTAATGCATTTGTAGAATCTTTCAAACCTCCAATTCCTATTTCAAATATTGCTAAATCAATTTTTTCTTTTATAAAGTAAATGATTGCAATGCTTACTAATTCGTCAAACCAACTGAAATTAAGATTATGCTCTTGGTTGATGGATTTAACAAAACTTTGTATTTGTTCAAATTGATTTTCTTTTATTGGTACGTAGTTTATTCTAATCCTTTCTGTTATGTTAGTTATGTGTGGTTTAGAAAATAAGCCTATTTTGAGGTTTGTAGAGTTTTGTAGGATTAGGTTGATGTAATGTGATGTTGTGGTTTTACCTGCTGTTCCTGTAACAAGTATAACATCGAAGTTAATGTGGAGATTATATTTTTGTTCCAATATGTTTAGGAATTTTTCTACTTCTATTTTTCCCATTTATACTTCTCCCATTATTTTTCCTGAGAGTAGGTGTAGGTGTATGTGAAATACTCTTTGTCCTGCTTCATAACCGCAGTTCATTATTAATTTGTAATGGTTTATATTGTTTTCTTTGGCTACTTTTTGAGTGATAATGTGTAGATGTCCCATTATTTCCTTGTCTTCTTCGGTTATTTCCATATGGGTAGGTATGTGTTTTTTGGGGACAAAGAGCCAATGAATGGGAGCTTTGGGGTATATATCTTTGAAAACAATAATTTTATCGTCTTCAAAAATTATCTCTGCTTTAGTTTCTTTGTTTATTATCTTACAGAATATGCAGTTATTTTCCATTGTGTTTTCTATTTGCCAAAACCTTTAGGTTTTGGGTCATAGGTATTTATATTCCGCCCTGTATGACAGGCGGTTTTTTGTTTCTATTGGTTTTTATTATTTATTTCTTTATTTGCTATTATTGACTTTATTTTTTGAGGTAGTATTTCATCGAAAATTTGATCCGTATATTTATTTATTATATTTGTTAAGTTACTGGTTATTTCTTGGGGTTTTACGATTAATGATAATCCCATTGCTGGTAGAGAAGAGGAGAAGAATGATTCAACTAAAATATCAACAAGTTTTTGCAGGTTATTTTTTATATCCTCTTTTAGTTTTTGTTTATTTTCATTTTGCCTAAATTGATCATTTTTAGTTTCGATAATAATGATATTAATGAGAGAAAAGATAGATATAATTAATGGTATAAAGATTTTAATACTTTTAATTATTTGGATTATTCTTGTTATTTTTGAAATTAGTTTAAGACTTAGTTTTAGGGGGCAAGGTTTTTTCATTTTTTTAAGCCATTCTTTGTCCATTGATGATTAGATAAAATTCGGACGATAGGACTTCTGCACTTCTTTTGCACATTTTCATCCGATGTAGAAATATTTCAAAGTATTCTATTATGGATGAGTAATTTGTGTTTATTTTCAGATCTAATATTATATCGTGTTTTGATGAATTTTTATTAACGATTAATTTATCTTTTTCGACTGCATAATTGACTCTGTCGTGTATATCAAAGGTATTCATATCTGTATTTTGGACTCTACTTCTGTGAACATCGCTTTTATCTGCTATAACGAGAGCGGATGCTATGTGATCGGGTATATCAAGAAAACTGTTATCTTCATGTGACCCTATTGCTGATACCACTTTAATTATGTCTTCGTATTTAACATTCATTTCTTTGAGAATTTCAAATGTTATGAATGAACTACTTATTTCGTGGTTGTATCGGGAGATAACATTTCCAATGTCGTGTAGGAATCCTGCAATACCTGCCAAATAGATATCTTCTTCAGGATAGGATAGTTTTTGAAGGATATACATAGCTCGTTGTGATGTAATTTTTGCGTGTCTAATACCATGTTCTGTATATCCCCATGCTTTTAGGTTTGAGTTTGCCTTTTGTATGGTAAATAAAACTTTAGGATTTCTTTCTAAATTGTAAAGTACTTGTTTTAGGTAAGTCAATTTTCCCCCTCCCTTCTTTTTAATTTCTATCTAATTTTATAATTTTTAGGGTTACTTTATTTTCCCTTTTATTGTTTATTTTAATTTAATTTTAAAAATTTTTTAATTTATTTTTTACAGTTTTTTAAGAATTTTTATTATAAACAAAGGGGGTGATACATATGAAAAAAAGAGGAAGTATAATATTGTTTGCCCTATTTATGATTCTTTTTGTTACTACTATTATTGCCATACTTTATTTAACTAATAAAAGATATATTATGATTTCAAAAGAAATAAGAGAAAATATTTATGCAACTACAAAAAAGCAGAAGGGTGATATGCTACTTTATATTGTTAATGCCTTTGTATATAATGGTGGAGTTTTGAATTCAGTTTATAATGCGGAGAAAATTTATAAAAACCAAAACGAAACTTATAATTTCCTCATGTATGATAATGTTAGAAAGATTTATTTTAATATTGAACAAAATTTTTTGTATTCAACTATATATGATAATCAAAATAACTGGAAAATAGCTAAAATTTTTAACTACAATGTAATAAATCTCTATGTGTACGATAAAGTAAAGGATTATGTTTATATGCCGCGAAGTATAAGAGATGTGTTTTTTAATAAAGGTTTAACTAATGTAGAGAAAAATGTTTTAAAAACTTATAAAGATTACTTAATAAAGTATATATCCGAAACATTTGCTGTTAATCCAAATAATTTATCAACTGTATGGGGAATTAACTATGACACTGTGAAAGTCTATGCTGGTGGTGTAAAGAAAAATATTTATCAAACTTCTATCCGGCCTGTTAGTATTGCTATAAAATTTACTATAAGTGGGCAGGATTATATCCTTCTTTCAGATATAAACTTAAAAACTCAATTGCAGGGAATTAATATGCTTTATACAACGGGTGGTGCTAAAAGTAGTATTTATGGGAATTTTGTAATAAAAACGAATATTTATGAAGTTAATAAAACAAGTATAAAGAAAATGACACAGGGTCAAGAAGGTATATTTAATAGTTATCCATGGAGTTTTTAGGTAAGAATTGGCATTTTTTGTCGGATTTTAGGGATGATAGGAAATAGTAAAGGAGTAACAGAATTTTCGTTGAATTATAAAAAGGGTAAAGTTCGGGGTGTAGCTCAGCCTGGTTAGAGCGCAGGCATGGGGGGCCTGAGGTCGCCGGTTCGAGTCCGGCCACCTCGATACCACTAAGTGAAAGGATTCTCTCTAACTGAGATCATCGTCGCCTTGATTATAGGTATAATCTTTATCCTTACTTTTTTTCAACTCTACCTTCTTGTTAAAGACCTGTCTTTTAAAAACTATATTGCAACAGAATGTTTATCTATAGCATCTTCTAAAATTGAAACAATTATGTATAATTCAGATAAAGTAACTTTAAGGAAGGTAGGCAGTAATTGGCCTATATACAATTTAATAGACCAAAAAGAAATTGCTTACAACTCTGCATGGAATGTATATGAATCTTTTAAGAAACATTACCAATCAAATCAAATTCCTTATTATTTTTATGAAAGTTATAAAGATTTTGGTATTGCAACGAGAGTAAGAATTTATTTACAACCCAATTTCTACACTGTTACAGTTTATTGTTATCATAAAAACTATCCAAATAAGAAATATAGTTTAAGTGCTATTATAAAAAGTAGTTTTCCTTAAGGAGGTATTTATGGTTTTGAAGTGCCTATTGTGTAAAACAGAGATGCAGGAAATTAGTAAGTATAATGTGGTAGTAGATGTTTGTCCGAATTGTCGGGGTGTATGGCTAGATAGAGGAGAAATGGAGAAAATAATTCAATACTTAGTTAAGCAAGATGAAGAAAACTATGGCGATTCAAAAAGAAAATATCATGATAAACACTATGATGAATATCATGAAAAAGATTATCAAAGGGATGATGAAAAATATTATGATAGAAAGTATTATGAAAAGAATTGGAGTAAGAAAAAAAAGTATAAAAAAGTTATAGATGTTTTAAGTGATATTTTTGGAATTTTTGATTAGATTTTTTTTCAAATCTATAAAATTGGGGGATTTTTTTGTAAAACGTATAATATTAATAATAGGTATTATATGATGAAGAAAAAAAATGCTTTTTCTTTGGTGGAAATGCTTGTTGTTATTGCTATCATTGCGTTAATCAGTGGAATTGCGATTTTTAGTCTTTCTAATAAAAAGAGAATAGTTTTAAGGAATGATGCTGAAAAGATTTTTAACTTTTTGAAAAATGTTCAAGCTCAGGCTACTAAAGTATCTCCTGTTATTGTAGGAAATCCAAATAATCTCCGAATAAATTTACCTGATGGTAACCAACCTGCTAACAGATTTTTTGAAATGAGAACATATAGAGTAGCATTGGTAAATAATAATAATTCAACCCTGCAAAGATTACCTAATTTAACATTTAATGAAATTGATAGGAATATTAATGTTGGAATTGATGTTAGAGATAATCAATTTAATTCTTTTTTTTCTCCTACTGATCGAAATAGTTATCCTATTTCTATGATTTGTGTTTTCCTTGTAAGAAATCAAATATATTATGTAGGTTTTAGAACTAATGGAGGTATTGCTGTTGCAGGGAATAATCGGGTAATGAATATAAGGGTTTCAATGCCAGGCTTAAACAGAAGACATAGGATTGAAATGCCTAACAATTCAATAAGATTTGAGATTTACTCGGAGCAAAATAATTAATTGAATTAAAAAGAATAAATTCTAAAGAATGAATATAGTTGTTTCTATCGTAGGTAAGCCAAATGTTGGAAAATCAACACTATTTAATTTATTGATAAATAAAGGAATATCGGTTGTTTCTGATGTTGAAGGAACTACAAGGGATGTATTAATAAAGTCCTCACAATACTTCGACTACAAAATTATTTTTATCGATACGGGTGGAATTATTAATTCTAAAGACGAAATAGATTTACAAGTAAGACAAAAAGTACAAGATGTTTTGACTAATAGCGATATTGTATTGTTTGTTGTTGATAATATTAATGGCATTGATTATATGGATATTGAGCTTGCGGATATAATAAGAAAGAGTGGGATGAAAGAGAGAACGATATTGGTATTAAATAAATCTGAAGCTAATAATACGAAGGAAGATGAATTTCGAGATTTGGGCTTCAAAAATTCGATCCAAATCTCTTGTAAGACTAAAATGAATGTTAAGGAATTAGTTTTTATGATAAAGGAATTATTTGAAAAGCTTGGGTTTGTAGAAAGCAAATATAGGTTCTATGAAGAGGAAGGAAGGAAAGTGGGATTTGTTGGTAGGCCTAATGTAGGGAAATCTTCCATTATTAATTCCCTTCTTTCTTTGATTAATCAAGATGAAAGGGTTATTGTTAGCAGTATAGCAGGAACTACTCGAGATAGTATAGATATTCCCTTTGAATACAATGGTAAAAAATTTGTCATAATAGATACGCCTGGAGTAAGAAGGAAAACACACGTTTCTTCAAAATTGGAAGCATACTCTATAACAAGAGCTTTGGGGACAATAAAATACGCAGATATTTTGGGATTGGTTATTGATATTTCAGAGGGGTTAACTAGGCAGGATAAAAGGATCGTATACCAGTTATACAAGCATGAAAAACCTTGTTTTATTGTCGCTAATAAGTTTGATTTGGTTATAGAAGACTATAAGCAAAAACTTGGTAAGAAGTTTAATAATCAATTTATCGAAAATTTAAAATATGAGTTAGCGGATCAGATAAAAAGGGAATTGTACTTAATCCCTTTTGCTCCTGTTATTTTTGTAAGTGCAAAAACTAAGTATCAGATTGATTCTGTTATCTACACTTTACTTTCTATTGATGAGCAATTAAATATGGATTTATCAAAACATGATTTGAAGGAACTTTTGGATAGTGTTTTGCTTTCTTTACCGCTTATTAATGTAGATGATAAAAAAGTTAGAATGAAGGTTAGGGATGTTAAATTTTATAAAGAGGAAATACCTACGCTTAAAGTTTATTCAAATGTTGATAAAGTCCCAGATAATATAAAAAGCTACTTAAAGAATACTTTATCAAGAATTTTGAATATACCAAATGTGCCTTTGAAATTACTTTTTACAAAAAGAAAGCCGACAAGTAAAACTCATAATACTCATGCAAACGATTGAGAATAATGTTTTATTTAGATTCATGTCTTACCTTTTGTGTTTATTGAGTATATGGGGTTATGGTATTTTTTTGTATTTTTCACTTTTTGAGCAAGAATTTTTAATAAAATCGGTAATTTTTTCTATTGTTTTAACTATAGGTTATGCATGGAGTTATTTTTTTAGGTACAGCAAGCAGTATTTTGTTAAGTTAATATTAGCATTGTTAATGATATTTGTGGGGGTAGATTTCTTCAGGAAGCTTCCCGAAACCATATATGACCCTCGGATCCCTCTTTTAGAATTACTGATTTCTTTATTGTTACTGCATAGTTTTGATTTACCAAGAAGAAAAGATATTCTTTATTCTATAACTTCTTCTTTGATAATATTAGTAGTTTTAACTGTTGTTTCTTTTTCTAATTTTATTGTTTTATATATCTTGATTTTTACTTTTTTATTTTATTTGACTTTATTTATAATGGATAGTAATATTAAGGATTTGCGATTTTTATCTGTTATTAGTTTAAAAGTTTTAGGTTTTGTATTTTTTGTTGTTATTTTTTTATTTTTGATTTTACCTAAGCCTACGGGTGGGTATTTCTTTAGGTTTGTATTTGCTCCTAAGGATGAAGCAATCAATATGAGCAACCCTGCTTCTAATATTAATTATCAAAAGAAGATAGAGGATGTTTTTAAACAAAGTTATACTTATAGAGGATTTAAGGGTGAGATGAATTTGGAGAATAGGGGATTATTGCCCCATGTTCTTGTTATGAAAGTAAAAATGCCTACTATTACTTATATAAAGGGGATTCATTTAGTAAAGTATGATGGGAAAAAATGGTATAATGATAATGAGCAAGAAATAAATATATCTTCTTCCGAATATTCTTATTTTTCTTCTTTGCCTTCAGAATTTAGTTATTCAAATTATACTGTTTTTAATTCGTATTTTATGATAACTGCTGATTTACCGGATATACTGTATCATGTGCCTGTTCCGAGTGAAGTGTTTTTCCCTTCTTCTTTTTTACGAATGAAAGGTTATAATTTTTATTCTGAGTATCCTTTAGTTAAAGGTATTACTTATACGGTTATTTCTATTATCCCATACGTTGATGTAAGTAAATTAAAGTCAATAAGTTATGTTGAGTATGATGAATTTTTTCAAAAACTTGTAAAGCAGAATCCTGATTTACGGAATTATATTGAATTACCTCCAATAAGCAATAGGGTTAGGGATTTGGCTTTTGATATTACAAGTGGTGAGAATACTTTTTGGGGAAAGGTGGAGAAGATAAAGAATTATCTGGAAACTAATTATACTTATGATTTATTTATAGATCCTCCTAAAAGTGAAGCAGTCTATGATTTTCTTTTTATTCAAAGAAGAGGGTATTGTGAGCAATTTGCCAGTTCTCTTGCTGTTATGCTTAGAATTTTAGGTATACCTTGTAGGGTTGTTTTAGGTTATTTGCCGCAAAACAAGGAATTATTTACAGGGTTTATTGAGGTTTATGCAGATGATGCTCATGCTTGGGTGGAAGTTCTTACGCCGTATGGTTGGATTCCTGTGGATCCATCTCCGTTTAATGTTGATAACCAAACTCTGAAGTATCTTGAGAATAAATCCAAGAGTTCTAATCTTTTTCAAATGTTAGGGTTAGATGAGGAGTTTATTGATAGAATAAAGTTTTTAGCTGACCTTGTTTTTAAAATTCTTGTTATTCTCATTATCTCTTTTCTATCCTATAGAATATTTTACGTATTAAGAAAAAATTATTTAGCACAATATTTAGAGAAATTGGAATTAGGGCAAATAAAAACTAAACAAATGAAAAAAATATTTACAATGTTTATTGATTATTTCAGAATGAAAGATATTGTTTTTGCTAAGGAATTAACTCTTAGAGAAATAAAATTATTAAATATAGAAGATAAAATTTTCCAGAAGTTCAGGGAATTTTTAGATTTGTATGAGAGGTATCTTTATGGACCAAAATTATAAAAAGAATTACTGCTTTGGTTTGTTTCTTGATGAGATTGATAAAGTAGAGTTAAGAGAAGTTTTTATTTTAGCAAAAGCTAAAAAGAAAGAATTTATTAAGAATAAACTCGATGATTTGTTAAAAGTTATAGATGAAGTTAGTAGGCTTTGGATGAATGACGACCAAAAAATTGACTTTGTTTTTGATAATTTAAAAAATATAGGGTTTAGTAAGGGAATGATAAAGTTAGCTATTAATGAATTATGTAGAATTTTTTCGTATGATAACATGGTAAGGAGGATTAATAAAGAGTTTGGGGATATAAGAATGTTGGATCAATGGATTGGCCAGGATATTAAGTTAAGAGCTTATCCTATTGGTTTACTTACTCATATAACTCCGGGCAATGTTTTTGTGTCTTCCATAGATTCTCTTCTTTGTGGAGTTTTAACAAAGAATATAAACATCATAAAAACTTCTTCAAAAGTGGGGAATTTTTGGGGATTGATATGGGTAGAGACGTTGAAAGAAGTAGAGAAAAAGTTGGGAATGGAAGGAATTATTTCTGATAATATTGCCATTATATCATACAAAGATGATATTATCGATTTTTTGAATCAGTATAATGATGGAGTTGTTGTTTGGGGAAACTATGATACTATAAAATTTTTTAGTTCGAATTTTGATCCTAAGAAGAAACTCATTTTGTATGGCCCTAAGTATAGTATTTGTGTTTTGGATTCTCAAACGGTTGAAGAGGTTATTGATGATCAAAACTTTTTCAAAGCTTTAAGTTGGGATGTTTGTTTATGGGAGCAGAGGGCATGTTCTTCTGTTCAAACCGTTTTTATTGTTGGTGAAATACAAAAGAGTTTGTTAGAAAAATTTGCTGAGAATCTTTCTGTTGCCATAAGAAATTTTGAAATAGAGCAAGGGGAGCTTAGCTTTGATGAATATACGGAATTATTTAAATTTGAGGAAATTTCTATGGCTAATGAAGCTTTGAATGAAGGAAAATATTTTGAAAGAGTCTTTCTTGATTATTCACCAGGATTTTTTATAGGACCATTAAATAGATTTGTATGTGTTAAAAATGTATATACTTTAGAAATGCTAAAAGAATCATTGAAAGATTATTCTGAAATTCTACAGAGTTGTAGTATTAGGACGAAAAATACTGACGAATTTATAGATGTCCTTAGTTCTATTGGTATTTATAGGTTTGTTGAGATAGGTTCTATCGGCTTTAGTGAAATAGAAGCTCCTCATGAAGGGGAATTTATATTAAGAAAATTCTCAAAACTAATTTCGAGATACAAAGTATAGTAAATTAATTTTTAGAAGGATTTGAGGATTTTTTTAGAGAATTAATAATAAAATGGCAGAAGAATTAATTTTTAAATCTTTACCACATAAGTATCCTTTTTTATTTATAGATAAGATTGTTGAGATTGGAGAAGATTACATAATTGCTCAAAAGAATGTAAGTATAAATGAATGGTTTTTTGAGGGTCATTTTCCGGGTAATCCTGTTTTTCCAGGGGTTATATTGATAGAATCTGTTGCTCAGGCAGCTGGCGTTCTATTCCTCTCCTCATTTCAAGAAAAAGAAAATTACTTGACACTTTTGCTTGGTGTAGAAAATTTTAAATTCAAAAAGATGGTTAAACCTGGTGATGTTCTTATTATAAAAGTTAAAAAAATAAAGCTTAAAAAAATTGGAAATGATTACTTTCCTTTTGCTTATGCCCAAATTTTAAGAGATCAAGAAATAGTAGCAGAGGGGAATTTGAATTTCGCTTTGAAAAGGTATGAAAATGCTTAAAGCTGGTGTTATTGGTGTAGGATATATGGGTTTTCATCACGCAAGGATATACTCAACATTAAATAATAATGTCAAACTTGTTGGAGTTTTTGATATTGATAATTCTAAATCTGAAATTGTTGCTGATAATTTGGGAGTTAAAAAATTCAATTCCATCGATGAATTAGTTGATGAATGCGATATAATTTCTATTGCTGCTCCTACTGATAAACATCATGAAATTGCTATCCCTTGTATAAAAAAAGGAAAACATTTGCTTATAGAAAAGCCTGTTGCTGATACAATAGAAAAAGCCGAAGAAATAAAATATTATTCCCAAAAGTATGGAGTTAAAGTAATGGTAGGATTTACTGAACGATTTAATCCTGCCATAAGACAGTTAACTAACTATATATCGAATCCTATCTTTATAGAATGTAGAAGAATGGGACCTTTACCAAGTAGAAAACCTTCCACGGGTGTTTTACTTGATCTAATGATACATGATATAGATATCATCGTTAATTATTTAATGAAGGATAAAAAAATAAAGAATATAAACTCAATTGGTAATAGTGTATACAATTTTACTAATAATGAAGATATTGCTGTTGGTAATATAGTTTTTGAGAATGGAAGTATTGCTGTTATGACAGCGAGTAGGTGTTACCCCTCCAAAGAAAGAAAAATGAGAATAGTGCAAAATGATAATTCTATCTATGTAGATTTGATACTGCAATACATTGAAATTCATTATGTACCGTCTAATATATACAAAAATACGGATATAGAATCTTTTGAAGTGAAGATAGAAATACCTAATATAATTAGGGCAGAATCGTTAAGATTGGAAATAATGGAATTTGTTAATAGTGTTTTAGAAAACAGGGAACCTTTAGTGAATATAGATAATGGAATTAGATCCTTAGATATTGCTACGCAAATGTTAAAAAACATACAAATAGCAAAGATATAATGGGTTACTATATTCATCCAGATTCTGATATTCACTCTACTGTGATAATAGAAGAGGGGGTATATATTGGGCCTTTCTGTAAGGTAGGAAAGAACGTAAAAATAATGCGTAATTCATATATTACTCACACTATTATTGATGAAAACACTGTTATTTATCCAAATTGTATTATAGGTACAGAACCTCAGGATAAGAGCTTTAAAAACGAAATAAGTTTTGTTAAAATAGGTAAAAACAACGTTATAAGAGAATTAACTTGTATTCATAGAGCCACTGGGGAAAATAATCAAACGATCATTATGAATAATAACTTTATAATGTCGCAAGTTCATATAGGTCATAATTGCATTATCGGTAATAATACGATTATATCAAGTCTTGTGGGAATAGCAGGTTATAGCTTTATAGATGATTTTGTTATCCTTGGAGGAATGGCAGGAGTACACCAAAAGGTAAGAATCGGAAAATATACAATAATTGGCGGGTTAACAAAAGTTTCTCAAGATATACCACCTTTTATGACTGTTGATGGTAATCCTCCAAAAGTAATAGGAATAAATAGAGAAGGGATGAAAAGAAATAATTTTTCTTCTAAGCAGATAGATATAGCACGACAAATATATAAAATTATCTACCATCAAAAATTATCTTTAAAGAGTATTAAAAGTAAAATAGAAGAATTAAAAAATCAAACCAACGATCCTGAAATTTTGAGTATAATAGATATTTTTATCGATTTTTTTAATTCCACTTCTCTACGAGGTATTTTTATATAATATCAAAGGGAAGTAAAAGTAAAAAGGTAAGTTTACCCAAATATTTTCACGGTTTCCCAAAGGTTTTATACGCACTTATTTGTTTCTCTAAGAACTGAATGTATTCTATTAATGTTTGTTTGTAATCTTTGTAAAGGTTGAAAAAATTGAAAACAAATGATAAAAACTGTGGAAGATTTTTCTTTTCACTACAAATTAAGCATCTATCGAAATCAATGATTTTTATAGTTTTGTCGTTAATTATAACATGTTTAAATGGTCTATTCCATTCGTCTTTATAAATACCTTCTATATCAAGAATAAAACAGATTTTAAAGATAATTTTAAAAATATTTAGTAAAAATTTTGTATCGTTTGAATTTTTAATGATTATCCTTAGTTCTATGCCTTCAACTTTTTCCATTTTTATTATCAATTCTTTTTCAATCGATTCAATAATTTGGGGGACGAAATTGTATTTTTTTAATTTGTTCAATGCTGTTTTTTCTTTTAGAAAATTTGAGTAAAGGTATGCTTTGAATTTTTTTATAACAAAATCAGAGTATATAACGACTTCACTATGTCTTCCTTTTTTTATCAATTCGTCTTTTTTAATAATGCTTGTATTTCCGATTCTATAGAAAAACTAACCTTTTCAACTTTGTTTTTGGGAATGTTTGAATTCATATTAAAATAGATGTTTTCTTTGCTGAATTTTATTAAACCTCTTGATAAGACTAATTCTTTGTATTTTTCCTGAAATAAATACGTATTGTTTTTATCTTTTGAAAAGATTAGTATATTTTTGGGGGAAGTTATTGATAACATTTCAGTTTTACCATTAAAAGAATAGAGTATAATTAATGGCTTTATGAAACTCCAGGGATTGCTGTCTTCTTCTTTTTCATATATTTCATACCTGTTTTTGTTTTGGTAAAATTCATAGTTGTAAGTTTGAGTATAAGAATCGTATTTATCCTTTTGGATTATTTTTTCTTTATCATAAATCTTTATTTCCACGTTGTATAGGTTTAGGGTTAGTTTTAATGTTTTTTTCGATTTTTTGATTTTTGAGATGATTTTCCCCTTTATCGAGATTGTATTATCTATTTTCTTTTCTTTAATTACTATTCTTTGTGTTGAATTGAGATAAAATTTTAAATAGGTTTGAGCAAAGGATACTGAAGTTAACCAAAAAATAAAAATAATCAATAGTCTTGTCATATTTAACTTACACTAATTACGTTTAATCTATTGATAACTTTTTTAGCAAATTCTTTGAAAATGTTTTTTGTTTGTTCGGTAAGCATTACTAAGTTTCCGGTTTCCATTGTTTGCACTACATTGGGTATAAATGGTATTTCTCCTAAGAATTCTATATCGTATTTTTGGGCTAATTCAATAACTCCACCTTTACCCCATAAGTATATTTTTTCACCATTTTTACACTCAATAAAGGACATGTTTTCAACTATACCGATAATGGGAATTGATAGTGTTTTTAACATGTTTATATTTTTCATGACGTCAGCTGCAGCAACTTTCTGCGATGTACTTACAACTATTGCTCCGTCTATCTTTACGGAATTGTTGAGACTAAGTATTGCGTCCCCTGTTCCTGGTGGTAGATCTACAACCAAATAATCTAAACTATCCCAATCAACTTGATTAACCATTTCATTTATTGCTTTGTGTAGCATAGGTCCTCTCCAAATAAGTGGAGTATCAACTTCTGGTATCATGAAACCTATTGAAACCAATTTTAAACCAAATTTTTCTATCGGTTGTATTTTGTCATCTCTTATTTCTAATATTGTTCCTTCTAATCCGAATGCTGTGGGTATTGATGGGCCATAGACATCAGCATCAAGTAATCCAACTTTAAACCCAAGTTCCCTTAAGCTAAGAGCTAAATTTATTGATATTGTAGATTTTCCAACTCCACCTTTCCCAGACGTAACCGCTATAACTTTACCTAAATTAGCTTTCTTAGAATCTAAAACCTCCAATTTTACTCTTCTCCTGACTTGTGAATAATCAGAAACTTTAATAAATTCAATATTTACGTTCCCTATTTGTTCTCCGAATGCTATTTTCAATTTTTCTTGAATCTTTTTTTCTATCTCTTCTTTTTTATCAAAAACTTCTTCTTTTAAGTAAACTTTTATGTTAATATTGTTTTCTAATAGATCAACATCTATCAGGTTCATTTGGATAAAATCTTTTTGAAAAAAGGGTTCTTTTACTCCTCTTAATGACATTATAATTTTATCTTTGGTTATCATTTTTTTTCACCTCTTTTTATACTTTTCTATATGCTATCAGTTATATCTTGCATTTTTTGATTTATTTGTTGGATTTTTTGTTTTATAAAGTTGAAGTTGAGTATTTGGGGTGTGATCATTTGAGCCAATTTGTTGGAAAATTTTATTAATTCTACATCTTTTAGTGGGTTAAGGACTTTAAAATCTGTAAATCCGTGTTGTTTGTATCCTATAACTTCTCCAGGTCCCCTTAATTCAAGATCTTTCTCAGCAATCTTAAACCCATCATCGTAATATTTTAAAACATTTAATCTTTGTAATGATTTACTGAATTCTTGGTATGAAAGATTTTTTGAGGTTACAAGCAGGCAGTATGGTTGATGATTACTTCTTTTAACTCTTCCTCTTAATTGATGTAATTGAGATAATCCAAATCTTTCGGCATCCAGGATTAATATTGTATTTGCATTGGGTACATCAACTCCTACTTCAACAACAGTTGTTGAAATAAGTATATCTATGTTTTTATTTCTGAAGTCTTCCATTACTTTGTCTTTTTCTTTGTTGTTCATCTTACCATGTAGGTAATCTACTTTGTATTCTGCAAAATATTCTTTTATTTCTTTGTAGATTTTTTCTACGTTTTTAAGTTCAAGTTTAGGGTTTTCGAAGATAGAGGGACATATTACATATGCTTGCCTACCTTCTTTCAACTGGTTTTTTATAAAATCATAAACTTTTCGTATATCTTTATAGTTAAAGATTTCTGTTATTGCTTTTTTTCTACCTGGTGGTAATTCGTCGATTATTGATATATCAAGGTCGCTATATACGGTTAATGCTAAGGTTCGGGGAATTGGAGTTGCACTCATCACAACTAAATGGGGACATTGCGATTTTGAGTATAGTTTAAACCTTTGTTGGACTCCGAATTTGTGCTGTTCGTCAACGATAATTAAAGCCAAATCTTTAAATTCCACATCCTCATTTATTAAAGCGTGTGTTCCTATTAAAATATCTATTTTTCCTTCTTTCAGTTTTTCAAATATGTGTTCTCTTTTTTTTCCTTTGATTTTTGATGTAAGTAATTCTATTTGTAGATTGGGCAGTATGTTTTTGAAATTATTGTAGTGTTGGGTAGCTAATATTTCCGTGGGGGCCATTAGTGCAGCTTGATAGCCATGTTTACAAACTACAAAACATGCTACCATTGCTACTACTGTCTTTCCTGCTCCAACATCTCCCTGAATCAATCTTCTACAACTGTATTTGCTTGATAAATCTTCTATTATTTCATTAATTACCCTCTTTTGTGCGTTTGTTAATTCGAATGGAAGTTCGAGTTTCGAAAATAGTTCTAAAGCTTTTTCTTTGTCTATTATGTAAATAGTTTCTTTCTTTTTTGATATCCCATTCATCAAAATTTGTGTATATATTATTTCTTCTAAAGCTAATCTATTTCTTGCTCTTTGTAAGGATTCATAATTTGGCGGAAAATGAATATTAACAAAAGCTTTACTTAGGTCATCGAACTCAAAATTTGACGGAATTTTATTTAAAAGGTTTATCAAAGGATCGTTAATTTTTTTATAAACTAATTTCAGTGCTCTAAAAATTATCTCTCTTATTTTTTTTGGATTAATTGATGTTGAATAAGTAGGGACTATTCTGTTGAAATCAATCGTTTTTAATTCATCAAATTCCCATTCTTCTGGCATTACTTGAAAAACTCTATTTTTTATCACTCTTCCAAAGACTCTTATTCTTTTTCCTTTGTTTAATAGGTGGGTTATATATTCTTGGTTAAAGAAAACTATTTCTCCAATGTTACCGTACTCATCTTTTATCATGTATTTTATTATCTTCAATTTTTTATTGTTTGGTTTTATTATTTGATAGTTAGAGATTATTTCTACATTAAGGAATGCTTTTTCTTGGTTTATTGCGTCTTTCAAAGAAACGCTTTTTGTCCGGTCGCTGTAAGAACGTGGAACAAACCATAACAAATCCCCTATACTCTCTATCCCTATTTTCTTTAAATTATTCAAAATTCTTTTATTTAGATTAAGGTCTTTAGCAAAGTAATTAATAGGAGCATTCAAAATTGAATTGTCTGTGTCGATGATTAAATTTTCAAAGTTTTCAAGATTTTCTTCATTTAATGTTTGGCTATCTTCTTTTTCATATTCTTTATTTTTGTTTTGAAGGTAATCCAATATTTGATATACTAATTTTTTTCGGTTATCTATGTTTAGATAGTCGTAATCGAGAAGTTGTTTAATTATTGGATGGTCTATTTTATCATTCTTTGATAATTTTTTTACAAAAAAGGACAGTCCTCCAAATACAGAATTATTTTTGAAGTTATTGTTTATTTCCTGCTTAAGAATTTCTATTATTTGTTTTTCCAATGTTATCTAATGAGTAGTACGGAGCATGGGGCATGATCGAGTATTTTCTTGGATACACTACCTAATAACCATTGCTCTATTTTCGATTTACCTGTTTTTCCTATTACAATAAGATCTACATTATTTTCTTTTGCGAAATTCAAGATTTCAACTGATGGATTTCCAACCAAGATGTAGGTATTTATTTTTATGTTTTCTTTTTGTGCTGTTTCTATTAGATTGGAGTGAATTTCTTTGTAGTATTTTCTGAAATAATCAATGATCGCTTGATTTTCTGCTACTTCTGGTAGATCTATAATTTGTATTACGCTTACAACATTTAGTTCTATTCCTTCTTTATTTTGAAGTTGTTTGATAAGGTTTATTGCTTCGTTGAATGCTCTTTGGGAGTTATCCGACCCGTCATGTGTCACCAGGATTTTTGTATACATAAAACTACCCCCTTTTATATAGAGTTATCTAACATTTAAACTTTTCCTTTAGTTGCTATTTGATTTTTTTTGCAGGTATTCCTACGAAAGTACCTTTTTCTGTGATATTTTTTACTACTACACTACCTGCTCCTATTATAACGTTGTCGCAAATGGTTGTGTAATGTTTAACTACGCTTCCCGAGCCTAAGAAGCAGTTATCACCTATTTTTACTCCTCCCGATAATACTACTCCAGGAGATAGATGGACAAAATTACCTATATAGCAATCGTGTTCTACTATGCACCCCGTGTTGAGAATACAAAAATCACCTATTTTGCAATCCACATTGACAACCACATTATCAAAGACAACTGTTCCTTCACCAATGATACTACTATCTGCTATTATTGCTTTTTTTGATACTATTGTCAAAAAATTATATCCCTTTTCTAAGAAAGTTTTTATTAGTTCTTTTCTTTTTATACCTTCATCGATTTGTCCTATTCCTATAACAAGTTTGAAATTTTTATTATCAAAATTGAAAACTGCGTTTTCTTTTCCTAAATAAGGTATGTTTAGATTTTTATTTTGTTGATCTACGTAGCCGATTATTTCATATTCTTTGTAATCTCTTCTTATGATGTTTTGGATAACTTTTGAATGTCCTCCTCCTCCAATGATTATGATTTTTTCCATTCTAACATCTCCTTTATAAAACCGAGTAATCTTTGTGCTTGGTTTTTTCTACTGAAAAACTTTATAAATTCGTGATTGGGATTAATGTTGACTTTTTTAGTTTTAAAGTAATTTTCGAAGAAATTAATCGTTTCTTGTTGATTTTTAAGGAATATGCAACAACCTGATTTTTCTAATATTTCTTGTCTTTCCTTGTCAAAAGTTTGCCCCACAATGATGATGGGTTTATTGGTAAATAGATTAACCGCCAAATATTCATAAATTTTTCCTGTTAATATTCCTTTCCAGTTAGGAAGGTCTTTTTCTTGTTCTAACGGAAAGAGTAGAAAATGACTTTCAAAATATAATTTAATAACTTCTTCTCTTTTTATGAAACCTTTGTATTCATAGGGTACTCTTAAGTTTTTTACTTTTTCTTTTATGTCAAATGCACCAGCAACAACTAACTTGAAATTATCATAACCTTGTTCTCTTAAATATCCGAGTGATTCAAAAAAGTAATCTATGAGCCGCTCTTTATAAAAAGATCCTGCATAAAAAATAGAAATTACGTCAGAAGGATTACAATTACCATTTTTTTGATAATCTTCTTCAAAGAATCCGTTATATATTATTTTGACAGGTTTGTTTGTAGTTTTTACCCAGTAATTTTTTAGCCCTTCTGATACTGTAATTACTAAATCAGCTTCGTTATTATATTTTTTTTCTATGTTTTTTTCTATGTTTTTAAATAATGGTATTCCTGTGAATATTGGGTTTTCTGAAAATAGGTCCCTCCAGTCTGCCACCCAAAGTTTGCAATTACCATTCTTTTTTAGTTTCCATGCTACTTCATGCACAGTATAAGGTAATGCGGAAGATATAACCACATCCCATTCATTTTGTTTGGCAAATTCAAATGCTGGCTTTACCCACCTTATTGTTTCATCGGGAAGACGAGTCTTATAGTATATCCCAAGTTGATATTTCCTGTTTAGGAAATTTATCAATTTCCCAAAGGATATTAATTTAAAAGGTTTAGGTATGGGAATTTCTATGACTTTGAAGTTATTGAAAGGTAACTCTAAGTCATTTTCGAATTTGTATTTTTTGGGGGTTAAGACTGTAACATCAATTCCTTCTTCTGCAAAATATTTAGCCCATGAGTAAAGACGTAATGATGCTATTGAATTCAATGGAGGAAAAAAATAAGTAATGATTAATACTTTCATATGAATCTCCTGTTTTTTGTTGTTTCATTCATTTATTTTTACAACATTTTCTTGATTTTACCAAATATAAACTTTCCTCTAATCAACTTAAATTCAAAGTTTATCTTCTTTTTATTTATTCAAAGTATTTATTTTTCTGTTTTGGAAAAGTATAAAGAGAAATACGATAGATTATACCCATTAGGTTTGTTATTAATTATTCTTCCTGGGGTTTTAATTAATGTAAAGCTCTGTTTGATGCAATTAATTTTTTTGATGTTAGTGAATTTGTTAGGGATTGATGAGGAAAGTGAATTTTTTATCATTTTACACACAGTTTTATTCTTTATTTTCAATCTCTTGTCTTTACGATTTCTGATTGGTTTATTTTAGTTGTTAATTTATCTAAAAATTGATTAAGTAAATTTTCCAGGTTTTCTGAGTTTTGTAAATGGAATTCATGAAGTTGTAATAGGATATTGGATATTTCGTAATTTGGTATTTCTTGTAAGATTATTTTTTCAAATTCTTTTTCTTTTTTTAGCCTTTTTATTTTTCTGTAAAGTAGATACATTTTTAGTAAGGATGGCATGGATTTAGGTAGGTCTATTGATTTGCTTTCTTTATTTTTCATTTTTTCCCAATCTACCAATATTTTTTCCAGGTCTTCTGTTTGGTTTTCTGTAAATACATGCGGGTGCCGGTTTATCAATTTTTCAACCAATTTTACTACTACATCATAGAAATTAAATTTTTTAAAATCAGATTGGATTTGAGAGTGAAAGATTATTTGTAATAAAAGATCTCCAAGCTCTGATTTAAATTTTTCTGGATCATTTTTTTCTACTGTATCTAAAACTTCATACGCTTCTTCAACTAAGTGGTTTTTTATGCTTTCCGATGTTTGAATTCTATCCCATTGACAGTTATACCTTAGCTTTATCATTACACTCCAGAGGTAATCGAAAATGGTTTTATAAATTATTTCGTCAGGGATGAAACATTTCACGTTTGCTATATTTGATACTTTTACTAATTTACCTTTTCCTTCAAGTTTATTATCAATAAAGTCTATAACATTGGGAATAATGAATTTGTCCTCTTTATCAAAGTGATACAGATAGTAAAGGAAATCAACTTTTTTTATGAGGGGTAATTGAAAATTAAAGTTATGGGATTGATTGAATGCTTTATTAAGTATTATTTCGGTGGTTTTGAACATTAGGCATTCTTTGTGTTCTAACTCTGATGCTATCCAATCTGATGATAAAGGGTCGAATGATGTTGATAGATATATGAAATCATTACCGAACGTTGCCAATCTTTTTTTGATTTCTTCTGTTAAATTCAGAAATGTAGGGTAGTTTATTTTTAAAGTTTCCAATTCTTCTTTTATAAATAAAGTTTCTACTTTTATATTATTGTCTTTTAAGTTTTGGATGAATTCATGATCGAATATATTGGAGCATAAAGTGATTAAAGTTTTATTTTTAAAGAGGGTTTTTATTATTTCTAATTGTTCTTTATCTGCTAATCCTATTATCTTCACAATATAAATTATTAGGTTTCTTTTTATATTTTCCCTGCTTTATTTTCAATAATCTCATATTTTTCCTGGAATTTTTTTTAATTTTTTTAACATTTTTTTACAATTTTTGATTTCAAATTGATTATATATTATATGAGGAGGTGATGAAAAAATGAAAAGATTGGTATTAATAGCAGTGTTTGCTTTTATAATGATTTCCGTTTCATTTGCAGGTATAAAGAAGGGACAAATAACCGAGGATGTGTCACTTAATACTCATGTAACTTTACCAAGTATTACTATAACTCATACAAATGTAATTAACCAGAATATAGTAGCAAATGCTAATATTGGTAGTGTTGATGTAGTTGTAGGAAAAAGAGTGCGGAGAGGTCATTTCCCACCGTATTATGAATATATTGGTAGTACAACAAGATATCTTGGTAGTACAACCCAAACAAATATATATACAATATTGGGAACTCCTCAATTAATAGAAACAAGGCAAACACAAGAGCAAGAAGGAGATGTTATTATAACTTTATCACAGCAAATATTCCAAAGAACAGACACACAAGTTAATCAAACAATCACTACTAATTACTACCAAACAGTAAACCAATATGTACAAGTAGTTGATCCTTTAGTCATAGATTTGGATGGGAATAATATTCCTGATGTGCCTGGTGGAACAAATTTAGCAAAAAATACTTTTAATAAGCAATATGCAAAATTGTTTGACTTAAATGCAGATGGAGTAGAAGATTTTGTTGAATGGATTGGACCCAATGACGGATTATTAATATTTTTTGAAAACAATAAATATAAAGAATCGGTTAATGGTTTTAATTTGATGTCAAACGCTTTTGGTTATGCAAATGGATTTGAGAAATTGGCCGAAAACTTTGATTTTAATAAGGATAACAAAATAAGTGGAGACGAATTAGAAAATATTTTCATTTGGCAAGATAAAAACCAGGATGCAAAAGTTCAAAAAGATGAGTTATTAACAATGAAAGATGTAGGAATTGTTGAGATAGGTACAGTTTATGGTAAAAATAGCTTGGAGGGTTATGCTAAAAAATATGATGGAACCGTTATAAAAATTTGGCAGTGGTGGCCATCAATTGAATGGGGTATTGGTAGAAAATAAATTAAATTGAATAATTTAATAAAAGAGGGAAGTGAAGCTTATTCTCTTCCCTCTTAATTTTTTACTAAGGAGGTAAAAAATGAGAAAAGTAGTTATTTCATTGATAATAATAATTCTGGTCTTTTTTTTACCTTCATTTAATCTTAATGAAAAAAAACAGGTCTATTTTAATTTGTCTAAATATATCTATGAAACTCAAAAATTAAATCAAAAAGAGTATAAATTTTCTTCTTTTACTTACAACAATAAAGGGGACATAATTTATCTTTATCAGCTTTACAAAGCAAGGGGAACTTTATTGATAAATATAAACACTGTTTCAGGAACGTTAGGATATAGATTGATACCTCAAATAAAAGTCCCTTCGATTTGTTGTATTAATAATAAAAATGAGTTAATTATTTTTGAAAGGTCCGGTGGTAACAAAATTCATTACATTTCTCCATCTGTAAATATTCTTACTTTTGATAATCCATCTTTCCCTATATCCATAATAAAAACAAATTATGAAGGTATATTTTACTGGTTAGGATACAATTACAAAGAAAATAAAAAAACAGACGGCAATATATATTTATTCACTATGAAGTCAAATAAAATAAACAAAATTAATTTGACTGAAAATTTGAAAAATCAAAAAATTCTTGATGTTGTACCTGTAAACACTGATTCTTTTATTGCGATTGTTAAATCAGATAAAGGCTTTAAAGCTATAAAGTATGATAAAAAAACTACTACTTTAGTAGAAGGTAAAAAAATATTAATAAATTCATCTTATAAAGATACTTTCTACATATCTTTTGTTGATGGCAACAAAATGAAAATATACAAATATTTGCCAAGTATGGATTTTCTGCAAGAATTATATCAAGTTAGTATAAAAGGTAAAGAAATTTTGTATGTTGATATTATTGAAAATATTGATAAAAACTATATTTTTTATGTTAGTCTTAAAGATAATAATGAGTATGATGTGAATATTCTTAATGTAAATGATAATAGTGAACAAGTATCTATTGCTTCTAAGGTATTGCCCTTTTTATCATATAAAAAACCTCTAACTATTCTTTATCCTTTGGAATATTTTCTAACAGTAGATTTATTTGAATAAATGTTTAAATGAAGAAGGGTTTTAGATGTTAAATGTAGAATAATATTCTAAGAAACTTTGCCGGTGTAGCTCAGCGGCAGAGCAGGTGATTTGTAATCACCAGGTCAGGGGTTCAAATCCCCTCACCGGCTATTACATTATGTCTAAAACACTATGTCGAAGTCAGAAATAATTTTTC
>JAUQQQ010000003.1:23889-170812 GCA_030549815.1 bacterium | reverse complement strand
CTGCGGCATCGGTTGCCACCATAATCTGCTTTTCTTGCTTGAAAATCTTCTCAGCCTTTATCCTCTCATCCAATCTCATACCACCATAGATAAAATTCACAGAATATCCCCAGGACTCAATCTTTTTGACTAAATATTCCATCGTGTCTCTGGATTCAGTGAAAATTAATATTTTCTCATTCCCATTCATTTCCCTTATTTTATTAAATCCTTCCTCTATTGCTTCCTTTAATTCTTTTAATTTAACTTCTGTTCCCCCATCAATAATTTCCTTTGCCATTGTTATCAACTGATTAAGAGTGTTGATTTCTTTCTGTAATTCTTCTTTACTGCCAGCAATACTTATAGATTCCCATTTCTTTTCTTGTTCCCAGCGTTCATCTTCCTCATATTCCTCAACTTCTTCAATATCAGCATACGGGAAATCTTGTGCAGGATTTGGATCTTTAAGTAGTTCCTCAAGCTTTTCCTTTCTTCTTTCAAGAGATTTAAGGAGTGCATAAGTACTTGATGCCATCCTTCTTTGTAATATTAACAGAGCAAAAGCAACACTCTTCTTTTTAGTCATCTTCAAAGCCTTGTTATACTGAGAAATTACATATTTTGAAAGTTCATTATACAATTTCTTTTCTTGGTCAGATAAACTAAGCTTAATAGTGTTTGGGTAGCGTTTTGTAAAGAGGGGTTTCCCTTCAAAATCCCTTAAATCCTCTTTCATTCTTCTGATAAATAGCGGATTATCTCTGTTTTGTATGGATTCATGAATTAATTCTTGATTGGCAAAAAATCCGGGCACTAAAAGATCAAGAAAAAGCCTATAATTTTCAGGGTCGCCCTTGTGTGGTGTTGCAGTAAGAAATAGGAGATGAGTAGTATTTTTTGATAGAACTTCACCTAATTTATATCTATCGGTTTTTGATAATTTATCTCCATATTTGTAGGCAGCCATTTTGTGTGCTTCATCCACGACAACTAAATCCCACTGAGTGCTTAGAAGAGATGGTAAAACATCCTCCCTTTTTGCAAAATCAATAGAAGTAATAACTTGATTCTCCCTTTGCCAAGGATTCTCTCCATAATGGTCATCGAAAGAACTCCTATCAATAACAGTGAAATATTCTTGAAACTTTTCCTGTAACTCTCTTTTCCATTGGTTTTTAAGGTGTCCTGGAACAACTATCAAAATACGATTTACAATCCCCCTTAATTTTAATTCTTTAATAATAAGCCCTGTCATAATAGTTTTACCAGCGCCAGGGTCATCCGCAATGAGAAATCTTATAATAGGAAGCTTGAGGATATAACCATAAACCGCCTCTATCTGGAAAGGCAGTGGGTCGATTTTGGAAACATTTACAGCCAAAAGTGGATCAAAAAGAGAAGCAAACCTGAACCGCAACGCCTCAAGCGATAAAAAAACCTCAGATCCCTTGGCTGTGAAATCCAAAACATTCTCCCTTACCTTTACTTTCTGAAGGTCTTCGCTGGATATTAATTGGTCTATATGCTCATTGGAGTAAATAGTTGCACCGATGATATGGATCCTACCGTCAAACTCTTCAACCTTTTTTATTTCAACAGGCTCTGGCCAAAATGAGCCCTCAATTATCACTCCCTCTTTAATAGTGATACCCAAATTTGCACCCATTATACCTCCTTGCTATTTTGCTATCGTCATTAATGTTAAAAATGTTGGACAAAAAACTCAATGTTCCCTTCTAATTGTTTCTTTTGCAATATTTTCCTTCCATTTCTATAATTCTGTTATACAAAAATTTTACGGTAGATAAATCGTAGTTTGGATATTTCTTAAACCATCCGAGATAGTACTCAACCTCTGTTTTTTGTCCCTTCAAAATTAAGTCATTATAGAATGAAGGAACCCTATCGTTTCTTAGCTTTTTTAAAAAATTTGGATTGGAATAAAATATTCTAAAAATCGAAAAAGGTAAATTTTTGTATACTTGCGAAATAAAATAGGTATTATAGCCCCTAAAATTATAATATCCCAATTTTTGGTCATCGATAAAATTGCAAATTTCCCTGATTAGATCTTTTTCCATCTTTACAGCTTCTGGATTATTTGGAAACACTTGCCAGGGTAACTCCTCAAAAGCAGAAGGTACAACGTTAAGTATTAAATTTAAAATCAACTTAGAAAACCGAACTTTCAAATGGTTGAAACTATAGCTTAATAAGCAGTAATTAGAATTTATATCAATTTCGAAATCGAGTAAATCTTTTTCTTGGTTGTTGATACTTGTTAAAACTGCCTGGGATTTATGTAAATTAAAAATAGTTAGTTGACTATTATTAAACTCAAGAGCAGTAGTAAAAGTGAGATAGTAAATATTGCCGGGAAACATTTCCCTTACTTCCTCTTCCAATCCTATCCCATTTTGAGTTAGTATAATTCTCTTTACTTCATAATTTAAAAGAATGGATTTAAGATAATTTTTTGTTTCAAATGCCTTTGATGATAAAAATAGGTATTCTATTTTTCCTTCTCCCTCAACCCTTGCGATATTTTCAATTTTAGCAATAAATTTTCTTTCATTCTTAGATAAACAAAAAACCTCAAAAGGTTGGATTTCCTGCCTTTTGGAGAAAACCAATGGCTTATATCCTTTTTGACTCAATAAAAAGTAAAGAAAAGATCCTATTGATCCTAAACCCGCAATAACTATCATAAAAAAAATTTCATCAGTTTACTACACTTTCGAAAACCTTTTTAACCTCATCTTTAAGGACATTTATAAAATCATCGTCATCATTAAAAAGGTTTATTCTGAGTAAATCAAATCCTTTAGATTTAGCAAAATTCTTTGCTTCTATATCGATATCATAAAGAACCTCCAAATGATCACAAATAAAACCAATAGGACAACTAATAATAGTATGGTAATTGTTATTATCCAATTTTTCTATTACTTCAAGTATATCGGGGCCTAACCATTTATCATTAGTTTTTCCCGCACTTTGATA
Source organism: bacterium (assembly GCA_030549815.1). Classification (GTDB taxonomy): domain Bacteria; phylum DRYD01; class DRYD01; order DRYD01; family DRYD01; genus DRYD01. Next base: position 167,827 of record JAUQQQ010000003.1, on the reverse strand, counting down.
AGCAAAAGCAAAATCCTTTATACCTAATCTTTTTACAAGATTATCTACTACAAATTTTAATTGCTCTGGATAAGGATCAGGCAAAATTTTCTCGGGTAAGCTATGAGCACTAAATAAAAAGAAAGGTTTTGGAGGATTACTTTTCATTACCAACTCTATCCTCTTTTGAAAAGCTTCCAAAAGAAGTGGATTATTGTAATAACCATAAACATAATGAAATTCGATTCTTGAGCTTTTTACTCTCTTAAAGTAGTCAGAGATATTATAATTTGAATAGTAGGGGGAAAGAATCATTGCCACTGCCCTATTTATTCCATCCTCTTCCATAATTTTAACAACATCCTCTATATAAGGGTCAATATGTTTGAAAGCAAAATAGACTTTATAATTTTCCCCCAGAAAACTTTGGAGTTTTTGAGCTTGCTTTTTAGATATTTCATTTAGTGGACTTTTACCTCCAACCGCAACAAACCTTTCCTTCAATTCTTCCAATAAATGTTGTGGAGGCTTCCTTCCTCCAAGAATATGAGTATAAAACCTTTCAACATCCTCTATTGTATATATGCTTCCATAACTCATTAACAAAACTCCCAGCATAATTCCCACCTCTCATAATTTTTTTCGAACAAAGTATCCTACCAAAGGTAATTTATTCCCCTTCTTGAGTTACTCTAACTTTACCTTGATTTAGGAATTTTTTTTGCAAATCTTCAACAACAGAATAGACAACAGGGACCACAACAAGAGTGAGTAAAGTTGAGCTACTAAGTCCTCCAATAACAGCGATTGCCAAAGGTTTTAATAAATATCCTCCTTCTCTCAATCCTAAAGCCAAAGGTATCATTGAAAAAATAGTAGCCAATGTAGTCATAAGTATTGGTTTAAGTCTGATATTACCTGCGGTTATTAAAGCTTCTTCGACAGACAATCCTTTTTCCTCTCTTAATTTATTTGCATAATCTATCAGAAGAACAGCATTGCTAACAACTATACCTGTAACCATTAATATTCCCATTAACGACATTAAATTAAGAGAAGATCCAAAAGCATTGATTGCCAAAACTACACCTATCAATTCTAAAGGTATAGAAACCATTAAAATAAATGGTTGAATTAGTGAATTAAATTGAATAGCCAAAACAGTGTAGATAAGAAAAACTCCGAGAAATATTATTAAAGTGAAAGCGACAAAAGTATCAGACCTTTGCTCTTCCTCTCCCTTAAATTGGAAAGTATATCCTGAAGGTAAAGGATCCTCTTCAAATATTTTTTTCATATTATCCAATATCTCACTTAAGCTATACTTTGGATCCTTATTGCCATATATCCTTATACTTCTTACTCTTTCGTATCTTTCAACAATAACAGGACCATAGCTTGGTGTGTTGTAAGCAATTTCTCTAAGGGGAATATTTTTATTCAAAACTGGAGAAAAAATTGGTAAGTTTAGCATTTGCTCTTCATTAATCGGTTTAGGTATTCTAACCCTAATATCATATTCATAACCTTTTTCTTTATATTTACCTGCCAAGGTTCCACTGGTTGCAATTTGGAGCAAATTAGTAACATCTAAGGTATTTATTCCATAGAATGCTGCTTTTCTTCTATCTACTTCAATTCTAAATTCTGGCACTCCTTTTTTCCATGATAAATCCAAATCCAAAGTTCCCGGTATCCTTTCAAATTTACTTTTATATTTATTACCAAGTTCCCATAGAGTATCAATATCTTGGCCAATAATAACCACTTCTATTTGCTTAGTTCCACCAAGTCCTGCTAAGCTTCTAAACGTATCGGCAACATTTATCGTTATCCCAGGTATCTCATTTATTTTTTCTCTTGCTTCCCTAATAATTAAAGGATATTTATCAAAATCTTTGCTTTCAAATTTAACCCTTGTCTCACAAATGGATGATATAGTTGAAGCTCCAGAAATAGATACAAGGAAGGTCACAGCTTCACTGTCACCACCAGCAGACATCGTTGCCCCCAAAACATGAGTATATTTCCTTGCAGTATCATAAACAATTCTCAAAACTTTCAGTCCCTTTTCATAGGTATCATAAAGAGTCCCACCAACAGAATTATAAACCTGGATATTTATAACAGGAAATGCACCAGTAGGTAAAAAGTCTTTCTTACTTTTTGCTAATAAAAACAAAGAAAACATAAATATCCCAAAAGCAATAATTAAAGTTACAAGTCTTCTCTTTAATGCAATCTGTAGAATAGCTGTGTAAGGTTTCCTTATGTAATTCAAAATTTTATCGGTAAAATTTTCATGAGAAATGTTGTAATTACTTTTATAGAAGAATAAAAAGGAAGGAGGAACAATAAAAGTAGCAACAAGCAAAGAAGCTATCAATCCCAATATTATAACGATAGAAAAATCCAAGAATAATTCACGTGCTAAACCCTGGATAAAAACTATAGGAACAAATACTATAACAGTGGTTAAGGTTGAAGCAACTATAGCAGGTAGAATCTCATTAGTCCCTTTTATTATAACCTTCTTCAAATCTTCAACCCCATTTATTACAGAATTAGCTATATTCCTTTGTATTGCTTCTATAACAACAATAGAATCATCAACTATCCTACCTATAGCCAAAGCAACCGCACCAATACTTATCAAATTTATGGAAGTATTGTTAAAATACAAACCTATAGCAGTTGCCAATATAGACATAGGAATAGAAATGGCAGATATTAATGTACTTCTGAAAGAAAGCAAGAATAAAAATATTATTAAGATTGCTAATGAAGAAGCATATAAAGCTTCCTCTTGGATGTTCCTTATTATAGGGATCAATCTTTCATCAAAACCGAAAACTACTTTTAGATTTGCCCCCTGAGGTAAAGCCCGATTTATTATAGGAACTGCATCTCTAACTCTCTTAACTGCGTCAACAGTATTAATATCAGCTTCCTTAAAAACCAAAACATAAGAAGCGGGTTTAAAATCAGATAAAGCATAACTTTGAACGTCTCTGGTCCCATCAACAACCTGAGCTACATCCTGAACTCTGATAGCTTTACCATATTCAAATTTAACCGGCACTAAGTTAATTTCCTCCAAGCTATAAAATTCACTAAACGGTCTTATTGTGAAATCCTTATTACCCAATGTAATATAACCCGTAGGAATATTAATGTTGTTTGCTTTTATAAAATTAATCACATTAAAGACAGGAAAATTATATTTATAAACGAGAGAAGGGTCAATTATAACCTGAATTTCCCTTTTCAAGCCTCCCAACACAGTAGTGCTTGCTACACCAGGAACAGATTCCAATTTTTTAGATACTACTTCATCAGCCAAAAATCTCAAATACTTTCTGTCAAGATTCCCAGTTAATGCTAAAAAAGCAATTGGTAAAATTGACCTAACATTTTGTTTATTTATCGATGGGGTTTTAGCCTCATCTGGTAACGTATCTCTTATTTGATCTAATTTTTGTCGTAGATCAAATATTGAATATTCCAAATTAGTTCCCCATTCAAACTCGACCCTAACGATTGATAAACCTTCAGCACTTGTTGAAGTTACCTTTTTTACATTATTGACCAGAGTTGCAGCGTTTTCTATTTTCTCAGTAACATCTTTTTCTACCCTTTCCGGAGAAGCACCTGGATAAACTGTCGTAATTATAACCATAGGATAATTTATATCGGGAAGTAGCTCTATTTTTAAATTTATAACGGAAACAATACCCATTAAAACAATAGCAAAAGACAAAACAACAACAACAACCCATCTTTCAATAGCAAATTTTACCATAAAATATCACCACTATCCCCTATTTTTTATAACTAACCTTAACTTTGTCACCATCCTTAACAAAATATTGGCCATCTATTATAACTTTATCACCTTCACTAATTCCCTCAACAATACTCAAATCTCCATAACTATCAACAATTTTTACTTTCTTTTTAACAGCAATATTGTTTTCAACGATAAAAACGTATGCTCCATCTTCGGAATAAACTATTGCCTGCCTCAATATTATTATACCCCTTATCGACTTTATGTTAATCTTTAAATTTACATAATCGTTGTGATTAAGATTATTATCACTAATAAACCTTCCTTCTATAAATGTTTGACCAATAGAACTAACATTAGGATATATTTTGGATATTATGACAGGATACTCTTTGTTTTTAAAAACTACAAAAGCTCTGGTATTAGATTTTATATTTTTTGCTTCTGTATCTGCAATTGAAGCTTTAACGATTTTAGTGGAAGGATCACCTATGGTCAGAACAGGAACTGATGGATTAACAGTAGCTCCAACATCTTGTAATTTCTTCAAAACAATACCATCCATAGGTGAAAATAAATCGGTATATCTATAATTTTCTTTAACTATGTTATAGTTTCTTTGAGATGCCAAATAATTAGAATAAGCTGCCTTGGTTTGATTTTCAAAAATTGAAATCCTTTCTTTTTTCAATTTAGCTACATTTAGATTTTCTCTGGCTTGTTGAAAAGCTATCTTAGAATTATAGTAATTGGTTAAACTGTTTTGATACTGAATCTTTACATTTTCGAATTGTTGAGAAGAGATAACACCCTCGTTATACAATTTAGAGAATCTTTCAAAATCTTTTTTTGCTTGATAAAGTAAAGTTTGTGCTAAATTCAGGTTTTCTTCTGCTTGTTTCAAAGCTAACTGAGTTTTTTGTAAATCTGAATCTACTTGCACTTTTTGAATTTTTAGATTAAAAACAGCTTGTTCATAATTAGCTTTAGCTGCTAACATTGCTTGATAAGCTTGCTCAACTTGCTGATTATAAAGAGTCTTATCCAAAGATAACAATAACTGCCCTTTTTTAACTCTATCACCTTCTTGTACGAAAATGTTTTCTATTTTTCCAGAAACCTGAAATGAAACGTTGCTAATTTTTTGGTATTCTACTCGTGCATCGATATCAAGAAAAGAATCTAATGTTCCAAGGTAAGCCTCTTTTACCAAAACGGGAACTACTATTTCCTCAGGGTTTTTATTAGCAAAATTTTTCGCTTCCTTTTCGGAGCAAGAATTAATAGAAAGTAAAATAATTGCAATAAAGAATAAAACCAAAGATCTATATAAGTAAATTTTTTTCATATTTTTCTACCTTCCCCATTTATTTCTTTTCCCCATTTATCTTTCTTTCTATTAGTTCGGATATTTTTCTTGTAGTTATATTCAAGTCGTTTAAATAGGAGTAATTTATCAAATCCCAAAACAGATCATTTTTCGAGTTTTTTATATTGAGTATGGTTTGGAGTAAGCTATTCTGGGCGTCCAAATAATCAAGATAAGATGAAAGCCCATTCTCATACTTCAATTTTACTAACCTAAATGATTCTTTCCTAAAATCAAGATTGTAAAGATAAGATTTATACATTTTATAATCGATATGGTATTTTGATTTTACATTTCTTTGAGAATTATAGAGATTGACTATAGTTCTTAGGTAATCTTGATAAAGGGCGTTTGCTTGTTCTTCAACAGATTGGGCTTGATTTTTTACCAGCCCCGAATCAAATATCTTCCAACTTAACGACAGTATTATATTGAAACTATAATCCCTTGAAAAACCTGAAGGTCTTTGTCTAACATATTGAGAAGAAAGAGCAAGTTTAGGGTTGCTTTGTGCTAAAACAGCTCTTCTTTGGTAAAGTAACGAAATTATGTTAGAATAAAGAATTTGGGAAACTACTAACTCTTCTGGATTCTTGTATTCATTTGGTAATTTAGGAATAACATCAGAATCAATGTAATAAATGTATTTTTTTACAAAGTTTGGTAAGAAATAGTTGTTACTATTAGGAAAAAGGAAAGAATACAAATTTTGAGTGGTTATAATATAATTTTGATAAGCGGCACTGTTTTGAGTTAATGAATCCTGATAAACAGAAAGAGCCCTTAAGTAATCAACTTTTGGAGCAATACCAACATCATACAACCTCTTTGATGTATTCAAAAATTCTTCCGAATATTTTAAAGTGTTATTTGAAAAATCTAAAAGGTTACAAGATTTGGTAAAATCATATAAAAGTTGATAGAATTTTAAATAACTATCATTAACAGTTTGACGATATTTTAAAACTTTAGAATAATAGATCAATTCCTTAGATTTAATTTGATTCTCAAGAACCCCAAAAGTGTATAATAACCAATTAAATTGGATTCCATAATTATAGTTATAATCGTTAGAAACTCTGATTCGAGTAGGTCCAAGCCCAACGGTTACCGTAGGCTGATTATAAGAATACCTATAAAAAGAATCAACATTTAAACCGAATTGCGAATAAGTGGCTTTTAAATCATAGTAAGCAGCACTAAGCTCGTGATGAGCCTTCTTAACTTCTGGTAACTGTAAAACTAAATCATCAACGTCAGAAGCATAAGAAAAAGAAACTAAAAGAAGAATAAGTATCAAAGAAAGTATTCTCATTGAACATTTTCAATTCCTTTCCCCCTTACTTTAGATATTCATCAAAAAAAATTTTTTTCCTTTATTAAGACGAAATCCAAAGGAATTTTATTGAATTATCAAGAAAAATAATCAATGATGGTAATATTCTTAGAAAATGAAGAATTCTCTAAATTAGATGGGAAAAAACTAATAAACATTGAAGAAGAATTAATGCATTATCTGAAGAATGTTTTGAGGATAAGAGAAGGAGAAAAATTAATTATTTGCGATAAAAATAATACACCAAACAACTATCAATACTGTTATTGCAAATTTAATAAATTTGAGAAAAATAAAATAGAGGTTACAATTTTAGAAAAAAGGGAAGAAAAGAAAAACTTTCCGTTAATCGACATATTTATTGTGCCGCTAAAATCAAGATATTTCGAAGATAGCATAGAACACATCTGCCAACTACCAATAAACTCAATTTTTCTTATAAAATCAAAATTCATATCAACCGATTTCAAGAAAACGATAGAAAAAATAGACAGGTTAAGAAAAATATCCTACTGGAATTCAATATACATAAGAAAACCATTCATAACAAAAATAGATTTTTTTGACATAAGATTAAGTGAATTATTCAATACTATAGATTACGACAGATTTATTGTATTTGATCCCCGAACGGATCAAGAAATCAATTGTGGTTTAGATTTAAAAGGGAAGAAGATTTGTTTAATGATTGGTCCCGAAGGTGGCTGGAGTAAAGAAGAAATAGAATTTTTCCAAAAACAAAAAAACACTCTTATACTCAAATTTAAGAACATAGATTTTGGAATAAAAGCGGAAATTGCTCCCATCGTTGCTATAAGTCAAATCCTATTAATATCGCCCTAAATAACAAATGAATTCTCACCTCATCAGGTGCATCTATCAATATATCTCATAACTAAGCATATTGACATCCACACTAACATACCTATCATTATTTTACATACTTATCCTACACAATTCACGCAACTTTTTCCTGATTTTGCACAACTTGGTAAGTACTTGTAGGTATCTTGCCATTAACTAAGTTTTTCAAGAAAACTTTGGTCATATCCAATACTTCTTGTTTCAATTGTTCCAATTCCTTCTTAGAAGATGGGAAAAAGCTATTTCCTATTTCAAATGTATAGTTAAACCTTCCTTCCTCATGATGATAATCTTCACTACTTCCTGTAGTAGGATAAAGTTCAACAGATTGAGCAACCCAATATTTATTTCCTACCACACTATTCATTTCATTACCAATTTCCTTGTATAAAGCATCCATTTCGGTAGGTTGGTTTGTATGACCCCACGGAAATAAAATCATATTTCCATAACTATGAATATCTATCACTGTTTGGATTTTTTTATCATTTACAAATTTCTCTAACGCACTTATTTCCTCTTCACTTGCTCCATATGGTCCCCTGTATGTATCTGAATAAACACTGTCACTTGCTCCATAATCATCCCATGTTGAATCTGGCTTATCATTCGGTTGTCTGTAAAGCGTTGGATCCTTTGGTGTAAAATAGTTCCTATTTAAATCTACTCCAACACCCTTTTCAAATACTTTCCTATTCTTCCTCCACCATCTACTTTGTTTCAATGAATATTCGTATCCATCCGGATTTACTACCGGAAATATATACAAATCTGTATTATCCAACAAATTCTTTACTACCTCATTACTATCATATTCAGATAATAATTTTTCAGCAACATTCAGTGCTGCCTCCCCTGTTGCCCATTCACGCGCATGATGCAACCCCGTTATCATCAAACTCTTCTTTCCTTCCTTATTCGACGTTGATATCTTCATCACCACTAAGTCTCTTCCTTCAAATGTTTTTCCAATTACTTCCAAACTAACTTTATCCGGATACTTCTCCGCCAATTTTTTCATCGATTCTACAATTTGTCCATAATCTCTTATGAAACTCTGTGCTTCAATTGGCTTATCTGCAAGAAAATCTGTAAATTCCCTTATTATTTGTCCTTCATTAACTATCTTACTACCATTCCTTGTGTAAACAACCTTTAAATCATCATTCTTTATCAAATAATCCTTTATCTCATTATAATCCAATATTCCATCATTGTTTCTGTCTATTCTTTTAGCATAATCGATATTCTTGGGACTAACTTTCTCAAATCCCCTTACAGTTTGTATTTTGTAATCCATAATTATCATCTCCTTTCTAATTTTTACTTGTGTAATTAAATTTACCAATTTAGTAAAAAAAATAAATTATTGTTTGTAAAAAAAATGTAAAAAGTATTTATAAATAAAGAAGGCCTCTTTATAACAAGAGGCCTTTAAAGATTTTTTTTGATTCGGTTAAATTTTTTATTTTGCTATTTCTTTCAAAAATTTATTATAATTTTGCAAGTCGCTAAAATTTTTTGATATTGCTTGCAAAATCCCTTCTTGATAACCTTCCTTAGCACCATTGTATAATCCATATGCTGCTCCACCAACTAAACTTAATGGCAACGAGAGAGGTACAAGTAAAGAAAGAAGTAAAAGTTGTAGACCTCTTAGAATTGGCTTATTTTTAGTATCCTTAATAATCTCTTTTATACTTTTAATAGTCAATTGTGGTAAATTCAGAGCAGTTATGGCTGTCGCACCAACTGAATCTAATCCCATACCAATAACTGCAGATATTAATGCCTTTAGTGTTTCTATAATTCTAATATCAACAGGTTTTTCACCTTCGTCCGGTTTTAAATCTTGTAATTTTTCTAAATACTCTATTGCTTCTTTAGCTTTCTCATTGTGAAACTTATTTATATTATTTACTTCTTCTTTCAGTATTTCTTTAATCGATTTGTCAGTTTTTAATGCTTCCTCAAAACCCTTTACTATTCCATATGTAGTTGATCCTACTGCGGCTAATGCAGGCGTTAATGCAACTGCTAAAGGTAGTAAAGCTAAACATAAAGCTTTCAAATTCGGACCTATTGCTTTAGTTTTTATTATTCCTTCTGCAAGCTCATACGTTGCTTTGGGAAGATGGTATAAGGTTGATCCAGTATAACCAACTAAGCTAATAAAACCATCTGATATACCTGCTACAATAGATTTTAATGCTTCACCAATAGAAATATCTTTTTCTTCACTTTCACTCTCCATCGTATTTATAGCCTGGGGATTATTTGGAACCTGCAGGTTAAGAGCAATACTATTATTTATTTGCATTTTTTTTACCTCCTTTTATAATTACAATTTACCTCTTAGCATTTCTATTATTAATTTTTCAATCATAAAAAAGAAAGTTCTAATGTAAGAAAAATGTTAAAAAAAAAAGAATTAAAGTTTCCAAGCGCCGGAAATTTCTATTAACTGTCCCGTAATGTAATCAGCTTTTTCACTTATTAAAAATTCCAAAAGATCGCAAATTTCCTCCAATTTAGCGGTTCTTTTCATAGGTATTTCATTAATAGGCTTAGTTATGGAATTTTCAGCAACCCCAACACCTATAACATTAACAGTAATATTCTTTGAAGCTAACATCTTTGCTAAACTCTTCGCATATATGAGTAATCCTGTCTTCGCAACATTATAAGCAGTTGTAAAAGGATAAGCTTTTACCTTGTCAGTACCTGCAAAACCCATAAAAACTATCCTTCTCTTTATAAAAGATAGCAAAGTCTGCGTTAAATTGAAAGCCGTGTTTAAATTAGAATTTATTATATAATTCCACTCCTCAATACTCAACTCTAATATGTTTTTATAAAGATAATCACCGACATTATTAACCAAAACATCTATAAAACCATAGTTTTCAATAATAAAATTACCCAATCTCTTTACTTCATCAATAATCATTAAATCAGCTCTAATAGTAGGAAGTTCAATTTGATATGTTTTCAGGATATACTCTTTTAGTTCCAGTGCTTCTTTTTCACTACTTCTGTAGTGAATAGGAACCAAATAACCTTTACTTATCAGCCTCAATGTTATACTTCTACCGATACCTTTAGAATTACCTGAAACAAAAGCAACTTTCATATAACATTGTTTTTTTAACTACATCTTTTTCCTCAACGCTATTATCAACCCCAAACTTCCTAAAGGAAAAGAAACAAGATTCCCAACTAAAGTAATAAATCCTATTGCTAAAATAAAACCATTAATTAAAATAACAGAAAAATTACTAAAATAAAGTTTAAATGATTTCAAAATGACATCTATTACATTCCTTATCTCTATATTTTTTTCATCTCCCTTTGGGTTAATAAAAAACCGTTCATTAACTTTAGTAATAAGTATAAAAGAAATGGGTAAAATAGGAAGGATAAAGGTTAAAGAAATAACAGATATTACAACCTTTACTACAAAAGCCAAGATAAAATTAATCACAGGTATAGGAGGAATAAACTTTAAGAGAAAGCTAATAAATCCTATAGAAACAATTACAAAAATAGAAAGCAAAAATAAATTCAAAAAACATACAATAAAACTTTCAACGAGAAAATTTTTTTTATTTTTATCCAATGAATGGATAAAAAAGAGGAAATCTGAAAAATCTGAATCCAAACTGCCAAATACATCCTTATAAACCATCAAATAATAACCACTGAAAAAAGGCGACAAAATAAAACTAACAGCAATAATAGAAATAAAAAAGAAAAAGATAGTTATAGGACTGATAGCATTAAGACTATTAACAGCACCAAAACAATTAAAAAAAGAAAAAACTATAAAACCAAATATTAACACAAACATAAAAATAGCAGTAGCAGTTAAGTAATGTATAATTTTATATCCTGCTTTCGTTTTATAGGTAAGTACTCGTGCAGCTTCTTTTATAAAAGGCCAAGTTTTTTTTCTTTCAAAAAAATCACGGAATTTTTGAATAATAGAATCTATATCCATAGTTCTCTTACCCCCGTAACACAAATTTTTATAGAAATCGATAATAAAATAATTCCCATTATCCTTGACAAAGCATTTATCCCAGCATTACCTAACTTACTTACAACTTTATCAGCAAAAATCATGAAAAAATAAGCAAACATTAAGCATAGAATAGCAGATAAAGGTATCAAAATTTTGTAGATAAATATATTTTCTTGGGAGGTAAAGATAATGATACTTGACATAGTTACAGGTCCTGTCAAGGCAGGAATAGCTAAGGGGACCACCCAAACTCCTTGCTCCTCTAACATTTGTTCCCTAATCTCCTCCTTCTCCTCCCTCGTTATTTTCGTTGTTTTTTCAGAAGCAAATAACATCTCCATAGCCAAAATAAACAAAACTATTCCACCTGCAACCTTAAAAGCATTTATATCTATACTGAACAAATCTAATATTTTTTTCCCAAAAATAAAGAAAACTATAACAACAAAAGAAGAAAAAATAACTGACCTTAAAGCTAACGCTTTCTTAAACTTCCTTGATACACCCGCTGTAATTGAAATAAAAATAGGAATAACACCAATAGGATCTATAATTACAAACATGGTTATAAAATAATTAAAAAATTTTGCAAAAAACTCATTCATACAATCAATAAATTTCAATTTCTACAACAAAAAGTTTATCGTCTGCTTTTTTTATAAAATTCATATCTCTTCCTCTTTTTAGATTACAAAGGTAGCACCACACAACAGCAATTCCATACTTATCCTCAAAAACCAAACATCGTTGCTTCATAAAATCCTCCACTTTGTTATCAATTAGAAAATTTTTTAATTTTTTAGATTTTCCTCCTAAACCAAAAGGTTGAAAATAATCCCCATTTCTTCTTGATCTTACCTTTATCTTTCTATCAAATACTCCAATAAAATACCCTTTTTCGTTTTTTATTTTTTCTATGTTATTTTTAAAAATATCTTCTATCATTTTTAAACTTTTTTCTCCATAATCCAGAATATCAATTACTTTAAACTTTATAAATAACTCATCATCAATACAAATTTGATTCTTTTCATTTAAATCTATTTCAATTTTATCAATTTTGTATTTATCAAAGAAAAGGAAAAATTGATTGTCAATTTTTTTCAGAACCCAATTACCTTTTATATTAACTTTTTCTTTGTTTAAAGCATCTTCAATTATTTGATATTTTATCCTAAGATCTTTTATTTTTTCATTCTCCTTTTCAATTTCATTTTTAAAGAGGTCTTTCAGAGTAAAAAACAACGACTCTTTCAGAAGAAAATTATTTTGGATTCCCTTAGGTAAAAGCTTATAGACTTTTTGTTTTAAATATTGAACTTCAATTAAAGATCTCATTGTTTGGAAATAATCTTCAGAAAAGTTTACAATATTTTTAAACAAATCATCCACGTTGTAATTATAAAAAAAATCAACGACAAAATTAGTTAAATATTTGTTAATCTTATTTCTTAATAATTTGGTATCAAAATTAGTATAATCAATAATGTATTCCAAATGGTTTTTATCAAGATACTTTAATATGTCCTTTTTGTGAATAAATATAATTGGTCTAATAACAGGCAAATCTTTCCAATAACTTTTAGGCTTTAAATTAAAAAGGTTAATAGGATGGTTTTTGTTAATCAAATTTATAAAGAAAGTAGACAAAAAATCGTTAAAATTGTGAGCAGTTGATAATTTGTTAAACCCATATTCTTTTGCTACTTTATAAGCAGTGTTGTACCTTATTACTCTTGCAGTATCTTCTAAATTTTTTTTATTTTCCTTTGAAATTTTGAGAATATCTTGTTCAAAACTATAAAGTTGTATACTAAAACTCTCACAGTATCTCTTTAGTAATTCTCTTTCTTTATAAGAATCAGGCCTTATTTTATGGTCTAAGTGAAATATGGAGAAATAGAGGTTATATAATTGCTTTAGTTTTAAGAATAAAAAAAAGAGGAAAGTGCTGTCGGGGCCACCAGAGCACATTAAGAGTACTCTGTCGCCCCTATTTATCAAACCATAGTCCTCTATTATTCTTTGAATTCTTTCAAATATTTTTTCAGGTATTTTGGGAAACCTGTTCAACAAAATTTACCTTTACTTTTTTAGCAACCTCTTCCTTCAACTTCTTCATCAATAAAAACTGGTATAACCTGTAGTTAATCTCTTCTTGATTTAACTTCATTTGAGAGAGTTCAAAAACATATCTTTGTGTCTCTATATCATTCTTTAGAAAGTATTCTATTTCCACATTATCAACAGAAATATTAAACTTTCTTAATAAATTGTTAATAATTATTCCCCTCTTTATATTTTCTTTTGCTATATTTTCTATATTCTTTTCAAATTCTTCCTTAGATAGATTAGAAGAGCTGAGGTATTGTTCTAATGTTCTATTTTGTCGTGAAAGCAAAGAAATAAAATTATTCATCTGTAATTCTTTTTCCTTTTTCAATAGAGTTTCAGGGATCTCAAATTCTAATTTTTCTTTCAAAACTGATAAATATCTTGAGAAAATCAGGTCTTTTTGGACATTCTCTTTTTCTTGTTCTATTACTTTTTTAATATCTTTCTTCAAATCTTCCATTGATTTGTAATTTACAAGTTTAAGTAATTCTTCGTCAGTTGGTATTTGCTTTTCTAAAACGTTGGATATTTTTAACTTCACTTTTAATTTTTTATCTTTAAATTGTTCTATATTGGAAGGTCCTTCAATTTCGAATTCTTTTTCTTCTTCCTTTTTCATACCAATAAGATGTTCAAAAACTCCTGGTAATAAAAGTTCTTTTATTGCCATAACTTGATACACATTGTTATCTCCGCCAGCTAACACTGTTCCTGTTGCAGAATCCTTTATTTCAAAATAAATATCTACTCTATCTCCTTCTTTAACTTCTCTATCTGTTTCTTGGAATTTAGAAAACTGATCTTTTATCTGACTAATTCTTCTTTCAATTTCTTCTTCTGTTCTTACCTCTAACTTATTAACTTCAACCTCTACATCATCTGGTATATCAACAAGTGGTTCCAATTCCATAACAACATCATATACTATTCTTTCATAATTAGCAACTTCAAGTTTGATGTTGGTTATGGAAACAACCATTCTATTCAAGGAAGAAATGTAATTTTTCAGTGTTTCGTCGATAACATTTTCCAGTACTTTTTGGAATATGTATCCCTGTCCAAGTTTATTTTCTATTATATTAAATGGGACCTTTCCTTTTCTAAATCCTGGAGCCACAAACTCCTTTTGTATTTCTCTCATAACTTTGGAATATACCTCATCTATTTCTTCCTTACTTACTTCCAATTTTACTTCTCTAACAGTTTGTGTTTTATCCTTTTCTTCCAATACTTTTGGCATATTTCCTTTTTATGGGGATTTATATTCCGCCCCATTCCCCAATGGCGGTCATTGTTTTAATCCTTTTAAAGCATCAGAAATATATTGTCCTAAAACATCAATAGAAAAATAATTATTAACCAGCAAATCGTAAATACCAAATATTATCAAAGAAAATACGAAAATACCTAACATAAAATTAACAGGGAAAGAAAGCATAAATACATTTGACTGAGGAGCAACACGAGCTATTAATCCCAATCCCACCTGTCCTATGAAAACAGCAATAACAACAGCACCAACAACATGCAAACCCACATAAAAAAATTTAGAAGTAAGATTAATAATAGTAAAAATGGTCTTTTCTGTTATTGAGTAATTAGAAGCCACAGGAATAATGGTAAAAGAGAACTTAATAGCTTCAAGTATTAGATAAAATCCACCACTGAGGATGAAAATAGTAAAAGCCAAATAAAATAAAAAACGGGCGTTCATATTAACAGCACCTAATTGTGGATCAAAAGATGCACCCGTTGATAATCCAAGTTGTTGATCCAAAATAGCACCTCCACCCTGAATAGCATTAAGAAAGAAAATAGTAATGTAGCCCAAGATAAGGCCAATAAAAAATTCTTTTATAAGATTAAAAACTATCCACCCAAAATCAAGAGAAACATCAGGAAGTGGCAAAACAAAAAATAAAAGCAATGACAAAGATCCTATTAAACCTATCTTAGCAGGAGCATTTAAGTGGGGACTGGCAAATATTGGAGCTTGCAAAACCATTCCACCTAACCTTGCAAAAATCAATAAATAAAACACCAAAGATTTTAACCCCAATTCCTCAGCCATAATTCTTTTAATATTTTTCTATATCAATAATAACTTTTCCTTTTAATTCTCCAATCCTCAAAAAGTCGTTTACAAATTCCAAATAGATTTGTCTATCCAATGGTTCAAAAGGAGAAATCTTTTTATTCTTCAATTTAAGACAATAGGCTGCAAAGATAGAATCAGTGACATTTGCTCCAAAAGATCTACCCTCTACATAAATACCCGTTGATATAAGTAACTTAACTTCAATCTTTTTTAATTCTTCAATATTTTTGTCGGTCAAAGTATTAGTTATAACAATTTTGTTTTTTAGCAATTTTTGAATTTTTCTTATATAATGGAAATCTCCAAAAACTATATCAAAATCATACTTTTTAATTATATTTAATATAGCTTCATCATCTTTCTCTTGTTCTTTACCAATAGGATATATCAAATTAAAAGGTAAATTCAAAACATCGCTTAATAAAATTTTAGCAATTTCCTCTATTTCTTTGGGATTGTTCAAAATTTTATCAATCTTTAAAGCGAAAACTAAGTCGCCTATCAAAACATTAAAACCACTATTTAGGAAAGTCAGCAAAGTCTGAAACCTATCTAAAGAGCTAACTAACAAAACTTTTTGATCCCTTTTTAAAATTCCATCTTTTATTAAATTTTCAACTATGATAGGCTCTAAGATTCTCTTTGTTATGCTTCCATCAACAACGGGAATCCTATAAGACTGATCATATAGAATCTTAGCATCTTTTATGACAAAATAATTGTTGTTGATAAACAAAAGTAAATCTATCCCGCCCAGTCCAATAGAATCAACTTCTTCATCTTGTAACTTTTCTATCATTTTTTTAGCGATTACCAAATCACCATCAAAACCCATCCTACAAATATTTATAACGTTATCACCGATATTAAAAGAAATGAATTTATCTCTCTTTGAACTACCTAAACTTATACTAACACAATTAAATTCCATTGCTATATTACACCAAACTTTTATATTCCTTTTGAACTTCGTATACTGACTTTTTCAATTTATCGATGATAAAATCGATTTGATCTTTATTTATTATTAAGGGGGGAGCAATGTAAGTTCTATCGACAGAGGCACGAGCTAAATAAACACCATTCTTTAACAATTCCTTCTCCACCTTAGCAGCAACCCAGAATTTAGAAGGAATAGGTTTCTTTGTTTTCTTATCATCCACATATTCAATAGACCAGTGTAATCCTATACCTCTTACATCACCAACAATGTCAAACTCTAACATTTCCTTTAATCTTTCCCCTAAATAATGTCCCATTTTATCAGCATTTTCATACAATTTTTCGTTTTTTATTATTTTAATATTTTCGATAGCAGCAGCGGAAGAAATCGGATGTCCCCCAAAAGTAAGACCATGAACAAACATCCACTCTTTAAAGACACTCGTTATTTTTTCATTAACCGCAGTTGCACCCAACGGTGCGTAACCACTCGTTATACCTTTACCTAAAACAAACATATCTGGTACAACTCCTGTATGTTCATAAGCAAAGAATTTTCCAGTTCTACCAAAACCATTATTAACCTCGTCAAAAATCAAAATTATATCATACTTATCACAAACCTCTCTAATTCTTCTATAATACTCTTTTATATCAGGAGCAAAGACAGAACCTAAAGCAGACATCACTGGCTCAACAATTACAGCAGCAATAGTCTTAGGCCCTTCATTTTCTACTAACCTTTCAAAATCATCAGCGCATCTCAAATTACACTCTGGATACTTTTGATTAAAAGGACACCTATAGCAGTAAGGAACATCAAAATGTATAAATCCTGGAACAAGTGGCTCAAAGAAATTCCTATTTTGTCTAATACCTGAAACACTTAAAGCACCGTAAGTAACACCGTGATATGAATGCCACCTACCAATTATTTTGTACTTCTGAGGATTACCATTAACGTAATGGTATTGTTTGGAAAGCTTTATAGCTGTTTCTATTGCTTCACTTCCACTATTTGAAAAGAAAACCGAAGAAACTGGTAGAATAGAACAAATTAAATCTGCCAATTCCAATGCCTTTTCATGGTGATAACCACCAAAAAGAGAAACATAGTTTATTTTTTGCATCTGCTCATACATAGCATTAATGATTTCTTCTCTCCCATGTCCAACATTAACAACCCATAAAATAGACATTGCATCGATATATTGATTTCCATCAATATCCCATAGATAAACTCCTTTACCTTTAGATATTATTCTTGGCCCGTATTTTTCTATTTCTTTCCAAAGAGCAAAATGTGGTATCAACCTCTTGGAAGCTATTTCATGGTAAATTTGTTTATCCATTTGCAATACCTCCTTTACCTAAATATTTTTTTATTTTTTAATAAAAATTCCTATTTTAGACATTGTCATCTCAAAGCCTTCTCTTATAATGTTATTAAGGATAGAAGATAATGTAGGTAAAATGTCGTTCAATCTAATCCATTCTTCGTTCAAGAAATCCTGCAATACATACTCTTTATAATTCTTATCTATAGGTTTTGATATTCCTACCCTAAGCCTACCAAAATCCTTTCCTAAATAGTTAATGATAGATTTTACTCCATTATGTCCTCCATCACCACCATCAAACTTTAACTTGAAACTCCCCAAAGGAATATCCATATCATCATGGATCACTACTAAATTTTTGCTTGCATCACTTACCTTATAATAATCTAATACCTGTTTAACAGCATTTCCCGAAAGATTCATAAAGGTCAAAGGGAAAACGCAAATAACATCAGTATTTTCTCTTTTGAAAGTATAAATCAAACTATTAAACTTAAAATCCTGCTTAATATCAATACTTTTAGATTTATAAATTTCATTAACAAAATAATCCAAGACAATAAAACCCGCATTATGCCTATTTCTTTGATATTTCTTACCAGGATTACCTAAGCCAACAAAAAATAATAAATTATTCATCTTTCCTACTTTCGATCATTTTCTGTAGCAATTCTTTTATTCTTATCTTTACTTTTTCAGAATAACCAGCAGAATATTTTGCAAAATAAAAAATATCTTCATAATAAGAATTTTTATCCATTATGTTCAAACACAATAAAATATCATTTTCGTTAGTGCTTCTCTTACAAAACTCTGAAATTTTTTCTAACTCAGAATTAGTTAAGGATAAATCGAGTTTGTCTATAAATTGCAAAACCATATTAGAATACTTTTCATTACCTAAAAAGTTTAACAAATACCCGATAAAACTTGAATCCTCATCTAAATTATTATTTTCCATTAAATACTGCTTAAATGCATTCTTTATACCACATTCTTCAATATCGTTTAAAATAAATAGTAGAACAGTAATCAATTTTTTTTCTTTATCTATAATCTCTTTAAGAAAATTCATTAAATTGATCTTATCATAGATATTTTCTTCATTATTTTCTTGTAGATTTTGATTTTCAAAATATTTGTTTTCCTTTAAAACACAATATATAACAAATAACAATAAGAATGCTTTAGAAATAATATTAACAACTTTTTCATCTTCTTCGCTTTTTTGAACTATAAATTTTACAAAATCAATTAATCTAAAAAATAAGGTATTATAGAAATTAGAAAAAATTGACAAAATATTAGGAGAATAAACTGACAAATTCTTAGGACATTCTTTATTACTTAAGAAATTGAGAGTATAGAATAAAAAATCATTCAAAAAATTAACAATTAATTGAAAATACATCTTCTTAGACTGAATGAATACATTTTTCAATTCTTCAAAGATAAAATCAAGAAATTTTTCATAACTTTTATATCCTGTTGATAAAACAAGGATTATATAAAAAGCTTTTAGTTTAATGGCAAATGGTAGATCTGGGGTTTTAGTAAAATCAAATAAATTTTCTACAAAACCAACAACCTTAAACTTATCAATATAATCCAAATATACCATAATATTATCATAATCTTTTTCAATTTTTAGATACTTTATAACATCCAATATCAATTCATTAGAGTTTAATATAGAAGCTAATAAAACCAAATGTTTTCTTAGAAAGGGATCATTTGAATATATATAGTCAAAAATCTTTTTTTGAATGGGTTTAAAATTAACCAAAAACAATTCTTTTTGTTTTTCATCTAATTTTGGGTATAAACTGATAACTTCTTGGATAATTTTAATTATTTTGTAATTATCAGCTTTGGGTAATATTTTTTGCCATTCTTCTATTGATTTTTTTATTTGGATTATAT
The DNA here is from genome assembly GCA_030549815.1 of bacterium. GTDB lineage: Bacteria > DRYD01 > DRYD01 > DRYD01 > DRYD01 > DRYD01. The sequence goes on along the minus strand of JAUQQQ010000003.1, from coordinate 148,047 downwards.
CCATTGGGATAGTACGGAGGGAGGGGGATTCGAACCCCCGGTGGAGTATAACTCCACAACGGTTTTCGAGACCGCCGCTTTCGACCGCTCAGCCATCCCTCCTATATAGTGGACAAAAAAATCAAATTTGTTCAAAATAGTTTTAACTGCTTCTCCTCCACTTCCTTTAAAATACTCACAAAATTATACTTCTTAATAAAATTAATAAACTCCTGTTTTTTATACCAATCATTAGAAATTTTTAAATCCTCCAAATTCATACTAATATCCTTATACTTAAGTATAACTACTTCCAAATTATTACGAAAAATTTTATAATCTTCAGGAGTTAGTGTTGAGGATAAATATTCATTGATATTAGTGTATTTTTGAATTATTTCTTTAGCTTTCTTAGGTCCTATTCCCTTCACTCCCTTTATATTATCAGAGTTATCTCCAACGAGTGCCTTATAATAAGGGTAAAGATTACTATCAAAACCAAATTCTGTTTTAAATTTTTTGTCATCGTAAAAATCAACGTCAGTTATCCCTTTTTTCATAAGTAAAACAAAAACTTTTTTATTATCCAAAAGCTGAAGCAAATCCTTATCACCTGATAATACGTATATCTGTGTTTGTTGTTTAAAGATGTTAGTTAGAGTAGCAATGGAATCGTCAGCTTCTGTATTTTCTATTCCAAAAACTTTAAATCCTGCAGAATTAGCCATTTCATAGAATATGGGTATCTGCTGTTTAAATTTATCAGAAGTAGGTTTTCGGTGAGCCTTGTATTCCTTTATTACTTTATCCCTATCAGACTTTCCTTTATCTACACAAAAAACCAAGTATTTAGGTTTGTATTCTTTCGTCAATTTTATCATTAATTTAACAAGACCATAAATGGCATTAATAGGGGTATTTTTAGAGGTAAGTTCAGGTAAAGCAAAAAACAATCTATACAAAACACTATACGTATCGATGATGAACAACATTTTTAAATCTTATATATATTTTCTAAATTTCTGTATTTTTCATGGTAATCAAGTCCATAACCAACTAAATAATAACCATCAGGAACAGTAAAGTGATAAAAGTCAGGTTTCTTAAGGGTACCCTCTTTACAGATTAAAGAAACAGTTTTAATATCCTTTGCTCCCCTAATTTTTAGATAATTTTCAATAAAAGTTATCTCATATCCCGTTCTTGTTAAGACTGAGCAAACAATAACAACTTTGTTTTTGACAGGTAAAAATATATCTTTCTCTATAGCTAATTCCCTGTTTTCAGGATTAATGTTTTCAAGAAAAATATAATCCAATATCAAATCATAGTCGCTTAAAGCTTTGGATAGATCAACAGAAAAATGAATCCCTTCTTTTAGAATAGTAATGAAATGAACTGAATCTGAAATTTTAGATGAAATTTTAGATGAAATTTTAGATAAATATTCGGAAATTTTAGAAGACAAATTTAAAATAGCCTTTTTTATTTCAAAATTATTAAAAACTAACTCCATATTTAACAACTTTTTTATTTGTATTATTCTACTATTTATAATAATTACCCTTTAGAAAAATTTCATATAGAAAAATTTCATATTTTAAAAAATTCATATCAAAATTAACAAAAATTTAAAAATTAGATTTCAAATTTTTAATAAAATTTCCTCAAATATTACGCTATAAAAAATAAAAACAAAAAGGAGGGATAAAAAATGAACACAGTTAATCAAATAACCCTTAACAAGTTGCTAAATTCAAATTATCTAAAAACTAGAGAAAATAATAATGATCCAAAATTAAAAATAGGCTCAATGTTATACCATATACTGGAAGATAAAAAATTTCTACAACGCTTCGATGAAAATAAAGATAACTTTATCGAACCTAAAGAAATAGTATCAATAATAAAAAAGCAATTTCAACATCTTCCTGAAAATACAGCAGAAACTTTAGCTAAGGGTTTTATGAAACATTATCTACAAATCTTCTTTCAACAACATCCAGGCTCAATAAAAAATTATAAACACTATGACGAAATAGTAAATACAGTAAAACAATTAAATCAAGAATACCCCAATTTTACTGAGATTATAAACTTGGGAAAAACAACAGAAGGAAGGGATATGATAGGACTAAAAATAACAAACCCTAATTCAAAAAATACAAAGAAAAAAATATTTATTCAAGGAACAATGCATGCAAGAGAATGGGCACCTGCAGAAACAGTCCTAAATATCATGAGCACTCTCTTGAAAAACAAAGATCAAGAAGAAATATCAAACATACTTAATAATTGCGAAATTTATTTATTACCAGTTGCAAATCCAGATGGCTATGAATACTCCCTTAATACAAATTTTATGTGGAGAAAAAATATGTACAAGAAAGACGGTAAGTTGATAGGAGTAGATCTAAATAGAAATTTCCATATTGAAGAAAAACCTGAACTATATAGATTACCTGAAGATAAACCAGATAGAACAGATGATGACATAGGCGCAAGCGACAATGAATATAGCGATGCCTACAGAGGATCAGCAGGAAACAGTGAAATAGAAACAAGAAACCTGCTTAATTTTATAAAAAATAAAAAAATAGATGCCATTTTGGATTTTCATGGTTTTGGAAACATGATACTTTACCCTAAAAATGACAAAGATAAAGTTAAAACATATGAAATAGTAGCAGATAAAATGAATCAATCAATTGGAAATAAATATTGGATTGAAAAAGATACAGAATTATATCCTACAACAGGAACAATGATATCTATCGCTGATGCACTAGGGACTTTATCTTACACAATAGAAATAGGATCAAACTTCTTCCCCACAAAAAATGAATTAGAAAGCCTAAAAGAAGAAACCTACGAACTAACAAAAACCTTCCTTAAAGAAATAATGAAAATAGATAAAAAAATAATATCCCACTATAAAAATACAGATACAAATTCATAATCTTAAAACATAAAAAAGGTAGCTTTAGAAAATTTATTGAAATATAAAATAAAAATAGTTAAATAATATTGAGGAGGTAGTATGTTAAAAGTAAAAAATGAAACATATAAAAAACTTCTAAAAATAAATGAGCAATTAGCACACTATGATAGTATCCTGAGTTTGTTGTATTGGGATGATAGAGTATGCATGAATCCCAAAGCTGCAGAATACAGAGGAAAACAAATCGCCATAATAACTGAATACATACATAAAGTAAGAACATCAAAAAAATACGGACAACTTGTTAACTCCCTAAATTTAGATGATTATAAAAAATACAGCATTGAATGGGTAAATGTTAAATGGTGGAAATTTGAATATGAAAGAAATAGCAAGATACCACCCAAATTAATCTCAAAATTGTCATCCTTAATTCCTACGTCTTTACAAGCATGGGAAAAAGCTAAGAAAGAAAAAAAATTCAAAATACTTTTGCCTTACTTAAAAAAAATAGTATCGATAAATAAAGAAATGATAGAAAAATGGGGATACGATGAAGAACCTTATGAAGCTCTCGTTAAAGGATATGAAATAGATATAACACCAAAGGAAATAGAAAAAATATTTTCACCACTTAAAGAAAACTTAATAAAGATTATCCAAAAATATAAAGGCAAAGAAGTTCCAAAGATTGAAATAGATAAAATAAAATTCGATACTCAAAAACTTGAGCAATTCTGCAAATTCTTAATAAAAAAGATTAGTAATTTAGAAATCCGCTTAGACCCTACATCACACCCATTTGCAACAACAATTTCCCCTTTTGATATAAGAATTACAACAAGATATAACTCGATAGAAAGCGCAATATTTGGAACATTACACGAATTGGGACACGGACTATACGATTATTATTTACCCTCAAGTAAATACTTTGGACAACCTGTATCAAATAGTATATCCTTAAGTATTCACGAATCCCAATCAAGATTCTTCGAAAACATAATTGGAAGAAGTAGAAACTTCTGGGAATTCTTCTACAGAGAATTAACCAAACATATTGAAGATTTTAAAAATATAAAAATAGATGATTTTATTAAGCACATAAATAAAATAGATTTAAAACCAATAAGAACAGAAGCAGATGAAACTACATACAATCTACACATTATTCTCAGATTCAACATAGAAAGGAAAATATTCAATGAAAACATTAGGTTAGAAGAATTACCAGAATTATGGAATGAAACTTTCAAAGAATATTTTGGATATTATCCTGAAAACGATAGCATAGGTGTTTTACAAGACATACATTGGGCAGAATCATTATTTGGCTATTTCCCAACTTACACATTAGGCAACCTTATATCTGCTCAAATATACAATACGATGAAAAATAAAGTAAATTTCGATGAAATAAAACAAGGTAATTTTGAAAACATTATAAAATTCCTCAAAGAAAATATATATGACTATGGAAAAACTTATACTACAAAAGAATTAATAAAGTTGATAACCAATGAACCTATTAATCCTCAACATTTTATTAATTATATTGAAAGTAAACTAAAGGAAGTATATAATTGATACAAAATAAATAATATTTATTGATGGCATACTTACTAATTAATGCTAATATAATAACTCCTTTAACTGAAAAACCAATTAGCAAACAAGCTAAAGTTTTCGAATTTAAAGATCATTGCCTATTAATTGATAAAAACAAAATAAAAAAAATAGGAAATTATCGTGAGATAAAAAATGAAATAACAAAAGACACTGAAATCATTGATATAAACCACAATTATTTATTACCTGGGTTTGTAGACTGTCATACACATCCTGTTTTCGATGGAAAAAGAATAAATGATTTTATCAAAAGAGTAGAAGGCAAAAGTTATCAAGAAATAGCAAAAGAAGGTGGAGGAATAAAATACACAGTTGAAAAAACCATCAACTCCCCTAACTTGAAAAACTTACTAATTCAAAGGATACAAAATTTTTACCAAAACGGAACAACAATAATAGAAGCAAAAAATGGTTATGCCATAGAATTAGAAAAAGAAATAGAACATTTAAAGCTAATTAAAGAAGTATCAAACTTTGTTAAAGTCCAATTAATACCAACTTTTTTGGCTCACATACCGCCAGAAAATTTTGAAGAATATAAAAAAGAATTAAAGGCAAAGGCTAAGGAAATAAGAAATTTGACCGATTTTTTTGATATATTCTGCGATAAAACAGCATTTTCAGTAAAACAAACACTTGAGATCGTAGAAATTACCAAAGATTATAAATTTTACTACAGGTTCCATACTAATGAATTTGATGACGATGGATTGATAGAAGAGTTATATGAAAGATATGGGAAAAAAATAAATATAGTAAGTTTTGATCATCTTTTGGTTTTAAAAAAGAAGACGATAGAAGCGATAAGAAAAATAGGTGCTTTTGCTGTAATCATGCCTTCAACATCTTGGTTTTTAGGTAAAAACTACAGCCCCGTTTTAGAAATATTAGAGCAAGATATACCAGTTTGTTTAGCAACGGATTACAATGCAGGATCATCAAATGCAATTTCATTATTATTCGTGGCAAACTTAGCCTCAATATACCTTAAACTTAAACCAGAATACATCCTTAGTTTCATAACAGTAAATCCTTCATTTTTGTTAAATATAAATTCTGGTCAAATAAGAGAAGGATTTTTAGCTAATTTCAATGTTTTAAAAACTGATGATTGGAGAGAATTCTGTTTTTCCTTAGACAATAACCTGATCCAACCCCTTAAATTAAATTAAAAATTAAATCAAAAACAAAATAGATTAACCTATAAAAAAAGAAAAAGAGGATAAAAGAAAAAATATATTAATTTTTATTAATGAGGATATAAAAGAGAAAGGGGTATTTTTATGCAACCATATAAAGCTAAAATAGTCTATTTTCCGAAATTTCTCGATATACAACAAAGAATGAATATATTAGAATCCCATGAAAACAATGCAAATTTGATAGAAGAAGAATATATATGGACTGATTTATCAAAGATAAGTTTGAATGCTCTTAGTGAAAACCAATATGCAGCTTTATTTTTAGGTGATGAATCCTATGCAGGAAGTAAAAATTTCATAAAGCTAAACAACACAGTAAAAGAAATATTTAATAAAGAATACGTAGTTCCAGCACATAACATAAAAGGAGCTTGGAATCTAATAATAAAAATACTTGAAAAATTTAATGATTTTAAATTAAATTTGGTTCATTACAATCCAATAGAGAATATTGATTTTCATAATCTTATGGAATACTATAAAATTAACTACAACGGTTCTTCACAAATTTCTATCATCTTTTTAAATTCAATAGAATGCTTTTCAAAAACATTCGAGCAAATAGAAAAGCATCTGGCTTTATTAAAAGAAAGTTCCATACTAACAATAGCCGATTTTTCAAGTATTTTTTCTTTAGCTAATTCAGATTTAGAAAAAATAAAAAAACTCTCAGATTTAGTAGATATAGCAGTAATAGATTGTTGTTTTGATTTAATGTGCAATACAGGGGCAATAATTTTAACAAATAGTTTTAAGTATTACGAATATCTAACAGAGTGGGTGGTTGCTTTTGAAGGCTTGCATACTTATGGTGGTTTAGCAGGAAGAGATATGGAAATAATAAACCAAGGATTAATAGAAGCAACAAATAACCAAATTTGGGAATACAAAAAAGAAAACATAAAGTTTTTATATGATGAACTAAAAAAATTGATAGTAGAAAAAAGTGATCTTGAAATTAGTCCATATTTCTCCACTCATCATTTTTACATAAAATCCAAAAGTGGTCAAAACTTAATTAATCTAAATAATTCTTTATTTTTATATGGGCAATCAAGAGCTAAAGCAAATAATGAATACTTGCTAATTTACATTCCCTCACGAAGGTATCAAAAACAAAACTTGGAACTGTTTATCGATAGTTTTCAAAAATCTTTACACGATAGCAAAAACTTTTTGGTTGATTACATAGATCCAAGAAATTACACAACTTACAATTTCAAAGGAATAGAAATAATAAAATTATCATCTTTCGAAAGAAGGAAAGAGATTTTAGAAAAAGCAGGTTATAATACTTTCTTGATTCCCGCAGAAGAGGTTTATTTAGATTTTCTTACAGATAGTGGAACAAGTAGCATGAGTGATGAACAATGGAGCTTAGGGATAAAATATGATCAGAAAAGAGCTTATAACTTGCTACAAAACGCTATAGAAGATGTATTTGGATATCATTATTTTTTACCTACCCATCAAGGTAGAGCAGCTGAACACATACTTTCTCAAACAATGATTAAACCAAATCAATATGTAATAAACAATATGTACTTTACCACAACACGTTTTCATCAAGAGTACGCAAAAGGAGTTTTTGTTGATCTAATAATCGAGGAAGCATACAAACCAGAAATAGAGCATCCGTTTAAAGGGAATATAGATGTTGATAAATTGGTTAATTTCATAGAGAGTAATGGAGCAGAAAAGATTGCTTATGTATGTGTTGAAAATAATGTAAATATGGCAGGTGGACAACCAGTATCCTTAGAAAATCTCAAACAAATAAGAAAAGTTTGTGATCATTATAAAATACCATTAGTCCTTGATGCTACCAGAATAGCAGAAAATGCTTTCTTCATAAAAGAAAGAGAATATGGTTACCAAAATAAGAGTATAAAAGAAATAATAAGAGAAATAATGTCGTTATCAGATGCAGCTACCATATCTGCAAAAAAAGATCCGCTAACCAATATAAGTGGCTTAATATTAATTAGGTCGAAAGAATTGTATGAAAAAATGAAAAAATTACAACAGATATTTGAAGGAGAAATTTATGATGGTGGTTTGTCAGCAAGAGATATAGCAATGTTAGCTCAAGGAATAATCGAAATGACAGATTATTTTTATTTAAAAAACAGAATAGAACAAGTAAGATATTTAGGTAAGTTGTTAGAAGATTCTGGGATCCCAATTGTAAAACCAATAGGTGGTCATGCTATTTATTTAGATGCAAAAAAATTCTTACCACATATAAAGCAGGATGAATTCCCTGCACAAACTCTCGCAGCATACATATATTTACATGGTGGAATTAGAACAATGGAAAGAGGAATAGTTTCCGCAGGTAGAGACCCAAAAACAGGAAAACATAAATACCCCGAACTAGAATTGGTTAGGATAACAATTCCTCGAAGAGTATATACAAATGAACAAATGGAATATACAAAGGATGTTATAAATGAAGTTTATAAAATAAGAGAAAGGATAAATGGTTTGTCTATAACTTATGAGCCTCCATTCTTAAGATTTTTCACAATCAGGTTTGAACCGCTAAAGAAAACAGCAAGCTTATGATAATAGTTTTAGCACAAGAAGAAATTTGGAAATATGACGATTCGTATTTTTATTACCCCGTTTGTCTCCCTACTCTTAAATTATTAGAATTTCTTAGCAATAATATTAACAAAAAAGTACTGTTTAAAACTAATGAGCATAATAGCAGCTTAATAGAAAAATTGATAAAAGATCACAGTATTTCACTTAATTTCGATTTTGACCTAACTAACAAAGAATTGGATTCAAAAAACCATATCGTTATAGACTTTAACTCCCCTCTGTTGTATTATAAAAGAGAAGAAATATTGTCAAATAAAGGAAAAATAAAAAGGTCAAAAGAATATATTTTTAAAATAAAAGAATTAAGTAGTTTTAAAAAACTTTTTGATGAGATACAGAAAAAATCCTTAAAGATAAAAGATAATGTTATTTTGGGAAACAATATTTTCATTTGTCCTTTAACAGAAATAGGAAAACATAATGTAATAATGGATAATACGTTTTTAATAAGAACAAAAGTGAAGGATAGGAACAAAATAGGTCCCTCTTGTTATATAGTTGATTCAGAAATAGGTAATGATAATAGGATTCTGTTTAGCGTTATAAGAAAAAATCAATTGATGAATCTAAATAGTATTGGTCCTTTTAGTCATTTAAGGGAAAACAATGTTATAGAGAATTCAAAGATAGGTGCTTTTGTAGAATGTAAAAACATAAGAGCAGAAGGAAATTTAAAAGCATCTCATTTGGCATATTTAGGAGATTTAATAATAGAGAAAAATGTGAATATAGGTGCAGGTGTAGTTTTTGCTAACTATGACGGTAAAAATAAATATACTTCAATTATCAAAGAAAATTCATTTATTGGTTCTAATGCTGTGATAATCTCACCCAAAACAATAGGTCCAAATTCTTATGTTGGTGCAGGAAGTGTAGTTACAAAAGATGTTCCTCCAGAAACTATTGTTATAGGAAATCCCGCAAGAGTATATAAAAAAAATGAAACAGCAGCTAAGTAATTTAGTAGGAAAAATAAACGAAAAAATAGATAGATTAAAAAATTTAAGAATATTGGTTATTGGAGATATAATATTAGATAGGTGGTTAAAGGGGGTTGTTGATAGGATTTCTCCAGAAGCTCCAGTTCCCGTGTTGAGAGTAGAAAAAGAATGGAATGATTTAGGGGGAGCCGCTAACGTCGCTAAAATCCTTTCCTATTATTCTAATAACGTAAGTTTATTAGGATTCATAGGTAAAGACCAATTTTCAACAAGGATAAAAAATCTTCTAAAAAGATATGGAATAAAAGATTTAAGTTTTTCTTATGATAAAACAATCGTGAAAACAAGATTAATAGCACATAACAATCAACAAATAGCAAGAGTTGATAGGGAAAAAGAAAATCTAATAATACCTGAAAAAATACTCGAAGAAAATTTGGCAAAAATCAAAGATAGATTTGATTCAATTTTCATTATCGACTATAATAAAGGATTATTAACTAAAGATAGTTTAAACTTAATACTAAATTATCTTAAAAGCAAGAATATTTTCTTATCGATTAAACCCTCCAATTTTAAAGCTTTTTCTTCTTTTTTAAAAAATCAAAAAATTGACCTTCTTTCTCTAAATAAAAAAGAATTTGAACAAATAAGTAAGGAAATAAATTTAAGCAAGGAATTACAAGAAAATATGGTAGATTTCGTAAAAACTTATAATGTCATAAATCTTGTAGTAACTTTGGGTAAAGATGGATTATGTATAATGAGTAATGATAACTTTATAAAGGTAGACGGGATAGAGGTAGAGGTTTTTGATGTTACGGGAGCAGGAGATAACGTAATCTCAATTTTTGGACTATTCTATTCAACGGGATTAAGTATTTTAGAATGTGGTATATTATCAAATATTGCGGGTTCAATTTGCGTCTCAAAACCTGGAACAATAGCAGTAAAGCCTTCTGATTTAATTAATTATTTTTCAAAAATGCAAAAAACAAATGGTAAAGTTGTAAATTATAGTATAACTAAAATAAAAAAAGGGGAAAAACAAAATGAGATGGTTTGAAAATAAAATATTCTACAATTGGCAAAAATTGAAAACAATAATAGAAAGTTATAAACAAAATGGGAAAATAATTGGTTTTACAAATGGATGCTTTGACATTATTCATAAGGGTCATATAACTTATCTTTTCCAAGCAAAGGAATATTGTGATATTTTGGTAGTTGGTGTAAATACAGATGAAAGTATAAGAAGAATAAAAGGTATAAAAAAACCGATTAACAGTTTAGAGGATAGAATTATAGTTTTATCTGCGATAGAAGCCGTAGATTTTGTGACTGTTTTTGATGAAGATACTCCAGAAAATTTAATCGAATATCTTAAGCCCGATATATACTTTAAAGGAGGAGATTATAAAGATAAAGTAATACCAGAAATGAGGATAATTGAAAAATATAGAATAACATATAAAGTTCTTTCTTTAATTCCTGAAGTATCAACTACAAAGATAATCTATAGGATAATTGAAAAAGGGGGTATTTAAATGTTTGGATTATTTGGTAAAAAAGAACCAAGCTTCAATATCGATAGTGCTATAAAAATGGTAGCAATAGAAGGAAACAATTGGATAGATATATATGGAGTAATAGAAAATGTAAAAAAAGATGAAATCGAGATAAAAGTACCGCTTTTACCACAATACATGGCAAACACTTTAGTACCAATATCTCCTGAAAAAGAGGTAGATACCAATTTATTAGAAATACATAAAGATGGAAGTGTTAAATTATTCAATTTTTCAACAAAAATAAAGGATATTTTATTATCCGAAAGGATTATTGTTATATCCAAACCTTCCAAATTTAAAGAAAAAACTTTTGGAAAAGCCAAAGAATTATTGAATAATTTTGACATAGAAGTAGAAATAGATATAGAGTATAATGCAGTGGGAGTGCCGCATGTTCAAAAAGGAAAAACACACAGGATTTTTCATAATGGTATAAGTCTTTTCACATCAATTCCAATTCCCGTAAAAACTATTATTGAAGTATCCCTAAAAATACCCTATGTAGAATATGCAGAAAAGAAAAAGGATAAATTCACAGCAAGTGTTGTTGAATCAAAACAATTGGAAAAGAAAAAATTTGAAACTGTGCTTAACTATGAATCAATAGAAGATAGCTTAAAAAATTACCTACTTGAATATTCATTGTTAAATCAAAAAGTAGATTAATAAGAGGAGAAAGGTGTTATGAATAGAAAGGTAGTTGTTACAGGTTTGGGTGCTATAACACCTATTGGAAATACAGTTAATGAATTTTGGGATAATTTGATTAAGGGAAAAAATGGAATAACTTATAACGATAGGATGGATGTAAGTAATTTCCAAGTCAAGATAGCAGGTTTGGTAAAAAATTTTGATCCTCTTAAATACATAGATAAGAAGCATATAAGAAAAATGGACAGGTTTGTTCAATACGGTTTATCTTCGGTAAGTCAGGCTATAGAAGATTCAAAATTAGATTTGGGTAAAATAGATAGTTTCAGGGTAGGTGTTTTTACGGGATCCGGTATTGGAGGAATAGAAACATTTGAAGAACAGGTAAAAACTTTTTTAGAAAAAGGTAATGATAAGGTTTCTCCTTACTTTGTTCCTAAAATGATAGTGAATATTTTATCAGGGTGGATAGGTATAATATACAACATTAGGGGTCCAAATTTAACTTATGTAAGTGCGTGCTCAAGTTCATTACATGCATTAGGGGAAGCTTATTTAGCAGTAAAAAGTGGGATAGTTGATGTGGCAATAGTATGTGGTTCAGAAGCTCCTATAGTGCCTACAGCAATAGCAGGTTTTGAAAATATGGGAGCTTTGTCAAAAAATAATGATCCCAACAGTGCTTCACGTCCTTTTGATCTAAACCGGGATGGATTCGTTATATCAGAAGGTGCAGGTAGCATTATATTAGAAGAGAAAGAGTATGCCGAAAAAAGAGGAGCTAACATATATGCTGAAATTGTAGGGTACGCTCATACATGTGATGCTTATCATATTACTGCTCCCGAACCAGAAGCTAAAAGTATAATATATGCTATAAAAAAAGCAATAGAAAATATTGATATAGATGAGATAGATTATATAAATGCTCATGGGACATCAACGCCTTACAATGATAAAACTGAAACTTTTGCAATAAAGAGTGTTTTAGGTCAAAAAGCTTACAAGGTAAATATAAGCTCAATAAAGTCGATGATAGGTCATACATTAGGAGCAGCAGGAGTTATTGAATCAATTGCTACAATTTTAGCTTGCAAAAATGGTATAATCCCTCCAACGATAAACTACTTTACACGGGATCCTGAATGTGATTTAAATTATACTCCAAACCAAGCAGTAAAAAGAGAAGTAAGAGTAGCAGTGAAAAATTCTTTTGGTTTTGGAGGACATAACGTAGTTATTAGCTTCCGAAAAGTTTAAAACAACTAAGTCAAAGGTTTCTCCATTAAAACAAAATACTACTATTTTTTTTGTTTAAAAAATTATTTTTTTATTAAAAAAATTTTGTAAAGAATTGTATAAAATTCCTAAAAAAAGGGTATAATAAAAAATGTAGGGATGTATAAAAAGGTATAAATAAGAAGGAGGTGAAAAAAAATGCCAACCCAAACCCTAAAATTAAGAATGTTGGAAGATAGAGTACTGGTAAAACCAATGCCACAGGATGAGAAAACTGAAAGTGGTATATACTTACCAGATACAGCTAAGGAAAGACCACAAAAAGGTGAAGTTATAGAAGTCGGTCCTGGAAAGTTGTTAGAAAATGGAACAAGAGTTGAACCAAGTGTCAAAAAAGGAGATAAAGTATTATTCGGTAAATATGCAGGAACAGAATTGAAAATCAAAGGTGAAGAATACTTAATTTTAAGAGAAAGTGAAATCTTAGCAGTAGTAGAAAGTGAATAGGAGGTGTTAAAGTATGGCTGGTAAAATGGTTTTATTTGACACAGAAGCAAGGCAAAAATTAGAAAAGGGTATCAGAACTGTTTATGATGCAGTTAGAGTTACATTGGGTCCTAAAGGAAGAAATGTAGTTTTAGAAAAGAAATTTGGTAGCCCATTGATTACAAACGACGGCGTTACCGTTGCAAAAGAAGTAGAATTACCTGATCCAATTGAAAACATGGGAGCTCAATTATTGAAAGAAGTTGCAACAAAAACAAATGATATAGCTGGAGATGGAACAACAACCGCAGTAGTTTTAGGATATAATATAATTAAAGAAGGATTGAAGGCAATAGCTGCAGGAGCAAACCCAATATACTTAAAAAGAGGAATAGATAAAGCAAAAGAAGTTGTAATTGAAGAATTGAAAAAACAAGCAAAAGAAGTTGATTTCGAAGGAAAAACCAAATCAGAAGTCGACGATTTAGAAAGAGTTGCTTCAATAGCAGCAAACAATGACGAAGAAATTGGAAAAATGATTGCAAAAGCAATCAGAATGGTTGGAAAAACTGGAGTTATAACAATAGAAGAATCAAAGTCTTCACAAACAACACTGGAACATGTAGAAGGTATGCAATTTGATAGAGGATATATTTCCCCATACTTTGTTACCGATGCAGAAAGGATGGAAGCAGTTTTAGAAAATCCATACATACTCATTACAGAAAAGAAAATAGCAGCAGTAAATGATATTTTAGGTGTATTGGAAGTTGTAGTTAAAGAAGGAAAACCATTATTAATCATTGCAGAAGATGTAGAAGGAGAAGCATTGGCAACATTAGTAGTAAATAAGTTAAGAGGAGTTTTAAATGTATGTGCAGTTAAAGCTCCTGGATTTGGTGACAGAAGAAAAGAAATGTTAAAAGATATAGCAATCTTAACTGGTGGCCAAGTTATAAACGACGAATTAGGTATTAAGTTAGAAAACGTAAAAAGCTCAACTTACTTAGGTAAAGCAGAAAAAGTAAAAGTCACAAAAGAAAATACAACAATAATTGGTGGAAAAGGAAATGAAAACGAAATTAAAGCAAGAATAGAACAAATAAGAAAACAAATCAAAGAAACTGATAGCGAATTTGATAAAGAAAAACTCCAAGAAAGATTAGCAAAGTTAACTGGAGGAGTTGCAGTAATTAAAGTCGGTGCTCCAACAGAAACTGAATTGAAAGAAAAGAAATTGAGATTTGAAGATTCATTAAATGCAACTAAGGCAGCAGTAGAAGAAGGAATAATACCAGGTGGTGGAACAGCATTAATCAGAACTATACCAGCTCTTGAAAAATTAGAAAAAGAATACAGTGGAGATGTAGCATTAGGCATAAAAGTTGTAAAATTGGCATTAGATAGACCTTTGAGACAAATAGCAGAAAACGCAGGATATGATGGTGGTTCAATCGTTGAAGAAGTTAAAAGAGCTTCTTCAACACATGGTTTCGATGCAGTTAATGGGCAAATAGTTGATATGTTCAAAGCTGGTATAATAGACCCAGTTAAGGTTACAAGAAGTGCTTTAGAACACGCTTGCTCAGTAGCAGGTATGGTATTAACAACCGAAACAGTAATAGCAGAAATTCCTGAAAAGGAAAAAGAAAAAGGACACAATCATCCACCGATGGATTACTAATTTAAGTTATAGGTAATAAAGTTTATAGAAAGAGGGCTTTGAAAAAAGCCCTCTTTTTTTATTTAGCAAAAAATTAATTTTTACATTATTAACCTTATTTTACAAAACTAGTATTGGTTATATCAGAATACCTACAAGAGAAATCTCCAAGAGAGTGGAGATTTCTTGCTTTAAATCAGTAAAAAAAATTAAAACTTACAAATGATTATTTTTCAATTCGAGTGCTTTTTTAACAGCAGCTACAGGGTTTATTAAACCGTTACCTACAGAATAATGACTTGCATCTTTTACAGGAGTTGCAGTTTCCATTATAATTTCCTTAACTTGTTGAGGAGTAAGATTTGGGTTAGCTTGTAAAATTAGTGCCACAACACCTGCAACAATCGGCGTTGCCATTGAAGTTCCAGAAAGCAATGTATAGTAATCACCATAATGTATAACTGGTTCTTTATCTATTGTAGATCCTGGGCTTCTTAGGCTAACTACTTCAACTCCTGGAGAGGAAATATCAGGTTTTTTAGCTTTATCAACAGGGGTAGGTCCTTTTGATGTAAAGAAAGCGGGAGTATCGTCATCAAGAGATGGTGTATTTTTATCGTCATAAGCTCCTACAGTAATAGCATCTTTACTAATTCCTGGTGTTCCAATAGTTTCAGTAAGTGGACCACTATTCCCAGCAGCGATTACGACGACTAAACCTGCTTTAGTTGCATCTTGAACTGCTTTAGCAAGTAAATCATCTTTTTCTTTTATAACGGAATTTGCTCCCAAAGACATTGATAAAACTCTGATATTGTATTTATCTTTATTTTGAATACACCAGTAAATAGCTTTAATTATATTGGATAAGCTTCCTGATCCCATTTTGTCAAGGACTTTTATTCCGATGAGATTAGCTTCGTATGCTGGTCCTTTGTAATTACCATTAGCTTTAGTTCCGTCACCTGCAACAAGGCCAGCGCAGTGAGTCCCATGTCCATTGTCATCATAAGCATTTTCAACACCATTTTTATTGTTAACAAAATCAACAAATTCAATAATTCTGTTTTTTACGTCAGGATGAGGGTATATACCTGTATCAATAACAGCAACAGTTATATCTTTTCCAGTTATACCCATCTTCCAAACTTCATCTGTCTTAAGAACTTCTTTTATAACGTCTATTCTATGAACATTATGTGGCAACTTAGATTTTTGATTTGTTAATTCAATAGGTTTATAATAGCTTACTGTATTAGGGTTAAAATTATCGATGATTTTATTTGGATTACTAACAGTGTTATAGTCCTGCTTATTAAATATTTTTTTGAGAAATGGTAGATTTTTTATTTTTTCGATAATCATTTTACAACACCTCCTATTAGTGTGTTTTTGCAAACTTCTTCTAAGAAAAAACTAACGAATTTGTAAAAAAAATGTAAAAAAAAAAGCAAAAATATTTAAAAATTCTCAAAAGAGGATATAAATATATTAGATAAAAGAATATTAGGAAGTGGTAGGTTTATGATAATAAAGTTAGCGAGTTATAATATCCGTAATCTTTTTGATAAGTATGACGATCCTTTAAAAAATGATGGGCCCCCTAAAAAAGAGAAAGAGATAGAAGGTATTGGAGAAATAATCAAAAATTCCAACGCAGACATAATTGCTCTTCAAGAAGTGGAAAACAAAGAAATACTTGTTGATTTATTAAAAACAGCAGGTATTGAGGATAAATATGAAGTAATAGTGGGTAAATCAGACGATAGAGGTATAGCACCAGCACTATTAGTAAGTAAAAGGTTTAAAGTAAAAAGTTACACTATAAATGAGAACAACAACAATTTTAAGAGGCCTCCTGTAGAAGCGCTTGTTGAAATAGCACCCGGTTTTAATGTCAAAGTATTTGCTGTTCATTTAAAATCCAAAAGGGGTGGTCCAGAATCAGATATACAAAGGCAAAAAGAAGCTCAAAATTTAATTAAATTGGCAAAAAATTCAGAAGTTCCTACAATCCTAATGGGTGACTTTAACGATTTACCCGATTCAAAAGTTATTAAGACAATAGAAAATAATAACTTCAAAGATGTAAGAAAATTAGATAAGCTATCCAATGAAACAAATACTCCAACTCATTTTAGTAAACATGTTAGTATTTTAGACTATATATTCTTATCTCCGCAACTCCAAGATAAAGTAGTTCAAAAAAGTTTCAACGTTGTAGGAAACAGAGAAAATCCAATTGCAGATAAAGTATCAGATCATAGATTAATAGAAGTTCAACTAAAATTAGAAGAAAATTACAGAAAAGCATTAGAATAAAATTTACAAGAATGATAGTAATACTGCCTCCTCCTGTTACGAATTTGCTAAATGTAATAGAATATTACATATACCAACAAAATCAAATAGAAAATATTGAAGAGCTTTTTAACATTTTTAATAACAAAAAAGAATTGTTCCTAAATTTTCTATCAAATCTAATAAATCAAATAACAGATGATTGGAAATTAGCAAAAGTTACACTACCTATTGATCCTAAAGTTATTGAACAAATTCAAAAAAGAGTAGATAAATTATCACTAATAACAGAAAAATTAAACAAAATACCAGATTTACAAAAAATTGAAATGGAAGACATTAATAAAATATTAGATTACGTAATATATATTCTAAATACCAACAACATTGTATCACAAATATTAGGCAATCAAAAGATATTATCTCCTTATCCCATAATAGATCGATTTTTAAAAATATTCTGGACATATGTTGAAAACATAAAAAATTTAGAGAATTTTCCTGTTGATCTACTAATAAAATATCTCTTTAGTAGCACAAAATTCATAGAAGATACCGATAAAAGGATAAACATCGAATTAAAAATACTAGAAAAATTAGGAAAGGAAAAAATAAAAAAATACATAGAAGAACAATTTTCTTTAATAGAAGCTATAAAATATGCTTTAGGAGCAGCATACCAATTAATAACAGGAGAAATAGATTTAAATGAAGATCCCCAATTACCACAAAAAATATTTATCCAGATAAACCAAGCCTCAAATGTTTTCTTTACATTTGAACAAAAAAAACAAGAAAGTATAAACACAATAGAAATAATAGAATCTTTTCTTTCTGTTTTACAAGAAGAAACACCAAACAAAGAAAATATCTTCAATGAAGAAGAAAAACAATTTTTACAGAATACTATAAATGCAATGATTATTCGAATTTTAAACAATCCAATTTTCATATACAATATAACGAATGAAAATAGATTAAAAATAAAAGCAGAAAATTTAATACATGTTATTCAAAATCTTAGTCTAAGTGAAAAAACAATACTATTAGAATTTTTATCATACTCTTTGATAAATAATCAAATCGAAATAGAGAAGGAACAAAAATTAATCATAGAATTATTAAACTCATTTATACTATTCACAAATAATACATTACCACTTTCAACATTTATCAATATCATTTCAAACATAAAAACCACATTAACAATCTTAGCTATGCTAAAAGTAGAAACAATAGAAATAGAAGAAATCATTCAAAAAATAGAAGATCTACAATATTTTTCAGTAATGTACGCAATATATAACAATAATTTAGAGGAAATGTATTTAAATTTCCTCGATTTTTTTTCTCTTTTTAGAAAAATATTCAAGACAATAAAAGAAATATCAGATAGGAAAATTATATGTCCATCTTGCAAAACTGAAAATGACTATTTAAATACAAAGTGCATAAACTGTAATTTTCCTTTCCCTTTAACAACAGAAAAAATATTACTAATAAACTTACAAGCAAATCCTTCTATTATCCAAAATTATGTTATCCAATTAGTAGAAAATTACATAATAAAGAAAGACATAGAAAATACATTAATACAGATAAATAATAGCATAGAACAATTAGAGAAAGCATTAAGTTCACAAAATGAAAATAATGAGATCATACCAAAATTAATTGAAATTTTAACTCAAATAGGAGAAAGAGTAAGTAAGGAAGAGGAAATAAGAGAAGAAATAGCTAAATTTTTAGAAATATCAAAGGAATTAAAACCCCTATTAGAATCTCCACAAGTATAAACAATAGGAAGGATTGGACAAATTTTTATCAAATTATAAATAAAAGGGCCTCTAGCTCAGGTGGTTAGAGCGTACCCCTGATAAGGGTAAGGTCTCTGGTTCGAGTCCAGAGAGGCCCAGTACGATTTACTTGTCTCTTAAAATGACTAATTCCCTACAAAATTTTTTCGAATTACTGCAAGAAATAGAATATTTACTTATAAAAGAAAAAAATCCTAGTGAAATAGAAAAAATTCAAGAACTAACAACAAAATTATTAGAACAATATTCAAAAATAAGAGAATACATACAAAACCTATTTTCAATTAAATTTAATAAATCAATAATAATGTCAAAATCAATAGAAGAAAAAGTATTGAAAATAGATGCACTTATTCTTGAACTAACTACAAATATAGAAACTATTTTAAAAAATATCAAAGAAATAAGAAAATATTTTCACCCACAAAAAGAAAAAATTCTCGAATTTCAGATAAAAAAATTGTCAGAGTTAAGAACAAATTCAACAATGATAGGAGAAACAATGTTTTCATTAATATTAGATATTAACGAGTTAATAGAAGAATTTAACTATGAAAACTACAAAGAATAGAAAAACAACAAAACTTATAACACTTGTTTTGTTTATCGTACTATTATCTTTTTTTACTTCAGCAAATAATAAAATATTAACAGCAGAAGGAAGTATAAAATATATAGGGAAGCCTACCTCCTATTCCCCTCCTTTCATACTACTATCATCATCACAAAGATTTTATACAACAGAAGAAATTTATAACAATTTAATTCAAATAAATACAACAAATAAATACTTTTACTTTAAGTTAGAAGACAATAAGGTAGTTGAATTCAGTGAAAAACTACCAGAAAACTACAACTACACTTTCCCTGATATTATGAAAATTGACAAATTTGAATTTAATAACTACAACGCTTATTATGTAATCTGGTATTTCAATTTTTCTCCATTCGTAGAATTAAGCTTAGAAGAAAAATATATAGAAGTTTTCTATACCTCTCCCAATTCATTAACGATAAAAATTCCCAAAAATTATAAAAAGAAAAAAATAACGATAAAAGCAATTTATAAAAATCAAAAAATAAAACAAGAAAAGAAATATACGATAAAAATATAGGAGGTATTTAATAATGTATAATGAAGGGGACATAGTAGTTAATTTGGAACTAAAAACAATAGATGGGGAAACAATAAAAACAGGTCAAAACAAATGGATAGTAATATACTTCTATCCTAAAGACGATACACCAGGATGCACAAGACAAGCACAAAACTTTTCTAATTTAGCTGAAGAATTTAATAAACTAAATGTAGAAATAATTGGTATAAGTAGAGATGGAGAGAACTCACACAAAAAATTTATAGATAAATACAATCTAAAAATCAAATTAGTAAGTGATAAAGATAGAAAAATAGCATCACTATTCGGAGTAGAAGGAAAAACATTTTTCTCAAGGGATACAATAATCATCGATCCAATAGGTAAAATAGTAAAAATATGGAGGAAAGTCTCAGCCTCAGAAAACCCCTATCAAGTCCTCGAATTTATAAAAAAACATTCAAGCAATAATAAATAAAAACTCTTTCCCATGTTCATAAAAAAATTATTATCAGGATTAATAAATGTAGTTTTTATTATTTTTTTTATCATTTTTTTTATCACTCCAAAAGAAAAAAGAAAGTTTATAATTTTCTTATTTATTATCGTTTATTTTTTCTCTACTCCAATAGGTAGCAATGTAGCAATTTACCCATTAGAAAAAGATTATTTAAATCAATATTTTTTATACTATTCTCTAATTACCAATCCAGAAAAAACAATAACAATGTATAAAGATGTAGATAAAATAATAGTATTAGCAGGAGGAATAAATGACAACAAAGAATTATCAAAAGACAGTATGTCAAGAATAATAACTGCAATCATTATATACAAAAGCCTAAAAGAAACATATAATAAAACACCAGAAATCATAATTTTAGGAGGCGATATAAATAAAGATAATCAAACTGCTAAACAAATGAAATTATTAATAGAAAAATTTGAAAAGGCTAAAATAAGAGAAGACATAGACTCTCTCGACACTTATCAAAACGTCTTGAACTTAAAGAAAATAATAAATGAAAAAGACAAAATATTAGTTGTTACTTCTGCTTTTCATATGAAAAGAGCAAAGATTACATTCTATAACATCTTTAATGAAAAATTTGTAAAATATAATGTAATTTTTGTCCCTTGTTCTTTCAGATATAAATTATATCTTAATGTATACGATTTGATCCCATCTTTTACATATTTTTCTATCACAAATTTAGCAATTAGAGAAATGATAGGAATATTATACTATAGAATCTATTTAAAAATAAATAAAAATAAATAAAAATAATTTTATTTCCTTTTACAATTATCTACTATTTTAGAAGGTAAATTTGATATAAAATTCTCTACACAAACTCTTCCAACATCTATATGCCTACCATCAAAAATGAAATAATATAAATCTTCCGATTTGCCAGTATACTCAAAGGATGTCGTAAATATTTCCTCTACGCTTAAATTAAAATCATACTCAAATTTGTTAAGACAAAGATCACAAAAAACAGGTAATGACACCCTAATATTTAAATTAACTAAAAAGCTATTAGCAACTCTTCTAATTGTATAAATACAGTTAACAACAAAATTATCATAACAGTATAAACCTATTACTTCTTCTTTATCAAAAAATATATTAAACTGACCTGTTAAAAACTCAACTTTATTATGTATTAAATCATTTAAATCAACAACAAATATTTCCTGTGTATTTTGATCAAACCTTTTCATTTTTGTGCTAAATGTAAAGCGACAACTCCAAAAGTAAAAAGATAATAATTAACTTTTTCAAAACCTATATTCAATAAAAAATTCTTAAAATTGTCAGCATCGTAAAAATCAAGCATACTTTTAGCTAAATAAGTATAAGTTTCGAAATCACCAGACACTATCTTTGCTATGTTTGTAGAAATGTACATAGTAAAAAAGTCGGATATCCTACGTATAATTCTATTAGGAGGTCTACTTGTTTCTAACCCACAAAAATAACCTCCCAACCTAATAACTCTATATATTTCTTTAAATCTTTTAATAAATATTTGCTCGTCTTTTTTACCATCGTTTGAATTTCTAAGATTTCTTACCCCCAGGGATATACTAACAATATCAACAGACTCATCCCTAAAAGGAAGTAATCCTACATCTGCTAATATGAAAAACACATTTTCTTCTTTATATACTTTTTTCAGCTTCGCTAAGCTAATCATATCAAAACTAAAATCAAGACCAACAAATAATTTTTTCTCAAGTTTGTCAATATTTTTCTTTACTCTTTTTACCATCTCATCAAAGAATTCTCCTGTTCCAATACAAAAATCACAATATACAAACTTTTTGATATTATTATAATAATTTGTTTCTATTAAATGTTTGTTCATAATATCTGTTACTTTTTTCCTCCAGTATATATCCAATCCTAAAGTCATTAGATGGTTGTTTAGTTCATACAAACTATAAATTTTTCTGTATCCTTTTTTAAGATTGTATTTTAAGTAATCCATACTTCTCCCGATTTTATTTGTTCATGAATTCTTTCAATTATGTTATTTTTGGCCAGCTTATAGGTAAAATTAATGGCATTTTTAATTGCTTTGTAATTTGCTCTCCCATGTGTTTTTATACATATTCCCTTCAAGCCTAACATAATTGCACCACCATACTCAGAATAATCAAAGAAATTTTTTAACCTTCTAAAATTTGACCTTAAAACCAACCCCAATGCCTTATTAATTAATCCTTTTGAAAATTCTCTTTTAAGAACATCCATCATATATTCAGAAAGAGATTCAAACGATTTTAACATAATATTACCACTAAACCCATCAGCTAAAACTATATTAACCTTAGAATTAACTACATCATAAGGCTCAACAAAACCAATGTAATTGAATAAATTTTCATTCTTTTGTATGTAATTCTTAAGTAGAATATTTGCTTCTTTCGTTAAAGTATTTCCTTTTATTTCTTCATTACCTATATTCAATATTCCCACAGTAGGAGTTTTAGAAACGATTATTTTATAGTAAGTAGAAGCCATGATAGCAAATTGGAGGATATACTCGGGTTTACATTCAGCATTAGCTCCACTATCAAGCAAAAATATAGGTGGATTAGAAAAAGGGAGTATTGTCAATAAAGCAGGACGTTTAACATTATCAATCCTACCCACGATTAAAACAGAACCCTCTAAAAAAGCTCCTGTATTACCAGCATAAACAACACCATCCACTTCCTTCATCTTCAATAATTCAAATATCTTATTGAGGGTATTATCCTTATCTTTGAAAAAATTGGAAGGCTTATCTTTCATGGAAACATAACTACTACAAGGAATAAAATTTAACCTACTCTTCCATAAATTGTTTTTTATAAATCCTCTTATTTTACTTCTCTTTGGAGAAGATACAAATATTTTTTTCATCAAATCGTTTAAATCAACATCTTTATGATAAGTAGCAACAACATATAAATCCTTATTTTCCATCAAAGAGTACAATACACCTTCTAAAGTAGAATAAGGTGCATAATCTCCACCCATTATATCTATCCCAATTTTAATCATAATCCACCTATCAAACTAATCATTTTGTTCACAAAATTATCTGGATGAAAAGTTTGAAAATATGAAGAAACATTTTCTTTTACTCTTTTAATTAAATTTTGATCATGTATAACATCCAAAATTTTGTTAGCGAAACGTTCTTTATCTTCTTCGATTAAAAATCCGTTGTACCCGCTCCTAATATAGTAATTAAAGGGAGGAGTATTGAGGGTAAATATAACCGATTGGCAAGCCATTGCCTCCAAAACAACCAATCCTAATGTTTCAGTTTTTGATGTAAAAATAACTCCTGTGGAAAATTTATAAAATTTTTTTATTTCTTCTTGGTTCAGATATCCCCAAAAAACAACTCTTTCCTTTATACCTAACTTTTCAGAATAATACACCAAATTCTTTTTTTCAGGTCCATCACCAATAATATATAACAAAATACTATCATCTTTTTTTGAAATCTCATAAAAAACATCCAATAGGAAATATAAATTTTTTTCTTTACCTAACCTACCAACATACAATAAGTATTTTTTACATAGATAATGATCTAAATTTTGAGAAACATCACAATCATCAAAAAATATTTTATTCAAAGGTAAAGGATTAATCAAGACCTTACCATTCAAACCGTACCTCTCACTTATTTTAATACCAACATACTCATTAGCAACAAATATATAATCCATTTTACTAAAAAATATACCTTCTACCAAATCAAGAGTTTTAAGAAGCAAAAATTTAGGAAGAGGAATATAATGGAGATAATATTCCCAAAAAGTATGGTAATATCCAATTTTTATAATCTTAGAATTAGTTGATTTCTTTAAATTGATTGAGTTCTTTAGTTTTTTATACAAAAAGTAACCAATAACAAAACTGTTCATAATATTATGGAAAAGAAAAACCACAGTTGAATAATTACTGATTTTGTTACTAATTTCATTATAAATTTCATCAACTAAGAATGGTGACATAAATCTATCCTCAGGGTTAAATATAAATCTTTTAGAGGGAATTCTAATAATATCCATCCCTTGTAATTCTTCAATTTTTATAGTTTCAACATCTTCATAAGATGGAGCTAAAATAATACTATCAATATCTTTATTTTTCAAAGCAAAAGATATAGACTCTATTGCTACAGTTACTCCATTAATTCTTGGATAGAAGCAATCTGAGAAATGTAAAACTACTATTTTCCCCATCTTCTCTCTCTTTTTTGGTATTCTATGATAGATTCAATAAGGTCATCAATTTCAAAATCTGGCCACATTTTTTCAGAAAAATAAAGCTCAGTATAAGCAATTTGAAAAAGCATAAAATTACTTATCCTGATTTCTCCACCTGTCCTTATTAACAAATCCGGCGAATTTATTAACAAAAATGATTGAATTAAATCAATACTGATTTCATTAGATTTATAACCTTTTTCAACAATTTTTTTTACAGCTTGTAAAACATCATATTGGCCCGAGTAATTTATCATAACATTGACAATCATATTTTTGCATCCTTCACTTTCTTTTTCTATCTTTTCAAAAGCTTCTCTTACTTTGTGTGGCAAACTTTCTTTATCCCCGATTATCCTTATTCTAATACCTTCCTCTATTATTCTTGAAATTTCTCTGTAAGTATAAAAAACCATCAAATCAAAAAGAAAACTAACTTCTTCTGAACTTCTCTGCCAGTTTTCTTTAGAAAACGCAAAAAATGATAATTCCTTTATTCCAATACCTTTACAAAAGAAAATTATATTTTTAAAATTGGAAAACCCTTTTTTATGCCCAACAAAAGCAGGTAAATTATTTATTTTAGCCCACCTCCTATTTCCATCCATTATAAAAGCAATATGACCTGGTAATTTAGAAATATCTATTTGTTTTAACTTTTTTTCATCAACATATATCATATCCTTATGTACACCAATATATTAGTTCCTTCCTTACTTGTTTCCATATCAATAGAATCACACATATTAATACAAATAGTAAAACCAAATCCTAAAGAATCTTCCATACTTGAATAATTAGAAAGAGCTATGTAAGGTATTTTCTCTATATCAATTCCCTCTCCCTGGTCCCTAAAAAGTATATATATGCCTTCTTTAGAAATATAAACCTCGACCACTCCTTTAATAGCATGTTTTATAATGTTAGTAGCTAATTCAGTAAATACAAGTAAAATATTATAAAGCTTTTTTTCTTCAATTTGAAAACTATTTTTTATTAACTCTTGTAACTTGTGTCTGATATTAAATATATCTTTGTCTTCATTAATTTCAAATACATAGAAATCTGATGCACTTAACTTTACTTTTTCTACGTTTTTTTCAAAAGATTCTTTATCGCTAAGCCTAAACTTACCACCCGTAGCCTTTATTAGCAATTCTCTGACACTTTTTATATCCATGTTAGAAACTATAATTTTGTCTGACATAATCTATGTATTCTTTCCAAAAAAGTTTAATAATACCATCAGGATAATTATTATTGAAAAATCCAACAACAAATATATCATCCTCTTTTATTTCAACAAAGAAAACTTTTAGATTTTGATAAAAAAAACTAACTTGATTCAACTTTCCTACTTTAATGGAATTCGAATGTTGAGAAATATTTTGTTCCCAATTAGCAGCATCATTTTTTAATGTTTCAAAATTTTCAAGGTAACTTAGTGAATATTCCAGCAAAGGTTGCAAAGAAGTTTCATCTTTTGTATAATTTTCTAATATTTCACCTCCTGCTAACCTGGATATGACAAAGTAAGCCACCGTTCCTTCAAAATTATTTATTCCCATTTCTTTCACCACCTTCACAGTATTTCTAATAGATACAATCCATTATATAAACTAATTAAATCATTATAAGAGAAATCTTTTTTATTTACTAAAATTAAAGCATTCCTATATCTAAAAGCAATGAATAATCCCTCATCTTTTTTACCAAATCCCCAAACATACGGCTGATAATTAGCAAATAATTGATAATAATCAAAAGTTTTAGATACAACAGAAGGTTTTATATCACTTTCTATCAATGGCTCAAAATCAAGATCAAAAATACCAAAATTTTCAATAGCATTACTAAGTTTCAAATTATTTAGATTTTCCTCTATTCGACGAATAATATCTATCTTAAATTCTCTTAATTCAGCAGGATAACTTGATATTACTTCACCATTAATCATTGACTTTATGACAAAAGAAGAGCAAATAATATTTGGAGCAGCATTAAAAAGTAAATTAAAAAATAAAGAATCACGATTAATGAAAAAGTTATAAACTTCTCTATCATCAAGATAATAATCTTTCATTAAATAAATAGAATTTAATATAGGTTGATAAACAGTCATAAACAACATTTCATTCTTTGGTTCCATATTAACGCCTCTTGGGCTATAGATTAAAACATAGTACTCAATAAATTCAGAAGCCATTTTTTGGTTAAAGAAAGCTATATTCTTTGGTAAGAAAGCCAATTTTTCTTTACTCATCCCAGCCAACAGATGATAAAATACAGATGTAAAATCTTTGAAAGCAAGATCTTTTTCTAGTGTATTTTTAAAATCAGTTTTTACTTGTTTTAATAACTCATCAAGAGATATAACCCCGGTTTCCTCCAAAGCCACTTTACTCTTATTATGGATATCAGAAACAGCAATATTTTGACTTTCATTTTCAAAAGTATTATCCAGAATATTATCTATTTCCTCAATTATATTTTGAATCTCTGTATTTTTAGTTTCCTCTACCATTTCAATAGATTCATCTTGTTGAAGTTTATCTTGAGTCAAATCTTGCATTTGTTGAGGTAATAATTCTTCAAAATACTCAATAGAAGAGGATTCCTCCCTTTGTATAACATTACTTTCCTTTTTATTTTCAATATCTATTATTTCTAATGGCTTTACCTTTTCTTCCATTATTGGTCCGTTTCCCAACTCATATGGTTCCTCTAATATTAATTCTTCGGTTTTCATTTCTTGATCTTCCTTTTTCATTTCTATCAAATCAACTAATTCGGATTTTAATTCCTTTACATCTTGTTGCATATTCATTTCTTTTTTATCCTCTATCTTATCACCAACTTTTTCTTCAAAGAATTCTACTATTTCCTCTTTTGTTTCTGCTTTTTCTATTTCTTGTGAAACTTCTATTCTTTCCTTTTCTTCAAATTGAAAATCATGTTCAAACATTTGAGAATAATTAATAAAGAGAGTAATATTTTCCAACTGTTTCATGCTATATAAATATTTTATTTTTTCTTTTAATTGTTCAATAATACTCTCAAATTTTTCTTTAACTAAGCTATCCTTATTAATATTTATAACAGATATCTTTCCTGAAAATTTATCAAGCATAGAATAATTAATAGGGTCATCGTTATAATTTATAACCCAAAAGAAAGCATGGGGCAAATTAAGTATTTCCATATCTTTATAATAAGAAAAAGCACTGAACAAATTTTCGTAATTACAAAACACAAAAAGAATAGGTAAATCAAAAAATTGTAACAAATACACATTATTATCATATTCATAAATCCTAACATTAAATGACAGTAAATTATCAAAAACAACATTTCTCAACCAAATATAATTTTTGAAATATATCTCATAGAAAGGAGATATTGTTAAATTTATTTCTTTACTTTCCTCAGCCAATTTCTTAGAACAAATAGGACACCTAAAGCTTTCTAACAAAATTTCAAGATTATCTAAATTATTCATCTGAAAAATAGAAGTATTATTAGAAGAACAACGAAAGATGATAAAAATTTTTAAGAAATTGTTTTTTTCCAAAGTTTTCATATATCTTATATCATCAATACCTAATTCTGATTGTCTACCATTTAAAACATATTGAGAAACTTTAAAAACAGAAGGATCGATAAAATATTTGTCAAGGTCAATCTTAGATCGATCAAAACTGTATTCTCTTAATGTTTTTAAAAATTCTAGATTTAAATTTTTTAGTAAAAATTTACTTAATTTATTATCTCCATATTCAAAAAAATTAATTAATTTATACGTTATATTGTAATTTTTTGCTATCTCAGCAAATATAATAGATATTTTAGAATCAATATCATTTTGATCATTTTTGGAATAATGATAAAGGATTAGAACCATTTTATCATTAATATTTATATAATCAATTATAAAGAGATCATTTCCATCTTTAGATAAAAAAAATAGGACATTTAATAAGATAGGTAAATATCCCAGAGCCTCTTTTATACCTTCTAATCCTGAAAATACATAACTTTCAAAATTAAGAGCCTTCATTAAAGTATTTAACATACTATATAGATCTTTAATAGATTTAAAATCTTCAATTAAATAAAAGTAAGTTTTTTTTGCTCTAAACAATTTGCTAATAGTCATTTCCATATTTTTCTATCCTCCTATTAAGGAAATAAGTTCAGATTTAATTTGGGGGTCAAAAGAAGGATTTTTCTCTATTTCCTCTTTTATCATTTGCAACTTTAAAGTATCAGATAATTTTTTCAAAATCTCTATCAATTTTTTTATGTTTTGTATATTAGATGGATTATGTTCATAAGCCATTTCAAAATACTCCTTTGCCTCTATTATTTTACCCATCTTTTCATAGACATTACCTATATTTGTATAAACATCATAAGCTAAAGGTTTAATCGAAATGGCTTCCTTAAAATAATTCAAAGCAGACACATAATCATCCTTCTTTAAACAGATTAATCCCAAATGACTTACCGCAACAAAATCTATTCTATTAAGTTCATAAGCCTTTAAAAAATCCTTCTCTGCTAAATCTAATTTATTAGCCTTATAATACAATACTCCTCTCTGTGAATAAAGATCTGAACTATCAGGTATATTCTTTATACCCATGTTATAGACATTTAAAACCTTCGGTATTTGATTCGTAGAAATATATATTATAGCAAGATATTTATAAATAAGTTCATTATTATTAAATGTATTTAGTAAATCTAAAAGAATTTGCTCAGCTTCCTTGTATTTTTTTGTAAGTATATATATGTAGGCCAAATATAAAGCAATCTCCAAAAATTCTTTGCTACTTTTTACCTTACTGACTTCCTTAAACAAATTCTCTAATTCTTCAACAGCTTTAATGTTCATCATATATACATTTGCCAAAACCTTGTAATATAAATACATGTAATTATTTGGATATCTCTTATAAAGATAATTAAACTCTTCTTCAGCAAGCTTAAAAGATTTAGTAGCTATATAATTTTTACCTAATAAAAATCTTAAAATTTCATTATCGTTGTGATATATATCTATTAATTGCTCAATCGCTAAGTCATACATTTCTCTTAAATAATAAATAGAACTTAAAAGAAACCTTGCAGAATAAAAGTATTTATCATAATTAAGAGACTCAAATAGGAAGCTAATAGCTTTATCTAAATCTCCAGTAATAAGAGCATACTTTGCATACAGATAAGTTATGTAATAATTTCCATGTATTCCAATAACTTTCTCAAATATGAGACTAAGTTTTTCATATATTTTTTTTCTTTCTTTCAAACTTACTTCCCTGAAAACATTAATTCTATTCCACTCCTCAAACAACATATAGTTATCAACAAAACTAGTAAGTTTGTAC
Source organism: bacterium (assembly GCA_030549815.1). Classification (GTDB taxonomy): domain Bacteria; phylum DRYD01; class DRYD01; order DRYD01; family DRYD01; genus DRYD01. The sequence continues at coordinate 117,748 of JAUQQQ010000003.1, read as the reverse complement.
AAAAATAAAAGAGCAGGATTATATAGATAATAAACTACTATATTATCAGGTAACAAATATAAATCTTCAACAAACTCAAACTGACTAACATACTTTTCAATCTTTTCAACCAACTTCCAAAATTTGTTCAAATTTTCATCATTGATCTTTAAATAATTAAACGAATAAACTTCCCATATGTCTTTCAAGAAATCAGGAAGATTATTCCATATTTTATTTATATCTTCCCGATTAACAAAATCAAAGATAATTCCAAGAATAACATAAAAATTATACAAAACCTCAAGATTTTCTTTTATCAAATCAACAGCATTATTTAAGTTATTTTCATAAACATCGATAAACATTTTTAACTTTAAATCAATTATCTTATTTTTACCTTCAATTTTCTTAGCTAATTTCTTTGCTTCCTCAAAAAAACCAAGCTTTAAAAGAGAAATAATAAAAATAAAAAGATAATTCTCATCAACTTCTTCTTTCTCAAAGTCATGAAGAAAATTAGAAATAAATTGATTTAACCTACTGTAATCTTTCTTTATTAGTAAAGAAAGAAGAAAAATATATTTAACCTTTTCATCAAAGTAATCAACAAAATTTTCAAATTCTATTATTTTTTCTATTTTCTTCTGATTATATAAACTTTTAAACAAATAAAATAATATTCTTTGCTTTTGAGAAAACTCAACATTTTGAGAATTCAAAAAATAAAGCGATTTCTCAAACAACAAATCGTATTCATTAAAAACAAATAATAATTCTATATAATTTTCGAACAAATTATCGAAAGACAAAGGATCAGAAAAAACTTGCTGCTCTATTTTAGAAAATATCTCCCTCGCTAAAGTATAATCCCCATTTTTCAAGAGGGAATAAAAATAATAGTAAGCAATATGGAGTTTAGTAGAATAAGAACTGTAAAGCTTTTCTAAATACTTCTTCGCTACATCAAACAACCCAATCTTTATAGCACAATAAGCATAGTAAAAAATTATATCACCATCTTCGCTATCTAAATCAATATGCGATAAAATATTATACAATTCAGGATATTTCTTTATCTTCAAAAATACAGATATTAACAAAAAGTAATCTTCTTTATCTAAAAATTTTCTGGATAATAAATTTTTACAAAAATCATATGCTTCATTATAACTACCCGTACTTAAATATATTCTTATCAATCTTCTCGTAGCTTCCCAAACTATATCTTCATCTTTTTCATTAGCATTAGATAATATACTCTTTAGAGTAGCAATAGCTTTATCTACTTCACCTTTAATATAATACATTTGAGCTAATTCCAAAACCAAATTTATCCTTTGGAAATTAGCAAACTTTTCAAGTATAGCAATACCTTCATCATATTTCTTTGCAACAGCATAGAGTTTGGAAATGAGGATATAAGCATCGTAGAGATTAGGATCCATTTCAGTAGCCTTAACCGCAAAAACTAAAGATTCTCGATAATTTCTTAATTTGTATAAAATCCTAGCAGCCTCTAAATAATAAACCGGTTTTTGCTCAAGCTCTATAGCCTTCTGAATACTCTTGTAAGCCTTGTTCAATTGCCCCAATTTAACATAAGCTTTCGCCAAATTATAGTAACTATACGAATCATTAGGGTCCAGATAAATAGCCTTTAAAAAATGTTTTATAGCCTCAGTAACATTACCCGCCTCCAAATAAGCCATCCCTAAATTATTATGAGAATAATTATCCAAAGGATTTAATTCAACTGCTTTTTTATAATACTTAATAGCTTCATCATAAGCCCCCAATGTATATAATATTCTGCCTATCCTATAATACCAAAAATAGTTATTAGGATTATAAGAAATAGCCTTTTTATAATAATCAATAGCAATTTTTAAATCTCCCATTTCCTCATAAATACTTGCGATATGAAAATAAGCATCAGAATCATCAGGTTTTATTTCAATTACTCTACTTAAATAATCCAATGCCTCCTCATATTGCTTCTTCTTATAATATATAATTCCAAGATTAAGTAAACTAACCACATCATCGCTATCTATTTTAATAATTTCCTTAAAAGCCTGTAGAGCACCATCTAAATCGCCTTTCTTCATCAAAATCAAAGCATATTGTCTTTGTGTCTCTATATCCTGAACAGAATCAGAAGTACCAATATTAGCTTGTAATTCTTGAATTCTTTTTATCTCCTGTAATATTCTTTTCTCTAACCCGACAGGGTCTCCACTTTGCCTAACTAAAGAAAGAGTTATATGAAATTCAGAAAGAGCATCTGAATACCTCTTTAGCTTAGAATAAGCAAGAGCCAAATTAAAATGAGCCCTTGTAAAATGAGGATCAAGAGAAATAACTTTCTGCCACAAATTTATAGCCTCATTTAAATTACCAATATTCGAATAAATACTTCCCAATTCAAACAAACCCATCTTATGATTAGGATCAACCTTAAGCAACAAATTATAATACTTTAAAGCCTCATCCAAATTGTGATTAGTAAAATAATAATTTGCAACTTTATATATCAACGAAGGATCCACTGAATTTATATCAGTTTTTATCTTTTCCTCTATAGCCTTTATTTCATCCATACTACTTCAACCTCTTATAATAATTAGTTTTTAACAAAGGCTTTGTAGACAAAGATAATTCTATTTCTCCAACCCTTACAAAATCAACAGGCCTCGTAATATATAGCATTCCAATAGGTTTATTTAATACAGGAGAAAAAGTTCCACTCGTTACATAGCCAATACTAACATCATTATAAAAAACCTCATTACCTTTTCGAGGAATTTTCTTTGAATTAACTACTTCAAAATATCTCAGTTCTTTGTTCTTAGTAAAGTTCCTTTCAACATTAACTGCCCACATAAGATTAGCTTCCAAAGGAGTCGTCTTATCATCAATTTCATTCCCATATAGTGGTAGCCCTACTTCAATTCTCAAAGTATCCCTTGCTCCCAATCCACACATTACATTCCCATTCTCTTTTATAACCCACATCAAAAATTCTTCAAGAATATTTGGCCGCGAATAAATTTCAAAACCATCCTCCCCACTATAACCACTTCTCGAAATAATTAAACCCTCTTCTATAATATATTCATAAAAATATAAGTCACTTAGATCTTTATTAAAAAATTTTTGAACCAGCAAAGCAGATTTGGGACCCTGAACTGCAATCATTAATAAATCATCACTAACATCACTAAAATCTAATGATAACTCTTTAAATAAATTCATATTTTTTTCCTTATTTGCAGCATTACAAACCATAAAAAATTTATCATAATAATCATATATGACAACATCATCTTCAATAGTTCCTTTCTCATTAAAAATTAGAGCATACCTTGCTTTTCCCTTATTCTTGTATTCCCTTATAGACTCAATCTTTAGAGAAAGTATAGATTGTAAATTTTTTAAATTATTGTTCTTATAGATAAAAATTCTACCCATATGAAATAAATCAAAAATTCCAACATTATTTCTAACATCTAAAACTTCTTGAAATATTCCCCTAAAATAAAGAGGGCAAAAGTATCCATAAAAATCAACAAATTTAGCACCCAAATCTTTATAAAAATTAGTGAAAACACTTTCTCTCATTTTATTGGCATCTCTATGCTATAAATTTTTTCATAATCTACTTCCTTAATTATTTCCATTGAATACTCCCCATCTTTTTTAACATATTCTCTCACAATAGCCAACCTACGATCAACAATACCTTCAGAATCAGGATAAAAAAGTAAAGTTCTTTTAACAATAAATATATCCCCCTCAACATCAACTTTCGCTTCAATCAATCCAAGTTTATCAAAATCAACATCGTCAACACTACCATAAGGTTCAAAAGGATTAGAAGATTTCCTAAAAACCTCTATTGCTAAAAGATCAAAAAAAACATGAAGCTCAGGATCGGTAAATAGCCTAACAAAATCCAACGCCTGCTCTTCATTTTGTATATTAACCTTTCCTTTAAATGCCTCAACACTATTAACCTCTATCTTTTCTTCACCCTTAATCAAGTAAAGCTTTAATAAAGCAGTAACAGGATAAAAAGATATTTTATCAAAAACCATAACCAATTTGTAATCGCTATTAAATTTTCTATTTATTACTTTATTCCAACCCAAATAAAAATTCATAATTTAGAAGTTCTTATAAATCAACTTACTTTCTTTAAAAGCATCCTGAAAAACATCATTCCAAAAGAAAACAAAACTCTTAACCATTAAATCAGTTATAAAAATATATCCTACACTTTCCATTACATATATTATTTCATCTTCTTCCTTAATAATCTTGGCTAAAAAGTTTTGTTTAAAATCATAAAAATGAGTCTTCTCATAGTAAAAATTTATAATGAAAATTTTATTCTCATTATTAACAAAATCAAGTATTTTATAAACACATACACTATCTCCCAAAATATACTTCTTTTCCTGCATCAAATTACTACCTATCAAAAACAAAACTTTATTAAAGACACTTTCTTTATCATTTAATAATTGATACTTAACGTTAATCATAACATAAATAGTATTCCTCATAAAATAAAAATATCCTTTAAAAAAACAAATAGATTATATTCCTCTCTACATATTTCTTACAAATGTAAAAAAAATGTAAAAAAAACCTATTAAAACTTGTTTTTGAGGAAAAAATGAATATATAACAAATAGAAAACTAAAAGATAAAGGGGGTAGTAATATGGGAGGAGAAATAATTAAATCATTAATAACAGCAGCACCACAAATACTAAGCTCTGCAGGACAAGCAATCCAAAATATTAACCAAGCTTACCAACAAGCAATGCAAGTAGATATGCAAGCAAAAAAACAAATACAAGATATACTAATGCAAGATTTACAAAAGAAAAGAGAATCACAAAATAAACTATTTGAAGAATTGAAAAAACAAAATGAAGAAAAGAAAGAAAAGCAAGAAAGTTTTGGAGAAGCCTGGGCAAAAGCTTTAGGATCCGAATAAAGCATAAACAACAAATCCAAGATATCTTAATACAAGTCTACAAAATAAAAGAAAAAGAGGAAAGTAATTAAAAAAAATTGAAAAAAAGAAAATAAGGACAGCTGAAAGCACAAAAAATTGCACAAACAAGGAGGAAAAAGTCTTTAGGAGTTTTGCCGCGGGAATTCTCTCCTTTTTAAAGAGATTAAACGCTGGCAAAAACTTATTGCTTTATGGGGTAGCTTAGCTTGCAAGCATTAGGGCTGGAACAACCGCAAGCTAAAACCTGTGGAGTGGCGAAATCCTCTGTGAAGCAGGAAATTCCCGTCGTGAAGCAGGAAGCTCCTCAATTAATTGATGGAAGAGTTCACAACCTTAATAGAATATTAAAAATTTGTTACAATTGGTTTCCTTTTGCTTTAAATGATTTATCCCAAAAAATAATTTATTCCAGAATATAAAAAAATAAGGAGAGGAATAGCAAATCCTCTCCGTGATTCTTTACAAAACCAATTATAGATTAAAACTTAGTCGCATCTTTAACTTGAATACCTTTCTGTTCCATCTTTTGATATTGCATAGTATCATTTAATTTTGGTAAATCCGTTAATACCACAGGTGTTATTGCTACCACCAACTCTATTTGTGCATTACTTTTTGCTCTTGCTTTGAATATTTCTCCAATTATAGGTATATCAGACAATAATGGAACCCTTTTTATAGAATCGGAATTGGTATTTCTCAATAAACCACCTATTAAAACAGTATCACCTTGCTTTATCCTAACAGTGTTTTGAATTCTATTTGTATTGATGATAAAATATTGCGTTCCCGGTATTTGAGCACCCAATTCAGAAACTTCAGGCTGTAAATTCAATGTTACATAACCATCAGGAGATATTTCAGGCGTTACTCTTAAAATTATACCAACATTAACATATTGTGCCTGAATTTGTCCTGTCCTGTAGTCCGTATAAAGAATAGGAATTTGTTGTCCCACTTGTATCTCAGCTTGTTGCTTATTCTGAGTCATAACATACGGAGCAGATAAAACTCTTCCTTTCTTTGATTCTATTAGATAATTCAACGTTGCTTGGAAAGAAAGAGAACTTCTTGTAAACCAGTTAACCCCCATATTAGGTACATTACCACCAGGTTGTTCATTAAAAGTAATAGAATTAGAATAACTACCCCAGTCAACCCCTAAGTTCTTAGAAGCAGTTTGATCTATACTTAAGAAATGTAATCTTAGAGCAACCTGAGGCTGAGGAACATCCACTGCTTTCACAAAAGATTTAACAGTATCTACAACATCAGGAGTTGCAGTAACTATCAATGAATTCATCCTCTGATCAATAGCTATTGCTTCCTTAGGAACCAAGTTACCCATCATTTGAATCACATCTTGTGCTTGAGCATAATTTAATCTAATAACCTCAGTAACTGGAGGAGTTACCGGAGGAGGTGGTGGTGGAGGAACATCTAATTGACCAACCAAGTTTTTTATCTCAACAATCGTCTGAACTGGAGCTTTAACTAACAAACTATTTGTTTTCTCTACTACTTGAACACTTGCCTCCGGAAAGTTAGCTTTTATAACAGGTTCCACTTCCTTAGCAGAAGCATTTTCAAGGTTTATAACCTGAGTTTTCATCGGACCAGCAACTTTAACATCTTGCTGGAATTTTTCCAACTTATCAGGAGCAGCAACATATGCAATACCATTAACTATTTTATAATCAAAACCATTTGCTAATAGTATCATCTTTAAAGCTTGTTCAGGATCAACATTAACCAATTTCATCGTTAATTTCTCTTGATATTTAATAACTTCAGGAGCAAATATAACATTCCATCCTAAATTTTCAGTTATTAATCTAACAGTATCAACCAATGTAGCATCAACCAAATCCAGAGTTATAGTCTTCCTAACAGGTTTTACATTTAAATTTTTAGCAGCCGTTTTTTTAATAGAAGTTGTTTTTTTGACATTTGATTGAGTTTTTGTAGTCTGAATTTGTTTTACTTCAACAGTTCTAACCTCTTGCTTTTCTTGCTGCTTTACTTGCTGGCTTTCTTGTTGAGTTTGCTGATTTTGTTCAATAGGTGCTGATAAAACTATGTAATTCCTTACACCTTTTTGTTCAGAATAAACAGTTTTAGGTCCAACAGGCTCAGGCAATGTTTTTTCTTTTACTTCGACAACAGTTAAACCATTGACAGTGTATATTTTATAATTAACAGAACTATATGCAAGATGTATATCAACATAAGCATCTTTGCCTTCTTGAGATAATGATACTTTAGAAACAGGACCACCCGGCATTAAAGTTGCTTCTGTCTGAGATAGATTAACTTGTGTATCCTTAAGTAAAACTCTTATTTTATCATCTTTTAAAAACGATTTATAAGAAGCAACAGTGTTTAATGTTATCTTTACAGTACTGTCAATTTCTTTTATTTCCACTTTGCTTACCGTAGCCGCTAATGATATATTAATTAGTATAACCGCAACAATTAGCAGTTGTAATATTTTCTTCACCTCATTTCACCTCCTATTGTTTTTTCTTAGTTATTACCAATTTCTCAGTCCCTTTGACAAGAACCATACTTTCATCTGTAATATCAACAACCGAGTAACCACCAACAATATCACCTTTCCTAACAATATAAGTCCTATTATTAATCAAGTGTCTCAGAATAGCTCTTCTTTCTGCCCCATAAAGCGAGCTACCTTCAAAATTGAACATCATCGGAGATTCCTCAGCAATGTTAATTGGTTTATTCGTTTCTGTAGGAGAAGTTTCAGGAGATTTTTCTTGGTTTCCCTCAACTTTACCTTCAGATTTTTCGGATTTACTTTCAGATTTACTTTTAGATTCAGATTTTTCTTTTTCTAATCCCAAAGCCTTCAAAGATTTCAAAATAAAAGGATCTTTTAAATCTGAAGTCTCTCTTTTTTCAGGTATCACAGGTTTGCTTGTCAATTTTTTCCTTATTTCTTCAATACTAGCTACATCAACATTTAATTTACTAGCGTCTATCTTTACTTCCTTTGTTAAATCAGTAGGAACTTCAATATTAGCTAATTGATCAGAACTACAACCACTTAAAAGCACAACAATCGATAACCCTACTAATAACTCAACCTTAAACTTTCTAATCACTTACACCACCTACCTTATTACTTGTATCATCTCTAAGGTAATATTTACACTATTAACAGGGGATTTTCCGACTTCTTTAGATGAAGGACTAAAAGATATAGTTTTTATTCTTATCAAAGCACCTATTTTTTGAGAATCAGATAACTCTTTTAAAAATCTAATAATAGTTGAATATTTACCATTAAGACTCATTGTTATTTCAGTACTTCTAACAGCTATACCTTCGCTTTCTTCTGATGCCCCTATATTTCTGTTAGAAATTGCTCCAAAATTTATATTACTAAGTTTAAATTCTTTATCATTAGTATTTTTTCTAACATCAGTAACAATTCCTTCCAAATTTTTAAGGATCATTGACATAAATAATTCATTGGTATTTCCCTTAGGAAACACTTCATTTCTAAGTTTTTCATACTCTTCTGCCATTTTTTGATATTTTTCATAATCCTTTTTTATTTGTATACTCGAATTATATATTTCTTCAGCCTTCTTTAATTGTTCTTGCCATTTTACTTTTCTTTCAACAACAGGAGAATAGTTAATTTGGTAACTAAAAAAAGCAACAACAACAGCAGCAACCAACCCACCTATAAATTTAAACAAATCTGCTAAAGTCATTATACCAACCCCCTTTTATTTCAAATTCTTATAATAATTTTCTAAAAGGTCAACAGAGTAGTCAAAATTTACCTCAACATTGAAATTAGAAACCACTTCTCCTTCTTTTTCCTGTAAAGAAATACCTGTAACTTTCGGATTCTTAAATATAATACTATTATTAATATTATCCAATAATTGAGCAGAATTCTGAAGAACTCTATCTCTACTTCCAACAATATTTACTCCAAAAGAAGCAGTTTTAGCATCAAAATTAACGTTTAGATTTGTCATCCAAGCCTCAGGAGGAAGAATATGAGGTATTTCAACCAATATAAATCTTTGTAACACAGATTCATTAAGCACCAATCTTAAAGTATTTAGCTCATTCGATATAACTTTAATCTTCTTTATGTTATTTTCAATCGTTGGTAACTGACTTTCAAAATACTTTGAATCTTTAACATACTTTTCAACTTTTTCTTTCATATCTTGGATTTGCTGAATTTCCTTCTGAGCCATAAAGTAAGGTATAATATAGCCAACAGCTATAAAAACAAGGATTATTATTATAATAGCAATCTCTTTACCCCAATTTACCCGCCTATCCTGATCAACGATTACTATTCCCATTTTAACACCTCCTATATTATCCTTTTAGATACAAATTTCTGCTGCCCATGACCCAATGCCAATCCCAACGCATTTATATAAATATTAAATTCTTTCCTTAAATCTCCTTCTATTTTTTTATCTACCTTTATAAAATTACCCATCTTTGCTAAATCAATATAATCCACAGGTAAATTAAATTCCTTGGAAAAATACTCGTTTATACCATTAAGATAAGACATACCACCAATTGTATAGATATTGCTAAAATCAACCTTACCCTTATATGCAATAATTGTCCTTTTTATTTCCTTCACTATAGGTTCAAAAGCCTTAACAAGTAAGGCATTATACTGATGGTCATTAAAAGATACACTTGACCAATCTTCTAATTCAATAGCCACTTTTTCAACAATTCTTTTCCTTATTTCCTCTCCACCTATCCTCAAATTCCTCATTTGTTTTAACTGTCCACCAACAAAGACCATTATTTTAGTAGAAATAAAACCTAAATCAACAACTATATTGTTTGTTGTTCTAAAATTTTGATAATTAATACCTTCAAGCAATCTCCAAACACCAAGCTCATCGAATTCTATAGCAACTTTCTCCAATCCAGCACCCTCAATAATATCATTCAACGCTACTACATCCTCCAACAAAAAAGAAATTAATAAAACCTCTTTTTTATCAGGAGCATCAGGTATCTCCTCTCTTAAAACGTAAAGATCATACTTGGCATCCTCTATCTTATAAGGGATATAGTTTCTTGCAATTTCATCTCCTTCTTTATCAAGATTAGCTTTTTTGGGAACCTCAATAGTTCTTACTATAACGTTGGGATTAGACATACAAGCTATTACTTTTACCGTTTTTTTCTGAGATTTATAACGACTAAAAATATTTGACAACTCCGAAGTTAAAAGTTCCTTATCCGCTATACTCTGAACTTTTACCTTGGAAATAAAATCTATCTTAGCAGATTTCAAATTTTTAATATCCTGCCAATTAGATTCAGCACAAACAACTTTCATATAGTAATTACCTATATCCAAACCTACGTAAATCTCCTTACTACCAAACAAACCACTGAAAAACATACCCATCCTTCCTTCTCAATTTTGCCTTACACAAGATTTTTATTTTTCAAAAATATAAAAATTCCTCCTAAAAATATTGAAACAAAATTTGGTAACCACAAAAACCAAATAACTCCCGTTTTAGTAGTCAAAATCTGAACAAAAGTTATTAAAATGTAATAAGCAATAGCCACAGATACTGACAAAACTATCCCCAAAAAACTACTAACCCTAACCTTAGACAATGAAAAAGGAAAAACCAAAAATAATAAAAATATTGAACTAAACGGAAAAATAAATTTCAAATGGATTTTTACATACATTTCAAAAGCAAGATCTGCAAAACCACTATTCTCATACTCCTTTGCCATCTTTAAAAGTTGTAAAAAATTCACTTCCTCCCTATGCATCTTTCTTTGCCTACCATTATCATTATTATCTAATTCAAATTTATATTCAATACTATCCACAAAAATTCTTTTTTTCTCAACATAATCATAAATTACAACATTATAAAGCAACCAAATATTAGATTCCTTCTTCTTAGCAAAACTCGAGTTTATAGTCCTTACTACATACTTACTCAATTTATCTTTTTCTACTATAAAAACATCCTTCATTAAACCCAAATCTCCAACATATTCACGTGCAAAAACATAACTAATACTCTTTTTTCCATCCCAACTAAAAGAAAAATTCATAACACTTCCTCTTATTTCTTTAGAAGCAGAATAATACATATCCAAAGCCTTAGAAATATACTTATTAGCAATAAATTCATTGATAAAAAAATGTAAACAACTAATAAACAAAACTATAATAAACAATTTCTTGAAAATCTCAATACTACTTATACCGTAACTATTAACAGCAGTAATTTCAAAATTAGCGCTCAATTTTCCAATAGAACCAACAACTCCAAAAACCACCGACAAAGGCAAAACATAATTCAAATACATCGGACTAATAAAAACCAAATACTTAATAACCTCCCAAAACCCATAAACCCCCTCAACTAACCACTTTATAACCTGATATAATTGAGATGTCAAAATTATTATAAACGTAAAAATAGTAAATCCTAAAAAGAAAGACTCAAAGAAATTTTTCAAAATATACCTTGTCAATATCCTCATATACCTATCTCTCCACTAAATAAACAAGCATAATACCAGCAAATAACATAACAAAATTTGCACCAAAAGCAGCAAAAAAAGGATTCAATAAATTATTCTTACCTAAAGCAACAAAAAACGAAAACAACCCATAATAAACAAAAATAAGAAAAACACTTATCAACAATCCCACAAACCTACCCCTATTGGAAAACATAACTGCTAAAGGTAAAGACAAAAATACAACAACTACACAAGAAATCGGTAAGCTAAATTTCAAATAAAGCTGAGTAAGCAAAAAATTATCACGCCATCCATACTTCCCCCTTTCATCTACCTCTTTCTTAAGTTCTCCTAAACTCATCTCCCAAGGATTCCTCAACTCCTTAACAATATCATCTATAGACAAATTGAAAGGAATGATCAATTTTTCGAATTTGATTTGAGTTTTAACAAAACCATCTCTACCAAAATCAATCATATAACCATTTTCTAAGATTATAGATAAATTATCGATATATCCCCTGGAAGCACTTATTGTTCTTCCAAAATTCCCTGACCTAACATCAATTATAACAATATTATTCAGTTGCTTTTTTATTTTATCAACGCTTCTAACCATAACAATCCTTCCATCGGGCATTTTAAAAAAAACATCGGGTTGAATAAAAGTAACACTGCTCCTTATTATCTTTTCCTTAACAATATCTTCAGAAACCTTCATCGTTATAGGAACAACCTTCTCATTCAAAAAAAAATTAAGAAAAGTTAAAAAAACAGCAACCCAAAGAAAAGGTAAAACAATATAAAAAAATCTCAAACCTAAAATCCTCATCGATGTTATCTCAAAATTAGACTCCAATTTAGTCACAGCATTAACAACTGCAAACAAAACAGCAACAGGTATAGCAATAACACTAAAAGCAGGAACCCTATAAACAATTATTTTTATCACACTTATCAAATCAACCCCTCTACTTACAACCTGATCTATCAAAATAAACATCATATCACTTATCATAAAAACAATAAACCCCAATAACCCAATGAAAAAAGGCTTGATCATCTCCATTAACAAATACCTGTATAATACCATTAATCCATCACCCTCATAAAAAATTCCAAAATATATTTAGGTAACCTTTCTAATGAATAATCAACTATTAACCTTTCAGTAGATTTATGAGCGTCAAACCCAAGAACTCCCCAATCTAAACACGGCATAGAAACAAAGTTTATCGTTTCCACATCTAACGTAAAATACCTACCCCAGCCTAACATATTACTTTTCAGAAATTCAACATCTTCTATCCTGCCCAAAAAACTCAAATCAGAAATGTAAGGGAAATAATCAAATATTTCTATCTTTTCATCTATCCTCCCTAAATAATCAATTAATTTACTCTTTATGCTTTCACTTGTTTTAACACTAGGATAAAAAGGAGGAAGGAAGAAAATTAAAACAAATGGATAATTAATACCCAAACCATCAACCCAATCCCTTAAAGAAAGAAATATACAATCTCTGTAATCACTACTACCACAGTCCAAAAACTTTTCGATTTTACCATAAATATAAAAAAAATCCGCTAAAGAATATATTTTTATATCTGGAACTTCAAAATTCAACGAAAAATTCTTCAATATTTCCTTCCTTCTATCTATAATCTCCTTAATACTTTTCTCAACTATTGCTTTGTAATCATTCATAATATCCACCAAGCTCTTCTTAAAAAATAAATGATTAATATAAGCAAAAGAATAGAGATTAGTTTTAACATTATATCCTTCTCTAATACTTCCCATTTTCATAACAACAGGAGGGCTGGTAAATTCATCTCCTTCCTTCTCTATTAAATCAAAATTATCATCAACCTTACTTAATATCGTATTTAAAATATAATTAGAATTTATTCCCTCCAATGATTGCCCTACATGAGTTTCCATACCCCTCACAAAAAGCCCGATTAAAACTTTACCTATGCTACCTACATAAACAGCTTTCCTTACAGTATAATCAGTATCTAAGCAAAACAAAAAATCTAAATTATCACTTTCCTTAAATTTTCGTAGCATTTTAATTGCGTTTAACATACCTTTTGAATCTCCCTCTTCATCACATACAAACAAAAAAATAGCATATCCACTCCATGAATCAATATTCTTAATCAACTCCTCAAAAACAATAAGATTAACAACAATTCCTCCCTTCATATCAAAGATTCCCCTACCAAATTCAACATTATCCTGAACCAAGTGAGGATAAATCCCTCTAAACTCTTGCTTCAGTTTAATAGAGTCAAAAGCAAAATCTTTCAAAATTCCGTAATCTTCAACATCAACAGTATCAAAATGTCCCAAAAAAACAACTGCTTTATTACTAATTTCCTTTCTTCCCTTAACAACAGCAATAACATTCTTCCTAAAATCATCATTAATATCCTGAAAAAATACTTCAAAATCCGCTCCATACTTTTTCTTTATATCCAACAAATATTGATAAATAAACTTGGCAATTTCCAATTCTCCAACCGTCGAATTAACACTACTAATAGAAACTAATTTAAAAAGTAGTTCTTTATACATATTTTCTCCACACCTCCAAGTAAGCTTTTGCTATCTTTTCCACACTAAAATTCTCTCTAACATAATCTTTCAATGGAACAAAATTAGGAAAATCAAAATAATCTCTATCTAAAACAATATTCAAAGGATCAATAAGTTTAATAGACTTATCGATAAAATTTTCGAACAACTCCCCATAAGGACTATTTTTGGTAATTATTAAAGGTTTATTTAGGTATAAAGATTCTAAACCAACAAAACTAAAACTTTCAACGATGGAAGGAACAATAACAACTTTACTATTTCTCATAAATTCAATGGCTAATTTTCTAACCTTATAATACCACGTTATATCCTTTTCTAATAAATTCAACTGCTCCATTAATTCCTCCAAATTAAACAAAAAAACACCATCACCTATCATTTCTTTAATTTTTTTATAATAATCTATATCATACTCCTGGACACTTCCCAAAACAACTAACGGAACATACTTGTTTATTCTTTTCCTTTTATATTCTTTAATAAAATTAAAAATATTCTTAATCCTATCAAACCTTCCTATAAACAGAACATAATCTTGTGGTAACTTTTCTTCCATAATTTTTTTTATATTCTTCTCAAAATCAATAAATTGATCCGTATCAAGCAAATAATCAATTTCCTGATAATACAGTGGGTTATTTATAACAAAAAAATCAATATCATTAATTTTAATACCTATTAAATCTAAAAAACTAATAAACTCTCTCTTTTCAAAAAAAGAATTACAAATTACATACTTTAAATTTTTTGTAGCGACAAAATTTTCGATTAATTTACGGATATAAACCTTGTTTTTTTTTAAAAAATCCTCTTTCCTAAAATAAAGAACAGTATTTACAAAAAAACTTCTTACCCATTTAACATTAATCAAGCTAAAAATTTGAGCGAAAACTCTACTTACTAAAGAATTAGAAGTAAAGATATTATAGAGCAAAAAATTGAAGAAATTCGGATTAAACCCTATCCTACCATAAAAATTACTACCAAAAAATGGCAAAAAAAAATGAAATAAATGATTTATATCATTATTTTCAGATAATTTATTAAAACTAACTTCATAATTTTCCAATAAATATTTAACGATCCAATAAGCTTGTAAAACATCTCCAGCAATCCTTACAGGAAAAACAATACCATCCTTGAAAATTAAAGAATCATAACTAACAGAAATACCTACTCTCATAAAAAATACAAAATCATTTTACTTTTATTTTTAAGTAAGGTATACCAATATCATAAATTTGTTTATTAACAAAAATTGAACAACCATAAAGGTAAGATTTTAAGAAAATAAACTTATAGAATTCTTCCCTATTATAATTCAATTTTTCAACTGCATCAATATTTAAAAGCAAATTAATTTTTAAAGAGTTATCTTTATCCTTAAAGTGTTCAAAAACAACATTCTTCAAATTTTTGAAATTATTCCAGAAATTATCATCGATTAATACAAAAATTTCTTTATTTTTTGTTTTTTGTTTTAATTTTTCCAATAAATCAGCACTTTGATCGAATTTAACATAAAACCCTTTAACAAAATCTAAATTTTGAGATTGATATATCAATTCATCAACCCACTTATTTTTATCATCATCTAATGCAATGTTCAAATTTTCAAATGAAGTTGGCAATATTGAATTGTACCCTTTAGAATTAGATAACACAAAATTTATTAATTCCTTGTAATCTTCGAAAAAAAAATTACTATCCTTCTCTAAATAGAATAAAATATATTTTGTTTTTAAAATTTCATACATTTCTTCATCTATCTTTTTCTTGTATCCAAGGGGAGCAAAAACAGCATCAGAATTGTATAAATTTTCTTTAGAGAACAAAAAATTTCTATCAAGTACATTCCTGTATATCTCTATCGTAGTATAATAATTAACATATATTTCTAAATTTGGGACAAAACCATCCTTATCAACAAAATAATCAATCATCTTTTTATTTTCTTCCAAAACCTCCTGATATATCTCTTTCATTTGCATAACAATTTTTTTTTGACTAACGTTTTCATTATTATTTTGATCATTTTGTTCTTCAGATACCCTTACCACAGATTTCACATTACCCTCTATGTTCATTATATCTTTATCCATATTATAAGTAAGTTTATTAGCTTTAATATATTGGTCTTTACTCTTTCCATAAACATTTCCCTTCAATACAAGGATTTTAGTTTTATCATTGTAAATTAATTGATCTGCACTAAGATACATATCTTTGGATACTATTTTAACCTTTTCAGGTATAAAAACATTTTGTTTTTCCCAATTATAAATAAGCTTATTCGTAAACAAATCAAAGTATTCCCATTTTTTATCATCTTTTTTTTCTTTTTTATCATTTTTAACACGAACAAAAACGTTATTAATAGCAACGGCTTGTTTTTGATCAAAAAATACATCCACAAACACTGATTTCATATAAACTTTTGGATTGTAAAGCCTTGGATTACCTTCAGCCCTACCAAATTTTTTTTCTTCATAATACCTAAAAACATCACATGCTATTTTTGTATCAGAATAGAATATTTGCACATCCCCCGATAATTCAAAAACTTTATTCTTAGCATCATAGAACATTTTTTCACTTGTATGATAGATATACTTCGCATTCTGATTTTGAGTATTTTCATTTTGTTGATTTGCAGCCATTAAATTATAATAAAAAAGTAAGACAAAGAAACCAAGCAAAAAAATTACTCTGAATATATTAGAATTCATAATTACAGGCTTTTTCTAATCTGTTCATTATAGAAAGTCCTAAACCCTCTTTTTTTACACCAACCACAACGATAACATTTTTATCACTCTTGTCAGCCAAATAGATTTTTTCAAACAAATTCGAAGCTATATCTTTAAGGTCATAACTAATAGAAAAATAATCAACTACACCAAATCCATCATTAACCACAAAATCATAAGAAGGTAGCAAAAGGTAAACATTTTTATAATCTATAGATTTTTCTTCCAACACTCTGTATAATTTTTCAATAGTTGCTTTATAATCGATTTTTTCCTGATTAATAACGGGCTTTATTAGAATCATTTCTTTTTGTGGGCTATAATGTTTTTTTATTTGTCCTGGCGACAAGATATTTTCTTCCTTGTAGAACTCAATATTCTTACCTAATAATTTTTCTATCTTTTCTATTTCGAGAGCACCAGGCCTTAAAAGAAAGATTTTTCCTTCCTTAACCATCACAACAGTAGATTCAAGACCAAATTGGCATTTCCCACCATCTAAAATACAATCTATTTTATCCCCGATAGTATCAGCAACTTGGAAAGCAGAAGTAGGAGAAATATACCCAAAAGGATTAGCACTCGGAGCAGCAATAGGAACCCCAGCAAATTCTATTAATTTCAAAGCAACATTATTCTTTGGCATTCTTAATGCAACAGTGGTGTTTCCTGCAGTAACGATAGAAGGTATAATATCTTTTTTAGGAACAACAATCGTTAAAGGTCCTGGCCAAAAATGATCTATTAATTTTTCAACATCATCTTCAATTTGATCTGCGTAAAGAAAAACATCTTCTTTCCTACAGATATGAACAATAAGAGGGTCGAAATCGGGCCTGTTCTTAACCTCAAAAATCTTGGCTACTGCCAATTTATCGAGAGCATTAGCACCTAATCCGTAGACAGTTTCAGTAGGAAAAGCTACTAACCCACCTTTTTTTATGATATCTGCAGCAAGCTTTATATTGTCCTCGTAATAAGCAGATAACCATTTTGCCATTCTATTCTTCTTCCAATTCTAAACTTTTAATAACTTTTTTATTAAAATTCTCGTCATAAATGTAGTTTTTATTATCGTCTTCATCTTTTGTATATTTATGTTTTCCTGAGCAATAAGGGAATTTATCGCTTAATCCACACATGCAGATCCAAATTTTCTTTTCTCCTATTTCTATTGGCATAGGTTCTTTTTGAGTAAATTTGACGAATCTTGGCATAGTAAGAATTAAATGCCGAGGCCCAGAGTCGAACTGGGGACACACGGATTTTCAGTCCGCTGCTCTACCTCCTGAGCTACCTCGGCTTAGCTCTTTATTTATTTATATTCACCACAAACCACTTTTTCCCTCCCTAAAATTTCTATTTAACAAGGTATTTAATTATTAAGAAAGAATTCTATAAAGATGAAAGTAGAATGGTGGTTTATATTCTCGATAATAAGCTTAGTATTGTGGGGAATATCAGGTTTTTTTATGAAAGTAGCCACTTTTAAATTAGATCCTAAAATAGCATTCATATATCAATCTTTAGGAGTAGTAATAATTGCCCTTATCGTATTCTTTACTACTCTTTCAATATTTAAGAATTCTTTCGAAAGCGATTTAAGAATATTTACGATTTACAGTTTATTAGCAGGTTTAACAGGTGGTTTAGGAACGTTTTTTCTACTTAAAGCGTATGAAAAAGGCAATTTAGCAACGGTAACAATTTTAACAGCTCTTTATCCTGTTATTTCAGTTCTTCTGGGTATCTTAATTCTGAAAGAAAAATTAACTCTTTATCAAATAATAGCAATTTTCTTATCCTTAATTGCAATCGTTCTTTTTTCAATACCATAAAATTTTTTCTAAAATAGAGAAGGAATTTTTAGATAAAGGTAGAATAGTAAAAATATAGAGGTTAAGGCCCTGTCGTCTAGTGGACTAGGACACCGGCCCTTCAAGCCGGAGACACGGGTTCGAATCCCGTCAGGGTCATTCATTTATTTTGATTGGAAAAAATCTTTCCATCCTCAGGAAATGAAAGTGCAATTTGATAGTAATAAACATTCGTTTTTAACATTCAGTCTTTGGTGCTTTACTATTATTCCTCTAATAACATGGTAAGAGAAAATAACAAGGGGGTTAGTAAAAAATGAATTGGCAAACAGAATTTTCACCATCCTACTCAATATTAAAAGTAGAATTAGAACCAAATGAAGAAATTTTCGCAGAAGCTGGAACTTTCCTAATGTATAAAGGAAACATAAAAATAGATACAACAATGCAAGGAGGATTTCTAAAATCAATAGCAAGAACCTTCCTCGGAGGTGAAAGTTTATTTATAAACAAATTAACCGCTTTATCCAAAAGTGAAGTATATCTTGCACCTTCGCTACCAGGCGACGTAATACACATACCCCTAAAAAATCAAGAATTTATAGTTTATGACGGGTGTTATTTAGCACACTCTGGAAATTTGGAAATCTCAGTCAAATGGAAAGGGTTAAAAGGTTTACTGGCAGGAAAACAATTAGTATGGCTTAAAATAAGCGGAAGTGGTGATCTGTTCCTAAACAGCTTCGGAGCTATTAAAGAATTAACAATAAACAATAATGAATCAATAACAATTGATAACTTACACTTTGTAGCAATGGAAGGTAATGCCAACTACACGATAGAAAAATTTGGATCTTTAAAATCAACAATATTTGGTGGAGAAGGTTTAGTAGTTAAAGTCAATGGTCCCGCTAAAATATATATTCAAACCAGAAACTTGGCATCATTCCTATCACACATACCTATAAGTAAATAAAGAAAGGAGACAAAAGATGAAAAAAGTAGTTCTAATAAAAGGTGATGGAATAGGAAAAGAAATTAGTGATTCAGTTATAAAAATATTCGAAGCTTGTCAAGTACCTATAGAATGGGACATTAAAGAAGCAGGATTGGAATGTTATGAAAAATATGGAACACCCCTACCTGAGGAAACACTAAATGCTATTAGGCAACATAAAGTTGCCCTAAAAGGTCCAACAACAACTCCCATAGGTACAGGACACAAAAGCGTCAATGTAACAATAAGAAAATCATTAGAATTATTCGCAAATGTTAGACCCTCAAAAACACTACCCGGTATAAATACAAGATTCGGAAACATAGATATAGTCGTTATAAGAGAAAACATAGAAGATACATACGGAGCAATAGAAAATATGCAAACCCCAGATGTGGCACAAACTTTAAGAATAATTACAAAACAAGGATCGTTTATGATTCACTCTTTTGCATTTGAATACACAAAGAAAAATAACCGAAAAAAACTAACCTGTGTCCATAAAGCAAATATCCAAAAAATGTCAGATGGACTATTTTTACAAACTTTTAGAGAAGTAGCTCAAAAATACCCTGAAATCCAAGCAGACGATATAATCGTGGATAACTTATGTATGCAATTAGTAACCCATCCGGAAAAATTTGATGTTCTGGTATTACCAAACATATTTGGAGATATAGTAAGTGACTTATGTGCAGGATTAGTAGGAGGATTGGGATTAGCACCAAGCGGAAACATTGGTAAAAATTTAGCAGTATTTGAAGCAGTTCATGGATCAGCTCCGGATATAGCAGGTAAAAATTTAGCAAACCCCACCGCATTCATCCTATCCTCAATAATGATGTTAAAACACATCGGTATGAAAAACTACGCACAAAAAATAGAACAAGCACTATTTAACACTCTAAAAGCCGGCATATTTACAAAAGATTTAGGAGGAAATTACTCAACTACTGAGTTTACAGATCATATCATAAAAGAATTAAACAAATTGCAAACATACATAGAGATAGTAAACAAGGAACATGAATCAAAAGTTGAATTTTTTGATCCTCCAAAGCCAACTCCTTCCTCAATCTGGAAAATAGTAGGATTAGATCTATTTGTTGAGTGGAATGAAGTAGATAAATTACCGGAATTACCAGAAAAAGAAGGAAAATTAGAATTAAAAATGATATCGAACAGAGGAACAAGAATATATCCTCCCCCAGTACCAGAAATATTAATGGTTAACTGGTACAGATGCAGATATTTAGCAAATGAAGAATTAGAACTAAAAGAAATCGTAGAATTTTTGAAAAATGTGACAGAAAAAGGAATTAAATGGATGCATGTAGAAGTTTTAAGAAAACAAGATAACAAAGAAATGTTTTCAAAAGCACAAGGAGAATAAAAGGAGGTAAGGTTAAATGAAAAAATATATAATATTCCTTTTAACAGCAATTTTAATGATAAGTATTACGAATGCTGCAAATTATGTATTGGACAAAACACATTCCGTAATAATGTTTCAAATTAACAACTACGCTCAACTCGGAATACCCACAATAGGAAGGTTCAAAAACTTTGAAGGAATTTTATACATTGATGAAAAAGATTTTACAAAAAGCAATGTCAAAATAAAGGTATTCACAAACAGTTTAGATACTGGAAATAGCGAAAGAGATAGACATTTACTTGGTGAAGACTTCTTTAATGCAGAAAAATATCCACTAATAGAATTCTATTCAACTTCAATAACACCACTAATAAAAGATAATAGTCAATTTATATTGAACGGGAAAATGGTCATGTTAGGAGTTGAAAAAGAAATATCAACTTATGTAAAAAAAGAACAAGAAGGAAAAAATTTTATGAATAAAGACATAATTATTTACTCAACAAAATTCACAATAAATAGAGCTGATTTTGGTATGAACAAATATTTGCCTCTAATAGATAATAAAGTAGATATTACTTTGTTTTTAGAATTCATAAAACAAGAAGAAGGGAAAAAATTAATTGAGTAGAACAAAAAATGTTAAAAGCTATAACAAGTTCTATTCAAAAAAGTAAAGAAAAAGAAAACCCTAATAAATACTGTAATAATTGATATAGTAAGCGTTTGTAATGCTAAATACCCTTTTTGTTCCAGAAACTACATAACACTAAAAGGTAAAATGATAGATTTTGAAGATTAAAAAAATAGTCGATAAACTAATCAGATCGGATAAGGTTGATATAAAAGAACAAAGACTTTATGCAACAGGAGAACCTACCCTTCACCTAAAATTTGTAGTGGATTAAAAAAATATAAATATTCTCTATATACATCTAATCTTCCAACAAAGCTATTTTTCATAAACATCAATAACATGTAATTTTTCTGGATTCCTTTTGAATATTTCTTTATATACGTTTTTCCCAATACTTACTCCACTACCAACAATAAGGAAGGAAAAGAAATTTGTGATCTCTTCAATAGTCTTGGCATTTTTTTCTAAATCTTGGAGAAAAAGAAAATTTTCCCTACCTATAATTTTTAGTATAATTTCATCATCAAAAAAAAACAACATCAGCTTTTTGTATCTCCTATAATCTCAAAATTTCATTTAGTTGAGTTTTCAGATCTGTTGATTTTTTTCTTTTACCAATAATTAAAGCAGCAGAAATACCATATTGGTTTCCATTTATTTCCTTTAAATATGTACCAGGAACAACAACAGAATTTTCTGGTACTTGCCCCATATAAATCTCTCCATTATTTATGTCTATTATCTTGGTGGAGGAGGTAATAACAACATTAGCAGCCAACACAGCACCTTTCTTAATAATAGCACCTTCCACAATTATGCATCTTGACCCGATAAAACAATCATCTTCAATAATAACAGGCATAGCAGAAGGAGGCTCTAAAACCCCTCCAATTCCAACCCCTCCTGCCAAATGGACATTCCTTCCAACCTGAGCACAAGACCCAACAGTTACCCAAGTATCAACCATCGTTTTAGCACCAACATAAGCACCAATGTTTATAAATGAAGGCATAACAACAGCATCAGGTTCAATAAAACTACCATACCTAATAATAGCACCAGGAACAGACCTGAAACTGCCATCATTCTTTTTCAAAGGAACCTTATCAAAATATTCCACTCCTCTAAAAGATATTTTCTTAGTCTTTGTAATTGCAAAATACAAAAGGATCGCTTTCTTGACATACTCATTAACTACCCACTGCTCATCAACTTTTTCAGAAACCCTTATCTTACCCTTATCCAACAATTCTATAACTTTTCTTACCTCTCTGCCAAATTTCTCTTTTATTTCCTTAATCTCAATTCTTCTGTTTAAGCTTTCCCAAGCTAACTCTATTAAATCAATATCAACAAACATTTATAACCACCCTCTTAATTTTAATTACCCACTTTTCTATATATTCTCTTTCTAAAAAAAATCCTGCAAAAAATATATTGAATAATCTTAATGAAGGACAAAAACAAAAAATATCGAATATAATTTCGTATTGTGTTTAACTTACATGCAGGAAAGGAGGTGAAAAAATGAATATAAAATCGGAGAAAAATCTATGTGCATGGGGATTAGTATCAATGATTTTATTATCAAATATACCATTGTTAGGTATTATTTTTTCATTCGGAGGCTTAGCTGCATATGTGCTAGGAATCATTCGATTATCAAATAAACTTAACAACAGTGAAATTAGTAAAAATTACCTCATTTCACTGGTTATATACATTACAACAATAGTTATAGGTGTTGGAATAGCTTTTCTATTAGGAATTTCAACAAGTAGGATACCCGTAGCTGATTATAGCCTCTCCCCATTATTCACAGCAGGGATAATAATACTAATTTTTTACGTAGGTTTCGTAGCAGCATCCTTTTTTGAAAAAAAATACCTGGAAATAATATCAAAAGAGACTAAATACCAAGCTTTTGATTTAGCTGGTAAAATAATCTTCTGGGGAACCATACTTTTCTTCATACCATCTATAATCGGTAGAATAATACAAATATACGCATTTTTTAAAGTACCTGAAAATATTGAAAGCCAAAATCAATAAAACATTTATAATTCTCTTTTCATAACTAATGCATCACTATTTATGTAATATTTTTTTCTTACGTATTCCACTTTGTAGCCAATTTTTTTATACAAACAGATTGCAGGAAAATTAATATGGGAAACTTCCAAAAAAGAAAACCCAACACCCATAATTTTTAAACTCCCTAAATGGAATAATAACAAAATCTTTCCCAAACCTTTATTTCTGTATTCTTTTTGAATGATAATCTTATAAAGTTCGCTTTCAAAACCCACAATAACAGATAAACAAAATCCTATTATTTTTTGTCTATTTTTCATCAACGTTAATAAGCTTTTTCTTTTTGTTAGCAAGAAAATATAATCTTGATAATCCCAACAAAACTGGTTTCTATTATGTTCAACATCAAAATTTTCAAAATCTCGGTCTAATTCAACAATATCTTCCAAATCCTTTCTGCACAAATTGCAAAGAAAATAATTATACAAAAATATGCACACTTTACAAATTATTAGAATAAATGAGCATCAAGGTTTTTGTTATTTTGTAATCAATGTAGGTTTTTTGATATTTTTTAAAATATTCTTGCTTCATTTTTGGATCATTAAAATCAAATCTTATCATTATTTCTCTTTGCAAAAGTAAAGGTAATAATGTTTGTTGATCATAGTATTCATAAGTACTAACATTACTACTAAAGATAGATAGTCCATTAAATAAATTTTCTCCTTTACTTATTTTTTCTACTTTTCCCTGTCCCCTCATAACTAATGCTTTATATCCTTTCTTTCCAATATTTAATTGGGTAGTATAATTACTATCGTAGTAGAAAAGTGATAAGTATATGTCAAAAGAATGTTCAACTAATTCTAAATGGCATTTATTCTTCAATTTTCCGAACCAATCAAAAAAAGAGTAAAAAACAGAATTTGCAAACTCATTTAAACTACTTTTATCTATCTTTTCCTTATATTTTTGATACAATGGATCACTTAAGTAAAGATACTCGATATTTGGAGAATAAAGAAAATTTAAATTTTGATCTGTAGTAAATTGAGTTTTAAAACCCTTTGTAAGTATCCTTACTATGTTTATCGTATCTTCATTTTGTTTAGTATCAACAACCATATTTTTAAGAGAAAAATTAAAGGAATAGTATGTATCATAGTTTACACGTTTTATATCATAAATCTTCAATTCATAATAGAAAGTATTAGAAAGATATGGTTGATCATTGATGTAAGTTTTTGTGGTATCTTGATAATTTAGAATGATTTCCTTTTCAATATTAATACTGTATGCAAATAAAGAAATGAAAAATAAAAAAAACAAAGATAATAAAAAATTCTTCATGATATATATTTAAGTGCTTTCAGTAAAATTTCCTTCTCTTTTTCATAAGAAAGAATAGATAGTGCATCTTGTATACTAACCCATTTCATATCTTGAATTTCTTGGTTAGGAACAAATTTTTCGTGTTTCGTTATTTTTAGCAAATAAAAATGGACTTCTTTATCATAAAAAAGTCTATCAAAAGGAGAATAATAGTTATACTTTATAACACCTATTTTTCTTATTACCTTAGAGATAACACCTGTTTCTTCTTTCACTTCCCTAACAACAGTATTTTCCATATTTTCATTTGTTTCAACTCTTCCACGTGGTAAAATCCATACATTTTTACCTTTTCTTTTAACAATACAAACAAATATTTCTTTCCCATTTTTCCAAAACAATATACCACCAGCAGAAATTATTTTTTTTCTTTCTACATTTTCTTCCATAAATTAAATTCCCTTTTATATTATAGTTTGAAAAAGTATATAAAAATACCTTTTGATAGAAATGTTTAGAGGGAAAATGAGGGGATGTGTATAATATAAAAAATGGGCGGGGGTGAAGATTGGGTTCGACGGCAGACAGAGGTTAAGCTCTTGCAGGCCGTTTGCTTGCGTTCCGTTAAACGCAAGAGTAAAATTAAACGCCGAAGATCTCGCATTAGCTGCGTAAAAAACACGCAGGCTTGCTTGTGCTGACACCTTCTAAGCACAAGTGGGTAAAGAAACAGAAGGTGTAGGGTTTCGCTGTATCCTTCCAGCAAAACCCGAAAAAAAGCGAGGGATAGGTTACCCAAAAGTTTGTCGGTTTGTCTTTGGGTAACCGAAAATGAAAACCGACTAAGCCTGTAGTAAGACTTGGCTTCGTCTGCCGGACGTGGGTTCAACTCCCACCACCTCCACCAAAACTATATTAGAAAATTCCTTTTAATTACTACTATAAATCTTTTACTGATTATCAATTTATTCCTACTACCCACAATAAGAATAGAAAACAATTTTATCGTTAAAAATCAAAAATCTATAATAATTATCTTCTTAGGAGGAGGAAATGCAAAACTCTATCAATTCGAAATATTATCCATCCATTTATTACAAAATGATTACACAATTCTAAAAAAAGATTTCCCATTTATATCAAATGAAGAAAAATATTACCAAGAATTTAGAAATGTTTTAGAAAATATTGAAAAAAATAAAAAAATCATCATAGTAGCTCATTCAGCAGGTGCCAATATTGCATTAAGTGATGAAAAAAATACCAAAATTCTAATGGGAATGAATTTTGAATATTTACCTGAAAATTCAACAGTAATAAATGGAATTTTTGATGAAATCCACCCTCCCTGGGAAACATTAAAAATAACAAAAAAAAATTATAACTTAATATGGGCAAACCATATATCCGAATTAATTAATCCTCAATCACTAAAAGACTCAAAAATAGTAGCTTTTAATAAAACAACCGAAACAAAAATAATACTTTATATCTTGCTTCAAACTTTTTTGATTTTTTTCATAATATTCTACTTTTATAAACATCAAAAAATGATAGATTTTTTTATTTTTCTTTTAACCCTTTTAATCACATCTGTATTTTCTCTAAATATGAAGAAAGACATCTTCATTCATTTCTATGCTGAAAAGATTGATTTGCTTATCTCCTTGGTATTAATAGGGATTATTTTAAAACGAACAAATATAAATATAACAAATTTCATTTCCTTTCTAATAATCTTTTTGGTTTCTCGATACATAACTTCTTTAATATTTTCGTTACCTTTTTTTATGAATATAAACAAGTTTCAAAATGTGGATATTAATTCATACAGTATTTTAACAGGCACCTTTTATCTCATAATAGGAAACATTTATTTTGTTTTTCTAAATAGCTTTAATACAACTTTTAGTGTTATCTTTCTTATCCTTTTGCTCACACTTATATCCCTACACAAGGATATTATTTTAAAAAAAATGGAAGAATATTATAAAATCTTTAAAGAAAATGAAAACAGAGTATTCCTTTTGTTAAGTTCAGGATTTATAGTTGCTTTTATCCTAAATTTTCTCTCTTACTACTACAATGATTTTTTTATAAGCGATTTAAGCAGAATGATACAATTCTTAGGGAAGGAGCTTGGAACAATCCTTATTTCCCTGTTAATTGGAAGGCAAACAATAAAAAAATGTTGAATTTATAAGTATGGAACAATACTATCAATTTATATCAACGCTCCTATTAGCATATCTAATTGGTAGCATACCAACAGGTTACATAATAGGTAAAATAAGAAGAGTAGATATAACAAAAGTAGGCAGTGGAAATATAGGAATGGCAAACGTTTTTAGAACATTAGGCCCCCAATATGGAATAATCGTATTAATTATCGATACATTAAAAGGATTTATTCCTACCTTTATATCAATAAAACTTCAATTTCCTATTCTTTTTGTATTGCTTACAGGCATCACAGCAATATTAGGGCATATATTCACTGTTTTTCTTAATTTCAAAGGTGGGAAAGGTGTAGCAACATCCTTAGGCGTTATCTTAGCAATAAGCCCAATTATAGCCATATCATCATTATTCGTATGGTTAATAACCGTAATTACGACAAGGTACTCTTCACTTGGTTCAATCTTTGCTTCTATATCAGCACTACTAATAGTAATTTTATACCAAACCAATCTCATAAACATTAATCTACTTAATGTAGAAATTCCAGATAAAACTTATTTAACAATTTTTACTTCAGTTCTTTGTTTATTTATAATTTACAAACATCGGGACAACATAAAAAGGATAGTAGAAGGTAAAGAAAACAAGTTATTTTGATCTTAATAATTTAAAGCTAGATAAATTAAAAAACAAAAGACTAAAATCGCTTAAAACCATAGCCAAAGCAGCCAACATCGGATTAACAGTAACACCTAAATTATAAAAAACTCCCATAGCAACCGGAATTAAAACAACATTATAACCAAAAACCCAAAATAGGTTAAACTTAAGCTTTCTGAAAACAGTATATGAAATATTGACTAAGTCTTCGATTTGAGAAAAATCTTTTAATATAACAGAAGCCGAATTTTGAGTTATGTCGCTGCCATATTCAAATGAAATTCCCACATCAGCAGCATTCATAACCAAACTATCGTTTATCCCATCACCAACAAATACAGTTAATCCTTTTTTCTTTATATCCTCAATAACCTTTACTTTATTTACAGCATCGACAGAATGTATAATTTCATTTACTTTAATTTTTTTAGCTAATTTCATTGCAGAATTTTCATTTGCCCCAGTAAGTATAATTACATTTTTTCCTTTCGACTTCAACAATTCGACTATTTTTTCAACATTCTTATTCATTTCCTCAAAATATTCCACCCCAATAACAATTATTATTTGTTCATTCTTAAATAAAGCAATAAAATTATCAAAATTTTGAGAGTTATCTTTAAAAATCCCATCCTGTAAAGATGTCAGAGACTGACCAATATTATCTTGAATTAGGGAATAATTACCTACTATAACCGTTGTCTTATCATCAAACTCTACCTTTATCCCAAGAGAAGTTAATTCTCGAAAAGAAGAAACAACATTCTTTTTAAGAGATTTATATAAGCTAATTTTAAAATTATTTACAATATAATCCTTAATAGCGACAGATAATGGATGATTTGATTTACTAACAGAAACCAATACTTTCTCAAGTATTTCATTAAAATTCTCATTATTTATAAAATTTGAATAAAGCACCTTAAAATCATTAACGACAACGTTTTTATTGGTAATGGTACCAGTTTTGTCGAAAACAAAATTTTTTGATTTTGATATTTTTTCAAATACATAAGGGTCTTTCACAATAATCTGTTTTTTTGCAGATTCTATCATTCCTTTATTTATAGCTAAGGGAGAAGCTAATCCAATCGCACAAGGACAAGCAATAATGAGAGTAGAAATTAAAGCATTTAAAGCAAATGATTTATTTCCAATAAAATACCAGTAAATAAAACTAAGTAAAGCCAAAATAATAACGATAACAACGAAATTTCCCGAAATTTTGTCAATAAATAATTGATAATTAGATGTTTTAGTTGATAAGCTAAATACTGAGCTTTCTATTCCTTTCCAGAAGCTACTTTTATAATCTTCATTAGCTTTTATTTTAACCAATCCATCAATCAAAAAACTACCTGCTAAAACTTCGTTTCCTGTTTTTAATAGAACCGGTTGGTTTTCTCCAAAAAGAAGGCTTAAATCGAAAATCCCCTCCCCTTCGATTATAATTCCATCCACAGGAACACTCTGCCCCTTATGTATCTCAATAACATCACCCCTCTTTATATCTTCTACATCAATCGTTACTAATTCATTCCTATAAACATTAACTTTTCGAGGTTTTAATCTTAATAAATTTAGCACAGATCCAAAACCACTTCTTCTATATTTTTCCTCTATGAATTTTCCAAGCAAAACAACAGCAATAATAACCGCTGACGTCTCAAAATATAGATGATGAAGACCATTAAAATAAGCATACAAACTATAAAAATAAGCAGTTGTTGTAGAAATAACTATTAAAAGGTCCATGTTTAAAATACCATTCCTCAAAGAATAAAAAGCGTTTCTATAGAACTTATAGCCGTTTATAAACTGAACAAAAGTTGAAAGTATAAAAACGATGGTTTTTACAAATTTATTATTAACCAAAAGATCATGAAAAAACATTGATACAACAAAAATAAAAGAGGCAAAGGTAATTGCTAAAAAAACATTTATGTATTCTTTTTTTTCATTTCTACTATAATTATCAACATTTTTTTCTAACTCTGCTCCATAACCAATATTTTTTACTTCATTTATTATTATTTTTGGATCAATATACTTTTTGATTTTAACGAACATTTTTCCCGATTGAAAATCTATATCAACAAAGTCGATATATTCATTTAATTTTCTATGTAAGTAATTTTTTATACCCTTTGCACAGCTAATACAATCCATTCCATGAATAACAAATATCATTTGTGTAGAACCAGCACTATTTTCAGAAACTAAATTTTCAGAAACTAATTTTTCAGACATAACAACACCTACTTTCATTATATTATTATCTAATTCCCAAACAAAATCCTTTCCCAATAAAAATAATCAAAGGGTAAAAAGCGGAAAAGATAAAAATTATCTAATAGGAATGAATAAACAAAAATACATCCTATTTCTTCTCCTTTTCTTTATTTACGAATTAGTAGGAATGAAGTATAACCTCTTTTCACCTTCTTTGACAATACTTTCTACCATAACATTGCAAAATAAACCACAAATAAACACAGAAAATTACGAAAAATTAATCAAAAAAATAATATACAGTAACCCTCTATACAATTCAAGAATTTCCAATTATCTTTATTCAGTAGATATAATTGGAATAACCACTGTCATATCTTACACAAACGAGTATTTTTATATTTGGACAATAAAGGACACTAAGCCATTTGATGTAGTAGCAAATGAAGATAATTTTTTAGGAATAGTAGAACAGGTCACACCAAAAATAACAAGAGTAAGATACATATACTCTAATTCCTTTCAAATACCTGCAAAAGTAATTTCAAATGACGATGAAATACTTGGATTTATAAAAACCTCTTCAAAAATCTATTTTTATCCTCTAAAAGAATCAAAATTTGAACTATACAGCGAAGTCCAAACTGCAGGACAATTCAACATACCAGCAGGAATTATCATAGGTATTATTTACAATAATAGGGAAGTAAAAATTTTCAAAGATATTCAAAAAACTGATCAAGTTGTTGTTATTAGAAAAAAATAAAACAACCTGCATCTTTTATCTTCACAGTAAAAAACCTACTTATACATTAATTACAATAAGCTAAACTACCAATATTTTGGGTAAGATCCGTTTTAATCTTTACTTTTTTATTTTCTTTTTTTACATTTAATTTGTTTTTTTTACATTTTTTTAACATTTTTACAGCACTTTTTTCTCTTTTTTTTAATATCTTTAATTGATAAAAAAATAGGGGGGTGAAAGGATATGCAAATAAAAAGCAACCTTTACTCTGACAAACCCAAATTAGGTGATTCCATCTTGAAAGGAGCAACAATTGGGGCTGGTATTGGAGCATTTACTGGTATGGTTGTAGGATATATGGAAGCAGATAAAAAAGTAAACTCCTTACCGATCGAAAGCGTTACTGTAACTTTTAAAGAACCTCTTTATGAAACAAAAGAAATAGGAAAAATACCAGAAGATAAGTATGTGAAAGACTGGCCCGGATGGAATGGATGGAAAGATATTTATGATATTCCTACAAAACCTGTATATGAAAAAGTTCCTTTAAAAGATGAAAACGGTAATGTAATTTACAAAGAACACCAACAAACCTTCCAAGGACATGGTAAACCAGTTGTTCAATACGATCCACGAGGAGGAGCAGTATTTGAACCAATATTTAATGGATACGATTACGAAGTGTTCGAAGATACTAAAACAAATTGCTATACAAATGGAGAAGAAGAAGTATGCCAAAAATATGTTGTAGGATATTGGATTAAATTTTATCCTGATATAGACTATAAAGTTATAGATACGTATGGAAAACCAGTTGTTAAATTTCAAACAGGGGTTAGTTACGGAGGACATATGATATTAGGAGGCTTAGTAGGGGCAGCTGCAGGTGGAATCATTGGCGGTGTCGTTGGTACTATCGTTCATAAATTATCCCAATTAGAAAAATAAAAGAAAATTCTCAAATCAAATAATAGCAAATAACTAATGCTGTTACTAATAATACGAATAAAGGATCTTTCTGTTTCTATACATAGAAACCACAAAAATCCCTTTTTACATATTTTAAAACTTTTCTTGATTCCACTCTTCTTTAATCCCTATTTTTTACATCTTTTTAACATTTTTATACCACCTTTTTCTCCCCTTTATTTAATAATTTTTATTGATTAAAAGATAGGGAGGTGAAAGGATATGCAAATAAAAAGTAACCTTTACTCTGATAAACCCAAATTAGGTGATTCCATCTTGAAAGGAGCAACAATTGGGGCTGGCGTTGGTGGAGCCACAGGCATAATCCTCGGAGCCATAGAAGCAAATAAAAAAGTTAAAGCTTTACCTGTTGAAAGTGTCACTTTAAATATTAAAGAACCTGTTTATGAAACTAAAGAAATAGGAAAAATACCTAAAAACCAATATGTGCCTTCTTGGCCTTTGAACTCAGTAAATACTACCCCAACAGAACCCGTATACGAAAAAGTGCCTCTAAAAGATAAAAACGGTAATGTAATTTACAAAGAATACCAACAAACCTTCCAAGGACATGGTAAACCTTTGGTTAATTACGAAACAAAAGAAGTAAAAGAACCTACATTCAATGGATACTCTCAATCAATATGGGAAGATAGTGATACAGATTGTTACACAACAGAAGAATATGACTATTATGATGAAGAATATAAAACTGTAGAAAGATGTTACGAAGATATCGACGGATATTGGGTTAGATTTTATCCCAAAATAGATTACAAGGTCATAGACACATATCAAAAACCTGTTGTAAAATTTGAAACAGGAGTCAGTTATGCACAACATATGATATTAGGTGGATTAATGGGAGCAGCTGTAGGTGGAGTTATCGGCGGAGTTTTAGGCGCTGTAGTTAATAAATTATCCCAATTAGAAAAACAAAAGAAAGAAAACTCTATGGAAGGGTCCCCCACTCCACAAGAAGAGGTCCCTACCCCAAAAGAAGGGGCCCCTACTCCTGAAAAAAATTAATTATCACTAAATAAGGGGCCTTTGCCAAATAGGCAAAAGGCCCTTATTTACAATAGATGATAATCACTATAGATGGTCCTGCAGGAGTTGGAAAAACATCTGTCGCAATACTTCTTTCTATTGAATTACAAAAATTATTTCATTACCCCTTTTATTTTATTGATACCGGGATAATTTATAGAATGTTCTCATTTTACCATTTGAATAAACAAAAAATAGAAATCAATTCGATAATAACGTTAGAAAACTTCGAAAATATTTCTGAACCCATAGATCAATTCCAAAAAAAATACAGTTTTCTTTATACGGAAGAAATAGCAATCCACACTTCAAAAATCTCACAACTTTCAGAAATAAGAGAATTGATAAACAAAGGTATAAGAGAAAAAGTATTTGAGATAAAAAAGGATAGGAAAGCTGGATTTATTCTAACAGGCAGAGACTGTGGAACCGTAATTTTTAAGGAAGCTGATTTCAAGTTTTACATTTATGCAAGCATTCAAATACGAGCCCAACGAAGATACCTACAATATCTATCCGAAGGCAAAAAAAATATAAAGTATGAAGAAATATTGGAAAAAATCAGAAAAAGAGATGAGGAAGATATGAACAGGAAAATATCCCCCCTACCTAAACCAGATAACCTTCCTGCCGACTTTATCCTCATTAATACAGATAGTTTAGATTTGCAACAAACAGTCAAAAAAATAATTTCTCATATAACTCAAAAAATTTCATAATTTTTGCAACATTTTTTTAACATCTTTACTTGTTTTTTTTTATAAATATAAGTGGAGGTGATGAAAAATGAAAAGAATATTAATGATTTTGACAGTTACCGCATTAATCATCTCTATAAGCTTAGCAGGTATAAAACAAGGAAATATAAATCCTGATACTCAACAAGTAAAAATAGTAGATACTTACATAAACAATGTCCAAGTCCACAAAGTAGTTGCAGGACAAGCAGCATACACACTAGGCCCTACTTTCTTACAAAATGACTGGGATGAGGTTCAAGCAGGTTCATGGAGCAATTTAACAGCAAGTGAATTGGCTTACTTAGACACTATAACAGATTTGAGCAATGGAGTATGGCATTATATCGATGTAACGGGACAACAATATTTAGGAAACTCGATGCCCCAAGACATAATATCAACGAGAATAGAAAATTTCGTGTATGAAGAAGGAGACATAATAATCAAAGAAAACAAACATATAACAGAAGGAATAGATTATCAATTAGTTCTCCAAGTTTATGATTACTCTCCGATAGTTTTAGATTTGGATAAATCAAGGACAATAGATGTAGCATATGGGTATTGGCTTCCACATGCTCCCAAATTCTTCCAACAAAACGTTGTAATGTTCGATATAACAGGAGATGGAGTTAAAGATTTAGTAGAATGGATGGTTGGACCAAATGATGGTTTATTAGTAGCTCCTGAAAGCAAAACTGTTT
Organism: bacterium; assembly: GCA_030549815.1. Taxonomy (GTDB): domain Bacteria; phylum DRYD01; class DRYD01; order DRYD01; family DRYD01; genus DRYD01. The sequence continues at coordinate 83,368 of JAUQQQ010000003.1, read as the reverse complement.
CATCCGCGTTAGATTTATTCGGAACCGCCGGAGGATTCTCTGACGGATATGAAAAACTAAGACTTTACGATAAAGACAAAAATGGATTTGTCGAAGGAAATGAGCTAAAAGGGTTCAAAGTATGGGTTGATAAAAACACTAACGCAAAAGTAGATGAAGGAGAACTACAACCAATTGAAAAATTTGGAATAACAAGGTTATCCGTTAATCACAATGGTAAGTATGTATCATTTTACGAAACAAGTGATGGGAAAAAGCATTTGATGTGGGACTGGTGGCCCGCAGCTATAGAAGTTAAGTCAATAAGGAAGTAAGAAAAAAATAGTTTTAACCCAAAGATAAAGGGGGGGCCATTTAAGCCCTCCTTATTTATTTTCGTCTTTATTTTTTACCAAAAATTCTTTCTATATCTTCAATACTTTGGATAAGTATTTTTCTTGGTTTGCTTCCCTCTTGAGGGCCAACTATATTCATTTTTTCTAAAATATCCATAATTCTACCTGCTTTTGCAAATCCAATCCTCATTTTTCTCTGTAACATAGTTGTTGACGCTTTTTTATCTTCCAAGATTATTTTAGCAGCTTGTTTTAGCAATTCTGGATCTTCTTCAGTTTCTTCAAAATTAAGGTTCATGGGTGTTTCCAGATCTATAACGGTTATATTATCAGGTTTAGGTTGCATTTGCCAGTATTTCACAATCAATTCTATTTCTTTAAGCCCCACAAAGCACCCTTGAGCTCTCATAGGTCTTGTAGATCCTATAGGCATGTATAACATATCTCCTCTTCCTATCAGGTTCTCCGCCCCACTTATATCAAGTATAACTCTCGAATCTATCTGGCTTGCAACTGCGAAAGCAATACGTGAGGGAATATTAGCTTTTATAACTCCTGTTATGACATTAGCAGAAGGCCTTTGGGTAGCTATTATAAGGTGTATTCCTGCAGCTCTTGCCAATTGAGTTAGTCGTGCAATATGCCCCTCTACAGCATTAGAAGATGTCATCATCAAATCAGCAAGCTCATCTATAACTATCACAATGTAAGGCAATTTTTCAACATCTTCCAAAGAATTATATTCCTGTATATTTCTAACCTTTCTACTACTAAATAATTTATACCTATCTTCCATTAATTTAACCATCTGTAAAAGAGCATTGGGAGCTTTTTTTACATCAGTTACAATGTCTATTATGTGTGGTATTCCTTCATAAAGAATTAATTCAACCATTTTAGGATCGATAAGAAGCAGCTGAAGTTTAGTAGGTGGGAATTTAAAAAGCATACTACAAATGATAGAATTGATACAAACTGTTTTTCCAGAACCTGTTGCTCCTGCGATTAGAAGGTGTGGTGTTTTAGTAAGGTCGCAAATCACAATATTACCCGATATATCTTTCCCTAAAGCCAAGGGAATTTCATAGGTAGTTTTCAAGAATTCGTCTGAAGTTAAGATATCGGACAAGTAAACAGGCACAGGTTTCTCGTTTGGTATTTCAATACCTATGGCAGACTTTCCTGGTATTGGAGCTTCTATCCTGACAGCTATAGCTGCCAAGGCAAGTGCTATATCATTTTTTAGTCTCAAAATTTGCGAAACTTTTACACCTTTTTCTACCTGAAGTTCATATCGGGTAATAGACGGCCCAACTTGAACATCTATAACCTTACTCTGAATACCGAAGTTTTTTAATGTCTCCTCTAATATCTCACTATAATCTTTAGTGCTACTACTTTTGGGACGGGGATAAATACTTGAAACAAACGATTGCAGAAAAAAAGGAGAAGGTATATAATAATTATCAACCTTACACAAACTATTTTTTTCTAAATCATCTCGAGATATTTCAACTTCTAAATAAAGCTTCCTTTTCTTTATTTGTAAGTTGTTTTCTTCTTTTTTACCATTCTTTAGATTCTTTTTTTGTTTTACATTATCTACTTCTGACTGTTTTTCATTTTGATTTCTTTCAACTTTTACAACTTTCTTGGTTTTAATAAAAGGTTTTATTATCGTTTCTCCTAACTTATCTAAAACAAAGAGAGAAAACTTAAGTAAAAAACCAACTATTTTTAATAATTTTTGTAAAAGAAAGTTCAAAAAATTTGGTATTTTTGTCTCTAAAATATCAGGCAATGAAATATCAAAAATGTAGAATAAAGGTATAAATATCATGATTAATATGATGAAAAAACTAAATATTTCACCAAAAAAATTTCTGAATGACAAAGCAAGAAAATTAGTTTTACTTAATGGATCAGGAAATAATAAAACCAAACCTAAAAATATCGATATACTACTAATTAAATGGATCCAAAAATTTCGCTCTCCTTCCTTTATAAGATAAATGCTTAAAAAAACAAAGAAAACTGGTAAAAACATAAAATTCCAACCTAATAAATCAACAAAAAATTTCTTTAAATAGTAAAGGTTCCTATCTTTTTCAATCAATAAAGAATCATTGATAAAATTAAGCACTAAGAATGAGGTCGATAATATCATTATAAAAACAAAAATAATCTCTCTTAACCTATTTTTTCCCATTTCTATTGATATTTTTTTTAATTTCTATCCTCTTCCCTTTATTAAAGAAGGAAAAAGTGAAAAAAATAAAGAAATGAAAAAATAGAAAAGGGAGGAAAAAAATGAATAAAAATTTATTCTTAGTAATGGTCCTGTCTATTTTAATCGGATCAATAATAGGAGGAATAATAGGTTCATTTACAACATACAACCTAATAAAAGATAAAAACATATCAAAAAATCAACAACAATCACAAAAAGTTATATATCAACAAAACGTTGTAATAAAAGATGCAGATGACAAAACATTTGTTAAGGTTATCGAAAAAGTTAGAAACAGTGTAGCAAGAATAGATATAGTGGTAAATAGTGGTACTCCTTGGTCAAAAGAATGGGATGACGTATTCAAATACTTTTTTGGGAAAGACTGGGAAAAAATGTTTAAAAATCAAGGCTTAGGCTCCGGTTTCATCATAGATAACAATAAAAAATTCCTGATAACAAACAATCACGTCATTGAAAAAGCACAAGAAATATACATAACTTTCCCTGGTAACCCTAAAAAATACACAGCAACAGTAGTAGGAGCAGATAAATATACAGATTTAGCCTTACTAAAATTAGATACAACAGATAATTTCCAACCTCTTGAATTTGAAGATTCAGACAGTATAAAAATAGGAGAATGGGTAATAGCCGTCGGTAATCCTTATGGATTTGATTACAGTGCAACCGTAGGTGTCATATCTGCAAAAAATAGAAGCTTAGAGGTTCAAGGATTGTATTTAGAAGATCTAATACAAACAGATGCTCCAATAAATCCTGGTAACTCCGGAGGCCCACTAATAGACCTAAATGCAAAGGTTGTTGGCGTTAATACAGCAGTCGTAATAACAGCACAAGGCCTCGGTTTCGCAATACCATCAAACAAAGTAAAAAAAGTTATATCAGATTTGGAAAAATATGGTAAAGTAGTACGCCCATACTTGGGTGTGCAAGTATCAGATTTAACACCAGAAATAATAAGATTCTTAGGTCTATCAAACGTAAGTGGAGTAATCGTTAATGAAGTGGAAGTTGATAGTCCAGCATATAAAGCAGAAATAAAAAAAAGTGATATTATAACTGCTATAAACAACGACATTATAACTAATACAGTAGATTACAACAAGATCTTAGAAAAATACAAGCCTGGAGATATCATTAAAATACATATAATAAGGCTAAATAAAAAAATAACAAAAGAAGTTAAATTAGAAAGTAGGTAGAAGTAGGAAAATTTAACAAAAATAGCTAACTATAAAATAGGAATGCTAATAAGAAAGGTTTTAAATTTTTTAGTAGTTTTACTAATTATCCTCAAAGTATCCTTTTCAGCAATAACCCAAGAACAGCTACAGGATATAACAAATAAACTAAATTACATATATGGTGCAAACATAATGGTTCAAATATATCCCACACCATTGGGAGCAATGGCAACAGGGCAAGGATTAGTATTCATAGATCCCTCATTTGTTCAAAATGAGAATTACGAAGCAATATTCGGAGTCCTAGCACACGAATGGGCACACGAAGTCTTAGGACACATCCCCCAAGTCTTTCTCCAACAATGGATGTCAGGTAATAACGTATATGAAACCAACTTATTCAATCAACAAAAAGAATTAGAAGCAGATTATTACGCAGGAAGAGCTTTAAAAATGTATAACCTTCCCCTACAACCATTTTTAGATTTACTCATAAGATTTAACCAAGCAATGGATTACACACATCCATACCTACGATCCCACCCATCAACACAAGAAAGAGTCCAAGCAGTAACAAACGGATATAATTCAATATGAAAGAAAATTTCGAAAAAATACTATACCTAATAGACATACCAGTTGTTATAATTAATAACAAAACAAAAGAATACGAATGGACAAACCAAAAAGCCGAACAAATACTTAATAAACTAAGAATAGATTTTGAAGACATAAAATCAAATCAAACAATAATCGATAATAAATTATATAACGTATTAAGAATAAACATAGATAATAACAAACAAGCAATCGTCTTTGAACCCACTAATCAATCCTTTATAGACAATGAAACAAATTTATTAAATTTTAAGGGATTTTTTCTGAAATATGAAACAATATACTTCATTACCAAAAGAAAAAAGAAAAGCATTGCTTTAATAATTACAGAAATAGATAAATTCGATAACATTATAAAAATACTTTCTTATGATGAAGCAATAAAAATTTCAAAAAAAATTGCAGAAATAATAAAAAGCAAAATAAGAAATAATATCGATATAATAAGTAAATACAATCCCAATTCCTTCTTAATATCATTAGTGGAAGTAGATAGAAATAAAATAGAAAAAATAATGGAAAGAATACAAAAATCAATAATTGATTATTTTACAAAAGAACACCCTTTTATATTGACAGTATCAATGGTATGCACTGAGATAAAACCATCATTAAACAATCCCGAAAAAATATTAGAAGAATTGGAAAAAACTATTCAAAAGCTGCTATTTACAATGGAATATGAAAAGAAAATTAAACAAAATTTTATAACCATAATTTGACTTTCTCTTGTCCCTATTGGTACACAATAAATATCAATACACTTTCAGCAAATTTTAAAATATTTTCAAAAATAAACTATTGCCCCTGCCTTACCCTCATTCTTACAATCTTTGTTTTTAGAATCTCTTCTTTCTTGACAAGTGCCTGTTTAGCTTCCTTAGTTTCCTTAATGCTTAGTATTAATAGATATTTTGGATACTCAATTTTTTAAATCTCTATTAGTTTATGTCTAATTTCAGAGAACAACTTTGTCGTGAATAAGCATTTTTATAATTTATAAAATTTATAGTTTAAAAATTTAAAACCTGGTTTTAGTTAAACCTTAATAACTTCCTTCTTTAATTCATCAATCTTATCTTTTGCTTTTTCATATAATTCCATTGCCTTAGCAATTTTTTCCTTATGAGAACTTTTGTATTCTCGTTGAAGTGGTGGTATAATACAAGTGTCTACATCCCAATACGAAATCTCAGGTTCCAAAGTATTGGCATTAAATTTAGCCTTAGTAGTCTTCAAATAATTTGCATCGTCCCTATCGGGATAATCCGCCCTATAATGAGCCCCTCTACTTTCCTTCCTTTCCAAAGCACCCTTTATTATCGCTAAAGCCAATACAAACATATCCTTCAGCTGCTTGATATAAGATATTGAAACTACAGGATAAACATCACCTGAAATATAAGAATTAATGTAATTATACTTATCCAAACATTCTTTGACAAAATTATATGCGTATTCTAAACCTTCTTTATTTCTAATAACAGTAACTTTCTCAGACATTACACTTCTAAATTCTTCAGCTAAAACATAAGGATTTATATCTCCTTTCATATTTTTTATTTTCTCTATTTCCTCCATAGCATAAGACAAGTGCTCCTTAATGGAACTTTCAGAAACTATAGTATTAGCGTTCTTAACATAATTTTCTATGATAGGGGGCATAATGAAACCAGCATAGAGACAAGAAAGCAAGGAATTAGCTCCCAACCTATTAGCACCATGATACTCATAATCCTGCTCACCTATAGCAAACAATCCAGGAATACTCGTCATTTGATTATAATCGACCCACAAACCACCCATTGAATAATGAACTGAAGGAAATATCTTCATAGGATTAACGTAAGGATCAACACCCGCAAACTTTTCATATATCTCCAAAACACCGCCTAACTTTGCTTTTACATAGTCCCTACCCTTCTCCTTAACAAGATCAGTGATATCCAAATAAACCATCGGCTCCCCATCAGCAGTATGATAACCTAACTCATAAACTGCTCTATAAATCGCCCTACTTGCTATGTCCCTTGGAACCAAATTACCATAGCCAGGATACCATTCTTCCAAGAAATACCTTTTCCTGCCTTCACTATCATAAGCCCAAACCCTACCACCTTCACCCCTCACACTTTCGGAGATTAACCTATTCTTATCTTTTCCTTTCATAGCAGTAGGATGAACCTGGATAAATTCAGGATTACCCCAATAAGCACCCTGTTGATAAGCTATACTGCCCGCTGAGCCAGTGTTTATTATACTATTCGTATTATGCTTGAACATATAACCCAAACCACCAGTAGCAAGAATAACAGCATCAGCAGTATAAGGCTTTATCTCTCCATTGTAAAGATTCATCGCAACTATACCCTTACAAACACCATTATCGATAATCAGTCTAAGCAATTGAAAAGGCTCAAATTTTTGGACAATTCCATCTTTTTCAAGTTTCCTAACCTGTTCATCGAGAGCGTACAACAGCTGCTGTCCTGTTGTAGCACCTGCAAAAGCCGTCCTATGAAAAAGAGTGCCACCAAATCTTCTGAAATCAATATTCCCTTCTGGAGTCCTATTAAAAGGAACACCCATCCTATCAAAAAGATAAACTATCTTTGGAGCCAATTCTGTCATCCCCAAAACAGGAGGCTGATTAGCCAAAAAATCACCACCATATATAGTTTCATAAAAATGAAGAAAAGGACTATCACCTTCCCCTTTTGCATTTATAGCAGCATTTATTCCACCTTGAGCACAAACACTATGAGACCTCTTAACAGGAACAACAGAGAATAACTTTACTCTATGTCCCTTTTCTCCAAGCCTCAAAGCTGCCATCAAACCTGCTAAACCTCCACCAACTATTATAACATCAGCCATACCACAACACCTCCCTTCAATTATCCTTCCTCTTTATTATAGTAATTTTTGACACAATTTCATCTAAATCTATCCAAAATCTGTATCCACAAATTATACAAGAATACTCTCGAACATGTTCGTAAAAAAACATTACTTCAAAATCAGTGCTTTCGACGACCATCCCACCACATCTGGGACAACTCAATCCATCCTCTATTATCTCAAACTCTTTCTCAAAGTCCATCAAAAAATTCTCCATACCTAAAATATTTTCTTACCATCTAATGCAGCATACTCCTCATTCATCTGATCAATCCATTGCTCTATTAATTTTATATGTTCCTCTTTCAAGTGTTTAAACCTTCCTTGAATTTTAAAGTAATCATGTAAAGGTTTTCTCTTTTCTTTCTTTAAATAAGCTTTACTGGGAGCACTAATCTTAAAAATTCCACCCTCTATTTCAAAAAGTGGATATATACCAGTTTGAACAGCTAATTTAGCAGATTCAACGCTCTTTTCAGTGGGCAACAACCAACCTGGAGTACACGGAGAATATATTTGTATATACCTAAATCCTTTCATATCCTTTGCTTTCATAATTTTATCATAAAGATCTGTAACAAATGCTATACTTGCAGTAGCAACATATGGTATTCCATGAGCTGCCATTATCAATGGGACATTTTTTTTATTTTCTCTTTTGCCAGTTGGAGTTGTGCCAGTAAAAGTACCGAGAGGTGTTGCACTTGACCTATGACCACCCGTATTCATATAAGCTTCATTATCATAACATATGTAAAGTAAATCTTCATTTCTTTCCGCAGCACCACTAACAGTAGCCAAACCTATATCGAAAGTTCCCCCATCTCCTGCCCAAACCATAACAACCGCATCTTTACCCATAATCTTCAAAGCTCTTACCATACCTGATGCTGCTGCAGCAGAAGCTGCAAAAGGAGTATTTAAAAGAGGAACTGTAGCCGAAGAATTAGGAAACGGAGACTGAACAACACTACTACACGACGCAGGAACAACCATATAAACATTCTTACCCAAAGCCTTCAAAACATTCCTCAATCCTATGGTCAATCCACAACCAGGACAACTACCATTACCTGCTAAAAAATACTCCTCATATGGTAACTGCTTAATAGAAGTCATATACTACACCTCCTCCAAAAACTTCTCGATAGCAGCTAAATCCAAGCCAACCCACTTGACTTTCTCTACCTCCCTCTTCCCATCAACCATCTCTTTTAATTCAACTAAAATATTTTCAAAATCAGCTATTTTAACATCCTTACCACCCAAGCCACCGATATAAGACTGAACAATAGGCCTATTCTTTAAATCATAAAGAGCAAATTTGACTTCAGTAGCAATCATTCCACCTAATCCAGGAGACATATTTCTATCAAAAACACCTATCGCTTTAACCTTTTGAGCAATCTTCGATAACCTCTTTACAGGGAAAGGTCTTATACTTCTTAACCTAATAACACCAGCCTTAATTCCATATTTTTCTCTTACCTTCTTAGCTGCCTCTTTTGCGTCTCCAGATGAAGCACCCATAACTAAAACAGCAACCTCAGCATCATCAAGTAAAAATTCCTCTATAACTCCACCATAACTTCTACCCGTTAATTTACTCCATTCCTTATCTATCTCGTCTACTAAATCCTCTGAATCTTCTATCGTCTTAAATATATTATGCCGGAATTCTAAATAGAGATTAGAATGAACAGCATTGCCATGAGTAAAAGGATCCTCAGTATTCAAAGCATATGGTTTTGGAGTATTCTTGGGTATAAAATTATCGATTATACTCTGATCAGGGATAGATATTGGCATAGTTGTGTGACTAAGAATAAATCCATCTAAACCAACAACAACAGGAACAAGAGTAGTATCAGCCAATTTATAAGCTTGGATTATAGTATCAAAAACCTCTTGGTTGTCTTCGGGAAATAGTACCATCCAGCCCCACTCCCTGGGTAATAAAACGTCGGTATGTTCATTACCCAATATCCAAGGAGCTCCCATCGCTCTACTTGTTATTGCCATAACAACAGGTAACCTACTACTACCCACCCAATAGACCATTTCAGCCATATAAAGCAATCCCTGTGACGCTGTTGCAGTAAAAGCTCTTGCACCGACAGCAGCAGCACCCATTGCAACCGCCATAGCACTGTGTTCAGACTCAACTCTAACTATCTCCATTGGTATATTCTCAGTTTCAATATACTTTGTCAAATATTCCATTATACTCGTTTGAGGACTAATAGGATAAGCACCACCAACATCAACTTTAGCACATTTAACAGCAAGAGCAACTGCCTCATTAGCAGTAACCACTTTAACATTAGACAAACTTTTTTTATCTTCAATAATACTCATAAAGCCAACCTCCTTTTAATCTTCTACCATCTCGATAGCATTAACAGGGCACTCATTAGCACAAACCCCACATCCCTTACAATACTCGTAATCTATATCAACAGAGTTATCTTCAAATCTCAATATAGTAGTTTCAGGACAAAAAGCCCAACAGATAACACATTTTATACATTTGTTATGATTTACAACAGGTTTAGAAGTTCTCCATAGCCCTGTCTTACCAACAGCCCCTTTCGCAGGTTTAGATTTAGGAATTAATACCTTCATAAACTATCCCCCTTTAAATAACTCTCACAACCTCATATGTTTCATTATAAGCCTTTAAACAAGCATCAGCATTTTTCTTACCAATCTCACCTTTCCAATTTTCTTGAATAACCTGAACAAGAGTATCTATCTTTACAATATCAGTTGCCTTAGATAAAGCTCCAAGAATAGCTGTATTAACAACCGGCCAACCAGAGATAACCAAATTCAAATCTAAACAAATCCTCGTTGCATCAACTATAAATAATCTTCCATTAAAAACTAAATCTTCAGGTATTTTGTCAGTATTGATAATAACGATTCCATTCTCCTTTAATCCTTCAACAACATTAGTCATTTGGATAACTTTTCTATCAAGGACAACAACAACATCGGGCTCGTATATTTGTTGATGAACATTAATAGGTTTATTATCAATCCTTGCATAAGCATTTAAAACCGCACCTCTTCTTTCAGCTCCAAAAGAAGGGTAAGCCAATCCAAACTTTCCTTCCTTAAAAGCGGCTTGGACGATCAAATTAGCAGCAGTAACTGCTCCTTGGCCACCTCTTCCCAAAAACTTTATCTCTATCATACATTAAATCCTCCTCAATTCTTATTTATACAAAAGTATTCATTTCTCCTCTATTGACAAAAATTTTGAATAAATCTTGCAATATTCCTTGCTCCTCCCAAATTGCCCATCTCTCTCCTTCCGACATTACTTAAATAAACATATCGATTAACGTCATTTACTAAGCTCATAGTTTGGGTATAAAACTCTTCCCAATTCCTAACCAAAATCAGAGAATCCCTTAGTAATTTCTTTTGTCTTTGTCTATACCAAGATTTGGAATACAAGCTAATAACAGGCAATCCAAAACCAGCAGCCTGCTCATTAGCGGATCCCCCAAAACCCCAAACCAAAAAACTATTTTCTAACAAAAAACGATAATACTTAGAATCAAAAATAAAAACATTCTCAAATTCCTTAACCAATCTTACTATCTCATCCAAAGGATAAAAATGAGGTACAACAACCGTAAAACAAAAGCCCTTTTCAATTAAATGTGGAACAAAAGCTATCAAATTCCTCAAATTCTCAACAGCCACATCCTTCCTACCAGGCAAAATAATAATGTTCTTATAATATTTCAAAACATTTAAAAACTTTTCATCATCAACCTCAACTCTTGGTAAATCCAAAACCGGATTACCTTCAAAATAAACATTCCCCAAACCATACCTGCTTACTATCCACTTCAAAGTCATTTCATCTCTGACAAAATTGGCTATCATATTTTTCATTAAACTAATCTCCAAAAAATTAAAAGGCTCAGTTTTTATAGATTTAGCAGTAGCAACAAAAAAAGATTTTCGTATTTTTCCTGAAAAATAAAGCAATAAAATGGGATAAACATCTCCAACCGCAACAAAATATAAATCATCATTCAAGGATTTTAAAAATTTAATTTGTTGCTTGATGTGCCCAAATAAACCAGCCTTAATATCTTTTATAAAGTTAAAAAAATTTAAAAATCCACTTATGCCAGAGCTTGGGAAAACCCTAACTGGTCCAACTATTTTTACATTTTCAAAAACATCCCCCTTCGTTACAAGCGGGAAAACTTCAATATCCTTAACACCCAATTCATACAAATTATCGATAATGTATTTAGCGATAGTATCCTCACCATAACCATTTGTCAATAATAACAATTTCATTATAGTTATAAAACAGAGTATATTTCCCAGATTTTTTTATTAGCCAAACTCTGAGATTCCTCGTATTGAGTATTTTCAATTTTATCCAAAACATCCTCAAGATGAGCAGTAAAATCAACACTAAAAAAAGAAGGATACAAATTAAATAAAAATTCGATAACTTTTTTTCCCAAATCAGTAATAAAAATACTTCCTTTCTTTACTTCTATATATTTTCTCTTTTTTAGTATTTCCACAGTAGAAGCGTAAGTAGAAGGTCGACCAATACCAACCTCTTCCATTTTCTTTACAATAGAAGATAGAGTATAACGAGCAGGCGGCTTTGTTTGCTCCTCCTCTATACTATACCCCAAAACCTCCAATAACTTAGCTTTCGTATTCAACACTTCATTCTTAAATATCTTCAAATTCAAATACTCAGGTAAAAATTTAGTAAAACCCTTGTCCAATATTAATGCACTTTCATACTTTAAACAAATATCCTTAAATATAGGACAAACCAATTGAAAATGTAAATATCTGCAAACAGGAGAAAGAGAAGCCAAAAATCTATTATAAATCAACTGATATACTAAAAATTCTTTTCTATCTAAAAATTTTTTCACTTTTTCTAAATCTATATCAGTTGTTATTCTTATAGCCTCATGTGCATCAAACATTGATTTGTTTTTCCTTTTGTGGATGAAAACATTACCCAAGATTTTTTTTGCCAAATCTATACCATACTGGCTTATCCTAATACTATCTGTGCGGTGATAAGTTATTAAACCTATTTTTTCATTATCTACAAATACTCCTTCGTATAATTTTTGAGCAATTTTCATTGTTTCACTATTACTTATTCCCAATTTAGCGGCTTCCTGCTGCAAAGTAGAAGTCTTCAAAGGGTCAGGCGGAATAATTTCTCTCTCATTTTCAAATAAATCAAACTTCAAATTTTTACCAACAATTTTTTCTAAAACTTTTTCTTTAAATTCCGACAATTTATCCTTATCAAAAAATTTTAATACCTGATCATTCTCATACAAATATCCTTCAAAAATTCTATCCTCAACTTTAAACTTAATCTTTATAGTATAAAATTTCTGTGGTTTAAAATTTTCTATTTCTTTTTCTTTGTCATAGATTAGTTTAAGAGTAGCGGTTTGAACTCTTCCTGCACTTAATCCTCTCATTTTAAAATTTCTCCATAAAATTGGACTGATTTTATAACCGATTATTCTATCAATAATCCTACGAGCAAACTGGCTTTGTACCATAGAATAATTTATAAACCCCAAATTTTCAATTCCTCTTTTCAGGCCATCAAAAGTAATTTCATTAATAAAAGCTCTTTTGAAATCGACATTATAAAATTTTTTCTTTAATTCATTAAAAACGTGGAAAGAAATTGCTTCACCTTCCCTATCTGGATCAGTAGCCAAAATTACAACATCAACATTATTCAACATTTTTTCTATTCTTTCCAAAACTTTCTTTTTATAAGGTAAAAAAACAAAATGAGGGATAATTTTTCCGTTTTCTATTTTTAACCCGAATCTATCCTTAGGTAAATCCTTAATATGTCCCATTGTAGAAACAATCCTAAAATTTTTAACATTCATTTTTTTCAAAATAGAAGAGATTGTTTTCATTTTAGATGGGGATTCGAGAATAAATAGTATTCTTTTATTGATTAACATGATAAAAAATAGCCCACGACCGGGATCGAACCGGTGACCTCATCCTTACCAAGGATGCGCTCTTCCACTGAGCTACGTGGGCAAATAAAATTAAAAGCTTGCAGTAATAAGTTGGTAAAGTGGCAAGAACACAGCCAAAACTATAAAACCTACCATTCCACCCATACCAACAATCATTATAGGCTCGATCAATGAAGTCAAAGAAGACAAAGTATATTCTACTTCAGTATCATAGAAATCTGCTATTTTATTTAACATAGTATCAAGGTTACCTGTTTCCTCACCAACTGCAATCATTTGAGTAACCATAGGTGGAAAAATTCCCGTTTCAGTTAATGGTCCCGATAAATTCTCACCTTCTCTTAATTTTGTTCTAACGTTATCGATAGCATTAGAGATAACAGCATTACCTGCAACCTGGGAAACTATTTCTAACGCAGCCATAAGAGCAACACCAGATGATAACAGAGTTCCCAACGTCCTTGCAAACCTACTTATCGCAACTTTCTTATTAAGTAATCCAAAAACTGGTATATTAAGCATTATTAAATCTATTTGTCTTTTTCCAACAGGAGTTTGATAGTATACGTTAATACCAAACACAGCAACTATTGCTAAAACTATAAGAGAAGCAACGATTAGAGGCTGCCTAAGAGCTTCAACTACAGTTATCAATACTTGAGTTATAAAAGGCAATTCAACATCCATTTCTCTGAATAGATTAACAAAAGTAGGCAAGATATAAGTGACCAAGAAAATAACTATACCAATAGCCAAAACCAAGATTATAGCAGGATAAGTCATAGCAGATTGCACTTTCTTCTTCAATTGAAAATCTTTTTCCATAAAGTTAGCTAATCTATCCAACACTTCATCAAGCATACCACCGATTTCACCAGCTTTAACCATACTAATATAAAGATCACTGAATATATGTCTATGCTTAGATAGAGCAGCAGACAGTGCTTTACCTCCTTCAACTTCTTTCTTTACATCAGCAATAGCAGCTTTTAGAATTTTATCCTCCGTTTGTTCAGCCAAAATATCAAGAGCTCTAACCAAAGACAAACCCGCATTAATCATCGTTGCAAATTGCCTCGAAAATATAGTTAACGATTGCTGATTAACTTTTGGTTTAAAAAGGGCTCCAATTTTTTTGACAGTGCCAGCTTCACCTTTGACCTGCAAAGATATAATCTTATAATTTTGCCTTATCAATTGAGTTTTTGCATCCATTTCATTTTTTGCAACTATCTCACCTTGCTTATCCTTACCATCTGGTGTCTTAACTCTGTATACAAAAGTTGGCATTACTTATCACCACCCTTATTTTTCCTTAAAACTCAGACTATCAAGTATTCTTTTTCTATTTTCAACAAACCAATTGAAAATTTCATCTTTCTTAAATTCTTCATACAAAAGTAAAATATAGTTCATTTTTTGTATCTGTGTCAACAACATTTGTTTCTTTTGCTCGGACAAATTTGGCTGGTATAGATTTTGCTCAACTTCTTGCAAAATTTTATCTAATTCTGGATCTTTTTTGTCTTTTATCTTTTGTATCGTTTCGGGATCAACTTTGTATATCTTATTTTTTAAGAAATCAATCTGCTTTTTTATTTCATTTATTCTTTGTTCATCTAATTGAGAAACAACAAGATAAACATAAAAATCAGTGATATACTGCAGAAATAATTCTTTATCTCCAAAGAGCTGTTTTATTTTTTCCTCTTGATCCTGTGTATATTTAATCGATTTAAATATCCCTTTTAGAACTTCTTTATTAGAAATAAGAGTAAAAAGATCTTGTTTTTCTAATTTTCTTCTCAATTCATAGGCCACCACTTTGTTGTCCTTAAAAGTATACAAAAATTCCCAAACTTTAAGGTAATTTTCTATATAAACCGGATTATTTAAATAAACTCTACTGGTATTTGAAGAAATAGTATTTTGGTTAAAATTTTGGACATTAGAGGATTTGTTGCCAGCAAAAATTTGGACAATAATAAACAAGAGAATACAACAGATTGTTATTATTAAGAACAATTTTGATTTTTTCATACGATTGATTACCTCTTGTGCCATTGATGAGCTTTTCTTGCTTTATGCTTATTATAGTGTTTTCTTTCGACTTCTCTTGGGTCTCTTGTTAATAGATCATATTTTCGCAGGACTTTTTTGTATTCTTCGGATATCTGGGCCAAACATCTGGCAATTCCAAGGCTTATAGCCTCAGCTTGTCCTGTAGTTCCCCCTCCTTTAACATAAGAGTCAACCCTATACTTACTCAATACTCCCAGCACCTCTAAAGGTTTTCTAACTTTTATTCTATAAACCTCCCTCATTTTAAAATACTCATCCACAGGTTTATCATTTATAAATATTTCCCCTTTACCTGGCTTTAGATATACTCTTGCAGTGCTTTCCTTTCTCCTACCTGTAGCGTAATACATTTTACACCTCCAGAGTTTCCAATTTTTGTGCTATATGCTTGTGTTCTTCATTTCTGTATATTTTCAATCTCTTAAGCATCCTACTTCTTAATTTATTTTTAGGAAGCATTTTAGAGACAACTAATCTCAATAATTCTTCTGGTTTATTTTCAAGCATAAATTCGGCGGAATATTCTTTAAGATTCCCTAAATGTCCTGAGTGCTTATAATACTTTTTCCTTACTAACTTCTTCCCAGTCAATTTAATTTTAGATGCATTCAAAACAACAACATAATCTCCTCCAATGTATGAAGAGCTATAAGTTACCTTATGTTTTCCCATCAAAATATAGGCTATTCTGGAAGCAAGTCTTCCCAACACTTTGTTTTCTGCATTAATAACATACCATTTTTCTTCCTGCTTTGGAAATTCCTTCGTTCTTTTATCCATATCCACCACTACTCCTTTACCTTCATTATTATATTTTCAACAACTGATCTCCAACTAAATTTATCTATATCTTTATCTAAAATTCTCCTATTTTCAAGAAAACCCTTCTCATTGTAAAAATTCAACAAGCAGTTAGATATATCCTCTACCGATAAGGGATTAAAAATCCACTTGTTATCGGGGTATATTTCTTTAAAAACCTTAATATCAGAAAAAAGGACATTTTTCTTACAAGCCAATGCTTCAAGAATAGGTAGCCCAAACCCTTCATAAAGAGAAGGAAAAATTACAGCTAAACAACCATTATACAAATACACCATTTCCTCCGTATTTAAACCACTTAAAAATACAATATCCTCATTAGAATTGGATTTAACACTATCTATATATTCATTTTTATCATTTAAATTATTAGCCGTCATTACTAATTTCACATTACTCCTAATATGCTTTCTAAAATTATTAAACGCTTTAACCAAATTCAAAACATTCTTTCTAAACCAAATCTTACCAACAGGGGCAAAAAAATAATCCCAATTGAAAAAAATACCTCTTTCTTCAAAAATCCGTCTTAAATAATCCTTGTAATCAGGAATAACTCTAAAAACATCTCTATCAACACCTAAATAAAACCAATCCAAATTGTCCAATCCTGTAATCCCTTTTATATCACAAAAAGAAGAATAAGATATAGTAAACAATTTTTTCATATTTTTCCAGACTAATTTTTTAAAAACAAACTCTTTCTTTAAATCATTAATACTTTTTCCTAAAAAAATTTTTTCCATTGGTAAATCATAAAGAAAAGCATACTGATCAACATTAAAAGGTAACAGCATAGGTTTAGGATAAAAAAATTTTATCCTCCAACCTTTATATTTCCTTCTTAACAAACTGTATATCTTTGAAACTTCAATAACAAAATGAAAGTAATCGTAAAAATTAACGTAAAAATAATCCACAAAATCCTTTTTTTCGTTTTCGATATAACCTTTCCTATATACGATAACGAATTTAAATTCATCATTTTTGTTGGAAAAGGAGCCCCTTCCCACGGAATCAGGGCCACTCCCCCAAAGGTTTTTAAAGATATTATAAAAAACTACATTTGGACCTAATCTTTTATTATCGTCTATAGCAAAAAATACCAAAACATTCACTGTGTAAACTGAACCGAAATACCAATAATAGGTAATAAAATAGAAGCAGCAATAAAAAATACAAAAATAGAAACACCCGTTATCAATACAGGCTCAATTAACACAAGTATCCTATCTATTGCAATATTTATATCAAAATTTAAATACCCTATCAATTTATCTATTATCTCGGTTTTTGCAGTTTCTTCATAACTTGCAATAAAATTAACTATTATCTTATTAAAAAGCGGCTTCTCAATTAAAATACTTGACAATTGTTCTCCTTCCAAAATCCTCTTATAAACATCAGAAAAATATTTATTATAAACTCTTTCAGGTAATAAAGCCAAAGAAAACTTTATCCCATCGGACATAATTAAACCACTTTTCAAACACAAAACTAAAGCATACAAAAAGTTAGAAACCACATACTTTTTATAAATATCAGAAATTATTGGTAAAGAAGAAAAGAAATCCAAAACCATCCCTACCAACTTTTCCTTACCAACATAAAAATAAACAAAACCTGCAAACAATACAAAAATAACCAAAAATATCAATAAATTTCTTAGATTGACTATATCCACAAAAAATTTCAAAAACTGTGTCATAGCAGGCAACTTCATATTTAGGTCACTATACATATTAATAACAACCGGGAAAACAAAATTTAAAACCACATAAGCAATTACAAAAGCAAAAGTTACGATAAAAATAGGATAACTTAAAGAAGAAAACAATTTATTTACAACTTTACCTTTATTTTCATAAAATTCAAATAAATATACGCATATTTCATCAAGCTTTCCTGTATTCTCTCCAACATTGATTAATTTTAAAGTTAATGGTTCAAAAACATTTTTAAAATTACTCATAGTTTGGGATAAAGAATAACCCCTCCTTAAATTTTCTGCTATTACACTAACTACATCTCTCCACTGAACAGGTAAACTATCCTTCATTATGTTAAGAGTTTGATAAAGAGGAAGGCCCGCACGCAAAGCAACATTCATCATTAAAAAAAACCGCGCTTTCTCCCGATCATTATTCAATGAAAAAAAATTTAACATAACTCTATCTTATCACAGGATTGCTCATTATACTAAAACTATTTCCCCCATCATTGCTTATTAAAATCAAACCCGTCATGTTAGCAAAAGTTTGCTGAATATCATTATCAAGATTAGGATTCGCATTATTGATAAAAATTAAGGATTTTGTTAATTTAGGTAAATTCACAGGAGCAGGCTGTGGATAAGGCTTAATAGGACAATTACTTAAATCAACACCAACTACAACAACCGTATTATTAACACTATTTACATCAAAAAACATACTATCCTTTAAATTCAACCCTAAACCACTAATATTAACTTTAGTAGGCGGAGTATCAAAAAACGGATCAGGATCCGGTCCATCCTGGGCAACCCCCCTATATATAACAGCCTCTTGATTTGTATCATCATAACCAACTACAACTATCCTTTTATTATTAGAATCTTTCAAAATAGTGCCACCATAAAATGTTACATTGTTATCAAGATAAAAAGCAAAATTATCAGCAGGAAACGGATCAACAACTCCATTATTATTATTGTCACCCCAGTAAATTATCAAATTCTTTCCAACAATCAAAGCAGCAGCTATAACATCAGGACTTGCGCCATTACTTACATAATCCGAAGAATAAAGGGGATAAACATTAGGACCAATATAAGAAGAAAGAGCATCAAGATAATTAACAGTCCAAGAATTAGAAGCTACTTGAAAAACTCTCAGTTCCCCCTTTGTTTCACCTATATCTGACCCAATCATCGTAAAAGATATAGGATTTAATCCTCCTTGAATAACATCAAATCCTATAAAATCAGAAGGTTTATTATTATTACTAACGGTATTAGCAAGGGCATTTTGCCAATCCGTAAAGTTTCCATTAGAAACCGAAGAATAAAAAGCAACGTTCCTACCAACCATAGCTCCTGCAAAATCAGTATAATTTGAATTAGGCTTAAAAGCTACAGATCTAAAATCTTCATTAACGTTATCTAAATCTGTATTCTGATTGTAATCAGTTCCATCAATCTTTTTAAGTGTAATACTGTCGAAATTACTATCAAAAGCTCCTTGGTTGAATCTGGCAATAAAATTCCTTCCCCCTACAGTTTTATAATTATTAGCAGCAACTGTAAAATTAATGATACTAACAGGATTATTAACTATCTTTCCAACCCAAAAAACGTCCCTCGTAGGAGGATTACCAGAAGTAAGATACTTAAAGCCTGTACCCAAAATAATAACCTTTTTACCTGCAATTTGATTATTAAAGTTAGCAGAAAAACTAAAATTAACAAGAGAGTTTCCTTGCAAATTAGCAAAAACAAAAGGATCAAAATTATTGTTATAATATCCAAAAGAAAATTCATTAGGTTGAACTAAGTTACCTGTCATTTTAAAAGAAGATACAGCAAACATAGGAGGTTGTCCACCACCAGGTCCACCAATTACTCCTACAGATGTCAACCCTTTCAACCCACAAGAATTTAAAAACAAATAAACGCTACTAACAACTAAAAATAATATAAAAACCACGACCAACTTATGATATCTCATATTCCACCCTCCTTAACATTTCCTTCTATAAAATTATTAACTAAATTCATTATCTCACTTTTTTTCAACCAAATTCTCTCTTTATCAATTACTTTATTCTCTAAAAATTCAATATTACCTACTTTTAATTCTTCATCAATTTCATCCAAAATAATAAAAACTTGATCATCAACTATATAGTAGGGAAAAATGAATTTCGTTCTATTTGAATTTAAAAGTGATGAAGCAAAATTTAATATCTTTTGTTTTTTGTTATAATTCCTAACTAAACAGTTGTATTTTCTTAAATAAGGATTTATAATATAGAGTAATTCTCTAAGCTCATATTCAGTAAAAAACTCATCAAAGTTATAAGAAAAAGATATTAACTGCTTTTGATTAATAACATCTATATACCTTCTGATAGGACTTGTAACATGAGTATATTTATCCAATCCTAAGAAATTATGCTGAGAAGGATTAACATCATACTTCGCTGAACTTAGTAGATTAAGAATCCTAAATTTTAAAATCTTGTTATTTGTATCTTTCAAATCATAGTAATTACCACAAAATTCCTTTAATTCATCAGGAATACTAAAAACCCGAGATATAAAAGGAATATTTGCTTTATGTAAAAATTTTGCACAAATATGATTAGTAAATATCATTAATTCCTGAATTACAAATTTTATTCCCTTAAATTCATCGAAATAAATTGCACCGTTGGAAATTCTTTTACTAAGCAAATTATTACAAAACCTCAAAAGAAAAGAATTATATTTAAGAAAATTTTCACCTTGTTTAAAATTTAAATTTTTAGCAACTGCTATACAAACAGGCTCAAAATCAACATTCCTTATCTCCATGTCTCTATCCAAGCAATATCTAAACAAAAATACTGGTCTCTTTGCTTTTTGAAAAAGCGAAACTTCCTCAATAAACCGCATAGGCAACATAAAATGCTTCTTATCTACAGTATATAAACTTTGTGGGAAATCCAAAACAAATTTGTCCATATGTATATTCCATACTTCAGATAAATCACAAATAGCTACAAAAACTTCATAATTATTTCCGTTATTTTTAACTCCAATTGCATCATCAAACTCAATCGTATCCTCGTTATCTACTGTATAAAAATCTACACCATCAAAAAATTTTCTCGATTTTATACAATAAACAAGATTACTTTGCATAACTTCCAAAGCTAAATCATCTACTTCTTTCTTTTTCAAATTTTCATTCATACTCTGATAAATACTGAAACTTTTTAATAAAATCAAATATATAGAATACACTTTTTCAAATAATTTCATAATCTTCTGAGTACCTTTAACAAAAATAAGAGAAAAATAACGATAATTTAGGTTCCAAAAAAAAAAGCAATCGCTTGTGGATTTCGTAGTTTCCAATCTCTACTAAATCTTTTTCTATAATTTTATAACACTTCTTTTTAGCAAAATAATACAAAAACCTTATAGCATTTTTTTTCCCTTTTATTTTCCTATTTGTATAAACCCTTAAAAAAAGAGGATTAGCAATATCAGCATTTTCTTCTCTTTTAACTATCTCTTTTATAGTTTCACTTATATTTTTTACATAAATTATGTATTCTCTCATACTTCACTTGGAACTTCAACCTTAATAAGGTAGATATTTTTAATTTGGTAATTAGAAGCAACTTCAGCAAATGATATAACAAAGATTTGTCCGAAATTTCTCTCTATTATTTTCCTGAAATGTCTTCTTACCGTGGGAGATGTTATTATTACAGGTTGATATCCATTATTAGTTGCAAATCTCATAAACTCTGCTACAGACATTAATATTGCTTGACTAATGTTTGGATCCAAAACAGGGAATGTTCCAAACTCATTCTTTTGCAAACTATTTAAAATTACTTGCTCTACCTGAGGATCAACAGCAGCAGCATATATAACACTATCCTTTGCTAACATGTAAGATATAGAATTTGCTAAACCTATTCTAACAAATTCAGTTAATTCTGCAATATCCCGAGTATATCTTACAGCATCAACCAATGACTCTATTATCGTTATCAAATCTCTTACTGGTATTCTTTCCCTTAGCAAGTTTTGTAAAACCCTTTGCAATTCACCTATACTTATTTGTTCAGGTATAACATCTTTAACAACAGCAGGATGAGTCTTCTTTAAATTTTCAACCAAAATACTAGTTTCTTGTCTTCCCAGAATATCAGCTGCATTATTTTTTACTATCTCAGTTAAGTGTGAAGCAATAACAGATACGGCATCAAACAACATGCATCCCAACCTTTCAGCTTGAGGCTTATCCTGAGGTTCTATCCAAACAGCAGGCATACCAAACGCAGGCTCGATTGTTACATTCCCGTTAAGTTGCCTTATGACATTTTCAGGACCTATTGCTAAAAACTTATTTATATGAGCTTCTCCTTGACCTACTTTAACTCCCTTAATCTTAACAACATAAGAGGTTGGCTTCAAATCCATGTTGTCAGTTACGTGGACCCCAGGCATCACTATACCAACTTCTTTTGCAATACTAATCCTAACAGAAGGAATCCTTTCTAATAATTTCCTTCCTTGTTGCTCATCAACCAATCCCAAAAGCATTCTTCCCAACTCAAGAGAAAGAGTTTCAACGGTAGTATAAACCATGGCATTCTCAGGTTTTCTTTGTTCCTCTTTCCTTTGCTCCTTTTTAACTTCTTCTTTAACTATTTCCTTCTGCACTTCTTGTTGTTTTGCTCTCATAGATAAGAAAAAGAATAAACCAGCAAAACCAAGCAAAGGAAGTATAGGTAATCCCATACCTAACAAAGAAAGTAAAGCAAGAGTAGCGGAAGCCCCCGCAGCAATCTGTAAAGCTCTCGGCTGACCAGTTAATTGACTTATCACATCCTCGCCAAGATTAGATTCAGAAGCAGCACGAGAAACTATTATACCCATTGCAGTAGATACCAAAAATGAAGGCAATATAGAGACCAAACCATTACCAATCGTTAAAATAGTATAAGTCTCCAAAATATCAATTATCATCCCCTTTTCTGATCCTTCAAAATATGATCTAAAATAAGTAAATCCCATCAATATACCACCAATAATACTAATAGCAAGAATAATTATATTAGCGATAGTATCGCCTTTAACGAACTTTCCAACACCATCCATCGCACCATAGAAATCGGTTTCTCTCTCTATTTCTCTTCTTCTTCTTCTTGCCTCTTCAGGAGTTATAAGACCTGCATGCAATTCTCCATCGATAGCCATTTGCTTACCTGGCATAGCATCCAAAGTAAACCTCGCAGCAACTTGAGCAATACGCTCAGCACCCTGGGTTATCACTATAAACTGAACCACAACTATCATCAAAAACAAAACAAAACCTATAACAAGATTTCCACCTGCTACAAACTTTGCAAAAGTAGGAATTACGTGACCCGCACCTATAGGTTCGCCACTTCTTGGATCCTTTATATGACCCCTTGCCAATATCAACCTCGTAGCAGCAATATTTATACCCAAACGAAATATGGTTTCAACCAATACCAACGTAGGGAATACAGCAAAATCTAATGGGCTTTTAACATAAACAGCCATTAATATAATTAATATAGAGACAATTAGATCAGTAATAAGCAAAGTATCCAAAAGAAAAGGCGGTAACTCGACTATAATTAATAAGACAGCCAACAAGATAGCTATGGGGATAAAAACATCCAAAGGAATTTTCTGTCCACCTACATTTATAGATTGCCCAACACCTAACATAAATCCCCTACCTTCCTATTATTTTTTTCTTCTTTTTCATTTTATAAACAAAAGCTAAAACTTCAGCAGTTGCCTGATAAAGCTCTGTAGGAATATAATCTCCAACCTTACATTTGGAATACAATAATTGAGCTAATTCAACATTTTCAACGATAGGTATATCGCTTTTTTCTGCAATAGTTTTTATCAATTCAGCAAAGTATCTTTCACCTTTAGCAACCACCTGTGGTGCCTGCATCTTACCATGCTCATATTTCAAAGCTACGGCATAATGCACAGGATTTGTAACAACAGCGGTTGCATCTTGGACCCTACCAATACCCCCTCCCATAGCCAGCTGCTGAGCCATATGCCTCCTCTTACTCTTAACATGAGGATCACCCTCTAACTCCTTATATTCATCCTTTAATTCCTTAAAAGACATCCTCATATCTTTCATAAAAAATTTTCTTTGAATCATGTAATCGAAAGCAGCAAGTAAAACAAAAACACCAATGACCTGCCAAACCATCTTTTCTATGATTTTCCTAAACTCTACCAAAAAAGGAATAAAATCCCAAGTTCGTGAAAAATCAATAAACAGTTTTTCGTTACCTTTGATGATTAAATAGACTAAATATGAAATAACACCAATTTTTAGTGCGTTTTTAACCAACTCGACAACTGATTTCCTTGAAAATATTCTTTTAAAACCTTCAACAGGATTAATCTTACTGAATTTAGGGGATAGTGGCTCAAAAGTGAAAAGAAAACCTATCTGAGCTAAATTACCAATTAAACCAGCCAACATAGCAACAATAGCAATAGGCATTAGAACTAAAGCAAAAAGAATAAGAGATTTAATAAAGACAGAAGCTAAAAAAGCAAGGAGATTATCGGCATTAACAGCATTCCTAAAAACTTCACCCATATACAAATCTCTTGCGAATTCTGCGACTTTTGAAGCCATGACTTTAGAATAAGCAAAAAGGACAGCAAAAGTAGCTACCATTCCCACAAACATTACTACATCTTGACTTTTCAGGACTTGACCCTTTTTGCGGGCCTCTTGCAACTTATGCTCTGTCGGCTCTTCAGTTTTATCGGAATCTTCAGACATACAAAACACCCCCTATAATAAATTTTATAAAAATCCATCTCCCTTCCCTATATATATAAACAATAAACAGTGGAAGAATTTAAATTTTATTTAATTTTAACAATTTTTTTACAAAATTATACTAAAAATTATACTAATACTTCGGAACAAAAGTATCTATAACATATTTCAAATCTTCTGAAAGTTTATTAACACTATCTTCTTTCCCAGAAAACTCTATAATATAAAACCCGTAATCAGAAGAAACTGTATAAAACACATTTTTAATCCCATTATCTTTGTAAACAACTACTTTATAAACAGTTCTATTATAATCATTAGGTATAGAACTTTTACTTACATTAACATTTTTTTCCTTTGATTTAACATTATTTATAAATGTCTGATAATCACTATAAAATTGATTATAAGGAGTATAATAAGTAACTTTCAAATTAACCAAATATTCAGAATGCCTATAAAAAACATAGTAATCTCCTTCTTTTTTTGTTCTATCTCTATTATCCATTAAAACCCAATTTGTATTCCCTTTATTTTCAACTCTTACTCCCTGATCATCCACATAAACTTTTCCTTCAGGACCTTCGACATAAACACCATTATCTCCAACCTTAACATTTTGATTTCCTGGTAATTCAAAGGAGAAATATTTACAATCAAAAGCCCATAATTGAATTAGCATCATTATAAAAATAAAAACTATTAATAGCAGCATTCTATATAAAATTTTAAATAAATTCCTCACAACAATCCTCCTTTATTTAACTTTTCCACTTAATTGAGCAACCTATGGAAGGATACCATTCCTGACAAGGTTCCTTACCTTCCAATAAGTGCATTATTTCTCTTTCCAAATCTTTTGATTTAACTGCATCCTTATCTTTCCAATTATCATCAAACCTTCCATGATAATATAACTTCTTATTAGAGTCATACAAATAAATATCCGGTGTGCATTGAGCATTGAACTTTTTTGCTACCTCCTGAGTTTCATCAACTAAATAAGGAAATGGTATTTTCAATTTTTCAATGTATTCTTTCATCTTTTCTACACTATCCTCAGGATAGTTAGGATTAGCTGCATTAGGATTTATAGCAACAAAATTTATTCCTTTATCCTTTACTTTGTGATATAACTCTATAGATCTTGGCCAGATTGCCTGTGCATATGGACAATGATTACAAGTAAATATAACAACTAACCCTTTGCTACCAAATAATTCATCAACACTGTATTCTCTACCAAAAGGATCCTTAAGTTTAAAGTATGGTATCTCTGTATTAAGTGGGACTTTGACAGATTCAGCTGCCATAAATCAACACCTCCTACACTCCACTTCCTACCTTCAATAGATTCTTCTTAATCTCTTGATACCTCTTTTCAATTACATCCCAATTTAACACATTCCAAACCGCATTAAGATAATCCGCTCTCCTGTTTTGGTATTTCAAATAATAAGAATGCTCCCAAACATCAACACCAAATACAGGGTGAAAATTCTGCATTACAGGATTATCCTGATTTGGAGTAGAAATTATATGCAATTTGCCGAAATTATCCACTACCAACCAAGCCCATCCAGATCCAAACCTACTCATCGCAGCTTTATTAAACTGTTCCTTGAAGTTCTCAAAATTCCCAAAAGTTGAATTAATATCGTTTGCTAATTCTCCAACAGGGGTTTTACTTCCACCAGGAGTAAGTATTTCCCACCAAATCGTATGATTTAAATGTCCTCCACCATTGTTCCTTACACTATCAACTATATCTGATGGAATAGCAGAAAGATTAGTCAATAAATCAATCAAAGTATAATTTTGCAAGTAAGGATATTTTTCCAAAGCGGCATTTAGATTATTTACATAGCTACCATGATGTTTAGTATAATGTATTTCCATCGTCAATGCATCTATATGTGGTTCTAAAGCATCATAACTATAGGTTAATTGGGGTAATTTATATGGATACTTTTGCATACCAACACCTCCTTTTACAGCAACTACTTGCATCTGCTTATTGTATTTTTCAGCAAGCAACTCGATTGGTTTATCCATATTCATACATAACAAGCTCCATAAAATAAATTCTTTCATATACCTTTTCCTCCTTCTTACAAATCTATTTCCTTTTCTTGGTAATAATATTTTGAAATAGAAGGTTTAATATTCTTTACATTAATATTTTTACTTGAAAGATTATATTTACCATCAGCCATTATTTCTACATCGTAATCCTGCCCATCTTTAGTTTTCAATAAGACTTTTATGCCAATAGGAGAAGGTTGCCCCACAAAATCAGAATAAGTTATTCCCACTTCCTGTCCAAAATCAAAAACTAAACAATCAGTAACTCTTAAATATCCATCAAAAAACAAAGCATACATACTATCATAACTCCTATACCCTCTTAATCCCACAACAATATAAATATTATTTATCCTAAATAACAATTTTGGGATTTCCTGGTAATAATAATCACCAACAACAAGTGCATCTAACACTTTTCCTTTTTCATCCACCCTTATTAATAGATTATCATAAGACTTATTAACATTAGTATAACCTATCATAAGCAATTCATTAACAAAATCAACTTTCTTTACAGATATAATACTCTCAATCATGTCAGTATATATTAATCTACCCTTTTTACCATAAATAAACATTATATCATAAGAGGTAGAAGAGTTAAAAACATTAGCAACAGCAAAACCATCAGAGTTATAAACAATATTCAAAACATTAGTATTAGCAAAAATTGTTGATATAGTAAAAAAACAAGACAACAAAACAAGAATTGGCTTCTTTAACATCATTATCTCTCACCTCCTTTTACAAAGTAAAAGGTAACTTAAAATAAACAGGTAACTCTTTTTTCCTACCATTTACCTCAAGAGGCTTAAAAAATTGAAACAGTAAATTCTTAGGCTTTTCACTAAAATGAAACATTAAGTCAACTTTTAGCTGTTGATAAGAATCAACAACAAAAATATCCGGATATTCAAAATAATACACATCTTTGCTTAAAAGATAGTTAGATATAGCAAAATCGTCTATTGTTAATATATTTTTTTTGACTAAATTTCTCAAATATTCATAAGGATTTTTTATCGGTTGATAATAACTATTCCTTGTGCTTATTAGGAAATTGTTCAAATTAAACTCTAATTTTCTATCCCTATAATTTTCAACAATGCACCGAAAAATGTAAATATTATTAGAAGATAAAACATTAACATTAATTAGGCTAACATCAAGAGTTATGTTTAAAAGTTTCAAAGCTTTGTTAGGAAACAGAGATATTAATCTTTCATAAGCTTCTTTAGCTTCTTTATTTGTATTGTCAGCTTTATAAGCTTCGTTATAATAACCAATAGCATCTAACATATACCCATTCTTCTCATAATAAACACCCAAATTATAATAATAGGTAGATTTTTTTACATTAGAAGAAGTTTTATTTAGCAGATCAAGATAATAAGCAACTTCCTTCGAAAGGCGAGGATTTACATTAATCGTAAAAACGTTCTCAAAAGTATCATCATTTATTAACTTTCCCCTAACAACAATCTTATTAACCCCCAAATTCAAAGGCTTAGAAGAATAAAAGAATAAAACTGCCTCGGGAGTGTTTAAATCGATCCTCATGTAATTTGTGTAATCAACATTATTAACAATAAATCTCAAAGAATCAAAACTAATAATAGGAGTAACATCAGAAGGATATTTTATAATGATCTGCGGATGTCTGGTAATTACAGAATTCTGATTAGGACTAATCAACTGCGCATTTATACTAACTTCCGCACCCAAAACAAATTCAGCAAAAATAAACATCAAAAACATTAAACTTAAAAATGTTGATACTATTCTCATTTTTCGTCCCTCATTACACTTCTTAAACTCCATAACCTTTCTATATTGTAATATTCTCTTACATTGGGTAAAAATAGATGACACCAGAAATCATCAAAATCCAATATTACCCATCCACTTTCTACTTCCCCATGAATCCTAACAACTAAATATCTGAATTTGTCAACAATTGCCTTTAATGTTATGACATTATCAACCGAACCAATAACAAAATAATCCGTTAAATAATCGGGAGTATTAATAACAGTTATATTAAACACATCCATATTTTTCAACTCATTTATTAACTCATCAAGTGATAAAGTTTTTTTCATTTTCCTACACTATCCTCCCCAAGTATTAAAACAACATCGTTACTCATGAAATTATCTTTGATCTTTTTGATTTCATTTTCATAAAGATAACTTTTTTTAAGGTAAATCTGTGAAGCAGTATATATGTATCTATTGAAGATAAACTCCTTTAAAGTCATTGCTTTACCAAAAGGTAGCCTATAGTAAAGAGAGCTTTTCTCTTCACTCTTTTGCAATATAATACTGTATTCAATATAATCATCCAAATAATCATTTGAATTCAAATAGAATTTTGAGCCTCTTATGTAAGTATCAAAAACTCTCAAATTATTGTCTTCATGGCATGCGTTCAAAATAGCCAATTTTTGATATCCTTTATACCATGCAGTAACAACATCCTTATAATCACCTAACTCAACATAACTAACACCTTCTATTTCAATAGGATTAACAGGCAATTTATACGACCTATAAGAAAAACTAAAATTAGACATAAAATCAACCAACAACATTATTTTCTCCTTAGTTAAATCAGTTTGAATATAAGGTAGAACACTTTCCAAAATTTTTAAAATATTAGAAGAATTAATCTTAGAAGGTAATTGATTCATTATTTCTATTATTGCTTGGTTTTGTCTTCTTATCCTTCCCAAATCCCCTTCTTCATCCATCCTAAATCTCATGTATCCAATAACTTGATCTCCATTAAGCAATTGCCTACCTTTTTTCAAATCTATTTTTAAATTTCCCCATTTATCTTCATAATACATGTCTTTTTCAACATCTATATAAACTCCTCCGACAGCATCAACAATATTTTTTATTGCTTGTTGTTTAATAACGAAAACATAGTCGATATGAACAGAGAGTAAATTAGAGATTATTTTCTTTGTAAGTTGTGGGCCACCGATAACTATCGCAGCATTTATTTTATCATAATAACCTTGATCTTCATAATAAACTCTCAAATCCCGCGGAATCGACATTAATCTCACTTCTTGATTATATAAGTCCATAACTACAAGAATGATAGTATCACTTCGTGCTCCTTTACTTGTAGGCTTATGCCCCTCAACCCAATTATAGTCCAAACCCAAAACCAAAAAAACTAACTTATCAGAACCAATTTTCTTTATCAATTCATCTTTTTCTTTAACCTTATCTTCTTTCTTCTCATTATTAAAAACTCCTGAAAAAATATTAACTACATTGCCATTATTATTTTTTTTACCCAAAAACAAAAAAACAATAAATGCAATTAATAAAATTCCCGCAATACCAAAAACAATTTTCCTCATTTCAAATTAACTATAAAATCAAAAAACAAATCATACAACTTTTTAAGAGAATTAATATCAACCCATTCGTTATCTGAATGAATTCCTCCACCAATAGGGTAAATAGTAACCACAGGTATGTTAATTTGAGCAAAAAACCTTCCATCAGTAGCTCCATGCTCAACATCAAAAACCTCATTACCTATAACTTTCCTATAAGAATGTATAAATTTTTGGAAATATTCGGAATTAGTATCCGATATAACAGGTTGGCCAGTAGATAAAATTTCTAATTCCAAATCATATTTTTTGCACAGAAAATTAACAACATTAACTATTTCTTCTAATCTATACTTTTCAGTAAATCTAACATCTATATGAGCGTAAGCAAAGTCAGGTACTATATTAACCTTAGTTCCACCTTCAATCTTACCCAAATTTACAGTATTGTGCCATCTATTAGCTCGATCTAAATCTGATAACAATTCCAATTCTGATAACAATATTTCCTTTAATGAATGATAAAAATCGATTATCTTATCTATAGCATTAATCCCATTCCAAGGAGTGCTTCCATGAGCACTCTTTCCTTTCGACTTAACAATGAAATGAAAAGCACCTTTACCCTTGGTTATAATCTTAAAATTCTCACCACCATCAGGAATAATAGCCATCTTTGCCGCAATTTTTTTATTCTCAACAATATACTTTACCCCATCTTTACTGCCAACTTCTTCATCAGTAGTTAAAATCAAACCAATCGGATATTTTCTATCATTGAGATTTCTAAATAAACTAATCACAACACTTCCAGGTCCCTTCATATCCAAAGCTCCGCGACCAAATATTTTTCCATCCTTCTCTACAGGCTCAAACTGCTCGTCTTCAGCATCAACCACATCCAAATGAACAACAAAATAAACCAAAACATCAACACCATAATCAGCTATTAAATTCCATTTACCGTTAACCTCAAAAATATCAAAACAGAGGTAACTATTTTCCTTTAAGTAAGAATGACAAAAATCAATGATATTTTTTAATTCATCCCTATTTTTTTCAACCGTTTTGAATTTTATTAACTTAACCAATAACTCTTTAATCTGTTTTATTTCCTGCTCTTGTTTTATCATAAACGCCTCCCTTTATATCCTCTCAATGATGGGTATTCTCAAATCCCACTTTTCAAAAACCTTCTCATCATCAATACTATTAATCAATTCTAAAAAAGAATTAACACTAAAATCATTGATAAATATCACATTCTTTTCTTCCACATTTTCAGAAAGAGAAATCAAATAAACATTTATAATAACATCAACTAAAACCATTTCTCTTTCATTAATAAATTTTTTGTAACTCTCTTTTATATCTTTATCAATACTTTCAAAAAATCGATTTATAAATCCAACAGATTTATCGACTGCTAAATTCTTTAAACTAACAAAAAGAGAATTTCTATACCTTGAAATACTATCAGTCTTTCTTATCTTTTGTTCTAATTTTACTCTTAAGTCAAACATAATCTTATGCAGATAATTTATTTCCCAATCTTTTGAATTAAATTTTATAGAAAAAACTACAATAGTTAAAGGGGTTCTATACCTCTTATATCTTTCTGCTTCTACTTCTGTATCCTTTAAAAAATCATTAAAATCCTCAAATATCATCTTTATTCTACAGTAACACTTTTTGCTAAATTTCTTGGCTGATCGACATTAAGCCCTTTAAAGTCAGCTACACTGTAAGCAAATATTTGCAAAGGTATAACAGTAACAAAAGGTTGCAGATATTCATTTACATACTTTGTTTCCAATAAATCATCAACCAAATCTTTGACAAATTCTTTACTTTTTTTATCAACCAAAGCTAAAACTTTTCCTCTCCTTGCTTTGACCTCCTGTATATTTGAAATATTCTTATTTATCATTTTGTTAAAAGGCAAAACATAAAGTGTAGGCATTTTATTATCGATAAGAGCAATAGGTCCATGCTTCATCTCTCCCGCTGCATAAGCTTCAGCATGTATATAAGAAATTTCCTTCAATTTCAAAGCTCCCTCCATAGCCACAGGATACATCAAATGCCTACCTAAATACATAAAATGCTGGTAATCAACATATTTTTCAGCAATATCAAAAATGTATTCATAGTTTTCTAATATCCCATCAACAACCTCATGAATAAATAGCAATTCCTGAATTACATGACTAACATCAAACCCTTTCTTTTGTGCTAAATACAAATTTAAAAGTAATATATTAACAAGTTGAGCAGTAAAAGTTTTAGTAGCAGCAACACCTATTTCTATTCCCGCCCTCGTAGGAAAAGACAAAAACTCCCTATACATACTACTACCAATAACATTGGGAATAGTAACAATATTTTCACCCATTTGCTTTAGTTCTCGTGCGACAAACAAAGTATCAGCAGTTTCTCCCGATTGACTTATAAAAATATACAAAGTATTATTCTTCGAGGTAAAATATTTTTTTTCTATATACCTGTATTCTGATGCATAAAAAGCAGTAGAATTTATTCCTGCCAATTCGTTTGAATAATAACTCCCAATCAATCCAGCGTGATAACTCGTTCCACAAGCAATATAAATTATATTATCAATATTCAAACTATCCAAAAATTCCCTAACTTTATCATCCAATACAACTTTTAAACTTTCCTCATCAATTCTGCCAAAAAGGGTGTCTCTAATAACCTTACCTTGTTCATTGATTTCCTTTAACATAAAGTGCTTATATCCACTTTTCTCAGCAACGCTAATATCCCACTCTATAATTTCAACATTTCTACTAACAAACTTCTGCTCTAAAAAATTGTATATCTTAAATTCATTACTATGAACATAAAAAACATCACCATTTTCTAAAGAAATTATCTTCCTTGTCCACTTTATAATAGAAGGAATATCGGAAGAAATCAAAAAACCACTATCTAATAATCCAATAACAATAGGGCTTTCCATTTTAACAGCAACCAAATCTTTAGTATTATTATCGATAACAACGAAAGCAAAAGCACCTTTTAAAATTTTAACCGCATCCAAAACGGCATCAAAAAGATTACCTTTATAAAAAGAATGTATTAAATGAACAATCACCTCACTGTCGGTATCTGATTTAAAATCATAATCCTTTAACCTTTCCTTTATTTCCCTATAATTCTCAATTATACCATTATGAACGAGAGCCAAAGGACCAGATGTATGAGGATGAGCATTAATATCATTGGGTATCCCATGAGTAGCCCATCTAGTATGAGCAACAACTAAATCAGTCTGCAAACTATCAACCATTTCATATAAATTATCAATTTTTCCTTTGCTTTTCCTAACAAACAAATTACCTTCACTACAAAAAGCAAGACCAGCAGAATCATAACCTCTATACTCCAAAAGCTTCAAAGTATCCAGAATAACTTTTACATTAATAAAATTACCTTTATAGCCCACTATTCCACACATCTCTATTTCTTTTTTTCTTTTTTACTTAAATGTTTCAAATTTATTAACCTTTCCTCCTCATTAACTTTCAAATAAACAGAATCCTTTTTATATTTATCAATTATCTTTTCCATATTAACTAAATACTCCTTTTTAGAGATATTATCAACTGTAAAAGTTGCTATATTCAAAACTTTAGAAGTTGTAAAGGGAGAAAGAGTAAAATTAATAAGGAAATTCTTGGAAATAAAGAATTGGTTTTTCGCTATTCTCTCTGAATCACTCTTTGTAAAATACGAATTCAAAAAATTAATATAATCTATAATCTGATCTTTTTGCAAAAATTCAATATACTTTTCATTAATAGTCTTTAATTCATTTTCCGTTAATTGAGAACGAGGAACAAAAATAGAGTTACTTAAATAAGCAAAATACACACCATCTTCATGAGGAATAACACTAATACTATATCCTTTTTGTATCATTCTTGGTTTTAATTTCCCACCTAAGAACTCTTTTTTTTCTCTTACAGCCAATACCATTTTCGAATAATCTTCATTAACTACTACCTTTTTTTCTTGTTTAATTTTAGATAATTCTATGTATTTTCTTGAATTTTCATCCATAGATTTAACATAATCCTGAAGATCTCTATAAATCTTTTGGGCAATCGTTTCAGAACCTACATCTACAACTAATGAATAAACTTTAAAGTCTATAAAAGAAACAAAAAAATAAGAAAGCCAACTTATAACCATCAATACCAACGATAAAATTAATAAATTTCTAATCATTATAAACTCCTCTTATACAGCAGGTACAAAAGGTAACAGAGCAACGATTCTTGCTCTTTTTACAGCTCTTGCAACTCTTCTTTGATGCCAAGAACAGGTTTTTGTATTCCTCCTGGGCAAAATCTTAAATTTATCACTAATGAAATTATTCAATAATTCCACTTTTTTGTAATCGATCTCATCCATTTTTTGTTCACACAGAGGACATTTCTTTTTTTTAGGCATATCAACACCCCTTCTACATTTTTTCAGGTAATTCTATATTTAATAATTCTCCCCATCTTTCCAAAACTCCTTTCGAAATTAACAACAAAACTAATCTCAATTTTTCCCTTTCTACTCCCAATTCTTTCGAACATATTATTCTGTGATTATTATAAAACCGGTGAAAAATTTTAGCAAAATTATGAGCCCACAACGTTAAATAATACGGATCATTCAACGCAGATAAAAGAGCATCCCTAAACTCACAAATAGATAAAAATAACTCGAACTCATCATCCCACAAATCAACACCCAAAACATCCTCAAAATTAGGCAACTCTTTACCATAATTATTTAAAACCCCATTAATCCGAGCATAAACATAAAAAACATAATACAAAGGATTATCCAATGTTAACCTGTTTATTAGTTCTATATCCAAATCTAAAGGAGAATCCTTTAATCTAGATAAAAAAAAGTATCTTAGAAACATCGGATTCACTTTATCCATTAATTCATCCAACAAAACCAATACACCTTTTCGTTTTGACATTTTTAATAATTTATCCTTTTCAATTACATTAACGATTTGCAAAATAATTATCTTATGATTATCGTATCCCAAAGCTTTGGTAGCAGCAAGCAATCTGTTAATATACCCATGATGATCAGGCCCCAAAATAGTAATAATCTCATCAAAACCCCTTAAAAATTTGTTCTTTATATACTCAATATCATATGCAAAATAAGTGTAATCAACTCTACCAACAGTTTTCTTAACCACCCTATCTTTGTCATCTCCAAATAAAGTACTCTTGAAATATAAAGCTCCATCGTGTTCATAAATTAATCCTTTATCTTTTAATATTTGAATCGTTTCCTCCAAATTATTTAAGCTACTTTGTTTAAACCAATTATCAAAAACCACTCCAAACCTTTCCAAAGTAGTTCTATGAGAATTAACAAAATGTTCTATCAAAAACTCTTTCAATTTTTCTCGACTATAATTCTTATCCACAAAATCTCTTGCCAAATCCTTTAGATACTCACCTTCGTATCCACCTTCCGGAATTTTAAAATCCAATCCTCTTGCTTCCTTTATCCTTTCTATAAAACTATCAACCAACTTTTCAATTTGCTCCCCAACATCATTAACATAATACTCTTTAAAAACATGATATCCAAAATACTTCATAACATTAGCCAAAGTATTACCAAAAGTAGCAGATCTACCATTAACAGCATTCAATGGTCCCGTAGGATTAGCACTTACAAATTCTATTAAAACCTTTCTCCCTTTACCTAAATCATAATTCCTCCATAAATCAGAAAAATAATTCCTCAAAACTACTTCAAAAACTTTCTGCCTATTTAGCTTAATATTTACAAAACGATTAACAACTTTTACATCCTCAACCATCTCAATATTCCTAAAATAATCAATCACATTTTCTTCTTTAAAATCCTTATAAATATGAAGCAAATTAGTAGCATAATCAAACGGTTTTAAAGGAGATCTATTAACATCAACTCTAACATCATTCACTAAATTCCGCACTTTTTCTAATAAATAACTTTTTATACTATACATAACTTTACTCCCATTTAAAGAATTCTTCCAAATCAAACGGCAAAGGTTGTTCATTTTCCATATAATAAATAACGTCTTCAAGCCATGCTATATAATCCAAAACTTTTAAATTACCTTCTTTCAGAGATTCCAAAAGTATAGTGCAATACTGTTGTTCAAGTTCTGGTGGTAAATTACCGCCATAAACAGCTCTGTCTTTTAGGTATCTTGAAGCAACTTGCTCTGCCAAAATCTCAAAATTCAATTTCATTATATTAAAAAATGGGGCGTGGGACATGTATATAGCCATCTTATCAAAAGGCTCCTTCAACTTCTGTATTAACAAAACAAAATTATCAGTAGGATAAGAACTCATCTACTTATTAACTGCAAAAGATACTTCGTTATTTCAGCGTTAACCTCAGCAATAGCTTCGGTTAAAGGAAGCTCTTTAGGGCAAACTTGAACACAAAGTTGTGCATTAGAACAATTTGCTATCCCTTCTTTACCAGCCATGTATTTTAACCTTTCTTCCTTAAACATTCTTCCTGTGGGGTGCAAATTAAATAGATGTGTTTGAGCTATAGCAAACGGCCCTGCAAAATTAGT
This sequence comes from bacterium, assembly GCA_030549815.1. GTDB lineage: Bacteria > DRYD01 > DRYD01 > DRYD01 > DRYD01 > DRYD01. The sequence goes on along the minus strand of JAUQQQ010000003.1, from coordinate 46,496 downwards.
TATATCATTGTATTGCGGACAAGCTTCTAAACATACACCACAGGTCATACATCTTGATAAAGCATACCTTATTTGTTGAGTTTTTTGGTCGTACTTTGGTCCTGGGCCCATATCATGAGTCCCATCTATATCAATCCAAGCCCTGACTTTCTTTAACGTTTCAAACATCCTACCCCTATCAACAACCAGATCTCTTACAACAGGAAACTTAGATAATGGTTCTATCGTTATAGGTTGAGATAATTTATCAACAAGAGCAGCACAAGCTTGCTGTGGAATACCATTAATAACCATACTACAACTTCCACAAACTTGCTCTAAACAACTTGCTTCCCAAGTTATAGGACTAACAACATTACCATTAACATCAACAGGATTTTGTCTAATCTTCATAAGCAAAATTATAACATTCATATTTTCTTCATAATCAACCTCGAATTCTTGCCAATATGGTTTCTGATTAGGTCCATCCTGTCTCTTTATCCTGCACCTAATTTTTTTCATACTCAACTCTCCCTTTCCCTACTTATCTCTTCTATATATATACTCCGCGATAGATAAAAGCCTTTCATCTAAACCTAATCTTCCAATCTTCATGAAAATAGAAGAAGCCAAATTCTTCAGTTCATCAACACTCATAACCTTAGCCAAACCATCATTATCCAATATATCATCCGTTATTTGAAATAATAATCCTAAAAAATATCCATACTTTATCAACGAAAACTTAATCGAATAGGAAGGATCAAAAAGAATAATAGGTATTTCAACAGACAATAAAATTAACCCCGCAGTTTTATAAAAATTTATCAACCTTATGTTATCTACATTTTTTTCTACTTTACCTTTCTGCAACCATATATCCAAATACTGCCCCGTTATCAAGTACCTATAAGAAGAATATTGTGCAACTTTTTTAATAATTTTAATTATTTTTCTTTCCTCAAAATCCTTACCCTCGGATAATACTTCGAAAGCGATAGTCAGAAGCATATCACCAGCCAACACGGCTTCAGCCTCACCAAATTTCTTATGCACAGTCAAATGTCCTCTCCTATAATCAGCATTATCCATCGATGGTAAATCATCATGTATTAACGAATAATTATGAATCAGCTCAATAGCTAAACAGAAGGGGAAAATTTTATTAAAATCTACGTCTTTATTTAAAAAAGCAGCAACTTCAGAAAGCAGAAACGGGCGAAAAAATTTTCCACCTGTTGAAAACGTATAAGAACAAATATCAAAAATTTCTCCTAATCCTCCCAACCTTCTCCTAAGCTCCTCCAAAACAAATGGCTTGAAATAACTACTAAACTCCTCTAATCTCTTCATAACAAAATATCCTTAAATTCATCTAATTTTCTAAAAACTCCAGTATATATAGGTGTATCTCTTAGAGTGTATTTCCTTGCTTCAGATGATCTTAAATCATAAACCAATTTTTCAAATTCAACAATTGAATCAGTTTCGTAAGATACAACAAACTCATTATCGGATAAACCAAAACAATAAAGTAAAAGTTGTAAAATAGAAGGATACTGTCTACCTATTCTGATGTGTTCATTCATCATCCCTTGCCTCGTGTCTTGTTTCAATAAATACCAGTCAGCAGTCTTAACAAATGGATAAACTATCAAATATTTTTTCCTATCTTTACTGAAAGGATCTATTTCTTGCATAGATTTTTGGGTTTTTGAATAGATAGAAGGCTTAGTAAACCCCCATAAAACGTCCCTTAGAACTACGCCTTCTTTATAAAAAATACTAGAAACTTTACTTAGCATGGATGGCAAAATATCTTCATTTTCAAAATCGAAACTAAACCACAAAAGAATATCAGCAGTTTTAAATGGGAAAACCTGATAAACCCATAAACTTTTTTCAACAAAATTAATACTATTTATTTCATCAACAACCTTTTTCAATGAATCAAATTTTTTTATTTCCAAAATAAAATAGAAAACAAAAGTTCTCATTAAACCACCCTTTATTTTATTATTCTAAAAAAACCAACCCCATCCTTGCTTAAGAGTTAGTAGAAAAATTTAAAAAATTTTTAGAAATATTAAATTTTTGTAAAAAATATTAAAAAAAAATGTAAAAAAAATGTAAATTTTTTTTACCTATTCTTTAATTTATGTTTTTCTTGTACATTTTATATTAAGGAGAAACAGAAAAGGAGGATAAAAGGTATGTATATAGGCAATAATATGGTTAATATAAACATACTGATTTACAATAGCCAAGTTACCAACGTTACAAACATTAATTCTTGTCACTGTGTTAATGATGAAGAAAGAATGAGAATGATAAGAAATAGCATTCAACAATTAATTTATCTGATATTTTTACTTTGTCTAAGTTTAGAAGAAGCTCAAGCAATAGCTCCTAATTTTCTGCCGTACTATACAGATTATGGTAACATCAACTACCCTGACTACACTTACCAAAACAACTACCCTAACTACGCCTATCAAAACAACTACCCCAACTATACCTATCAAGACAACTACCCCAACCACACCTATCAAAACAATAACTACAACAGTAATTCTGTCAATAAAGAATACGAAAAGGATTCAGGTAGTTTGGAAAATAATGACCCAAGACATTTTGAATGGAAAGAAGGAATTAAAAGAAATTACGAAAGCGAAAATGAATTCGAAAATGAATATCTAAAAGGTAAAGAGCACAGAGAAGCAAGCTTCGAATATAGTAGAAAAATCCATGCTAAGTACTCAGACAATGGAGCAGAAATTGATGACAGAACATATGGAAAGGCAGGCTTTAACTCTGAATTTGAAGTCCATTCAAAAGATGGAAGCACAGGATTTAAACAAAATTCCAGCATTGAGGCTGGATTTAATTCAAGATCAAGAATAAAAGTTGATGATGAGCATTTCTACAGAAGTAATGAAATCGAAGGTAACGTTAATGGAAAAACAGGTGTAAACTTTTATAGGAAAGTTGGCAAAGGCGAAGTTTCCGGAGGCTTTGAAACTAATTTTGATGCTAATCTTAATCACGAAAAATATGAGTATATCAGTAAAGAAAGATATAATCGAGGTACCCAAATTAATGCTAACGTAAGTTTTGAAAATGAAATTAAAGGAGAGTATAAACAAGGAGATAAATCCATAGGTGGTAAATTAAAAGACAGTTATAGCGCAGGCTTCCAAGGTCAAGGCAACATAATCAAAGAAAAAGATAAATACTACGCAGAATTAGGCGGGTCTGCTAACGCCGAAAAGAAAAAACAAGCTGAATTAGAAATTAAAAATGGAAATTCATCTACAAAACTTGGCGGAAGTGTCTCTGTCTCCGCTTATGCAGAAGCTAATCTTAAAGTAGGATCAGCTACATCAAGACAAGGAGATGAAATAGTCTCCAAAGGAGGTATTTATGGTGCAGCAAGATTAGGAGCTGGCATAAATGGTAGCGTTAGTACATCCTTTAGTAATGGCCAAGATAATATAAACGCAGAATTCAGCTTAGGTGTCTCAGAAGGATTTGGAGGTGCTTTTGGATACTATAGTGAAGCAAGAGTAAACACTAATAATTGGAACGTAAAATTTAACGCTTTCGCCGAAATTGATATATCAAAACTACCTGTCGGCGGCTCTGTTAAAGTCGACGGAAACGTAAGCATAGCAGACGAAATACGGCAAATAAGAAACGAGTTAAGCAATTATGTAAGAGAAAAAGAAAATGAAGAACTAGCTAAACTACAACAAGGAAACAAAGCAAATGCTAAAAAAATAGATAGAAATCAATTGAAAAAAAGAATACTCCAAAACATCCCAGGATGGAAATCCAAATTGGCTGTAATAAAACAAAAAGTAAGACAAAAAGCACAAAATCTTATCCAAGGCGTGGCTCAAAAATCTAACGAAACAGTAAAGAAACTTATAGAAGCAAAAGCTAAAGATAATCGAATCATCAAGATATTTAAGAATGTTGCATCTACAGTCGCTCAAGCTGCTGTAAATATCTCTTCAAAAGTAGTATCCTTACTGACAAAAATCGTTATGCCAAGAATTGATGCAGCAATAAATGAAATAAAACCAACAGACGTAGCAAAAATAGGGTAACTCCTGAAAACTTTATAATGTACAATACAAATCAACTACGCTCAATATTACTTCTCCTTTTTGGCCTAAGGATAGCAGTAAAATGTGGAACCAAAGGATCCGCAGAAACAACTTCAAAACCATCTAATTCGTCCTTATTCTCCTTAATCTCTTCAAATATTTTTGCAACAAACTGTAAATGAGAATAGGTATAGGTTCTTCTAGGTATTGCAAGTCTTACTAAATTCCGTATGGCATCTTTTCCATACATTAAATATCCAACTTCAACAGCTCTTATCCCACCCCTCCTATAAAGTTCAACAACTAAACTCTGAGCAACATAATCTTCAGGTTTAATATGTTCAATAAATTTCTGTGCATCAACAAAAACAGCATGCCCTCCAAACGGCTTAATAACAGGCACTCCTATTCTATCCAATAAATTACCCAAAAAACTAACCTGGTTTATCCTGTCATTCAAATAATCCTCATCCAAAACTTCCCTTAACCCCTGCGCAATTATCTCCATGTCTTTTCCAGACAATCCTCCATAAGAAGGAAACCCCTCAAAAAGTATAGCCAACTGCCTTATCTTGGGCAAAAACTTTTCATCATCCAAAGCAATAAACCCACCCATATGAGCAATTCCATCCTTCTTTGTACTCATATAAAAAATATCACAGTAATGAGTGTAAGAATGAATAATTTCCTTTATCGATTTATTAACTCCTCTGTATTTTTTATAAAGGATAGCATTTTCAGCAATCCTGCAACCATCGATAATAAAAGGTTTTCCATACTTTTTTGTTAATTCGTAAGCTTGTGCAACATTTTCTAAATCAACAGGCTGCCCCCCAAGAGCATTGTTTGTTATAGTCATAACAACATGACTAACATTTTCATTCTTCAAAAAACTTTCCAGTTTATCTAAATCTATATTACCCTTGAATAAAAAAGCTTCATCACCATAGAATGGAGTCGGTATATTAACGGGAATTGATTCTTTATACTTATATATAGCAAACCCTGTATCGAAATGAGTATTACTTAGAACAATACTTCCCTTTGAACAGAATATTTCAGCGAGTATTTTTTCAGCTGCCCTACCTTGATGAACCGGTACTATAAATCTCTTATTGCAAAAATCTTTAGCGCTTTGTAGAAACCTTTCAAAACTTTCGGCTCCCGCATAAGATTCATCAAAAAGCATCATCATAGACAACTGCAAGTCGCTGATTGTATTCGTCCCACTGTCCGTAAGTAAATCTACCGTTATATACTTTGAACTTATGTTAAAAACATTGTATCCCGCATTTTCTAATATTTTCTCTCTTTCTTCCAAAGATAAGAAATTTATCTTTTGGACTACTTTGTATTTATACAACTCAAAATTCTCCATATAACCTCCTTGAACAATTTTTAGTTTATATTTTACTTTCCTGCAAATAAGCTATGAGAAGGGTTAAAATTTCTTGGGATAAATATAGTAACTTTAGTTCCCTTATTAACCTTCGATTTAATACTTACTTCTCCTTTATGTGCCTCGACTATTTTTTTTACCAAAAACAAACCAACTCCAAGTCCATAAATTTTCCTATTTAATTCATTATCAGTTCTTACAAATAAATTAAAAATATTTTTTTGTACTTCTTTTGTCATTCCTCTACCATTATCAATTACTTCAAAATAAAATCCATCAAAATCTTCAAATGTTCTTATTACTATCTTATCTTTGCCGTATTTGATGGAATTCTCAATTAATTCAGAAATAACATATCTAATTTTTTCAAAATCTGCAATAACCTCAAAATCTTCATTAACAATTTCTATTTCCAACCTTATATCTTTAGCTTTTATCTTAGGTTCAAACTTATTAACAACCATATTAATTAAACTCTTAACAGAAAAAACGTCTCTTCTAATCATAACGTTATCAGAATAGAATTTAGAAACTTCGATTAATTCAGAAATAATCTCCTCAAGTCTATACGTTTCACTTAACATAGTCGCCATAATGCTTGATAAGCTACTTTCATTAGCAAATGACTTCATAACATATTGGATATACCCCTTTATAATAGTTAATGGAGTTTTAAGTTCGTGAGAAAGAGTATTAAGAATACTGGTTCTAAAAAATTCATACCTTACATAATTATCATTAACAAGTATAAAGAAAAGCTTATTTTTCTTTGAAATAACTACAAATTCTAAGTCTACTGATTTCCCGTGAATTTGTTCATTAATAACAATTTTTTTGAAATCAGTAATTTTATTAACATTCTTAGAATAATAATCTTTAAGTTTATGAACAACACTTGTGAAAAATTCAGGTGGCAAAACAACATCAGTAAAAGCACTTTTGTTATCGATTACTTTATTACCTTCAAAACATACATAAAATTTTCCTAAAATTTCGAAAAATTTTTCTATATTCTCCACATCAACTTTATTCCCTACCTGTTGATTACTATCCACCCATAAACATCCTTTCCTATACTATCAAATTAATGATCTTATTTTTAACAAAAATAATATTTTTAATTTGTTTGTTTTGGATATATTTAGAAATCTTTGGTTCATTAAGGATGTAATGAATGATAGTATCTTTATCGGCATCTATATCGATTTCTAGCTGTCCTCTCAATTTTCCATTTATTTGAATAGGAATAGTAATTTTGTTTTCAACTAAGTATTCATGCTTTATTTCAGGCCATTTATCTTTAAATACACTACCCTTTTTACCCCATAAATTCCACAATTCTTCAGCCAAATGAGGAGCAAAAGGAGATATAGCTTTTATTAAGATATCGATAACATCATCCTTATCCTGCTTACTTAAATTATTTACTATCTCAACATTTTCCTCAAGAAAGTTGAGTAGTTCCATCAAAGCAGCGATAGAAGTGTTAAAATGATATCTTTTACTTTCAAATTCCTCAGTTATCTTGCTTAGCATTCTATAAACTCTATTCAATATTTTCTTTCTATCCTCCTCTTGTAAAACACCTTCACTTTTTGATTCTATTAAATTTTTGACATATTTAAAAAACCGGTTAAGGAATCTATGAACTCCCTCTATTCCTTTGTCAGACCATTCTATATCTTTTTCAGGGGGAGCAACAAATAACTCAAAAACTCTTCCCGTATCAGCACCATATTTCTCTACGATCTCCTCAATCGAAACAATATTCCCAAGTGATTTGGACATTGCTTTGCCATCCTTACAAACCATCCCTTGATTAAGTAAATTTTTGAATGGCTCTTTAGTAGGAACTAAACCTAAATCATATAGAAAATGACTCAAGAACCGAGAATACAGTAAGTGCATAACAGCATGTTCAATCCCACCTATATACTGATCAACAGGCATCCAATAATCTAACTCATCCTTGTCAAAAGGTAAATCGTTCCTATATGGACTGGTATACCTCCAAAAATACCAACTTGAGCACATGAAAGTATCCATCGTATCAGTTTCCCTCTTTGCTTTTCCTCCACATTTAGGACATGTAGTATTAACAAATTCAGGACAATAAGAAAGAGGAGATTCTCCTTTTCCTGTTATCTCAACATTTTCAGGCAAAAGAACAGGAAGATCCTCATAAGGTACAGGCACAATACCACAAGAATCGCAGTATATTATCGGTATAGGAGCACCCCAATACCTCTGTCTTGAAATCAACCAATCCTTCAATTTATAATTAACTTCTTCATATCCTAACCCTTTACTCTCAAGATATTTAACAACAAAAACCTTAAAATCGTTACAATCCATGCCATCGACTAATATTCCATCAATCGTTCCAACGTTAAACATCTTTCCTTTTTGTTCTTCATAAGCTTTGTTTTCTATCTCATATTCTGGCATTATAACGGGTATTATAGGTAAGTTATACGTTTTTGCGAATTCATAGTCTCGTTGATCATGGGCAGGTACTGCCATAACAGCACCTGTTCCATAATCTCCAAGCACGTAATTAGCAATCCAAATCGGTACTAAATTACCATTCAAAGGATTTTGACAATAAAAAGAAGTAAAAACCCCTGTTTTTTCTTTTGTTCTCTCAGTCGTTGTTAAAGAAGCAGTTTTTTCAAGATATTCAATTATTTCTTTATTGTTTGTTTTTTCTACTATTTTCTTTACTAAACTGTGTTCAGGAGCAATGCAAACAAAAGTAACCCCTGGCAGAGTATCAGGCCTGGTTGTAAAAATTTCTAAATATTCCTGAAAATCGGGAACCCAAAATTTAACTCTTGCTCCTAAACTTTTACCTATCCAATTTCTTTGCATCTGCTTAACATAATTACTCCAACCATCCAAATTTTCAAGTTCCTCCAATAAACTATCCGCATACTTTGTTATTCTAATAAACCATTGTTCCAGTTCTTTCTTTCCAACTTGATTATTACATCTCCAACATTTTCCATCAATAACCTGTTCATTAGCAAGGACGGTATTACAATGGAAGCACCAGTTAACAAGCCCTTTTTTTCTATAAGCCAATCCATTTTCGAATAATTTCAAAAACATCCACTGGGTAAATTTATAATATTGGGGAGTTGAAGTGTTTATTTCTCTACTCCAATCATAAGATATTCCAAGCCTTTTCAATTGTTTTCTCATTGTGTTAATATTGTTTTCTGTCCAGACTTTAGGATGTATTTTATTTTTTATTGCGGCATTTTCAGCGGGTAATCCGAAAGCATCCCATCCTATCGGATGAAGAACGTTATAACCCTTTAAAAAGTAGTATCTTGCAATAGCGTCACCTATGCAATAATTTCTTGCATGGCCCATATGTAATTGTCCACTTGGATATGGAAACATTTCTAAAACATAGTATTTGGGTTTCGTTTTATCAAAGACAGCTTTATAAACTTGGTTTTCTTCCCAATATTTTTGCCATTTTTCCTCTATCTGTTGAAAATCAGCAATTTTCATGATATCACCTTCTTATACTGGCTTATTATCTTTTCACAAACTTCAGGATTAACCAAATTACTCGTATCTCCTTTTATATGTCCATAAACAACTATGTCTCTTAATATTCTTCTCATTATTTTAAAATTTCTTGTTTTAGGTAAATCATCAACAAATATGACATCTTTAAGAGCAAAGGGTTTCCCAAGTGTTTCTATTACTTTATCAAATATTTTTTGCTTAATCGATGTGTCAGAAGCAACGACAAAAGCAAGAGGAGCCATACCTTTAACTTCATCAGGTATTCCAACAACAGCAGACTCTTTTACCCCTTCAACGTTATTAATAACTGTTTCATATTCAGCAGGTCCTATCCTCTTTCCTGCAATTTTTAAAGTATCATCAGCTCTACCTAAAATATAAAAGAATCCGTCATTATCAATATAAGCTAAATCCCCATGGTACCAAATATTTTCGAACTTTGACCAATAAGTTTCGATATACCTTTGATGATCATTCCAGAAAGTTGTAGCCATTCCAGGATTATGATTTGCAATACAAAGATATCCCACTTCTCCCTTAACTTTATTTGCATTTTCGTCAAGGACAACCGCATCTATCCCCAAAACAGGACTGTTAAAAGACAAAGGTTTAATAGGTTTAATAACAACGTTACCCAATATTCCTCCGCTAACCTCAGTTCCTCCCGAATAGTTTATTATAGGTTTTTTACCTTTGCAAATATTTTCAAAAGTCCAGTTCCAATGGTATTCATCCCAAACTTCACCAGTAGATCCAACCATCCTCAAACTTTCTAAATCCAGTCCATTTACTTTTGATTTGGTTGCAATTGATCTTATGTAGGAAGGAGACAACCCTACACACGTTACCTTATACTTATCTACAAGCTTCCAGATTATATCAACATCGGGATAATCTGGAGAACCATTGTAAATAAATATAGTTGCTCTATTTATAAGGGCTCCATATATCAACCATGGTCCCATCATCCACCCTATATCCGTTATCCAGGTTATAATATCATCAGATTTGAGATCAAAGACATGCAACATATCTTGAGCAGCTTTGATAGGAAATCCTGAATGAAAGTGCAAAACACCCTTTGGTAAACCCGTTGTGCCAGATGTATATATTATCATTAACGGAAAAGAAGATTCAAAAATAGGTACCTTTATGAAAGGAGAACATTTTTCAACTTCATCATAACTATAAATTTCCACATTTCTCATCTTCTCAATATCTTTTCCAATGAAGAGTATTTTCTTAACAGAAGTGCCTTCGATTGCTTCCAACAGCGTTTTTTTCATATCTATTTTCTTGTTTCTTCTTTTGTTGAAGCAAAAAGAGATTACCATTTTAGCTTCCGAGGCTTTAAGTCTAATATTGATAGCATCTTTTCCAAATCCAGAAAACAGAGGAACAACAATAGCACCAATACGAGCAAGAGCAAGGAAACAAACCACACTTTCCTTCGATAAAGGCATGTAAAGAGCAACCCTATCGTTCAACCCAATACCAACATTCGTTAAAAAATTTGCCAATTTATTAACCTTCTTTTCCAGTTCTCCATACGTTAAAAAACTTTCATTAAGGTCTTCATCAACTTCAATGATAGCAATCTTTTCCGAATCAGTATCTAAACAATTAGAGGAGATATTGATAAGCCCACCAACAAACCATCTTGTATTTATCCCGTTTTTTTCAACAATTTTTTCAGGATATTTAAACCACTTAAAGTTAATATCTTTAAAAAACCTATTCCAAAACCATTCCTCATCTTTTATTGATTTCTCGTATAACTGCTCATAAGTTAAATTTTCCTCAGTCATTATTTTGAAAAGATTGGAATTTTGGATAATTTCTTGTGTAGGAAAGTAAGCAATCTTTATGTTTTCAATATTTATTTCCATAAGAGTCAAAATCTTAGTTGGGTCATAGTATTTATATTCCGCCCTATACCTGGCGGTGTTGATTATCTTCCATTATCAAATCAAAAAATATTTTATAAAGATCGGCTTGGTATCTATTTTTCAATTCTTCTATTGTTCCATAAAATATGCTTCTACCTCTGTTTATAATCATAACTTTATCACATATTTGTTCAACTTCTGCTAAATTATGAGAAGTAAAGAGTATAGTTTTTTTGTTTTTGAGATTTTTTACGATTTGTATTATTTCGTACTGTCCTATTGGGTCAAGTCCGCTTGTCAATTCATCGAGTATCAACAATTCTGGTTCAACGATAATCGCTTGTAATATACTAAACCTTTGAAGCATTCCTTTAGAATAGTTAGAAAGTGGATAATTTTTAAAATCCTTCAACTTCACCATTTCAAAATAATAGTCTATCTTTTGATCATCAATTTTCATGTCATATAAATCTAAGTATATTTTCAAGAGTTTAATAGCGGGTATGTGTAGGGGGTAGTAAGGTATTTCAGGAGCATATCCTATAAGTTTTCTATTTTTATAAAATTTAACATCCAAACCATTAATAGTTATTTGTCCACTATCAACATTTATAAGATTAAGGATTGATTTTATAGTTGTGGTTTTCCCTGCACCATTAGGTCCAATTAGAGCGAATGATTCATTTTTATTAATCGTAAAAGTTAATCCGTTAAGTGCCTTTATAATTTGTTTACCTTTCCTGTATGTTTTATATATATTTTTTACTTCGAGCATTTTACAATATTTCTTCCCATTCTTCAGGTTTTATTATTTCTTCTTCAATAGGTTTAGGTTTTGCTGTTTCTAAATTTACATTTTTGTGAGAATAACTATCTCTTTGGTTATTTTCAACGATTAATTTACTTTTAAGGTATTCATAGATTTTAATCCATTCATTTTCATTTAATTCACTTAATTTCTTTTTAAGGTTTTTCTGCACAAGCTTTGATAGTTTGTCGATATTCCAATTAAGTAAATTCAGTAATTCAATAACTTTTTGCTTATATGAAATTTTCTTATGTGAATCATCTTTATATTCTTCTATTTGGGTTAATTCGTAGTTGTCAAAATGATAGTTTTCTATAGACTTAAGTATTTTGATGGTTTTGTGTATAGCTTCTTTTTGGCAAAGATTATCGTTTTGGACAAATGATTCGATCGTGTTGTCATCAGCTTGTCTGACAAAGAGGAAAGATATTTCGGCGTCGTTAGTTTTTATGGTACATTCTACACAAGCTATTCCTTTAGGGTATGTATTGTTATCGAAAGAAGAGGAGATGAATTTTGTTTTGATGATCATGTTGTAGTGTCGGGGTGCGCGGACTTGAACCGCGGACCTCGTGCTCCCAAGGCACGCGCTCTAACCAGTCTGAGCTACACCCCGTATTCAGCACTACCTATTTTTTCTTTTCTACACCTTTTCAATTTTACCTTCACTGAATATTAATAGGAACATCAACACTATAGTATAATTCATATCTTTGCCCCCTATAATTAAATTGATTTAGTAAATAAATTCTAATTGCAACATTTTGAAGATTTCCAAACCATAAATTGGAATTCTCAGCTTCGATGAAAGTGCTACTTTGTCTTTGTCCCAAACGATTACCATTTAAATCTCTCTCTTCACTTATAATAGTGTAACTTATACCATGATTAACTCTATTTCTATTTACAGTTATAGTTTGGATAATAGGTACAGGGTTGGGATTATTGGGAACAATTCTTACCGAGTAAAACTCAACAGAGTTATTCGTGACCTGCCTTATGGGATTTTGCCCACTAATAGGAGAAATATTTTTAGCCAACTCTTTAGAAATTTTATTTAACATAGTTTTGGAAGAAAGAGCTATGCTATATTTTTTATAAAGTTGGAAACCAACTCTTTGTATAGTTATTGTAGACATGAATATAATAAGGATTAAAAGCATACCCAGTCCTGTTGCAACGATTAATTCAGGTAAAGTAAAACCCTTTCTCATTTTACATACTCCTTATAAGGTACATTATGGGTGAAAAGATGGATAAGCAAAGGGTGGCAGTTATAAACCCTGCTATTATGGCCATAGCTGGTTCGATAACTCTGTTGAAAGTATCGAGTGCAGCATTAGCTTCAATTTCAGCCATTTCAGCCAACTTCCTAAGAGTAAAAGGCACCTCCCCACTTTCCAAAGCAGCATTCATTTGCTTTACATACATTGTCTTAAAAGTGTTATCAAAATTAACTATTTCATATAACTCTCCTTTTTTTGTTCTATCAAACATCTTAGAGAAAAAAGAAGAAAAAGGTTCCACTGTTTCTTCTTCCAATATTTTGAACGTTAAAGAATAAGGTAACCCACTTTCCAAAGCTGTAGCCCACAAATTTAAAACTAAAGACACATACGAATTATAAAATATCTTACCTATTACAGGAATAGAAAAAATATATCGGTAAAAAGTTTTTAAATTAGCCTTAAAAAGGTTAATAATAATAAAAAGCAATGAACCTATGAGAATACCCAAAAATGTTACAACTTTAATATCAAAAATAGTTGTCAAAAAGTTAAGGAATTTAAAAGCAGCAGGAGGAGTTATACCCATATCAACATACAAATTCGTAAAAGCGGGAATTATCAAATTTTTAAATAGTATCATTATAAAAGAAAGAACAAAAAGGAAAATCAGGGGGTAGATAAGAGATTTTATCATGTTTTGTGATAAATTTTGTCTTTTTACAAGCAAATCCTCTAATTTCTTCAATGCATAATGCAAATTCTCAGTATTTTCTCCTATCTTTATAATTGAAGTTTCAAATTGATTAAAAAGGTTAGATTTTTGTAAAGAATAAAACAAAGGTTGTCCATTATTAACCATCCTTCTCACTTGATTTATTTTGCTTGCATATTTACTAAAAGTTTTTTCAATGATATTTAATGAATGGATTAAAGGTATCCCACTTTCCAATAAATACCTAAATATTAAAATAAATGTTAATTTTTCCGAAGATTTCATAACTCATTTTAAAAAGTAAATACCTAATACCCTACAAGTAGAAAATTGTGCATTGAATATATTATCTCCTTCCCTATAATCAGTAATTACTTTCTCATTATAAGGATTATACCTGCTATATGCAATGTTAGTACCAAAATAATATAGTTTCTTAACGTATTTATTTGTTATACTCATTGTGCTATCTTGATCATAAAATGCAACAAAATGTCCATTTAAAATAAGATAGTCATTAGAAGTAAAGGAGACTGAATTTACAGTTATATTTTTAGCAATAGCATAGAAGCTACTTTTAGAGTCAGATGGGAAATTAAAAGAATTCTTTTCTGCAAAATTTACAAAGTTTTCTATACTACCAAATTCTTGATAAACAATATGTCCTAAAATATTTATATTTTGGCTAGTTACAAGAAGAACAGGGTTATTTATAATTCCACTATTGAATGTATTGGGATTATCACTACCAATTTCAACGTTAACATCAGAAAAAATCATAGTCTTGTCATTTGCTGTTTTATAAACAATGCTTCTTTCTAAATTACCTTGCTGCCCATAAACTAGCAAAACTTTGTAAACATAACCATTTTCAGGTTGTAAATTAACAGAATAAGGTGAATTTGGGTTACCTGATAGGTTATCAATAAAATCTTGTAAATTCTGATCATTGGTTACAGTATTGACAGGTATTATATCAATCGTCGTTGGTTGATTTATTAGATAATAATTATATCTATCAACACCATCAACTGATGCCAACCCCCCAGATTCTCTATAAAAAACATCAAAAAATATTTGCTGGTTTTTATCATTAGGATAGAATTTTATTCTAACACTTTGTACTTCTTTCTGATTTACTTTGTCAGCTACATAAACAGATCCATACTTAGTCAGATCAAGAGTCAAATCAGGAAAAGTTCTGCTACTTACACTTTTTGCTCTTAAAAAATCCCTAGTTAAAGTATATGAATTAATTAAAAACTGATCTAAGTCAGAACGCACAAAACCAGCATACTGAGCATACTTTTTTAATTCTTCCAAATTATGGAAAATATAGTATTTTTTGTCTTTATCTCTTTTTTCTTCAACTCCTTGCCCATTAACAGTAGTTTGAAAAGCAATAAAAGCTTTGTCAAAAATTTTTTCATTTCCCTCTACAAGGATAGAATCAGTAGTAGTAACAAAATTGCTATAAGTTGTATTACTACTTAAAGTTGTTGATCCTTCAGATTTTCTTACAAAATACACATCCATGTCAGAAAGTAAGAGTTTGTCCTGGACAATAACCTTAGCAGTCAGTTGATTATTTTCACTAATATCAACAAGTAATCTTGTAGGAGTAATACGCCGAGCAGAGAATAAAAAATTATATCCTCTAAAGTTGTAATTCCCCGTATACTGTCCTACTCTATAATTTTCAGTAGCTACAATTGCCACACTTTTTATAATACTGTAATACTGTGTATCTTTCACTAATTTTCTTGTTATTTTTATATCTGAGCCGAGGTAGTTAAAAAGGATAATAGAAAAGAAAGAGATAAACATCGTAAAGAGGGCAAGCCATAGATAAAGAATATAAGCTTTTCTCATTTTCTTACACCCCCCTATTTTTTATTTAAACCTTTTTTTTACAGTTCCTAAAAAAAACTAATTTTTTTAACATTTTTTTTACTTTCGTTTATATAAGACAAGGTAAGTAAAAAAATGCATAGAATTTTTATTGAAAAAGAGTAATATGGAGGTTAGATTTATGATAAAAATTAATTATGATAAAAATATAGCTCACCTTTCACATAAAACAGCAAAAAAAATAGTAAATGATGTCTTCGATTTTATTAAACAAAGATCAACTGTTAGTATAGAAAGAGCAACATTAAGAATAATGGGGATAAATGGAGCAAACGAAGAAGGAATACCATATCCAAATATACTCGTAGATAAAGCAATACAAGCAGGTATCATAAATGATGGAATATCCTATTTAGCAGCATTTCTTTACCATAAATCAAATCAAGATATACATAAAACCTTAGAAATGATAGAAAAAATAACAGTCCAGCATATAAAAGAAGTAAAAAAAGAAATTTACAAATACAAAGAGGTAGCAAACAAGTTAGCACAAGAAGGAATTAATTTAATATTAAAACAAAAAGAAAAAAGAGAAGAATTAATATCAAAATACGGACTTCCTCCAACTCCCTGGATATACGTAATCGTAGCAACAGGAAATATTTTCGAAGATAGATTACAAGCTTTATCTGCAGTAAGACAGGGAGCAGATTGTATCGCTGTTATAAGATCATCAGCACAAAGTTTAATCGATTATGTTCCGGAAGGACTTACAACAGAAGGTTATGGAGGGACTTTTGCTACCCAAGCAAACTTCAGGTTAATAAGGGAAGCATTAGATAATGAAATGGAAAAACAAAAAAGATACCTGATGCTTGTAAATTACTCATCAGGATTATGTATGCCAGAAATAGCAGCATTAGCAGCAATAGAAAGATTAGATATGCTACTTAATGACAGTATGTATGGAATACTCTTTAGAGACATCAATCCACAAAGAACCTTTATAGATCAATATTTTTCAAGATTAATAATAACATTAGCAGGAATAATAATAAATACGGGAGAAGACAATTATCTAACAACAGCAGATGCGTTTGAAAAAGGTTATACGATAATCTCTTCACATTATATCAATTATGAATTTGCTAAAAAATGCAACATGCCTGATAATTTAATAGGGTTAGGGCATGCTTATGAAATAAGGCCAGATATTGAAAACTCTTTCCTTTATGAATTAGCACAAGCACTACTAATAAGAAATCTTTTCCCTAATTGCCCATTAAAATACATGCCACCAACAAGATGGGTAACAGGAAATATATTCCACACACATATCATTGATAACATGTTCAACTTAGTTTCAATTCTAACAGATCAGCACATACACCTAATAGGAGTGTTAACAGAAGCAATACATACTCCACTTCTACAAGACAGATACCTTAGTTTAAAAGCAGTAAAATACACATTCAACGCTGCAAAAGACTTCTCAAAAGAAATAGTAATAAAAGATAAAGGGTTGATAGAGGAAAGAGCAAAGTATTTGCAGCAAAAGGCTTTCGAATTATTAAAAACTGTAGAAGAAAAAGGGTTGTTTAAAGCAATAGAAGAAGGTTTATTTGCAGATACAAAACGTCCGTTTAACGGAGGAAAAGGACTTGAAGGAGTATTCCTTAAATCAGATAAATATTTCAATTCTGTAGAAGAAATACTTATTGGAAATACTATGAATAGCATTTAGACAAACAAGAATTTGGCCTTATCCTTACAGAATTTGCCCAATTCGAAATGACATCTTAATCCACAAGCAGTATTAGATTTATACTACATATGAAAAACGATTAATCTACAAAAGCAATTTCTATATCTTTTTCTATTTGCTTAACCATCGCGTTTAAATTCTTGAAACTCTTTACTTTTCTTATAAATTTTATTATATCGACTACAACAGGTTGGTAGTATACTTCATGGTTAAAATCTTTAATCCAAACCTCAACAGATATTTCATAGTTATTTATAACTGGTCGGGGACCAATATATAAAAGTCCATCAAAAATTCTATCCTTAAAATCATTATTTAATATTCTCACTTTTGCCTTATAAATTCCGAAATAAGGTATAACTTTGTAAGGTGGAACCAGGATATTTGCCGTAGGAAAACCTATTTTCCTACCAATCTTTTTACCCTCGATAACTATTCCACTAATTTGGTAAAACCTTCCCAACATATTAAAAACATCTTCCATTCTTAAAGGATAGTTTATAAGGTAGTTCCTAATCAATGAACTATGGATAGCCCTATTTTTGTATAAAACCTTTTTTTGAACAACCAATTCGAAATTATATTTTTTAGATAGTTTCTTAAGTGTATTTACATTGCCTTCCGCATTCTTACCAAATTTAAAGTCGTATCCAACAGAAATTACTTTAAAGTCGAATAGATTTTTAAGATACTTAATAAATTGTTCAGGGGATAAATCACAGATATTTTTAAAGATGAGAAACTCTACTTTTAGGTCAGGGAAAATTTTTTTTAGTATTTCTACTTTTTCGTTATTTGTTGTAAGAAGGGAATTATTTTCGTTTTTGAAAAATAATTTTGGACTGGTATCGAAAGTAATCAAATAAGAATCTTGAGAATAAACGTTTTTGATTACTTCCTGATGTCCTTTATGAATTCCGTCAAAAAAACCGAGTATTAATTTTGTCATCAGTAAGGTTTTAGAACTCTTTTAACTTTGAAATTTATTAGGTTATCTGATTGAGCTATTGCAAGATTTTCTTTTCTTCTGTCTTTGACCACAAAGATATTCCTATCGTTATATTTTCCTTTTTTTTCTATATGTATAACATTTTGGCTTATGAAGCTGTGTCCATTTCTTACCTTGAAAACTGTCCTATCGTTAACTACTACAAAAGGAAACTCGTTTAATATTTCCTCTTGTTTTATAATATAATCCGTTATATTTGATGAATTTTTTAATTCTTCAATAGTTAAGGATTGAGATAAAGTAAAGTTGTTAGAATTTTTACGAACTAAGAAAGATAAAGTAAGAGGCACATTTATTTTATCGCTTATATCCTTGATGATAGATCTAACATAAGTTCCCTGACTACAATCTATTTCAAGTTGAATTCTATGGTATTCGAGAAAATAATAGTAGTCGATGATTTTTATTGAGTTTATATAAACTGTATCTACTTTTTCCTTAAAGAGGGCTGTATTTATGGAAGACGCTATTTCATATAATCTTTTACCTTGTATTTTTTTAGAACTATATACGGGTGGATGCTGTGAAAATTTTCTAATGTATTCAGGTAGTAAAGTTTCAATTTTCTTAATGATTTCATTCGCTTCACTTCTATCTATTTTTAACTCTCTCAGAGTATTTCCGGATAAATCGATTGTATCAGTTTCTTTTCCGATAATTACCTCACATACATATGATTTATTTTTGTTAATAAAAGGTATAAGTTTGGTAGAGTTATTAAGGAAGATAACGAGAACACCCGATGCATTAGGGTCGAGAGTTCCTGTATGTCCTGCTTTCTCTATTAATTCTCCTACTCTACCTTGCTCCTTGTAAAGCCTTCTCAATTTTTGGTTTATTAGTGTTTTTACTTTTTCCAAGTATTGGGTTGAAGTAAACCCAGGGGATTTATTTATGACAATAGCACCATCTAAGGAAGTGTAATTTTCTTGATATACTTGGTCAGACACATTAATATTATTCAATAAAAAAATCTTTATACCTTTTTAAATTCTTTATTTTTTGTTAGCTAAAGCAAATACCATCCTATATCCTTTTGTTATTTTATCAGCAATAACGTTTATTGCTTTTCCAAAAGATACGTTTTTAATATAATTTACATGGAGGAATATGTATGGGTCTATTGGGAAGTTTTCCCTGAGGAATTGGAGGAATTTTTGTCCTGCGGGAGAAAGGATTGCAACATCTTTTGAAAACGGAGATTTTTCAGCACTTTTAATGTGAGCGAGTATTAAAGGGTCTATCTCATCAATTTCCTCAGTCTGCTCTAACTGCCTATTAATTAAGGTTTCTCTTGATAATTGTTGGGTATATAAGTTAATCATCCCATCTCTATTTATGTTTTGATTATCCATAATAACTACCCCCTACTAAATTTTAATTAACAATAATTTTAAAAAAAATGTTAAAATTTTTTTACAAAATTGTAAAAAGAACTGGCAAAATTATTTGCTAAATTCGTTATATTTCCAGCACCTATAAAAATTACGATGCTATCTTTATTACCTACCACATTTCTCAAAAAACGGATAACCCTATCAAAGTCATCAATATAAAGAATTTGCTTTATCCTTGTATTTTGTTTTTTTATCATTTCTGTTAAATTTTCAGAATTAATGTTTTCTATCGGTTTTTCACCAGCACTATAAATGGGTAATATTATAAGGTAATCCAGATTGAAGAAAGAATTTTTCAATTTGTCCCAGAACATCATCGTCCTTGTATACCTATGTGGTTGAAAAATAGCTATCCTCTGGTAATCCTTATAAACAAAATTAACATTTTCTATAAGGAAGCTTATTTTTTTAGGATTATGAGCATAATCATCAACAATAACCAACCTATTCCCGTTCACTATATCATTAAATAGAATTTCGAACCTTCTTTTTGTAAAACTCAATTGTGGAGAAATAGAGCACAGTTTTTTCAAACAGTCAACGTTTTCAGTTAAAGAAAAAAGAGTAGAACAAGCACCCACAAAATTGAAAGCATTGTATCTACCAATAGACTTCAGATTAGCATTTCCCAAATACAAGTCATCATTTTTTAACCTTAGACCCAGAGTAAATTCAACAAAAGGAAACCCATCTTTCTCATACTGTATTAAATTATCAAAATAAATAAAAGGAACACCATAATCTACATATGTTTTTTCTCCAAAAACTACATTAACTATAAAACCATTATTTTTGATAAAATTAAACAGCTCTTCGTCATTAGAAATAATTATCCTCCCTTTTTTATCAATAATACGTTCAACAAATTTTTTATAAATTTCCTTTAGTTTACTCTTAAGATCTTGCAAAGGCACATTCTTAAATTCTCCACTATTTAGATTAACATCGACAGCCAAGTCTGTTATAAGTGCTATATTAGGATGATAATTAAGAAGACTTCCATCAGATTCGTCAGCCTCGATAACCACCATATTGGAATCATTCCAGATAACGTTGGAATTCAATTCCTTAATCCATCCCCCTGTAATTAAATTGGATTTTATACCCATCTGATTTAAAGCCAAACCAGTTAAAGTAGTAGTAGTAGTTTTCCCAGAACTACCTGTTATTGCTATTAATTCCTTTTCCAATAAAATCTGATCTAAATACTGAGACCTGTGTAATGATTTAATATTTAATAGATTGGCTTTCTTATACTCTGGATTCTCTTTATCGATAGCAGAAGAATATACGAATAAATCTATATCTTCTGTTATATTTTTTTCTTCTTGTTTAAAAAATATTTGTATTCCCATTTGCTGTAGTTTCTCTGTTATGTAGGATGGTTTAATGTCGCTACCCACAACTTCATGTCCATTTAATGCCGCTATTTGTGCCAAAGCACTCATTCCTATACCGCCTACACCGCTGAAAAATATTTTCATATTCCACCTCTCAATTAGTAATCAAGCGCTGCTTTGTTTAAGTAATTATTTATTCCTTTTACGATAGCATTAGATATTTTAACAAGGTTTTCTTGGTTCATAAGTTTTGTAGCATCATTATAATTACTGATAAAACCTAACTCTAAAAGGACAGCAGGAATAAAGTTATATTTTAGGACATAAAAATTGGCTTGTCTTATACCTTTATCGTCAAATACTTGAGCTTTCACAAGTTCATTATGGATGTACTGAGCTAAATTGTAATCGATATCTTTACAATAAAAAGTCATAACACCATTAGCAAAAGAGTAAGTGGAAGCATTAATATGAATAGAAACAAAAATAGCTGCATTATTTTTCTTTGCAACATTTACCCGCGCCTGTAACTCCTCAGAATCTACAGGGCTATTAGTTAATTCATAATCTCCTTCCCTTGTAAGAACAACATTATATCCTATTGATTTTAATTTTTCAGCAGTTAACAGAGCAATTCTTAATGTAATATCTTTTTCTTTTAATCCAAGGTTTCTATTCACAGCACCTGAATCTCCACCACCATGGCCAGCATCTATTACAATAACCTTCCCCCTATTATAAGCAACCATTACATCTTCAACATTTTTTTGCTCATTTTTATAATTAACAGCAAAATTCAAAAGCTTTCCAGTGTTAGATATAGAATCCAAATTAACAGTTAATTTGTAATTTTCTTCTGGTTCAATAACTATTCTGGTTATAGGGAAAGGATTTACTTGATGCTGAGAATACCTTATAGATTTAACAAAATTAGAAGTAGTTTTCAATTCGTTAGAAGAAACTGTAAGGATTGTATTATAAAGGTCGATGAACCATCTTCCATTATCCAATTTATTTATGGTATAATTCACAGATTTATCAAGTGATATTGATATTGCAAAACTATTTCCTGAAACATAAGGCGTTATTTGGTATATTTTCACAGGCTCCTCATTATTTGCATTACTGTAATCGTATTTATTTATTTTAGCGTATAATTCGGGAATTCTATCGGAAAAGATTAGCTGAACTTGATTTGGTAGTATTTTGGCTATATTTTTTACTTTTTGCCCTTCCTTAAGTTCAATTACAACTCTAACAATTGCAGGCATTTCATTAAACTGAGAAACTCTAATCTGGTAAATGTATTCATTAGAGGATAATATTTTTTGTCTAAATATATCAGGTGAAAGAACACAGTCCTTTAAATCAATAACAAATCTCAGAGGATTATTTAAATAGAAGTTTTTTTGTATTTTTACTTCCTTTGCTCCATTGATTACTATACTGTCATCTGAAACAGATATATCTTTTATTTGTGGGTAAAGATAAATCTTACCCTTTTCGTAGTCATATATAGGTGAAACACCTATGTTATTATTTACGCTACTAAAAGGAATATAAATTTTTTC